>DUCO01000049.1 GCA_012959765.1 Dehalococcoidia bacterium | reverse complement strand
CGAATCCGAATTGTGCGTCGCATGCTTGAGTCTGTGGAATCGCCGATCGTACGGTTGCGCCGAATTAGCTTCGGTACCGTTAAATTGGACGACCTGCCCAAGCGAGCCGTTCGGGAACTGACGGGCAAAGAAGTGGCTGATCTTATGGATCTGGCCATCGAGTCGAAACGGATCGCAAAGCCGCACATGCCGTGGAAGAAACCCGAAGAGGAAACTCGAAACGATAGGCGATTGGCTTTCAAGGCGAATCGACCCACGAGACGAGGCGGTGCCGGTGATCGCCGAGCGACATTCGATTCGGGTGATTCACGCCGACCCACAAGCAAGTCGAAACGCCGCGGCGGCGGCAGACGTGCGGGTAGTTCGGGTGGACGGCGCGCTGCGCCACGTTCTGGCAGACGCTAAATATTCTTGGCGTATGGCTCGACTACATCATTGACCGTGAAGCCTACTGATTTCCAGAAGTCGATTGCGCCGGGGCTATCTCGCAGAATGTCGGCGGAGACGCGCTTGGCTCCCCGCTGTTTGAGCAGCTTTTCTGAACGGTTTACTAACTCACGCCCAATACCCTGTCTGCGGTACTCGGGATTCACAGTTAGCCGGGCGAAGTGAGCCCGCCCTCCATCCCACGCCGCCAACACCGTACCGATTAGCTTGTCGTTGTCCCAGACGGTGATGAAGAGTTCAGCATTGTGATCGAGGAAAGTCTGGATCGTTTCGGCGTCGTTTGTGGAGCCGCCTAGTGTTGCCGGCCCCAGAACGCGAGTACAGCGGGGATGTCACCAAGGGTGCAGGTGCGATATGTGAGAGTGGTCATGTTGAAAGAGCTTTCATTGGATGATTTCACATTTCCCGAGTGGAGTCATCGGAACCGAGGGGTCTGGTGTGGGGACGCGCGCTTCACGCACGATGGATGCACCCCGCACCCAACAGAACACCCTCTACCTAAGGTCCCTCCACAGGAGTCGGGAAATCGGAAATCAATCATCCAACGAACGCATCACTTTGCCGGGTAGTTCGCCGTTTGGCTTGCCGTTTTCGAGCGCTGGCTTGCCGTTTACGAAGACATAGTCCATGCCGGTTGAGTAGACGTGCGGGTTCACGAAGTCGTTGTGCTGTTTTACGTTGGCAGGATCGAAGACCAGCACGTCGGCCTTTTGGCCAATCGCGATTCGGCCTCGCTTCGAAAGATTCAGCCGTGAAGCGGGCAGGGCGGTCATCTTGTAGATCGCCTCTTCCAGAGTGAAAAGTCCACGCTGCTCGACGAACTGTTCGATGATTACCGAGTTAGTTGCGTAGTTGCGAGGGTGCGGCTTGCCCGATGAAAGCGGACCTTCGTCTCGCAATGACGATCCGTCTGAAGCGATCGACATCAGCCCCCATTTTGCGATCGAATCGATGTCCTGGAGCTCCATCGAGTGCAGCACGTAGTTGCCGTCTGACTGCTCGTAAAGGCGCAGCGCTGCCTCTTCCGGCTCGCAGCCCCATTCGTCGGCGATATCCTGCAGCGACCGTCCTTCGAGCGATTGATCCGGCGGGAAGCTGGACACAACGCAGCCCTCGGCAGAGTGGTTGCGGTTGATGTAGTAGGTCACATCGGCGCGAACCTGCGCACGGGTGTCAGCATCGGCGAGTCGGTCAATCGTTGCCTGGCGCCCACCGACCAGCGCCCAACGAGCGAACATGGCACCTGAAAAACCGGTCGACGACCATTCGTATGGATACTGATCGCCAGCTACGTCGATCCCTTCTTCGCGCGCCCGCTCCATGCCTTCAATCAACTCGTACCCGCGCCCCCAGAACTTCGGGCCAACCGCTTTTACGTGCGAGATTTGAATTCGAGCTCCGGTGCGCCTGCCGACTTCGATCGCTTCTGCGTGGGCAGGGAAGAGCCCGCTCAGGTCGTCGGCTTCGGAGCGGATGTGCGATGAGTACAGCTTTCCCCGGTCGGCAGCGGGTTGGGTAACGGCAATCACTTCGTCAGCGAGAGAGTAAGAGCCTGGCGAGTACCAGAGGCCGGTCGACATGCCGAGCGCGCCGGCGTCAAGGGAATCGGCGAAGATCCCCGACATTCGGTCGATCTCTTCTGGAGTCGGCATTCGTGGTTCCATGCCCATGACGGTTCGGCGAACCGATCCGTGCCCGATTTGCGCAGCGATATTGATCGTCGATCCGGATTTTTCGAGGGCGGTCAGGTAGCCGTCCATGTCCGACCAGTCAGGCGTGTAGTCAGGGTCGTACTTGTCGGTGCGTGAGCGGAATTCATCCAGCGTGTTGTCGTTGAACGGCGCGCAGTAGCTCATGCCGCAGTTACCCAAGAGTTCAAGGGTCACACCCTGGGTGAGCTTCGAGTCGGCGTACGGATCGATCAGGAACGAGTTGTCGGAGTGGGTGTGGAGGTCGATGAAGCCGGGAGTTACGACCTTGCCTGTCGCGTCGATTTCACGAGCCGCTTCGCCTGTGATCTCACCGACCGCCGCCACGGAATCGCCCTTGATTGCGACATCGGTTTTGAATCTGGCAGAGCCAGTACCGTCGACAACCGTTCCGTTCCTGATGATGAGATCGAACAAATTAGCTCTCCTGCATAGGCTCGCCACAAACTTTGTCAGCTAGGCGAAACCCAATTTAAATAAACCATTGGTTTTGGGATGAGCATACCGCGGTTGCGGTAGTAGTATGTTTCGGCTCAAGATCAGATCTCGCCAGAGTTTTGGTGAGAATTCTCACTGAATACCGAGACGCTGGCGGGCACGATACCGATACTGGCACCGATCATTTGAACCGGGCACCCGAAAGAACAACAAAATGAAGTTTGTGAGATTTTCGAACGGCGGCGACGCAGCATACGGCGTAGTTGACGGCGACACAGTAAAAGAGATTTCGAATTCGCCAATTGACCAGGATTACTCGGAGACAGGCGCCACGCACGACCTGAACGAGGTCAAGATTCTTGCCCCGAACCCCAACCCCAGCAAGATGCTTTGCCTCGCATTGAACTACGGTTCGCACTTGCTTGGCGCCGACCGACCGACCCGACCGCAGCCGTTCTACAAGAACACCAACGCCATCATTGGCCCCGGCGACCCGATCAAGCTTCCTGCCGATGCAGGGCTTGTTGTTTGCGAGTCGGAACTGATTGCGATTATTGGCAAAGAAGCCAGTCACGTATCGGAAGCCGACGCACTCGACTACGTTTTCGGCTACACCGCCGGTAACGATGTGAGCGCTCGTGAATGGCAGTCTGGCGCAAACGCCGACACCCAGTGGTGGCGGGCAAAGTCGGCCGACACGTTCGGCCCTACAGGCCCGTTCATGGTTACCGACATCGACCCCCAAAACGTTGCCATTCGTGGATTGGTCAACGGCGTTGAGGGTCAGAAGTGCCACTCATCCGAGATGATCTTCACGACCGCTCAGGCGATTTCGTACATCAGCACCTACGTAACGCTTTACCCGGGCGACATGATCTGGACCGGAACATCAGGAACAACCCCGCCGATCAACGTTGGTGGCGATGTAACGGTTGAACTCGAACACATCGGCATCCTCCACAACCCGGTTATCGCCGGATAGGTGCCATTGGCAGTTTTTCTGTGGTTTGAGGTTTGATGGCTGAAGCTGTCGGATCTGTTTCCGGTTAGACGAAATAAGAAGAGCCGCTCCGAAACCGGAGCGGTTTTTCTTTTATTGCTTTTCTTTTATTGTCATCCTGAACTTGATTCAGGATCCTGAGCAATGGGTACAAGTGGTCCAGGAAGAGCGTGCATTTCTGAATCGGTTTGTTTGTGCGCTGTGCAAGCGATACTGAATCAAGTTCAGCATGACAGGCCACGGCTAACTAAGCATGTGCCAGTTCAAACAGTGGCGCTCGGCCTCGGGCGTTTTCGCGGAGTTCTTCTTCTTCGTCTGGTGTGATCGTAGTGAAGTGTTGGGCTACTTCGACTGCCATTTGCCATAACTCGGGGTCGCCGGGTGGGATCGCTGCGACAATTGGCTGCGAAAGCGTCCAACGAAGAGCCAACTTCAACAGCTCACGGTCTTCGATTGGGGCGTACCAGCACTTTTCACGGACCTTGTGATTGCGGTCCTCTAGCGCATGATGCGATGCGCCCTTTAGCGCCAGTCTTGCCACGCCGAGTTGTTCAGCTTCGTTCATGATTTGTGGGCCGAATCCCGATTCGAACCACGTTGTGAAGTTGACTGGGAACAGCACCGAATCGAAGTCGAAACGGTTCATGAGCTCGACTGCCACTTCGGCTGAATGTGCTGAGAAACCGAGATGCTTCACAAGACCTTCTTCGCGGGCTTTTACGAACATCTCAAGTGCGCCGCCGGGTCCGGTTGCTACTTCGAGGTCTTCCTGCGTGGTCATTGCATGCATCTGGTAGAGATCGAAGTGATCGGTGCGCAGTAGCTTCAAAGAGTCTTCGAGTTCGGCTCGGGCAGAAACGGCTTCTCGCTTGTTAGTTTTGCAGGCTAAGAACACGTCGTTTCGGTACTGTTCAAGAGCCGGCCCGAGCATGTTCTGCGCATTGCCGTATCCGGGTGCGACATCGAAGTAGTTGATGCCCTGGTCGATCGCCCAAGACACGTAGCGAGACGAGTTTTCAGCCGTTTCGTCTTTTACGACGATGCCAGCAAACGCCACGATAGATAACTGTTGACCTGTAGTGCTGTATTCGCGTGTTTGCATGGCGATGCTCCTAGTCGGGCGGGTTTAGGACGTTCATCGTACTACTTCAGGGGCGTGGCTTAAAGTCCTCTCCCCATGGAGAAGGAGCTAGAGAACGCGCCCTGGTCACCCACCCTAGAGCCCGAAGTTTCGGCTTATTTCGCCTTCGGTGAGCCAGTAGAAGATCAGGTAGCCGCCGACGATTATCAGAACACCGGCTGAAATGGAGCTGACATACGGCATCGCCCTGCGGATCTGGTTGACGAGAGCACCTTTGAACACTGCAATGAGAATCGTCATCATCGTTATAACGAACGTCATTCCGAGTCCGTATGCGATGAACTGACCGGTCGCTTCGGCAAGTGATGTGTCGGCGAACGTAAGGCCAACTACTGCGAGGAAGATCGGCAGTGTGCAACTGAGAGAAGCCACGCCGTAAGAAATACCAAAAAGGAAGTAGCCTTTCACACTGGTATCGGAGGCGGATCCGATGTGTGAAGCGGCCGATTGTGCCCGGTTGCTGTAAAGCTTACCGCCGGCAAAAAGGTAGGCTCCAAGACCCGCCATAACGAATCCCAGAATAAACCCGACCCACGGGAAAACCGAAACGAAAAACGATTGAGCACCTGCAGAAATGGCGAGTCCAACCCCACCGAATAACAGCACGAATCCGGCACCCAGAGCCAGACTGACGTACAGGGCTTTGACGACCGATAAGCCGATGCGCGCCAGGCCTTTGGTGAAGATGTCGGTAAGCCGTTTGATCAAATGCCGTTTGAAGACAGGTTTACTCGCTGCAGTCGCCTGATCGCCCTGTTGATCGGACAGATACATCGTCAGAAACGCCGGGAGCATTACGAACCCACACGGGTTTACCGTCGCAACCATGCCGGCGGTGAAAGCAAAGGTGAGCGAAATCCACAGAGCAGTGCTGAAAGCAGAGACAAACGGAAGCGAAGAGCCGAAGTCGGTCACCTGACCCGCGCTATCGGCTTGATAGTCCAGCACCCCCGAAATGATGCTGTTTGCACCGGGGCCGACGATCAGCCCGCCAACAAGGGCTACGAGCGCTACCAGTCCTGCAATTGCGGCTGGTATTGGCAGATTCTTTGCGTTAAATCCAACTTCGTCCGTTGTAACTGATGTACTAACCGTTGTCATGTGTGAGGAATATCTTCTCTGAGTTTTTCAAAACCGCTAATCGAACCGTTGTTGGAGGGTCGGATTAGCACATTTTTATTTTCCCAGATGTCTGGGAAACAGTGTTGTTCGTTTGTTCCAGCTTGTTATTAAATCGGATGCGCTGCGTGTGAGATAGATTCACGATAAACGCTGGAGCCGGGATTTTGTGTATTGAAACTGTGTTTGCTGGTTGGAGATTAATACGCCAACTATGATGTGGCGGATTGCGTACCCGTGTTCATCATTAGTGACTCTCTCTTTATTCTTGGCGACGAAACTGCCCAAAAGTTGGCATTAAAACTCGATAGCACACAACCTCTGCTCATTCCCCTAAGTCAGGACGTCCCGGACGAGAACGCCCGGCGTATGACTGTGCATCTGGCAATTTCAGATTTCGATCTTGAAAGGGCGACTCTGAACCTTCTTGGCAGGAGGGCCAGATTTTCAGTCGTCAAAGGAAGTATCGGTTACGCCGCTGAGTCGGACGTGCGAATTATCGATGAAGCACCCAATGCTGATCAGTTGCGGGAATTTGGCGAACAGAATCCACCTAAAATTCTGTTTATTGGGCTAGGTAATTCGGAAGAAACACTCATCGAGGCCGTACGGGCAGGAGCGTGGGCCTACATAAGTGAATCGGATGATGTTGAGGATCTGGAGCAAGCAATTTGCTCGCTTGTCGATTCGCCGGGCAGTCCGCTTTTGAAGCAGCTTGCAACAAATGATTCGGGTGCAAGGGCCGTGTTGCAAGAACTTGCTGGTTCTGAACAGCCGGTTGAGTACGTGGCACCGATAGATAATCCGTTAACTTTGAATGAGATAGATATCCTGGAGCTGGTGGCACGTGGCGATTCGAGCAAGGTAATCGGCGAGAAAATCGGATTGGTCGAGCAGACGGTCAAAAACTACGTCGTCAAAATCCTCGACAAAACCCATACCCATAACCGGGCACACGCGGCGGCTGTAGCTACCCAGCGCGGCTGGTTATCGCAACTCGACAGTGTCTAGCTTCTGAGTTCAAAAACAGGTCGATATTCTGGTCTGGATTTGAACTGGAGCTGTGATAGCATAAGTAGTCGATTCGTCGCACGATCTTCGGCGCGGGCAAGTCCCGCGTCTATTTGTGTGCCACGATATTTCATATACAAGGCCGGTTCTAAAGTTGTTGAACCGGAAGCAGAGGCAAGTAATTGACGACTTCAGAGACCCCGCAAGTTGCTGCAGTAGAAACTGAGCAAGAGGAGACTCTGGCGCCTCTCGACCTGCGTTCGCTTTTCATCGCTGGTGTGCACTTCGGTCACCCTTCTAAGCGATGGAACCCCAAGATGGCAGAGTACATCTTCGGAAAGCGCTCGCGTGCACACATCATCGACCTATCCAAGACCGTAACTTCTTTGAAAGCCGCTAAGGAATTCGTAGAGAAGATTGTTGGTCAGGGCGGTGAGTGCTTGATGGTCGGGACTAAGGCCCAGGCTCAAGGTGCTATTAAAGATCAGGCCAATAAGGCCGGCGCCATGTACATCAACCAGCGTTGGCTGGGTGGAATGATGACGAACTTCCAGACGATTCAGCACCGCATCGAGCGGCTGGTGTATTTGGAAGATGCGTTTGCTAAAGGCACTATCGTTTCACAGACCAAGCGTGAATCACTCATGCTCGCGGCCGAGGCCGTACGCCTGGACAAGTTCTTCGGTGGCATCAAGGAAATGGAAAAACTGCCGCAGGTTCTGTTCATCGTAGATATTGAAAAAGAAAACATTGCCGTTGCCGAAGCCAAGCGCCTCGGTATCCCGGTTGTGGCCATTGTCGATACGAACTGTGATCCAACGCAGGTCGACTTCCCCATTCCGGGTAACGACGACTCCGTTCGTTCGATCACATTGATCACCCAGCACATTGCCGAAGCAATCGCTTCAGGTAAGGCTGCCGCCAAGCTTGCTCGTGAAGAGCGCATGGCTGTTGAAGCTGAACTCGAAGCTCAGGAAGCTGCTGCTCGGGCTGCTGCACAGGCCAAGGCCGCTGAACGTGCAGCGAAGGCCGCTGAAGAAAAGAAAATCGCCGACGCCAAGAGGGCTGCTGAAGCCGCCAAGGCAGAAGCTGCAAAGCCAAAAGCTGAAGCTAAAACTGAAGAAAAAAAGCCTGCTGTCGAAGCCAAGCCAAAAGCAGAAGTTGCAGCCAAGGCTGAAGCCAAGCCGAAGGTAGAAGAGAAGCCGAAAGCAGAAGCAAAAACTGCCGACGCCAACCCCCCCAAGGTAGAAGCCAAGGCCAAAGCAGAAGCCAAGCCCAAGACTGAAGAGAAGAAGCCTGCCGCTAAAGCAAAGGCCGCTCCTAAGAAGGCAGCTGCGAAGCCTGCTGCAAAGGCAGCACCTAAGGCAAAAGCCGAGGCGAAAAAAGAAGACGCTCCTGCTGACAAAGACGACTCCAAGTAGTCGCCAAAACGTCAGTAAGTAGAAGAATAGAAATAAATCAATTCAGGCAGCCGTACGTGCAAATCACTGCGATTGCTGAACGAGGGTAAAGAAGTGCCAGTTACTGCTGCACAGGTAAAAGAACTCCGGGACAAGACCGGAGCCGGGATCATGGACTCGAAGCGAGCGCTTGAGGAGGTCGATGGCAACATCGAAAAGGCCGAGTCACTCCTTAACGAAAAGGGATTGGCCTCAGCCGCAAAGAAGGCAGGTCGCGAGACTTCAGAAGGCCTCGTAGTTTCCTACATCCACACAGGTGGTCGAGTTGGTTCGCTGGTTGAACTGAACTGCGAGACCGACTTCGTTGCTCGAACCGACGAATTCGAAGCTCTTGGTCGAAACCTTGCGATGCAGGTTGCCGCGATGAGCCCGCTCCACGTCGACCGCGAGTCGGTTCCAGAGGGCGATGACGTTGCTGACGAGCAGTTGCTGCTTGAGCAGGATTACATTCGTGATTCAAGCATGAAGATCGGTGATGTCGTAAAAGACTCGATCGGCAAGCTTGGTGAGAACATTCAAATAAGAAGGTTCTCTCGATTTGAACTCGGCGGATAATTGATTCAACAGAGAGCCCGGCCAATTGGTCGGGCTCTTTTGTAAGTGCTAGTAAGGGCCAACAAGGAAAGGTACGACAGATGACGGAACCGACATATTCAAGACTGATTCTGAAAATGTCTGGTGAGTCGTTTAAAGGCGAACTTGAGTTCGGGATGGACGCCGACACCCTTCAATACCTGTCCCATCAGATCAAAAGCATTGTGGATTTGGGCGTTGAAGTTGGAGTCGTTGTCGGTGGTGGCAACATCTGGCGCGGCGCCGACTACGAACAAAGAGGAATGGACCGTTCCACGGCTGATTTCGCAGGCATGCTGGCAACGATAATGAACGCGCTTGCGCTACAGGATGCTCTCGAAAGCGCACAAGTCACCGTGCGAACGCAGTCGGCGATCGCCATGCCGTCGGTCGCCGAGCCGTACATTCGTCGCCGGGCGATCCGTCATCTCGAAAAAGGACGCGTTGTTATTTTTGCGGGCGGTACAGGAAACCCGTACATGACGACCGATACTGCCGCCGCTTTGCGGGCACTCGAAATTGGCGCTTCAGCCCTCATCATGGCCAAGAACGGCGTAGATGGCCTGTACGACTCCGATCCGATGACGAACGAATCGGCGAAGAAGTACGATCACCTGTCGCATCACGAGGCACTTTCCCAGCGATTGCAGGCTCTCGACAGCACAGCGCTTTCACTTTGCATGGATAATTCCCTTCCCATAGTGGTGTTCGATATATTCAAACCGGGAAATTTGAAGGCAATACTTTCGGGCGAGCACGTCGGAACGCTGATTAACGACGTAGCCAGTTCATAATCGTTCGTTTGGGACGGCCTTGTAGGTGGCAAAATATTGCTGCCAGTTGTATTTTTTGTGACAGCAGTTGGGGTTCGTTGGTCATCTGCTGAAGATAGGTTCGGGGGATAACACGATGCTGGAAGAGACGCTCAGCGAAGCCAAAAAGAAAATGTCCGATACGGTCGAGGCCTTAAAGCGCGAAATGGCCGGCGTTAGAACCGGGCGTGCTTCGACGGGGCTTGTCGACAACTTGAAGATCGACTACTTCGGCAGCGAGATGCCGTTGAATCAACTTGCGCAGATATCTGTTGGCGATGCGCGGCTTCTAGTAATCCAGCCATGGGACAAGAACGCTGTTGATCCTATCGCCAAGGCGATTCAAAACTCCGATATGAGCATTTCACCTAACATAGACGGACAGATTATCCGGCTCAACCTGCCGCCTCTTACGGAAGAGCGTCGCCGTGACCTAGTTCGAACGGTTAAGGCACGAGGCGAGGAGAGTAAGGTTTCTATTCGAAGTTCCCGCCGTGATGCCCAGGACACTATTCGCATGATCGAAAAAGAGGGTGAGGCGTCGCAAGATGACTGCCAGCGGGCTCAGAAAGATCTGCAAAAACTGACAGATGGCGCCGTTGCCCAAATCGACACTGCTTCGTCTGAAAAAGAAGAAGAGGTGATGCAGGTTTAATCCTGCATCTTTCCTGACTGCTGGCGATCGAATCGCTCGCAACCCGGACTGGGCTGAATATGACAGCAAATCCTGAAGCATCCAAGCGCACCGAGAAAGACAATACGACTGTCCCTCGTCACGTCGCTATCACCATGGACGGCAACGGGCGTTGGGCCGAATCGCGCGGGCTCGATGTTTCCGAAGGGCACCATGCCGGGTTTGAAAACCTTCAACGTGTAGTTGCTGACTTTGCAAATCGGGGTGTGGCTTACCTGACTCTGTTTGCGTTCTCGACCGAGAACTGGGATCGCCCCGAGTCGGAAGTGAACGGCATTCTGGAACTGGCGATAGCTGTAATTGCGCACGAGGCAGAACAGCTCAACGAAAACGGCGTTCGAATCAAGCATCTTGGTCGAGTCGACCGTCTTTCACCAGAACTTCGAAATGAGCTTGAGCTGGCCGTGAAGAAAACGGAAAACAACACCGGGCTAACCCTTGGAATTGCCTTCGACTACGGTGGACGTGCCGAGATCGTGAACGCCGCGAAACGGTTGATCGAAGAGGGCACGCCGCTTGAAGACATCGACGAAAGCAAGTTTGCCGAGCATCTCTATGCGTCTGACATGCCCGAAGTAGACCTTCTGATCCGCACCGGTGGTGATTTCAGAATCAGCAACTTTTTACTGTGGCAAACCGCTTATTCCGAGCTTTATTTTTCGGAAATCATGTGGCCCGATTTTTACGGTGAACATACCGACCGGGCCTTCGAGTCGTTCAATGAACGAAAGCGACGCTTTGGCAAGCGGGTTTAGATTGCCAGCAATTTTTTCTATTTGTTGGTCCGCTGCTCTGCCAAGTTCCGGTTCAAGGTCACCCATAACGCTGAGTAACAGCAGGAATATCCGTTGCGAACTCGAATAATCAGCGCAACTGTCGGCATTCCTGTCGTGTTGCTTACCATCTGGCTGGAACTACCGGGCATTGCCGTGCTCGCTATTGCTGCCGGAATCGTTGGCGGATTCGAGCTCGATCGCATGATGCGCCCAAACGGCAGTCGTGCTGGTGCCATTCGAATGGTCTCGCTTGTGATGGGACCGGCTACTCTCGCGGCTATTGCCGCATGGATGGTGTCGGACGGCCGAATCGAAGGCGAACTACTGCCTGTAACATTCGCCGTTATCTTTGCACTTGCTCTGTTGCTTCGGGGCACGGCAACTCTTGGCAGGTCATCGCCTGACCGAAAAGCCAGCGACTGGGTTTACTGGGTGTTTGCCGCATACGTAGGTCTGACTCTTGCCCACGCCCCGGTGCTTGTGAACCTGAACACTGGCCGCGAGCTGATTCTGCTGGCGATACTCACAACGTTCGCAATCGACTCAGTTGCTCTGTTCGTTGGGGTGTCGATAGGTCGTCACAAACTTGCACCAAAGATCAGCCCGAAGAAATCGTGGGAAGGTGCTGTTGGCGGCGTTGTTGGCGGAGTGATCGCCGCAATCGTGATCGATGCCGCCTTTGATATTGAGTTTTCACTTGTTACGGCAGGAATCCTTGGTGCGGTACTTGGCGTATTTGCAGTTATTGGTGACCTCTATGAATCGTGGATCAAACGGCGCGCAGATGTGAAGGATAGTGGCACGTTAATACCCGGACATGGCGGAATTCTGGACCGTTTGGATAGCGTGATTCCCAATCTGGCCATCGTATACTGGGCTGCAGTATGGAGCGGAATATAAAAAAGCTAGTAATTCTGGGTTCGACAGGCTCAGTCGGAACGCAGACACTCGACATCGTTAGAGCATTCCCCGATTGCTTCGAAGTGATTGGGCTTTGCAACGGATTCAACACGCCGCTTTTCAAAGTGCAACTTGACGAATTCAAGCCGAAATACTTCAGCACCCTCGGTGATATCGAATCAGGATACGGCGGTGCGAAGGCCGCTCCAGCCGAAGAGATCGTGGCAATGCCTGAAGTCGATATCGTGGTGGCTGCAACGGTTGGCTGCGTTGGCATGCCAGCGTCGATCTCAGCTCTCAAAGCCGGTAAGACGCTCGGACTTGCGAACAAAGAAGTCATCGTCATGTCGGGCAACCTGCTGATCGAAACCGCCCGAGAAGGCGGTGCGACCATTCTGCCGATCGATAGCGAACCTTCGGCTATCTGGCAGTGTCTTGAAGGTGAAGTGAGCGAACCGTCACGGCTAATCATCACGGCTTCGGGTGGTGCGTTCAGGGATCGTACCTGGGCATCGTTGGACGACGTGACCCCCGATCAGGCGCTGAAACATCCCACATGGACGATGGGCGCAAAGATCACAATCGACTCAGCAACACTGATGAACAAGGCGTTTGAAGTTATCGAATCTCGGTGGCTCTTCGAGATCCCGTTCGAACAGATCGACGTCACCATTCATCGCCAGAGCATCGTTCACTCGATGGTCGAATTTGCCGACGGAACGCTTAAAGCCCAGCTCGGTCCGACCAGCATGGGGCAACCAATTCAGCACGCACTGTTTTACCCCTCGCGAAAGCCGAACAGCGATCTACCGAAGCTCGATGCGGTGACCATGGGATCGCTGACGTTTGAGGAGATGGATCAGTCGCTGTATCCGTGTTTCGAACTGGCGCTTGAATACGGCAAGAGGAGTGGTACCTATTCTGCTGCACTCGCAGGAGCCGACGAAGGCGCAGTTGAGTTGTTCTTGAACGGCAAAATCAAATTCACTCAGATACCCGATTTAGTGTCAGAAACCCTCGCGGCACACACCTCGATCGCCGATCCTTCGATCGACGACACTATTGAAGCTGCGAGATGGGCAACTGAAACCACACTTGCACGCCACAACCATTCCACAATTCTGAGCTAGCATTAACTTCATATGCCAGAAACAGTATTTTTCGGTGTCGTCACATTCCTACTCGTGCTCGGCCCCCTCGTCATCTTTCATGAACTAGGCCACCTTTGGACTGCGCGTCGATTCGGCGTGAAGACCCTCGAGTTTGGATTCGGATACCCGCCGCGAGCTGGTGGTATGTGGAGCGGTGCAACGCCGGTTTCGATAGACGACGAGACCCTATTTGAGATCAAGCGAGACGGTTTGGTAAACAAGCTCGTCACGGTTCGCACCATGCTCGATGAGCAGGGTAATCAGATCGCCGTTACCGTGCGCAAGCGGGCGAAGGGCGATGACGCTGAGGCTTCCACCGGTGGCCTGATCGTCACCGGCAAGGTGCGATCAATAGACGAGGGTCAGATTATCGTTGCCGACATGCTGTGGTCGTTCAACTGGCTTCCACTTGGCGGATTTGTTCGTATGGTCGGTGAAGAGAGCAGCAGGTCTGCCGACTCACTGGGCAGCAAGCCAAGGTGGCAGCGCGTTGTTGTGATGGCCGCCGGAGCGTTCGTGAACGCGGTTATCCCGTTTATTTTGCTTCCACTGGTACTCATGATTCCAGCCGAAAAACCGATTGGTGATGTGACGATCATGACGGTGTTCCCGGGTTCGCCTGCCGATATGGCCGGCATCGAACCCGGCGACAAAATCATCAAGGTAGACGGTCGAAATATCGACAATATCTCTGAGCTTCAGCAGGCTGTAACGGTGAAACTCGGTGCCACAAGCACCTGGGAGATCGAATCGGGTGTTCCCAACCTGTTTGCACGTCCTGCTGAGCCGCAATTTCAGTACACGGGCGATGTAACGAAGGTCCACCTCATTCCACGATGGAAGCCACCAAGTCGTGCGGTGGTTGCCGAAGTTTCCGATCCTGAATCCGAGATGGCGCTGGGTCGGGCTCGGGTGTTCGATGTATCTGTCGGACTCAACACTCTTCTCACCGTGGTCGATGAGCCGACCGACACGCTATACGAAATATCTAACGAAGCCGCGGCTCGTCTTGATCCTCCAGCTAAGCTGGGCGACATACTGCGAGTGGTGGGAGTCGCTGAGAACGCTGGTAAAGAGATTTCACTCGAAGACGCACGATTGCACGACAATGGTCTTGGAACCAAGACCCGTGTTCAAGAAGGTGCCACCGGAGTTCAGATTTCAACTGAGAACCGAGAGATCGTCAATAGGGGCACGAGTCCCCTTGAGGCGTTCCCACTCGGCTGGCGCCACTCACTCGACACGATGGTGCTGACTCGAAACGCGCTGACCACCACGATTATCGGCAGCACGAACCCGCAGTTTGAAGGACCCTCAACGGTTGGACCAATCGGAATTGGCCAGCTCACCGGTGAAATCGCCGTGGCGGACGCTGGGCTCGGCGCGAAGATCATCACGTTTGCCACTCTGGCGGCTACTCTGAGTCTTTCACTTGCCATACTGAATATCCTGCCAATACCGGCTCTCGATGGTGGGCGAATCTTCTTCGTCTTCGTTGAAATAGCACGACGCGGCAAGCGCATTTCGCCCGAGCGTGAAGGGCTTGTTCACCTGATCGGGTTTGCACTGCTGATCGGGCTGATCGCGGTGATTTCAGTGCAGGACGTAACTCGTATCATCAAGGGCGAGTCGTTCTTCTAATAACTGGCTTCTAGTTCGTTTCTAATTGGCCCGCAACTTTCATTTGGAAAGCAGCGCTTGAATTGACACTGTCGCAGGCACGTCGAAATCAGCTGATCATCGCTGGTATTTCCACCGTGCTGCTGTCGATTCTCTGGGCGGTTGGCGATCTGCCCCGTTCGATGTACTTCGCGCTGGTTCCGGTGATCGTCGCACTGTGGATTCCCGCAGTACTCGCCCACAAACAGCGTGAAGGCTCCCGAAGCTGGAACGCATTCTTTGCCCTGCTCGGGATCGCAGTTGTGGCAGTAGTTGTGCGAGCTGTGTGGTTGGTCGGACGAGGGTGAGTCACGCCGTTATTGGCTATTCGACTCGTCGTGAGGCTTGCTGACAGGTAAAATTGCCAGAAGTGGCGAATTCCGCAGTGACCGTATTTGGAGACAAGAATCTGTCAGCGAGAGACAATACCCATCCTGTGAGCGTTGGTGGCGTGATGATCGGCGGAGGCAACCATGTCGTTGTCCAGTCGATGACCGACACCGATACAGCCGACGTCGCTGCGACTGTCGCTCAGGTGAAATTACTCGCCGATGCTGGCAGCGAGATTGTTCGCGTTACAGTGAACAACGCCGCCGCCGCTGAAGCCGTTCCAGAGGTGAGCAGGCGACTCGCCCAGCTGGGCTGCACGGTTCCGCTCGTTGGGGACTTTCATTTCATTGGGCACCGCTTGCTTCGTGATTATCCCGAGATGGCCAGCACCCTCGCCAAGTTCCGTATAAACCCCGGCAATGTTGGTCGCGGCGTACGACACGACGAGAACTTCACTACTTTTATCGAGATCGCAAGGGAACTGGGCAAACCGGTTCGAATTGGCGTGAACGCCGGAAGCCTCGACCCCGACGTGATGGCTTCCAAAATGGACGATAACTCCCGAGTCGCCGAGCCTTTGAGTTCTGAAGAGGTAGAGAACCAGGCACTCGTCGAAAGCACACTTTCAAGCGCTGAGGCGGCTCTCGAAATCGGGCTTACTTCCGAACAGATCATCATTTCTTGCAAGGTATCCCGTCTTCCTCAAATGGTTGCTGTTTACCGGGAACTCTCCGAAAAATCTGACCTTGCGCTTCACCTTGGGCTGACCGAGGCGGGCATGGGACAAAAGGGGATTGTGACCACCACCGCTGCGTTGAGCACGCTGCTTGAGCAGGGCATTGGCGACACGATTCGCGCTTCACTAACTCCAGAGGTCGGTGGCGACAGGGCGAAAGAGGTTCGACTCTGCCAGGATATTTTGCAAGCCATCGGACTTCGCCGATTCCGTCCCTCGGTAACCGCCTGCCCGGGCTGTGGACGTACAACGTCTACGCTGTTCCGGGAACTGGCTCAGGACATCCAGATTCACATCGACGAGAAGCTGCCCGAGTGGCAGTCTCGTTATCCCGGCTCGGAGTCGCTACAGATTGCCGTGATGGGTTGTGTGGTGAATGGTCCCGGTGAATCGAGAGCAGCCAACATTGGTATTTCATTGCCGGGTGCTGGCGAAGATCCCCGGGCGCCTGTGTTCGTAGACGGCGAGCGCGTGAAGTTCCTGTCGGGTCCGAAGATAGCGGCCGACTTCATCGACATGGTCGAGAACTACGTCGAGACGACGTACAAGGGTTAGTTAGCAGTGGCGAGATTCGATTTCCCGACCGCAGCGAAGCGGAGTGGAGGGATCTCGCCGGAGATAACTTCACTCAAGCTAAAATCCCGAGCGTCCCCGCCCCAGTCCCTTCGACTCCGATGACTCCGCTCAGGACACGGAGATAGGAGAGAAGAGCTAGCTTAGCTTCACTGCGGTACCGTAGGCGAGAATTTCTGAAGCGCCAGAAGCGATCATCGAGGTTGTGTAGCGCACGGTAACCACGGCATCGGCTCCCTGCGTTTCTGCCTGAGCAACCATTCGACGGGTGGCAATCTCGCGAGTCTCAGCCTGCAACGTTGCGTATTCGGTAATCTCTCCGCCGACCAGATTTCGAAGGGCAGCCATGATGTCGCGACCCGCGTGACGTGCTCTAACCGAGTTGCCCCGGGCAAGCCCAACGATCTCGGTAATCTCTCGCCCCGGAACATCCCGAGTAGTTGTGACGATCATCGCTGGTCTCCTTTGCATGTCATCTTTCAAGTGGTGCCAGTGTGAAGCACTCCCGATTTCTAGTTCGAGGCTAGCAAATTACTGCTCATAACTCGCCAAAAATCCATGAGTAGTTGATATCGAACTCGAGTCCAAACACGGCTTAGTCGTGCGTAATATACTGCGCATCTCCTTTTTGGAGCGATTGACGAGTAAGCCGTCCGCGTGAGTGGATCAGGCGCAAAGGTGATTCTTTTGGAACTGAACTGGCACGAAATAGATCGATTCCTGATGGGCGAAGCATGGTCGGGATCGCTAATCAAGCAGCACCTAACCGAGCTTGCCGATGTCATTGGACCCCGCTGGGGCGGCTCACCGGAAGATCGCAGGGCAGCTGAGTACATCCGGTCTCAAATGGAAACCGCCGGCCTTGACCGAGCGGACATTGAGCCGTTCACGATGGAAACGTGGAATCACGGCGATGTATCGATAACCCTGCCGGACGACAACGACAGAAAAATCGCCTCGCTTCCGTTTCTTCGTTGCAAGGCGATCGACGTGACGACTCCGCTGGTAGACGCTGGTTTCGCTTCTGCGCACGAAGTGGATGCGCTGGGGAATCGGATCAAGGGATCGGTGATGCTCGCCAATATAAAGCCCGAACCGTTCACAGCAGCCGAGCCGTTCACCGCTCGTATTCTGCGGCTCGCCAACGCTGGTGCGGCCTGTGTGGTCGCCATCGAGCCCAAAACGGGCGGTCGGATGGAGTACGCTAACTCCGATGAGTGGCTGAATGTTGGACCTCAGAAGGACGCCATTGCGGTTGTGAAGACCAGTTCGGAAGACGGGGCGTACTTGCAGCGAATCGCCAGCACATCGCCTCGTATTCGAGTTTCTGTAGATGCGAAGTATTTCGATTCCGAGGCGTACAACACCATCGCCGAAATCAAAGGCGAAACTCATCCGGATCGACACCTGATCCTTGCCGGTCACCACGACACCGTGCTCAAAACTCCCGGAGCTAACGACAACACATCGGGAACTATCGGCGTGATGGAAACGGCGCGAGTTATGGCGGCGCTGGGTCGTGAACTCGGGGTGAAGCCGGGAATGTCGATTCGTTTCGCTACCTGGAGTGCGGAAGAACAGCACCTGCAGGGCTCAAAGACTTACGTCGCCCGGCACTACTTAGATGGGGCTGATAATCGAGAGTTTGCACCGTTGCTTAACATAAATCTGGACGAGCTTTCGACCGGTCACATGAAGGGCATTGTTCTGGCATTCCCGCACCTGAGACGGTTCATGCAGGAGCAGCTCGACACGATGGACGATGGCTTGAAGTGCCACGTTCTCGATCACATGGACGCCCATTCAGATCACTTCCCGTTCGTTGAACAGGCCGTTGATGCTTCGATTACGTGGCGATGGCGATTCTGGGGTCGACACGAAGATGCGAACTTCCATCATGAAATTGGCGATGCGGCGAACAAGCTGAACGTGCGTGAGTTGAAGGAATACGCAGGCCAACTGGCTCGACTGCTGCTTCGGTTATCACATGTTGCGCCCGAAGACTGGCCCCAAAACCCACTGACGATTTCTGATGTGAACCAGATGATCGAACGAGACACCGGTGGGTACCACCCTGCGTTTCACTAGCTGGCGGCTACTCGGCAACTAACCAGTAATTACATCCAGATGATCTGTGTCCCAGAATCCGGGGAAGTGCGGCGCGTTGCTTTCTGTGTCGACGGTTATTGGCGAACCGTACGGCATCATCTCGCGTCGTTTTGAGTCGAATTGATCGCGACCTTCAAGATGGTCGATGATCGTCCCGATCACTCCTTCGTGCAGGAACGCTGCAATTACGTTCAGGCGTCGTGATGCACTGGTTTGCAGCAACTCGGCGAACCCGTTTCTAACGCGACTTCTGAATTCGGAGATCGTTTCGCCACCAATGCTTTTGTAGTCGAGCTGATAATCGCCGGTAGCTACCTGGCGCTTGAACTCAACCGGCGTGGCCCAGATGTTGCCGGTATTGAGTTCGGCCAGATTGGGTATCTGGTGTACCTGTTGGCTCGTGATACTGAAGAAATTATCGGCTGTTTCTATCGCGTGCGCCACGTTGCTGGTGAACGAGGCGTCGGGGTTGAGCGACGCAATGCGCTGTGCTGCCTGCTGGCGTCCCAGTTCGGTCTCAGGCCAGCGTTGGGTACATAAAGACCGTCGTGGCCCATCTGGGGCTGTCCATGACGCACGAAGTGGATGATCATCGGAAGATTTTACGAGGTAGTTTGGCATTTCGCTGCTTCGGATGTCGTCAGCAAGACCGTTGAAGCTGTCTCGCACGGCGCGACGTTCGACTAGAATCTCGAATCATGAGAGAACGTCACCACCGCACCGATAGCAAACATCCCAAGACGTGTACCTGCACAACATGCCAGGCGCGTCGTCTTGAGGCAGCACGCCCAAAGGTGAAAAAGAAGCGAAAACCGAAATCGCAGCGTGGCAAAGGCTCGAAGAAGCAGGTGACCGATTCAGCCCTTAAGGACGTGATAGACATGTTGGGGCTGGCCGAAAACGACAAGAAGGAGAAATAGCTGAATGACAGACTCCAAAAAATCGAAAATTGGACTTATTGGCGCAGGCTGGTGGGCAACTGCAAATCACCTGCCGGTGTTGGTAGAACGTGACGACATAGAGCTTGCCAGCGTGTGCCGACTTGGTGCCGACGAGCTGCAACAGGTCAAATCCAGATTCAGGTTCACTCATGCCACAGAGAGCTACGAAGAGCTTCTCGAAACTCCCGGTCTCAAAGGTGTCGTAGTCGCTTCACCCCACACACTCCATTACGAACACGCAATGGCGGCCCTCAAAAAGGGCTTACACGTGCTTTGCGAGAAGCCAATGACCACGAAGGCCAGTGAAGCCCGGGCGTTGGTTGAAGAGGCCGAGCGCCAGGGTGTCGAGTTGATGGTTCCATATGGATGGCATTACGGCGCTTTCATCCAGGAGGCAAAGCGTCGCATGGATGAAGGTGCGGTTGGCGATATTGAGTTCGTTATGTGTCACATGGCATCGCCCGTACGCGCTCTTCTTGAGGGCAAGAAATTTCTTTCGACCGGTGGTGGAGCGGGCGACAACATGTTCGAGCCCGATGCCGATACCTGGGCCGATCCTGTGGTTGCCGGTGGAGGGTACGCACTGGCTCAAATGTCGCACTCGGCAGGATTGGCCTACTGGCTCACCGGTCTTGCTGCCGAATCGGTAGCGGCACTCACATCTGCTCCAACCAGCAAGGTTGAGCTGTACGACTCGTTCACCGTTCGGTTCAAGGGTGGTGCGATAGGCTCATTCAGCGGGGCAGGTGCGTTGCCCGATAACCAGCAGTTCCAACTCGACGTACGTATATTCGGCTCTGAGGGTGTGATGACTGTCGACTGTGATCGAGCGAGACTCGAAGTACTTCGTCATGATGGCAACAATTTCGACATGGACCTCAAACCTGATGCCGGTGCGTATTTCGGCGGAGGCCCAACGGCTAACTTTGCGGATATCGTGAGCGGCAAGGGCTCAACCAATTGGGCTCCTGGATGGGCCGGTATGCGAGCCGTGGAGATGATCGACGCGGCATATCGTTCAGTTGATTCCGGGCAAACTGAGTTGGTTTGAACTAGGGGGCGGTAACAGTGCGTGTGACCACCCATGCGTAAACCGCAGTGAGCCATAGGGGTCACATCTGAGCCGATGAGCCAGTAGTCTTACCTGTGGCGAACCTTTATGTGATCCCACGGAAGCCAACTGGCCATAGGCGCAACCGGTGTTAGGGCTGAATACTGGATATATGCCGGTGCAGCAGCACTGGTTTTTACCCGGTAGTTACACGGTCCCAGCCCCCCCTACGGCACAAGCCGAATCGACATACCCCTCGAAGTCAAACCACCCTGGCCGGTTTCAAAGCTGGCTGTCAAAGGTTAACGGTTGGACATCGCGTCGAGACGACACGACCAAACTTCTACTGGAAACCGGACAAATTCTCGGAGATAACTTCGAGTTACCCAAGCACCCGGAGAGATTTTCGGCCCACCTGGCAAAATTGATCGATTTCGATTGCTTTTGTTTGGCACAGGTCGATCATTCCGAGTGGGCCGTTGAGAACTTGATCCAGTGTGGAACAAGGGTCAACGGATTGTCCGACGACTGGTCGATAAGCCTCGACGCTGTGCCCCAGCCAGAGGTGTTTTCGACCAAGTCAGCAGCAATGTGCGAGGTTGAGCAGGCCGCCAGCGATGGCAAGTCTCCAGCCTGGTGGATGTACAGATCGGGACTGCGCTCAATGATCACTGTCCCGATCATTGCAGACGGCACTGTAATTGGCGTGTTGATGGTCGCATCTCGTATGCCCCAAACCTACGACGACGCCAACGTCTACACCGCACAAATACTGGCTGATGCAGTTGCTGGTTCTTTCGCTAACTTGCGTTTGCACAAGCGACTGCGTCGTGAACTAATCGAACGCGAGACCGTCTCCGCACTCGCCAAAACGATCAGTTCTTCGCTGGATATCGAAAGGTCCATGCCCGATTTAGCGCATGATCTTTGGAAAATTATTCCAGCAGATGGTGTTTCAATATCGCTGGCAACCGGAGTCAATGACGAAACCGTAGACCGATGGTCTTACGGTGTGGCTTCTGTTACCAGCGATCCATCTCGCCATCATATTTTGACTTCAGAGATGAAGGTCGGTGGGTCGATTGTCGGAACGCTTTCCGTAATTGGCTCTACTCGACAACACTACCTGCGGCACCATTTTTCACTGCTCAACACCGTTGCATCGAGCATTGCAGGAGCTATCGCCGCAGCAGAAATGCAGCCCGTTCTATGGAACTGGCAGAAACCCGCCTTGAGTGGGAGCGTGGAGAGGCCGAAAGCCGCGAGTTGCAGCGTGTTGCCACGGCAAAATCAGATTTCCTAACAACGGTTTCTCACGAGCTGCGAACACCGCTTACAAACATTCTGGCGTTCGCCGATATGCTGAAACGCAACAAGCTGGGCAACCTGATCGAGAAGCAAGAACGCCAGTTGGGAATTATTCAGCGCAGTGGTCGATGACTTGCCGTTCTGATAGATGACTTGCTCGACGCTACTCACATTGAAGAAGGTAAGTTTGAACTCGAGCCGACGAGATTCCATATTCTCGATGTACTGGTAGAGCTTACGGAATCATTTACGCCGATCCTTTCGGAGGCCAAGCAGACTCTGACCCTTGATCTACCTGAAGAGCCGATCGAAATGTTCGCCGACCAGACTCGGATGTCGCAGGTAATTTCGAACCTCGTTACGACCGCCTCGAAGTATTCTCCTGGAAATACTGAAATCACAGTGGTTGTTGAGTCCGACGGTGACGATGGTGTGGAAATTCGAGTTGCAGATCAGGGTATCGGGATCGATCCCGGAGATGTCCCCCACGTTTTCGCAGCCTTTTTCCGGGCCGATAATGAAGGCACTCGGGCAGAGTCGGGTACTGGAATCGGTCTCTACTTCTGCAAAACAATCGGCGAGTTCCACAGTGGCAACATTGCGGTAACCAGTAAGCCTGGCGAAGGCAAGACTGTGACGATCAAGCTACCGCGCGAATTCACCGATGACGACACTGGCAGCGAGTCCACCGGAACGATCGCTGCTTAACACGCCCGGTTCTGGCTCCCGTATTCGACTAAGAATTTTGTAACGGGAACGTATAATCTCCACACGCAGCTCACTTTCGGTTCCGTGCTTCAGCATGGGGTGAGTTCAACTGAGATTATTCGTTGCCTGAATTTCCCATATCTGATCGAAAATTCAAGATTCTTGTAGTTGAGGATGATCGAACTCTGCGGGAAGCACTGCGCTACAACCTTGTTGCTGAAGGCTACGAAGTACTTGTAGCCGATGACGGTGGTGAAGGTCTGGTAAGCGCTCGGCAATACAGCCCAGACGTGATCGTGCTGGATCTGATGCTTCCAGGGTTGAGCGGACTCGAGGTTTGCAAGGCGGTTCGCGGTGACGGATCGATTGTTCCGATCATCATGTTGACCGCTCGTGATGCCGAACTCGATCGAGTTGGTGGTCTTGAATCAGGTGCTGACGATTACGTTACGAAGCCTTTCAGCATGCGAGAACTACTGGCGAGAGTCGGTGTCCAGATCAGGCGAATGGCTATGCTCAAGTCGGTTTCGCAATCGACCGCAGATCAGGTGATCGATCTTGGCAACCTTGTTATTAATCGGGGTTCTCGGGGTGTCACGCTCGACGGCAAGCAGTTGGATTTACGCCCCAGAGAGTTCGATTTGCTTGCACATTTGGCGGCGAATCCCGGCCGGGTTTACACCCGCGACCAGCTACTACAGGATGTGTGGGGTTTCGAGTACTCTGGGGACACTCGCACCGTAGACGTCCACGTCAGGTGGCTTCGGCTCAAGATCGAGAAGGATCCGTCGAAGCCTACGTTGCTCGGTACAGTGCGTGGGGTTGGCTACCGAATAAGCGTTTGAACATAGGCGTTTGAACACCCGGGGTTCAGGCGTGAACTTTCGATATTAAAGTTGGGGTAATAGTAGTTGGGCAACATCTCCCTAAGATGGCGAATGCTTATCGAGACAAGCTTGCTGATTGCGCTTGTTGCGGCCGGAACGCTGATGTCTGGCGTTGCGGGAACGATTCTGGCGGGCGTTCTTGCCACGATTGCTGTTCTTTACCGTTCGTTGCGACTTACCCGACAGTTTTCCGATTTGACTGAAGACGTAGTTCGCGCAACATCGATAGACCGAAATCACCGATTAGACCCGACTGGCCCGGCTGAACTCACGAGGCTGGCTCGCGCTGTGAATCGACTTGTTGATCGGGTTGCCGACGACATCATCGAAGACACCGCTGAACGCATTCGACTGGCGTCGATACTCGACTCGATGCGAGAGGGCGTTGTGGTTGTTGATGATGAGGGCGTAATTGAGTCGGCGAACCCGGCTGCCGTTGAGATGCTCGGTACGGTGGGAGAAGTCGAACCCGGCATGCAGCTGACTTCTCTAACAAATCATCCTGATGTCATTCGTGTCGTCAAAATGTCGATCGAAACGGAACAGCAAACTGCTGCGGAAATTGAACTTTTCGACAATCGACGAACCCTCATGGCAATGGCCGCACCGTATCCACGACCCGATACCGATGTAGTACGGGCTCTGTTGCTATTGACTGACCTTACGGACATTCGAAGGCTCGACATTACCCGTAGAGAGTTCGTATCGAACGCTTCGCACGAACTGCGAACGCCTCTAGCAGGCATACGGGCTTCCGCCGAAACACTGCAACACGGGGCGATCGACGATTCTGAGGATCGGGATCAGTTTTTGACCATGATTCGCGAAGACGTTGAGCATATGGATATGCTGATAACCGAGATGCTCGAGCTTTCCAGGCTTGAGTCGGGCGAGTCGGAAATGAAATTCCTTGACGTCGCTCCGCAAAAACTCGTCGAGGCTGCGATGAAGCAGTTTTCGGCGGTGGCCGTTGACTCGGAACTGGAACTCGTTGCGAACATCTCACCGGATCTTCCCCCGGTTTCGGTTGACGCTGAAAAAATCGATCACGTATTCACGAATTTGATCAGTAATGCTGTGAAGTGGACCCCGGCTGAGGGGACAATCACCGTCAAGGCGTGGGCCGACGACGGTACTGTTTGGTTCAGTGTTGAGGACACCGGATTGGGAATTGACCCGGAGCATCTGCCGCACATCTTCGAACGATTCTTTAAGACCGACCCGGCTCGGTCGCAACCCGGAACCGGACTGGGGCTTTCGATAGCACGCCACATTGTCGATGCTCATGGTGGCGTGATTTCTGCCACTAGTTCTGTGGGTGAGGGCAGTGAGTTCGCCTTTACTGTTCCCGGCATCCAACCGTAATTTTCTGCCTCTTCACACGAACTGCGCGCAAGCGGTTTGCCCGGTTTCTTTCGTTCAGCATCAGTTTCTTTAAGTTCACGAGAACGCTCCTCCAGTTAACGTCGAGTTAATGGAGGTCGACGAGTCTTTAAGTGCACGGTCACGAAAAGTAACTGCAACACAACCGAACTTGGGCCCAGAATAACGGTCGCCTGGCGACATCAGAATGATTCGAATGGCATCTAGACACAAATCAAAATATTTGATCATCGCACCGATGATGCTGATCGTTTTGATGTTGATCGGCTGTAGTGGTGGCGGCGCGTCGAGAGAAATTCTTATCGATGGGTCTTCAACCGTATTCCCGATTTCCGAGGTTGTGGCCGAGGAGTTCAGGAAAGAAAACCCTGGAATTCAAATTCCACTGGGTATTTCAGGTACCGGTGGCGGATTCAAGCGGTTCGTCAAAGGCGAAACCGATATTTCCGACGCTTCCCGCCCGATAAAGGACTCCGAACGAACTGAGGCGGCAGAAAACGGGATCGAGTTCACAGAATTCACCATTGCGTACGACGGTCTATCGGTTGTTATTCACTCTTCAAATGACTTCGCAACTTGCCTGACTGCTGCTGAGCTAAAGAAGATCTGGAAACCAAATTCTAAAGTGAACAACTGGAACCAGATTCGTGACGATTTCCCTGATCGGGTTCTCAGGCTTTATGGCCCGGATTCAGATTCAGGTACCTTCGACTACTTTACCGATGCGATAAACGGCGATGAAGACCTGAGTAGAGGTGACTATACGGCGTCTTCCGACGATAACGTTCTGGTTCAGGGCGTATCGGGCGATCAGGCGTCTATGGGCTACTTTGGGTTTGCCTACTACACGTTCAACAGGCACGTACTAAACGTGATAGCTGTCGATGATGGAGACGGATGTGTTGCCCCTTCCGCTGAATCGATCAACGACGGCAGCTACAGTCCGCTTTCGAGGCCGATGTTCATCTACGTAAACAACGAATCGTTGGAGCGCCCAGACGTGAAGTCGTTCATCGAGTTCTATTTGAACAATGCGAGCGAACTGGCTGCATTGGTTGGGTACGTTGGCCTGCCAGAAGTCGAATACGAAACCCAGCTCGGGCTTCTCGACTAATCAGACGTTTCTCGGTTGCGATTACCTGCTTTGAACTGGATTTTCAGCAAAATCTGTAACGGTGAGTTAACAATTCACACAGAAACTAGAGATTAGAGTCCAACTGGATCTCACTAGTGCTGAGACTTTTATTTTCGACCTTGAGCGATGTTTCTGGCGACCTTCGCCGTGATGCCTGAAAAGGGCCGCATCGAGCACGATGTCAACGACTACTAATCTCGAACCTAATCAGGATTTGATCGAACGGGTCGCCCGTAGGCGCCGTCGTCAAAAAACCGAGCAGAAAGCTGTCACGGTGCTGCTGTTTCTGGCAGCGCTGATTTCGATTTTCACGACTGTTGGAGTCGTTATCCTGCTGGTGTCTCAAAGCGCAGGGTTCTTCGCAGAGGTTTCGATCTGGAAGTTCCTAACTGGCACTGAGTGGGCACCTCACCTCTCGCCCGAAAAATCGGGTGTTCTGGAACTGGTGGGTGGCACTCTGCTAGTAGCGGTGGTGGCAGGAATAGTTGCACTTACTCTGGGATTGGGAGCGGCGATATTCCTTTCCGAGTACGCCCCTGAGAAGCTCAGACGAATCCTCAAGCCAATTCTCGAAGTGCTGGCAGGTATCCCAACGGTTGTTTACGGCTACTTTGCGCTGACGTTTGTGACCCCGATATTCCAGACTTTGTTCGGAGCCGAACAGGTAAGTATTTTCAACGCACTTTCAGCGGGAATCGTGATGGGCTTGATGATCATGCCAATGGTTTCAACTCTGAGTGAAGATGCCATGGTCGCCGTTCCTCGTTCGCTTCGAGACGCCGCCTACGCCCTTGGCGCAACCCGGTTCGAAGTGGCCACCAAGGTCGTCATGCCAGCGGCGCTATCGGGAATCGTGGCCTCATTCATTCTGGCTATGTCACGCGCCATCGGTGAAACGATGATCGTGAAGATCGCCGCCGGCGCCCAGCCAAACCTGACCCTGAACCCGCTTGAGAGCATTCAGACGATGACGGCCTACATCGTGCAGATCAGCGGTGGTGAGGCTGCACAGGGCTCGTTCGAGTACAAGACCATCTTCGCAGTTGGCCTGCTGCTGTTCACCATGACACTTCTGATGAACATCATCGGTCGCTGGGTAATTTCCCGGTTCAGGCAGGAATACGAATAGCCATGAACAAGCCGAACATGTTGAATCGTAGTCGAAATACGTGGCACACCATCCGAGTGTGGCGAGATCGCTTGTTCGTTGTTGGATTCGTGATGTCCGTGGCGATCGGAATTCTGGGGCTGGCTGCCTTGCTGATCGACATTCTGGCCGACGGATTGCCGTATTTGAACTGGAATTTCATATCCAGCTACTCGTCGTATGAGCCGACTGAGGCGGGAATTCTTGGACCACTTGGCGGCACGCTGTGGATCGCTGGCCTGACTGCTCTATTCACCATTCCGCTGGGTGTTGGCACAGCTATTTATCTCGAAGAATTCGCAACCAAGAACAGGCTGAATCGCCTGATTGAATTGAACATCGCCAATCTCGCAGGCGTGCCGAGTGTGATCTACGGATTGCTGGGTCTGGCGATGTTCGTGCAGTTCCTGTTTGGCGGGTCTCGGAACGTCACAGCCGGTGCTCTGACCATGACGTTATTGGTGTTGCCAATCGTTGTGATCGCCTCGCAGGAGGCCATCAAGGCCGTACCAGCGAGCTACCGTGACGCCGCCTATGCCATGGGTGCGAACAGGTGGCAGGTTGTGAAGTCGGTCGTTCTACCGCAGGCGATGCCGGGCATGATGAGCGGGATTATCCTGGCGCTGTCGAGGGCGATTGGCGAATCGGCTCCGATTCTGATCATTTCGTCCCTCGTTGTCGTGACTTTCGTGCCGACTACCCCGGATTCCAGCTTCACAGTTTTGCCACTCCAGATTTTCACTTGGATCGGTCACCAGAACCCAGAGTTCCGTGGAATTGCGGCTGCAGCGATCATCGTTCTTCTCGGTTTGCTGCTGACGATGAACGGCATTGCGATCTGGATTCGCAACAAGTACCAGGTTCGCCCGGAACAGTAGAACGGCGTGTGGCGTTATCATTTCGCCATGCCTGAAATCCCGCAGACCTCTGCCTACACTGCCCGACTTACTGACGCACTGACCGGTGCCGTGGTCGATGGGGGCGTTGGGCTTCCCCGCTTTGTGCGTTGGCTTGATCGGGTCGGCTCCGATGGTTCGATCGAAGATTCACTCGCTGCCGGGCTGGAAGCATGCAATCGAGTGTTTGGCTCGGAACCCAGCCGTGAACATCGGACGGGAGACGAATTTCTTCATGCGGCTATTCACGCTGTTTGGCCTACAGGCTCCAGCGCGTTGATTTCTGTTGACCCTGCCGGAAGCGAATCCGAATCTGGGACTGGACCCGAAATCATGCTGCTTGGGTCATCTGGTGCAGTTTATTTCGATGGAACACTCGGCGGCGCGGCAACTGTTTCTAAAGTGGGCGACCGATGAGGTCGCTCGGGGTTCTCTGCATCGGCGGACTGCAGACTCATCAAGAAAATCACGCTTCAGGCTTCGACGCTGACGAACGATCTCACATCGTTGCCATAGCCGATGAAGTCGATATCGATGATCGACGTCGGGCGTTAAACATTGGCCTGGCTGAACAGTACGGCGTGCCGTATATTGAAGGAATCGAGAAGGCTCTGGCGTTGCCTGAGGTAGACGTTGTGAGCATGTGCGCCGACGTTGAGCGTCGCCACCGGATGGCAGTGGCGTGCGCTGAAGCCGGCAAGATTCTGTACCTCGACAAACCGCTTGCTGCCAGTGCCGAGCGAGCGGGCGAAGTTTTGTCGGCGATATCTAAATCAAACGTCACTTCGCAGATGTACTCGTTCGTGCACACGCCTTGGGCAAAAGCGGCAAAAGAGTGTGTTGAGTCGGGCCGACTGGGCAAATTGCTCGCGGTCCATACCGACATTCTGTTCGCCAAAGGGCCGGGTGGAACTGCGGCTGCGAACACCCCAAGACGAGAAACAGCCGAGCCTGCAAAGTTCACGTTTGTCGAATCGAAGCGGGAGTTTTTTGATCTTGGCGTTTACACGATCGGTTTGTGTCTCTGGCTGGCCGACGCCGAGCCGCAAACGGTTTCAGCAGAACCGGCAACTACTTTTTCGAGCAGCATGTTCAAAACGACACCGAGGATTTTGGCGCGGTGATGATGGAGTTCTCCGGCGGTGTTGTTGCCACCGCAACTGGTGGCCGCATTGGGTGGAACAGTCATCCGGCGGGAGGTCCGCACCGGATCACGATAGTTGGCGAGCTTGGTACTGAGAGGTTCGATGCGTGGGAGCCGAGACTCGAAATCTACTCGACAGCCGAGCCGCCAAAGCTGCCACCTCCGCATCCGCAGGATCCGATGGGCATGTGGCGTTCGACTCAGCAGGCTGCAGGGCTGCCCCGCAAGACTACTTATGTTCCGTTGGCTGACGAAACTCGCTGGTATGTCGATGACATCACGGCGTTTCTGGATTGTCTGGAGCAGGGCAGCGCGCCAGTGATGGACGCAGCACGAGCGCTCGGGCCTTCGAAAGTGATCTCAGCGGCGTATCGTTCGGCCGCAAGTGGCGAGCCGGAACGGCTTTAGACTGCTACCCAGTCAAACCCTCAACTACCTGTGCGTTCGGGACGTGGTCGAATATCTGAGGCGAAATCTTGATCTTGGTCGAGCGACTCCCACCACCAAGAATGATGTAGTCGAAGTTCATCAAGCCCGGGTCAACGTAAATCGGTAGCTCGGGCGGTAGAGCCAGCGCGGTAACGCCGCCGATCATCATGCCGGTCAACTCGGCAGTCTCTTCTGCTCTCGCAAACGATACTTTCCCGACGTCCATCATGGGCTTGATCACGTGGTTCACGTCGACCCTGTGGGTAGCTCTCACCACCGACGCAGTGAAGGTTTTGGGCTTCTTCTTCGATGCCACGATTATCGTGTTTGCCGACTTTTCCATCGGGAAGTCGTACTTCTCGCAGAACGCCGCTGTATCAGCGAAATCAGGATCGATTTCGACCACTTCGTAGGGAATGGCGGTCGAGTCCAAGAAGGAAGTTACGGTTGTCTCAATATCGGTGTTCATCTGGGTTTCACAAAGAATCGGGTGTATAGAAGTTTGAAATGCAGCGTTGCTGTGGCCCACAGTTTATCGAAATCTGCACACGACTACTGTCAACTCAAATATCATTGGTGGCGTTAACGGTGTTGGAAATGATCGGGAATGAGCCGATAAATTGGGCAAAACCTACTGGATGCTAGTGACGAACCAGGAGAATCTGGACATCACCCGCGCTCGTGGTTTCTCGTTGCAGGGCATCGACACTAAAAACCGTAAAAAGGCCGTTCGGATGGGGCCTGAAGATCGGGTTTTGTACTACGTTTCCGATAAAAAGGGATTCGCAGCCACAGCCACGGTTACTTCGGAAAGCTTCGAAGATCACGAACCGATCTGGAAGCATCACCGCGAGAAGGAAACGTTCCCACATCGTGTAGAGATCGACCCCGATGTTGTGCTCGAAGAAGCCGACTACGTCGATGGGTACCAGGTAGGGCCGACCCTCGAGTATGTGAAGAAGTGGTCGCCCGATCTCTGGCCGCTGGCATTTTTTGGCATGCTGCACATCATTCCGCAGCGCGATTTCAATTTTGTCGAAGGCGAACTGCGACGAGTAAACGGTGATGCACCGCTGCCGCCAAAGCCCGCTCGCGAGCAGAAGGAAGTCGTTGCCGTGGCGAACGGTTCCGTGCCATCGGCGTTCGAGATGGCTGTCGAGAAGCATCGCTCAAAGCGACGATTCCTGGTTAGCAGCAAGAGCCGAAAAAGCTCGCATCGCAGGCGTAACAAGCGGCACCGTTAGGGTGGGATTCGGGCGATGATCTGTTCCTGTACTTTCTCCTGAGATCGAAGGAACACGGGACAAAGGGAATGAAGGTTTCCACTTCTTAAAGTCCTCTCCATTAGGGAGAGGATTTAGGTGAGGGGGAACGCGGGTGTTGGGCTGGGGTTAACAGTTGTATTTGAAACAACGTTGGTGTGCCCACTCAACCTAACCTTCTCCCTCAGGGAGAAGGGGATACGGAAATTTGCAGCCTTTCCGTATCTCAAAAACCCTACTCGCCGGGGACCATTAGCTTGCGTTCGAATGGAGCGCCGTTGTGGTCGACCCATCCTGTGCCCGAAGTGCTCGACTTCTGCGGATCGGGGTCGCCAACACCAAAGTTATCAGCGTAAATCGGTGCTAGCCGTTCGAGTTCATCCATCGGAATGTCGTCAATGTCGCAGGCAGCGGCATACTCGTCGATCTGCTCTTCAGATGTCATCGTCGGTAGGCATGAAGCCATGACCTGAGGCATCAGCGCGAACTTGATCGCAATCTGGCCAACAGTCGCGGGCTTACCGGCGAACATGTAATCGATCTGCTGCAGCTTCTTGATCGAATTCTTCAGCCAGTGCATGCGTCGGTACGCGCGGTGATCTGAAGCGTCGAACGGGCTCTCGTCGAGCACGGTGTCCTTGGTGTACTTGCCGTCGAGCATCCCCGATGCGTGCGGTACACGTGAGTACACTCCGACCCCTGCTTCTTCAGCCGCTTCGATCATTACATCGGCAGGATCCTGCTCGAGAATTGAGTAGATTACTTCGGCAGGAATTTTGCGTTCCTTGATCGTGTAAAGACCTTCTTCGAGCCAGCCGATGTCGGGTCCGACAGCTACTGCGTAGTGCCGAATCTTGCCTTCGGCTTTGAGTTCTTCCAGCGCACCAAGAGTGTCCTCCCGCTGGATCGCGTCGAGGCGAGGGTTATGGTACTGGTAGAGATCGATGTAGTCGGTCTGTAAACGCTTCAGGCTGTTCTCACAGGCACGCTTGACGAACTCAGGTTCCCAAACCTGAGGGCGCTCTTTGTGACCTTCACGAGGGGTTTCGATGTCATAACCAAACTTGGTGCCGATCACGATGTCTTTGCGTCGGTCGCCCAGTGCCTTTGGCATGATCTCCTCACCGTAGCCAGCACCGTAAGTGTCGGCGGTGTCGAAGAACGTGATTCCTTTATCGGCGGCTTTATGAAGCAGTTTGATGCCATCGGCCTCATTGACCTCGCCCCACCAGTTCATGCTCACGCTCCAAACACCGAATCCAATTTCTGAAACGGTGAGATCGGTCGACTGTAGCTGGCGGTATTTCAACGTGCTGTTCCTGAATGATTACTGAAGGGTGGTTCAGACTAAATTATGCGTTCACTGGCGTTGTGGCCAGCGCCTGGTGGATTTTCGATACATGGTCGTCAAACTCGGCATCGGTTAGGGCTGGAGTTAAATTGGTGATATCTATTTCGTCGCTCAGATCGACCCAGGATTTGCACCCGGCGTAGCCATCGGTAACGGCCACGGTTACTGGCTTGTCGAGTCGGTATGCTCGAACAATCATCAGTTTGAGTGGGTGGCGAGGCTTCCAGCTAAATCGTTTTACCGGAAATTCTTTTGACCAGATGTGGAACGCATCGAGCGCTCGTACCTGGTTTTCTTCAGAGATTTCGATAGTTTCGACGAGTTCGCAGTAAACAGTGAACGAGATTTCTTTGGTGAAATCGGCGTTCGCTGTTTCATCGAGTAGCCCTCGATAATCGGACTTCAGAAGAAGTTCGCCTTCGTGGAATAAGCCCGGGTAGAGCAGAAACTGTTCATGCTCGATCTTGAAGTGGCGTCCATCTTCTCGGATACCGCCTTTTCGCAGCATGAAAATCTGGTGGCCACGACCGAGTGCGCCGGACGTAACCGCCCACTCTTTTAGACCTATGTTCGATGATTTATGAAGCAATAAACGTATCCTGGCTGCTTAACTAGGCTGTAGCTCGTGACGAGCTACAGCCTGTGCGTAACGACGCGCAGCAAAGAATTTTATAGCGGAATCACTTGCGTGCGGTCACCGAGTTGCCAGGGAATCGAGAACTGCACTTACGATTTCACTCCGGCGACCGAGCATGCTGAGTGTGTTTGATGTTGCCAGATTCTGAATGTCGCCAACTGAACTCCCTCGTAAAGCCGACAGTTTTTCAGCGACTACCGGTATGTCCCTGGGCTCAGTCCACTTTGCACGATTCTTCTTGAAGGTCTGTGGATAGGCGTCTGTTTCGAGCAGAATCCGGTTGTCGGGTATTTTTCTTGCGGTCTCTTCCAGATCGGTGATTCGTGTGAGGGTTTTCGCAAATGAAATGTGAAATCCAAGATCAAGAAGCTGGCTTGCGAAGTCCCATCTGCCCTGAAAGTAGTGCGCAGTTCCGCCCAGTTCACCAGCGTTGGTTTCCTTCAGGATTGAAATAGTGGCATCACGGGCAGAATGGGCGTCGTAGTCGTCACCCTGCTCTCGGATGTGGAACACGATGGGAAGGGAGTGTGATCTGGCGACTTCGATCTGGGCGTGAAACGACTCGGCCTGCCAATCGAAATCCGGCGATCTGTTCTGGTGATCTATACCAATCTCGCTCATCACGATGACTTCGGGCGACTCTGCGAATTTGCTGAGGTTCGCGAGGTCTCCTGAAGTAAGGGAATGGGTTAGGTCGGTTGGATGCACTCCGACCCCGGCAAACACGCTGGCGTGCGTTTGGGCGAGTTCGATTGCTTTTTGCGAGTCCTCAACGGTAGTTCCGGCTGTGATGATCGCCCCGACATTCGCCGTGATCGCACGGTCGATGATGTCTGAGATTTCGTCAGGATCGTGCTGGTGGATATGTGCGTGGGTGTCGATAAACATGTGTTGATTAAATTTACTCACCCGAAAGCTTCGGCACCAGCGATTTCGTCCAGGTCTGTATCGCCTGCCAGTCGCGGTGGTCGCCCTGCGGCGTTGGCGCAAAGCGATCGATGATTCTCAGGTACCACGGCAGGTTGGCGCGCTCGAAGTAACCGTTGAACGCGGCGTCTTCAACAACATTCAAACTTGGTGCAACCTCGGAAAGACTCTCGATAAACGCTTTGTGCTCGGCATCACCGGCTTCAGGTTTCATCACCCCGGTCGTGCCGATCGAGAACAACGCAACCGGCTTGCCGTTCATCCGTTCCGACATTATTGCGGCGAACATTCCAGCGCTTGAAATCCACTTACCACCGTACAGAGGTGAGCCGATTACGAAGGCATCGAACTGATCGGGGTCTAATGACCCGCTGGCTTCGGCGGATTGCGCATCGATGCCATCTGAAGCGTTGAGTTCGTGAACTATTGCCGAAGCTATTTCACGAGTGGATCCGAAGCGGGTGGCATATGCGACGAGAACTCGAGTCAATTACTGCTCCGTGAATCGGCAAAGCCGAATTGCTGTGTCTTAGGCGATCGATGCACGAAGTATCGCGTACAGAGCTCATGGGATGCGGCACTAGTTGCGACAGCGAACTGCGGCGATGGCGGATTCTTTCGACTGGCATGCCCCCCCCATTTTAACGGCACGTCGCCAGTGTCATTCGATGGTTGGTTGGCCGAACTGCCGTTAAGTCGAAGCTTCGGTGAAACACAGGTGACGATCTTTCCCTGCAGGTTATTTAGTGGGAAGGTGGCTCATGAGTTTTCAACGTGAGGTTACCGGTTGTATTTCAGCGCGCGACAAGGCGTTTGTTGAAGCAGCACAAATGCTCCATCAAACGCGGATTTTCGAAGACTTAGCTCAGTCGTGCCGTGACGGTTAATCCAGCGAGAACGGTGGGTATTTATCGGTTGTCAGCAGGAACGCGTATGCCTGAACTCTGAGCGACCAGCGGTTGACCCCGACAAGGTAGTTATGGATTTCCTGTGGGAACTTGCCCGTGAAGACAATCGAAAACCACCCCACGATGACCAGAATAAATGCCACCGTCAGCAAAATCGAAAACACGATGTAGTGCGGTATCGCCAGAATCCACTTGAAAAGCGGGAGCCAACGGTTGAGTTGGCTTGCATCTGGATAGTCCAGAGTCAGGTGGATCGATTGCTCTTCATCTGTCGACGGATACTCGTCTGTTTGAAGCATCCAGTACGCGCCAACCCGTGTCGAAAACATGGTCAATTCCAGATTGAAATCGAACCACCACCGTGGGTATTTCTGACGAAATAAAATCATCAGAAGTACTGGAAAAACCAGGATTTGTAGACCGCTCTGAATAAGGATGATTGGAATTAACGTGATGATCCTGAAGAATACTGTTAGCCGGTTTCTCCCACTGCCGCTGTAGTCAATATTCAAACTCACCGGGTAATCGGATGCTGGCGAAATCTGTGAATCGCTTGTCATGTGATGTTGTCCCTCTTTAGGTCGTTGTCGTCCAACCCTCTACGCATGGAGACTATGGCATTTGGTACTTGTGCTGCAAGCGGCCACTATGACTACCACTCAGAACGTTCCGGGTGTAAGTTGACGGGCAGTTAATGTAGATCACGTTATCTGCGATGTGAACAGATCAGGAGAGACGAAGCCAATGCGTGCAGGACTCGGACAAATCAACCAGGCAACACCTGAATTTCTGCTGTACGCGCAGCAGTTCGGCATGAACGACATCGTGTTCAACACGCCGAATCTCCCCGGTGACAACGGTACGTGGGCGGTGCACGATCTGGTGAACCTGCGCAGGAATGTCGAGAACTACGGGCTCACTCTTTCCGCCCTCGAAAACGTGCCGACCAAGTTCTACGACCACATCATGCTGAACGGTCCGAAGCGTGACGAGCAAGTCGACAACATGATCACCACGGTGCGAAATATCGCCCGGGCTGGCATTCCGATTTTCGGCTATCACTGGATGCCTTCGCATGTATGGCGAACTCCGCCCGAGTTGATTCGAGGCGGTTCCGCGGCGACTGCTTTCAACTACGAAATCGCCAAGAAACTACCGCTCACGCACGGTCGGGAATACACCGAAGAGGAGATGTGGGAGAACCTCGAGTACTGGATCAAGATAATTACGCCGATTGCTGAAGAAGAGGGCATTCGACTCGGCATTCACCCGTGCGATCCACCGGTGCAGCAGCTCGGTGGCATTCCGATGCTGTTCAATTCGTACGACAATTACCGTCGTTACTTAGACATCTATCCGTCCGACAACTGCGCCATCGAGTTCTGCCAGGGAACCGTCTCCGAAATGTTCGATTCAGAAGGCGACGCCCTGTATGAATTTATTGCCGAGATGGTCGCGAAGAAGAAGGTTCTATACGTTCACTTCCGCAACGTTTCTGCGCCGAACCCGGAGGACTTCAAAGAGGAGTTCATCAACACGGGTCACGTCGATATGTACCGAGCGATGAAGGCGTACTACGACAACAGCTACGACAGCTTCTTCATCGACGATCACGTTCCGCACACCCACCAGGACACCCACTTCGGCCACCGGGGTCGAGCGTTCGCCAACGGCTACATCCAGGCAATGATCGAAGCAGTTACGAAACAGGGGTAGCGAGGCTACGTTTTGTGGCTAGGCCACTGATTATGGAGGGCGAGAGCAGGTAGATAGCCAGATTTTCTTGAATCGGCGCGACTAGGGCGCGCCGGTTTCAACACACCCCGAATCGGATTCGGCGGAGCCCCGGCTGGATTAACGAACTACCTTGATCCGTTTTCGCCGGTTGATGCTGAGCAGCGTGAAGGCGTTGTTGCGGCTATCGCTCACGCTGTTGAATCGGGGATTACCTACTTCGATACGGCTGCTGCTTACGGTACTGGCGAGAGTGAGAAGATTTTCGGTGAGGGGCTCGAAATCGCCGGAATCGCCAACAAACGCGCCGATCTTTACCTCGCTACGAAGGTCAGTCATAGCGAAGCGAACCCTCGCGAATCCATTGAGAACTCCCTAAGGAATCTCAAGCTCGATCAGATCGAGCTTGTGCAGGTCCATGGCACGACCTACACATCCGAAGCCCGAGACCAAACCCTTCGCAAGAACGGCACTCTCGAAGTCCTCGAACAGGCTCGCGACGAAGGCCTAATCAGGGACATTGGTTTCACTACCGAGGATCAAAACCCGCCGGTGTACGAGTTCATCGAGTCGGGTCGCTTCGACGTGATGCAAACCTGTTACAACCTCGTGTTTCAACACACCTACGAGCCAACGCGTCCGTTTGGGTCGATCTACGAAGCAGACAAGGCGGGCATGGGCATCGTAACTATGCGATCTCTCACGGCCAGTGTGTTCCAGCGTTGGATGAAAGCGGCACGTCCCGACGATGATTTCGACTACTCGCCAGCGTTGTTGCAGTTCGTTCTTTCGAATAAACTGATCGACGTTGCGCTGGTTGGCATGCGCACCCCAGAGGAAGTCGACAAGAACATCGCCGTACTAAGCGACACAGCGGGGCGGTTTGATTTAGATGATCTGCACAAGAAATTTGTTTAGGGAAGTTGCAAAGACGACATTCGAGCGAGCGCGTCCCCACACCAAATCCCTCGGTTCCGATGACTCCACTCGGGAAGTCGAGACAATCCAATCGATGAGCAAGGATCAAGAATGAATTCGTTCAAGGATTCCATCAAGAGTGGAATGACCGAGTACCTTGATGAGCTGAAAGTGAAGCTCGAAGGACTAACCGATGCCGAACTCCGCTGGCAGGCGAGCCTCGACTCGAACACGATTATCTGGCTTGTCTGGCACATGGCGCGTGTTGAAGACAACTGGATAAACGGCTCGATTGCCGGTGGCGATACTGTTTGGGACTCGGCAGGTTGGGCCGAGAAGACAGGAATTTCGGTTGAGGGCAACGGCTACGCCAACAAACTCGACGAGGTGCGTGCGCTGCCTGCCGTTTCAGCAGAGATTCTCGTCGACTATTACGATGATGTTCGAGCAGCGGCATTTGGAGTGATAGACAATATGAGTTCTATAGACATGTCGAACGTCTATTCTCGGGGAAATCGGTCGACAACATGGGGCTGGATTCTGGGGCACGTTATCGTCGAAGAATCGCAGCATTTGGGACAAGTAGCGTTCATTCGTGGAATAATCCGTGGACTCGACGGATAACTTAGGAGACAAGATATGGGCACGTTCAGAGATCCCATCAAGAGCGGATTGAACGAGTACTACGGCAAGCTGAAGCAGACGGTTGAAGGGTTAACGCCTGAAGAACTGATGTGGCAGCCGAGTCCTGAGTCGAATCACATTTTGTGGACCGTGTGGCACATGGCGCGGGTGTCGGATCGCTGGGCCAACTCGACTGTTCTCGGCAACGATGAGCTGTGGGTTCGAGATGGCTGGGCCAAGAAGCTGGGAATGCCTACCGATAAGTATGGCAGGGGTGAAACGCCCGATCAGGTTCGTGACTTTCCTTCGGTAGATATTGCGTTGGTGTTCGAGTATTACGACGCAGCACACGCTTCAATGTTGGCGATGGTTGACGCTCTTGAACGTGCCGATTTGGACAGAGACGTATTTGCCGCCTATCGAAACGAGGCGTTGAACATTGGCTGGATTCTCGGGCACATCATCGCTGAGGAATCGCAGCACCTGGGCCAGGTTGCTTATATAAGAGGAATGCAACGAGGTTTTGACGGCTAGTGGCGATCAAATGCGTGTTTTTCGACTTCGATGAGGTAGTTCGAACGTGGGAACATGAATTTGATGGACTTAGCGACTATTCTGGAATTCCGCTCGACGCCTTCGTTGAGATAGCGTTCGATCCTTCGGGGTATGAATCGGCAATTCGGGGTCGGGAGTCAGACGAGTCGTGGCGCGCCGAAGTTGGTCGAGTACTTGCCGAGCGATTCCCAGTTGAAGATTTCGGATCCGCCCTGCGATTTTGGGCAAGTCGCAATGGCGAACTCGTTACAGATGTTTTGGCGATCGTTCGCGCCTGCAAAGCTCAAGTTCCTGTTGCACTGTTCTCCAACGCTACTTCGACCTTGAATCAAGAAATCGAGTCGCTGGGCTTGACCGGACTCTTCGACCATGTCGTGAACACTGCGGAGTTCGGTTCGATAAAACCCGAGCCGGAGAGTTACGTACACGCTCTTAATTTAGTTGGCATCGATGCCTAAGAAGCGTTTTTCACCGATGATCGTTCCGAAAATGTTGAGGCCGCTGTGAAGCTCGGCTGGACAGGGCATGTGTTCGACGGGACGGCAGGACTGCATGCCAGTTTGATCAACGCTAGGGTACTTTAATCGAGGCGTATGGAGAGGTTTTAAGAAATGGAACGAGGTTTCTGCAGTTAGTGACAGTAAAATGTGTGTTTTTTGATTTCGATGGCGTGCTCCGTCACTGGGATCCCGGTATTTACGGCATCGAGGAAAAATTTGGAATCCCGCTTGATGCTGTACGTGAGGCAGCATTCTCAAAAGACAGCGTCGATCCAGCAGTTCGGGGTGTAATAACCGACGAGGAGTGGCGCTCGAACGTGGTTTCCCGATTGGCCACCCTGTACCCCGACAAAGACGCTCAAGGTGTGGTGAACCACTGGAGCAGCTTTACTGGCGAACTTGTTCCCGAGGTGCTTTCGATCATCAAGGAGTGCAAGGCTGTAACGAAAGTCGCCCTCTTCACCAACGCAACTTCCAGGCTCAATCAGGATCTGAAAGCTCTTGGGATTGACGAGCTGTTCGACTACGTGGTGAACGCGTCAGAGGCTGGCTCCGTAAAACCAGAACCGGAGATATACAAGTACGCACTGAATCTCGCTGGGGTGGATTCAGCAGAAGCCTTTTTCGTCGACGATAGAGAAAAGATGATCGCGACAGCGGTTCAACTAGGCTGGACAGGCTATTTATTCGGAACTGCCGCAGGATTGCGCGCCGCATTAGTCGACGCTGGAGTACTGTAGCGCTGCACTAGAGATCGAATCGCTACTGTTGAAACGACGGAGTACGGAGTAACGAATGCGGATAACTGGATATCGAACACTTTCATGGTCGTTTCACCGTGGTCACCCGAGCGGCGACGCCAACAGCGTTGCGCCTGACGATGTATCGAGTGCGACCTATCTCTTTTTGGAAACCGACGCCGGAATAACCGGCATCGCTCCAGCTTCATCACCCGACGTCGAAAAGTTGTTCCCGATTCTCGAAGGCAAAGATCCCCGTGGCGTAATTGGCCTCTGGAAAGAGATGTCGGACGTTGGCTTCAAGGGCGGAGTCGAGGGTTCGATGTACGGCGCAATGTGCGCACTCGACGCGGCGATGTGGGACATCAAGGCGAAAGACGCCGGCGAGCCGTTGTGGCGAATGCTTGGTGCACACGAGCCGCGAGTGAAGGCTTACGCATCGGGGCTCGATATGGGCATGACCGACGACGAGCTGGCAGCGTTTTACCAGACATATGCCGATCTCGGAATCGACGGTGGGAAACTGAAAGTTGGACTCGATTTCGATTCCGACATGCGGCGGCTCAAGATCATGCGAGACATTCTCAAGCAGAACGCCAAAGAGCCGCTTTTGATGATCGACTCGAACGAGTACTGGTCGGCTAAACAGGCTATTCGCTATATCTCAAGAATCGAAGAAAAGTTTGATCTGACGTGGGCCGAAGAGCCGGGACGTCGCTGGGACTATCGGGGCTTGAGGCAGATTTCACGAGGTATCAAGACCGCGGTTGCGACCGGCGAGAACATTAACGGGATCGACGAGTTCTACCCGCTGATTCACAACGAAGCTGTAGATGTGGTGCAGTTCGGAACGCTGGGGTTGACGAGCTTCTTGCAGATCGCCCACTTCGCCGAGGCGTACGAGCTTCCTGTTTCGATAATTGGCCAGCCGGGAAGCTGCATGGCGCACGCCGCTGCGGCTGCTCCGAATCACCTGGCGCAGGAGATGAAAGATCTTCAGCCCGCTACTGGTGTGACGATCGACAATCGAGTCGTTGACGGTTTTATCGAGATGGGCGAATCACCGGGCTGGGGTTTCGCGATCGACGAAAAAGCTATCGCTGAGATGCAGGCCAACCCACCAGCAACAAAAGGCACCGGCATGCCCGGCTCACGGCGTAAAGGCGCAGGGCTTTACATCATCCCGCCAGAACCAGGTGAGACCGGGTTGTATTAACCCGCGCTCAAACCGAACCCCGGCACCAGCGCACCTAGCAATGCGCCGCACTGCTCCAGCGAAGTCGATGAATCACGGCCCTGGCAGATCAGAATCATATTGCCGTAGATAACGTAGTCGCCGTACTTCGAAAGATGGCAACTTGCGTTGCTGGATATCCGAACGCACGCCCGAGCGTCCTTCGCACCTTCCTCCCACATCGTTTCGCCCGATTTAATAACGGCGTCCTCTCCGGTGCGTTCGTCGGCGAACACAACACCGAATTCCACGGCGTCGGCATGTGACGCATAGAAGCGAGCTTCGTACTCTTTGCGATCGTACGGATCGACTCCCCAGAAGCCGTAGTAGGCGTGAGTCGCTGCAGTCAGACCCTCGACATCGAAAGTCTTATCTTTCTTGAAGCCGACTTCCAGCAGATCGTCGAGCGTGTAAACAGTTTCTGAAGGCGTTATTTTCGCGACGCCGGTCGCCGATTCGGAATCAGAGCTTGCCCCGCATGCCACGGCGAACAACGCTGTTGCCAGCAGGAGAATCGAAATACCAGACAATCGTAATTTCATAATCTTCAGTCGACTCGCTAGTTTGAAGCAGTCTATCCCGCGTCTGCAGTTTGATCGGGCACCACTCGACTCATCAGGGCGGCGCACTGTTCTAGCGCCGTTGAAGAATCACGACCCTGGCACACGAGAATCATGTTTCCGTAGATAACGTAATCGCCGTACTTCGATATCCGGCAGTTCGACGAGTCGCCACCGGCACTTCGTGTGCACGCCCGAGCCTCTTTAGACCCTTCGTCCCACGACGATTCACCCGACTTGATCAGGGCGTCAGGGCCGGTGCGTTCATCGGCGAACATGGTGCCAAGCTCAACCGCATCAGCGTGCGATTCGTAGAAGCGCGCCTCGAACTCCTTGCGGTCGTAGGGATCGACTCCCCAGAAGCCGTAATAGGCGCTTACGGCACCTGTCAGACCTTCAACATCGAACGTCTTGCCCTTCTTGAACCCGGCATCGAGCAGGTCATCTAGTACCAAGATTTGCTCGGAAGGGGTGATTTTTTCAAGGTTCGAAGCAACTCCTGAATCGGAGCTTGAACCACACGCTGCAAGCATTACGAACATCACAGTTGCGAATACAAGTAGAAGAGTCGATCGAATTTTCATTGATAACAGTTTCTGAAGGCTTCGGTGTTGAATACGGTCAGAAAAGATAACAGTCAATTACGGCCATCGGTTTTAAATGACACCTTTGCTCACGACTGGATTGCCGTTCTCGTAGAGTGTTGCTTCACAGATCGGATGCACGGGACTGGATTGTCCTGTCTGTACAGATAATCAGTAATGGAGGCGGACAAATGCCAGAGCGAACGGAATACGCCCACGGAACACCATCGTGAGTCGACCTCGCAACGACAGATGTAACGGGGGCGGAGGCTTTTTACGGCGGAATTCTCGGATGGGAAGCCGAGCGGATGCCAGCAGGAGAGGGCGTCTATTCGATGCAGAGGGTTCAAGGGGCTGATGCTTCGGGCATCTACGAACAACCTGCAGACCAGATAGCAGCGGGAATGCCGCCTACATGGACAACATATTTCTCGGTGGACGACGTCGACGCTACGACCGCAAAGGTCGCACCGGCAGGTGGCATGGTGATGGCGGAGCCGTTCGACGTGATGGGCGTGGGGCGGATGTCAGTTGTTGGCGATCCGGCAGGTGGAGTTGTGGCGCTGTGGGAGGCGAAAGGCGAGTCGAGACCGCGCATCGTGCAGGAACCGGTGCCATTTCGTGGAACGAGTACATGTCTTCAGATGCCGACAAGTCGAAGGCGTTTTTCGAGGCAGTTTTAGGCGTTACGTTCTTTGCCGATCCCGGCATGTGCGGCCACACCATGATGATGGTCGACGGTGCTCCGGTGGCTGGTGTCATTCAGCGTATGGAGCAGATGCCCGAGTTAGCGAATCCTTGGCTGGTTTACTTTGCCGTGGATGACTGCGACGCGGCGTTTGCGAAGGGCACCTCAACAGGTGCTTCTGTGATCGTCCCACCGATGGACATCCCACCTGGCCGATTCTCAATTATGAAAGATCCACAGGGGGCTGAGTTTGCCGTTATGCAGGGGAATCCCGATTACTCGCCGGGTGGATAGACCTACATCTTCGTGTGAAATGCGTGAAACCGGGCGGCTGTTCAGTCGCCCGATTTTCAGTTAAGCGATTCCTCCGCTTTTACTTGTAAATTCAACAGTTGTTCACCCGTACCACTGGCCCATTCGGTGCTACATTCCTGCATCTGAGCTACAAGTAAGAATGATGACCCCGAAGCGACCGATAGACGGATCGCAAGGGAAGCTGAAGGAATTCACGCATGGAACCGATGGTTGCGATCTTCCACCCCGCAGGTGAAGAAGTGCTGCAAACGGCAGCGCAATACGGCATCAAAAACATCCTGGTTTACGGCGGCGCGGGTAGTCCGCACATGAAGTACCAGGACTACGTGGCGATGCGAATGAAGATCGAATCGTACGGTCTGAAACTCGCTGCTATCGAAGGCGGTTTTTCGCCAAGTTTCGACTATCACGATGTGATTTTTGGTGGTCCCAAACAGGACGAACTGATCGAGGATCTGCTGATTCAGGTTCGCGACATGGGTCGTGCAGGCATCCCGATCTACGGCTACAACTGGATGCCAAACAGCTGGGGCAGGGCGCAACCGACGATGGTGCGTGGCGGCGCAATGGGCACCGGCTACGACTACGACTGGGAGAACTCACGACGTCCTTCGACGTTTGGCGAAGACATGGACGAAGAAACCATGTGGGACGCCCTTGAGTACTGGATCAAGGCTGTGACGCCGGTTGCCGAAGAGGTTGGAATGCTTTGTGGCATTCACCCCGACGACCCGCCAGTTCCTCAGCGTGGTGGTGTGCCCGGATTGTTCCGCAACTTTGCGGCGTTCAAGCGACTCACCGAGATCGTTGATTCCGACTACAACGCTATCGAGTTCTGTCAGGGCACGTTCTCAGAAATGCCCGGCGAAGATATCTACCAAATGATCGACTACTTCGGTAAGCGAAACAAGATTCTTTACGTTCACTTCCGCAACGTCAGCGGCAAGGCTCCCGCGTTCAACGAGGAGTTCATCAACACCGGCTATGTCGACATGAAGAAGGCGATGCGCACATACCGTGACGCCGGATTCAAAGGAAACTTTATCGACGATCACTGTCCGCTGATGGTCGACGACACCGACTTCCCAGGAAACCTTGGCGGCTACCGTTCGCGTTTGTTCGCTCAGGGCTACATCGCCGGGGTGATCGAAGCGGTCGAAAAGGAAGTCGCTTACGGCGGTCCGGTTGATATGAGCAAAGTCGTGAAAGGAGCCAACTAATGAGGATCGGAATGGGCCTCAACAGCTCCGCAAACAGGGAAGCCCTGCGCTTCATGGCGCAGCTTGGCGTGCAGGATGTTGTGCTGAACACTCCCCCCGTGGCCGTGCGAAACGGAGTCTGGGAGCTCGGCGATCTTGTTGGACTGAAGAACGGTGTCAACGAGTGGGGACTGGAACTGACGGCGATTGAGAATACGCCGATCGATATGCGGCACCACATGATCGCTGGCGGACCTCGCTTCGACGAGCAGCTCTCGAACATGCTCGAAACTATCAAGAACATCGGTAATGCCGGTATCCCGATGTACACCATGAGCTGGCGATACCCGCGGTTCTACCGCACGGGTCATATCGATATCGGTTGGGGTGCGCTTGGCACTGCCTACGATGCCGAGCTTGAGCACTGGCCGAGCGTTATCGACTGGGGTCTATCACTGGCCCGGGCGTGGGAATGTCTTGAGACCTGGGTCAAAGAGGCGACTCCGGTAGCCGAAATGTATGGCGTGAAACTCGGGATTCACCCGGTCGATCCTCCGATGGAGGTGATTGGTGGCGTTCCGCAACTGGTGTTCAACTTCGAGAATTACAAGCGATTGATCGACATTGTCGACAGCCCGTACAACTCGATTCTGCTTTGCCAGGGATCGTTCTCTCAGATGGCGGGTGCCGATCGGGACAACGGCGAGAGCATCTACGACATGATCGAATATTTCGTGAAGCGTGAACGTGTTTTGTATGTTCACTTCCGTAACGTCGCTGGCACCGTGCCGAAGTTCCACGAGACGTTTGTGAACAAGGGCCACGTCGATATGTACCGGGCGATACGCATTTACGCTGAGAACGGTTTCGATGGCTTCTTCATGGACGATCACGTTCCGATGACTATCGGCGATACGGCGTACGGGCACCGTGCAAAGGCGTTCGCCAACGGCTACATCCAGTCGCTAATTGAAACGGTAACTGACACGAGTTTGTATGGGCTGCATAAGTAGCAATGATTTAGGTAAATTCCTTCTCTCTGGGGAGAAGGTTAGGTTGAGGGAGAAAGTTTCCAGTTAGGGACTGAGCTATCGAAACTGCGGGCAAAGCCATCGATAGCAAATTTCTTTATCAAAGCTTCTCCCTCACCCCAACCCTCTCCCCATGGAGAGGGGGCAATATCACGGAATAACAAATGAAAATTGAAAAAATTGAGACCTGGCTGGTATTCAGGTGGTTGACCGTTCGAGTCACCTGCGACGATGGCACCTACGGCGTTGGCGAGGGCAACTTCTGGAGCTACGCAGACGCCACCGAGGTGATTGCGCACCGGATTGAAGACGACATTCGAGGGCTTGACCCTCGTGATGTCGACCGCATCTGGAACACCGCCTATCGCAAGTACTCGTTCCGCAGTCCGGCGATTACGGCCGTGCTGTCGGCGATCGACATTGCGTTGTGGGACATCAAAGGCAAGCGGTTTGGCGCGCCGGTCTGGGATCTTCTAGGTGGCAAGGTTCGAGACAAAGTCCGGGCGATTGTTCTACTTGGCTCCTACAGCGACTCGGTGGGTCCGCTATCGACTCCCGAAAGCTTCGCTAAAGCGGCTCGTATGGCCAAGAACGATGGCTACACCGCACTCAAGATGACGCCGTTCCCGAACAACTGGGGCGAGCTGGCTCACGGCGATCTGATTCGGCAAAACACGGCAATAGTCGAAGCGGTGCGAGAAGAAGTTGGCTGGGACTTCGACATTGGGATCGAAATTCACCGAAACATGTTCCCCGGATCATCAGTCGTATTCGCCCAGCAGATCGAAAAGTTCCTGCCGTATTTCTACGAAGACCCCATCGCACCCGATTCGGTGATGTCGATGGGCGGCGTTGGCGATAAGGTCAAGATTCCGCTGGCAATCGGTGAGCGGAACAACACGCTGTGGGAGTTCCGCGAATACTGCACGCTGCCGGGTGTGAGCTTCCTGAAGCCCGATATCGGTCTTGCGGGCGGGTTCACCCATGTGAAGAAGATCGCTGCGATGGCCGAAAGCTTCCACATCAAGATGGCGCCGCATCACTTTTTGGGGCCGATCGCCAACATGGCTAATACTCACATCGCCACGGCGACTCCGAACTGGAATGTGAACGAATTCAATCCTGAAGTCGGGACGTTCAGGGAAGACATCGTTTCGAACGTTTCTCCTGTGGTGGACGGGTATTTCATCCCGTCGGAAGCACCGGGTCTGGGCATCGACATAAACGTCGAGGAAATGGCAAAACACCCGTATGACGCTGGCACTGGTGAATCGTCACGCAGTGCCGACGGCGGATTGGTGTTGGGGTAATCAATATGGCAACAACAGAACCAAACGGACGGCTCAAAGGCAAAGTGGCGATCATCACAGGCGGTGGCGGCGGAATGGGTGGTGCTCAGGCACGCCTGTTCGCTGCTGAGGGATCGGCGGTGTGTGTTGCCGACAATCGCCTGGAAGCTGCCGAGGAAGTGGCTACTCAGATCACTAAGGCGGGCGGGAGAGCGATAGCTGTCGAGCTCGACGTGCGAAGCGCTGACGCATGGGCTGAAGTGGTTGTCCGAACGGAATCCGAGCTGGGGCCGGTGAGTTTGCTGTGCAACAACGCTGGGGCAAACTTCAGGGTTGGATTCGAGGAGCAGACCGAAGAGCAGTTCCGGCTCATCATGGAAGTCGGGCTCAACGGGTCGTTCCTTGGGATTCAAGCCGTCGTGCCGTCCATGCGCAAAGCGGGCGTTGGCGTTATTTTGAATATGGGCTCGCTGGCGTCGATTCGACCCGGTGGCGGAAGCCCTGGCTACGCGGCACAGAAGATGGCGATGGTCGGTCTAACTCGCTCCGCTGCCCATTCGTTCGCCAAAGACAACATTCGCTGCGTCATTATCTCGCCCGGTCACGTCGATACGCCGTTCATTCGTGGCAACAACGAGCACAGTCCCAACAGCTGGGAGACGAGTATCGATAATCCCGAGAACTTCGAACGTCGGCTGAACAATACGCCACTGGGTAGATTGCAGCAGCCGGAAGACATCGCGAATGCGTTTATGTTCGCCGCCACGGATGATGCGGCGATGATCACCGGATCAATGATCACGGTGGACGGCGGAGCGGCGCTTTAAATGCCGGGTGGCATTGCCACGTTTTCATGAGGAATTAAATGAGCGATTCTGACGGCGAATACGACGTAATAACCGATGATGAAATTGCGGCGACAGTTGCAGCAATGCGAGCTGACGACGATCTTGAAGAAGAAGCAGCAGCAGAAGCCTCACTGGCTCCTAAACCGGCGCTAACCGTGTTTGGCTGCAACGTGCCGACCGGCGGGGAAGAAGCCGTTGGCGGTGTGGTCGCAGGTGCTGATTATCTGTTAGCTATCGCTGGACTGTTCGGACTGATAGTCGCAAGGGCTCGACCAAAACGTCGAAAACGCGACGCCGACGAGAAGTAACGGGCGTTTTCTGTTCTTTTCCGCCTGGTTTTTTCGCCGGCCTAGCCGGCCTAAATGTACGGCCCGCCGGGTCCCCAGTCGTCGGTTCCAGTTAGCCTCTTCCGAAGTGCACGCAACTGCTGTGGCAAGCGTGCGTTCGATTCCCAGGTCTGATCGACGCCCTCGGTTTGCGGCTCGCCATTAACGATAATTTCGATCAACACGGGGCCATCGCTCGCAAGAATGTCGGGCAGGGCACTGTCGAGCGACTCAACATCGTCGAAACGGTGTACTGACGCATATCCACAGGCATCGGCTGCTTTTGCGTACTCGACTCCCGGCGCCGGAAGCGGTTGCCCACCTGTGACTGAATAAATGCCGTTGTTGAACACGAAGTGGTACAGATTTTTAGGTGCCATCCCGGCGATAGTCGCAAGCGTCCCGAAGTTCATCAGCAACGAGCCATCCGAGTCGAGGCAAATGACGGGTCGCTCGGGATCACCCAGCGCAACCCCAAGTGCGACAGACGAGGCCTTCGACATGGCGTTCGCTATCCCAACGTCCAGATCCGGTTCGCTAGATATCTGATTCCAATACTTAGTCTGTGTCATCGTCGAGACACTGACCGCTTCACCACGCGAATCGTTGATCACTCGGCAAGCATCTGCGTAGGTGATCATTACTCATCACCTTTCGCATATTCGGTGCCGATCGCAACTGCGAAGGGCTGGTTCGTCTTTGCCGCCCGTTCGAACGCCAGCGGAACTCGATCGAGGTCGTCATCCGATTCGATTACCAGATAGTCGACCCGCCACATGTGCAGGTACGGCTCCAAGAACGTTGCTGCGGAATCAGGGGTGTCGCCTTTGCGGTTGTGACCCCGGTAGCCGATGAACATCACCAGTGGCAGTCCGATTCCCAGTGCAAGACCTCGAAGTGCGTCTCCGGCTTCGTACAGGCCTGCATTCTGAATAGAAATCACGGGATTCTGGCCCGCAACGAACAATCCTGCTGCCACCGGAATAGCTTCGCCTTCACGGGAAACCGGCACGATCGTTATCGATGGTTCGGCCATCAACGCTGCGTACATGTGCGCCGTTTCAGAATCGGGGAGTGTTACGTAGTGCGAAACACCCTGCTGTACGAGCTGTGCCACCACGTTTTTGGGATGAAGAACGCCATTGATCAATCGAGATACCGTTGCCTTTCATTATCGAGGCGAGATTAGCTGCCGAATCGCATCTTCGCAACCGGCTAGCTGGTCTTCTTTTTAGGCCGTCTGGTGAAGATGAGCAGAATGATCGCAATGATGGCTGCGACGGTGAATGTGGGGAACGTAGCCGAGTATGAACCTGAGTAGTCGAATATCAGCCCGGCGCCGATTGCCCCAAGTGCCTGTCCACCGCTGACAAACGGTTCGGTCGCACCTCGAATTGCGCCAAGTGAATTTCGCCCAAAATAGTGAGCCATTGCAACCGGCGGAACCACGAGTAACCCACCGAGACCGATACCGAAGAGTAAAGCTACTGTGAACGCCATCACTTCTGAATCAACGAGCAGGAACAGCAGCGCCATGCCACCGAGCCAGCCTGCGGTGGCTGAGTAGACGATCTTCACCGGGAAGCGATCGAGCAGGTTGCCCCACAGGATGCTTCCGATCGCTGTACCCAGAGCCATCACCGTTAGAGCAGACGCCGCGATCGACGCACTGATGTCATGGTCACGCAAGAACGCTGCCTGGTGAATATTGACGCCGGTGTGAATGAAAAATACCAGCCCTCCGACTAACGCAAGAGTCCACAAGGTAGGCGTGCGCATCGCTTCTTTAAGTGTCCACTGTTCTTCTTGCTCAGCGGCTGTTTTGCCAGAAGCTGCGCCTTGTTCATCGCCATCAGACGAACCGGAATCAGGTGCATCGCCGTCGGGTGTCAGTCCAACGTCTTCGGGCTTGTTTACAAATACGAGCAGCGTGAGCGGGAGCGCTATGACCCACACGCTGATGCCCATCCAGAACCACGCCATGCGCCAGTCGCCGTTATTCGCGTTCATGAACAGCTGGGCGAAGAGCGGGAACAGCCCCATGCCAAGCGAATGAGACACACCGAGCATTGAGGAAGAGCGGCCTCGCAGGCGCACAAACCACTGTGCTACGGCGGTTGAACCACCGATTTGCAACGGCGCCTGGAACATAAGTCTTCCAGTACCGAACAGCAGATAGAACGTGATGGGACTGGCGGTCCAGCGTAGCGAGAGAATTACCGCTCCCAGCAGGATCACTGAAGTGGCCATCAACACACGCGCACCCCATCGCTGGAGAATCCAGCCTGCGAGTGGTGACACGAACATCGAAACGACGCCCGCAGCTGCTGCCGCGCCCACGATGAGAGTTCGGCTCCAGCCCAAATCTTCGCTCATCGGGAAGACGAACACTGCGATAGTCAGGGTGGCAGCGGCGTTGCGAACGAACACCGTCGAGCCAGCCGCAACCACGATCGCCCATCCATAAAAGAACGGTGTTACGCGTACCAGTGCGATTCTTGGATCGGTTGATGTGCTGGGCGTGTTTGTCATTTGGCCTGCGTGCTTGGTTGCGAAGCATGGATGCTAGCAGCCGGTCTGGGGAAAATGTTGCTCAGAAAACGCTATTGCCACTGATAGAGTGGTGACCCGAAATGTTCGGTCTGTGGGCGTTGTTCGCCCCGCAAGCGAGGCATCTCGGGCCAACCACTTCGAATTATTGGAACCCTTCGGTAAGAGCAGCAAACGAAATATGTCACCTGAATCAACTTCATTCGACGCAAAGCGATCATTCGAAACCACAAGCGGCGAGGTCAACTACTACGACATATCGGTGTTAGAAGACGCCGGGTTGGTCGATATCGCCAAAACCCCGTATTCGATCAGGGTGCTGCTGGAAAACGCCCTGCGCAAAGCAGACGGCGGCCCTGCTACCGACGATCACGTAAAGCTTGTCGCTTCGTGGCGACCCGATGCCAAGCCAGCCAGCGAATTTCCCTACATGCCGGGTCGAGTAGTGCTGCAAGATTTCACCGGGGTTCCAGTGGTTGTCGACATCGCTGCAATGCGAGACGCTGTGACTAACGCAGGGGGAGATTCTTCGATCATCAACCCGATTGTTCGGTCCGACATGGTTATCGACCACTCGGTGCAGGTGGACTACTTCTCGAACGCTGGCGCACTGGCGATGAACATCGAGCGTGAGTTTGAACGAAACACCGAACGCTACCAGTTGCTCAAATGGGCGCAGGGTGCGTTCAATAATTTAAAAATCATTCCGCCCGGAGCTGGAATTGTTCACCAGGTGAACCTCGAGTTCCTGGCTGAAGCAGTACTCGAAGAAGAGGGTGCTGATGGCAGCAGGATTGTTTTCCCCGACAACTGTATTGGCACCGACTCACACACCACGATGGTGAACGGTTTGGGTGTACTCGGCTGGGGCGTAGGCGGGATAGAAGCCGAGGCCGTAATGCTTGGCCAGCCCTACTACATGGTTGTGCCAGAAGTGGTTGGTGTGCGACTTACCGGAAACCTGCCAGAAGGCGCAACTGCAACCGACCTCGTGCTGAGCATTGTCGAGTTGCTTCGCAAAGAGGGCGTTGTCGAGAAGTTCGTTGAGTTTTACGGACCGGCACTCGAAAACCTGCCACTGGCAGATCGAGCCACTATCGCAAACATGGCTCCCGAATATGGCGCAACCTGTGGATTCTTCCCGATCGACGACCAGACGCTGAAGTACATGCGAGACACAGGTCGAGATGATGCGGTTGTGGAGCGCACAGAGAAGTACGCCAAAGCGAACTCATTCTTCTACGATCCCGCAGTCGATCCTGAGTACACCGTCTCACTCGACTTCGATCTTGCCACCACAATTCCCGCCATGGCGGGCCCGAAGCGACCGCAGGATCGACTTGCTCTCGATGAGGTGAGCACGAACTTCAGTTCATCATTTGCCGATGCTTCAGACGATAAGCACGACGTCGAAATTGAGGGTGCACCGGGAGCTGTTGGCGATGGTTCAGTTGTTATTGCTGCTATCACGAGCTGCACGAACACATCGAACCCGTCGGTGATGGTCGGTGCCGGGTTACTTGCCCGAAACGCCCGCAAGCGCGGACTGACCAGCAAGCCGTGGGTGAAGACAAGCCTTGCACCCGGGTCGACGGTCGTTACTCGCTATCTTGAGGCAGCAGGGTTGAACGAAGACCTCGACGCACTTGGCTTCAACACTGTTGGTTATGGCTGCACAACGTGTATTGGCAACTCCGGACCGCTTCCACAGCAGGTTTCTGATGCAGTGAACGACCATGATCTGACCGCCGCTGCTGTTGTGAGTGGAAACCGAAACTTTGAGGGTCGGATACACCCGCAGGTGAAGGCCAATTACCTGGCATCACCGGTGCTGGTGGTTGCCTACTCGATAGCCGGACGGGTCGATACCGATCTAATTCACGAAGCAATCGGGCAGGATCAGCAGGGCGAAGATGTGTTCTTGAAAGATATCTGGCCGTCGCAGTCGGATATTGCCGAAACGATCGCTAAGTCGCTTACTGCCGATATGTTCAAGGAACAGTACGCCCCGGTTTTTGACGGGTCGGCCGAGTGGCAGGCACTTCCTGCGCCGAGCGGTCTCAACTTCAACTGGGATCGAGAGTCGAGCTACATTCAGGAGCCGCCGTATTTTGATGACTTTGGTGATGTGCCGGCAGTTCGATCTGAAATAACCGGTGCTCATGTGCTTGTGGGATTTGGCGATTCGGTTACTACCGATCACATTTCGCCAGCAGGTCCGATTCCACCGAGTACGCCAGCAGGGCAGTTCCTCGTTGGTAGCGATGTTCCAAGGCGAGAGTTCAATTCGTACGGCTCGCGTCGAGGAAATCACGACGTGATGGTTCGGGGCACGTTCGGAAACATCCGATTACGCAACAAGTTGACTCCCGATATGGAAGGCGACTGGACGATTCACCTGCCCGATGGCGAGCAGATGCGAATATACGACGCAGCTGAGAAGTACAAGGCCGAGGGCGTTCCGCTAATCGTTCTTGCTGGCAAGGAGTATGGTACCGGTAGCTCACGAGATTGGGCCGCCAAGGGGCCGATGCTTCTGGGTGTTCGGGCTGCGATTGCCGAAAGCTTTGAACGAATTCACCGTTCGAACTTGATCGGCATGGGTGTGTTGCCTCTCGTTTTCACGAATGGTGACAACGCTGATTTGCTGGGTCTTGATGGCACAGAAACGTTTGATATTCCGGGTGTTGCCAATTCGGTTGAACCAGGGTCGACGATTACGGTGACTGCCACATCAACGGATGGCAAGGTCACAGAGTTTGAGACGCTAGTTCGAATCGACACTGCAATCGAGAATGAGTACTACAGCAATGGTGGGCTGTTGCCTTACGTGCTGCGCCAGATGATGGCTGAAGCCTAGATTCGGGTTTTGGTCACTCCTCTCAGGAAGCGGAGCAGCCACAACGCTAGGAAGTACCGCCCCATCTGTCGGAGCGTGCAGCGACCAGTTCTTCGTGAAGCACTTCGTCCAGATCTTCAAATAGCCATTCGAATCCCACTGCCCGTAGTTTTTCGGGGAACGCCCTCTGGCTGTAGAGCATCATTTCACTGCCCATCTCACCGAAAATGAACTTGATCACCGGTGAAGGAACGCCGAACCACGCTGGACGTGAGAGAGTTTTCGCCATCAGCTTTGTGAACTCTTCGTTGCGCACAGGTGTAGGAGCAGTGAAGTTCACCGGACCCGATAACTGTTCGTTGCCAATCAGGTAGGAAAGTCCGTTTATAACGTCGGGAAGTGAAATCCAGGGCCACCACTGGCGCCCGCTCCCTAGCTTTCCACCGAGAGCAGTTTGGAACGGGATTTTCATCCTGTTTAGTAAGCCGCCTTTTCGGGACATTATTAGCCCGAATCGAGCGTTAACAACTCGTATCCCAGCTTCTCGTGCGGTGTCAGCAGCAGCTTCCCATCGAACCGCGGTATCGGCAAGAAATCCTTCTCCGGGAGGTGATTCTTCAGTAAGCGGTTCCTCACCTCGATCCCCGTAAAAGCCGACAGCCGAAGCGACGATTAACACCGAAGGCGGGTCGTTTAGCCCGGCCAGCGCCTGTGACAGGAGTCGAGTGGAGCGAACGCGACTTTCCCGGATGAGAAGCTTGCGTTCTGAGCTCCAGCGTCCTCCGGCGATCGACACACCACCCAGATGTATAGCGGCGTCGATTCGCCCCAGCATTCGTGAATCGAACGCGCCGTGATCGGGGTCCCATGCGAACTCGGAGATGCGAGCTTCGGGGTTCACCGCGCGCCTTACTAGTTGGACGACCTGATGGCCATCGTAAGCAAGGGTGTTGATCAGTTCACTACCAACCATCCCAGAACCACCCGAAACTAGTATGCGCATGGGGCTCCAAAATTCGTTCGGCTAACTCAAATTGTTACTCGCATATTCTAATGCCTGACGAGTCGAATCACCCGTAGTAATACGAACGCTGAACACAAGTTCGGCCTCGATGCGTTACCCAAATCCCCAGCAGGTGCTCTGTGCGACGCTGGCGATTCGAATCCCCCAGACTCTTACTTTCCAGCTGGGCACCCCCAATTTCTCGATTGCATTGCGTAATTGAGTACGCCAAACCTGCAATGAAGAATCCTCTATTTCCCTAATCGGCTCCGCGGTGTTGAACGATTCGCATGTGGCTACCAACCGGCACAGTAATAGGAGTACTTCGAGTCTTTGGAGGGGAAATGTCAAAGGTCCTTCGATTCCCAAATACTGGAAGAAGGCGTGTGGTGGGTCGTATCGTAAGACGCGTACCAGCAGCACGCTCAACGGCCCCACGTGCCGTGGTCTCACGTAATGGTGTTCGCCGGGCACCGACACGTGTATTGCAGCAGCCGATAACTAGACGTGTAAACGAACGTCCAGAAATCGGTGCGCCAGGCAAAATCGTCATCTACGCAGGTTTCGAAGTTGATCACGAGCTTCACCAGTGCCTCGATCCCATGGACAGCATCATGATTGCTGGAACCGTGGAGAACTCGCAATCGATGGTTGCCATGACGGCAATGTTGCAGGCAGATCTTGCGATTGTGGAACTCGCATGCGGCGGGGAACTCGAAGGATTGAACGTCGCCCGAGCTGTAGTCGCCAACTCTCCAGCTACCGGAATCATGATCTACACACCCGCCCTCGACCCACGAGCTTTCAAAGCACTCTGGGTCTACGGATCTGAGAAGTGGTCGATCATCACACGGGCATCACTTGAGAACCCCGGTCACATCCGAGCGACCGTGGAGTCGGCAGTTCGGGGACTCACCTGGACAGAACCCGGTGTTCAACGCCAGTGGGCTGAACTCGGCGATCGACCTCGAAGCGAAGAAGACCGCCGAGTGCTAATGCGAGCAGCGTCTTAGCGTTAGCTCCGGGCTGACCGGTTCGATTTGGCTTGAAGGTGGTTCTGCAAGACCCCATTTCCCGACCGCAGCGAAGCGGAGTGGAGGGACCTCGCGGGAAACGACGCCAGGCAGAAAGTATTTACGTTACGCCCTGAAATGAAACGTAAATCAGTCGAGATCCTTCGACTCCGTTGACTCCGCTCAGGAAATGAAATTCCACACCTAGATTCCACACCTAGACGGTAAGCCGTCTAACCCTGATCGGCCTTGACCTTGTCGAGCATTGCCGGCGGAAGCGGGAATACCCATCCGCGGTTCTGGATGATCGCCTTTGCAAGTTCTGGCGGAATTGCCACGATGATTTCTGGCTCGATCGAGAAGCGACCTGTGAACCCACCGATAGCGCTTCGGGCGTGAACACCTGAGTAGCTTTCGTCTTCGCCATCGACAGCAAATTTACCCTTGCCGCCACCGAAAACCGACTGCCATTGTTCGGAGAACCCGTTCATCACAGCGGGGCCACCATTGAACGCTACGTCGGTCGATACAACCATGCCGATAGCCTTCACGGTGTAGATAACGTCGTTCAAGTCGCCACCTTCGCCACCGCAAGTCAAAGCCCAGTGAAGACGCTTTATCATCGAGTTGGCGACCCACTCAGCGGCGTCCTGACCCTCTTTAATTCGGTCGGGGTCGTCGTACATCTGCCCGGGACCCACGCCATGGCCCGAAAGGTAAACCAGCCCGGACTCGTGGAAAATAATTCCGCAGATGCCTGCGCCCTTGAGACTGGCTACATTGTCATCGAACAAGCCGAGATCGACGTTGAGTTCTTTGATCCGATCGTAAACATTGAACTCTCGCTTCAGGTGATCGGGAACCACGGAGTTTTCGTAGAACGTGCCCATTCGGGATTTCCTCTTTTTGTTGTTTTTACTGGGTGCGGTTGCGTGACGTTTGAAGTAGCCGAACTGGCACAACCGTATCCATTATTCGTTGAACAGTTCGGTCAGATATCGAACAGCCGCCGGGAGAGCGTCTTTCGAAAGAATGTCGCCACGGGGTTCGTAAACGATTGATATCGGGCCGGTGAAATCTGCGTTTTTCAGGGTGCGAACTATACGCGAATAATCGAGCCATTGCTCATCGCCTGCCGCAGCAAAATAAAACTTAGATCGCACCATCGATGCCTTAGGCGCGCACATTTCAATCGACTCGTAAAGTTCGGGTTGAGCACCGTTACCGCCAAACCCACCGGCGCCCGGGGAGCCCTGGAACTGGCCGGTATCGAGAACATACGAAAGTGCTGGGCTGTCGACTTCACCCAGCATGCGCAGAACCTGCTCACCCGTCGAAGGCGTTGAGCCGTGATTGTGGTTGTGAAGGTAGATAGTCATTCCGGCTTCAGCCGCGTAGTCGCATATCGTCTGGAACTTCGCCCGAACCGTGTCGAACGTAAATTCGAGTGACTGCCCATCGACCACGCCATTCCCGGGAACTCGTATCGAGTCGACTCCCAGATGCGGCATCGCATTGATCAACTCCTTCAGACGATCAATTTCGCCTGGAATTGATGAAACGGGGTCGTTGAACGGCACGATTAGCCCGCAGTACCCGATCCGTACGCCAAGCCCTTCGATCTGATGAGCCAGCTCCCGCAAATAAGCCGGTTCATAGCTCTTCAGCAGTCGGTCTTCGATATCGATTCCGGCAATGCCAAGATCAGCCGCCATCTCGGCGCCCGCGAGAATGCACTCATCGGTATTTCCGTAGATGTCGTGGAACGAAAGCGTCTGAAGGTAGATTGGATTCATGAATGAAACGCCTTTTGATCGGAAGATCGACTACATTTCGTGCTTGGCGAGCATCGAACGCATGTAGTCGTTCGCCAGAGGAACGGCTGTCGGCTCGTCGAGTTCGTCCTGGCCTTCAAACACTATCGACATCCAGCCGTTGTAGCCCACATTCTTGATGATCGGCATGATTCGATCGTAGTCGAGCCACGCCTCTTTTCCGCTGGCGATTCGGTAGATCTTGGCTCGTACATGCACGGCGCGGGGAGCCGACGTTTCGATCGACCCGTAGAAGTTCCACTGCGGGTCTTCCTGGCCGCGCTCACCAAACGATGCACCCGGGGATCCACGGTACTGGCCCGTGTCGAGAATGTGGGAGTAGTAGGGGTTGTCGACATCGTCGAGCAGGCGGATCACCTGATCGCCAGTGGCGGGGATACAGCCGTGGTTGTGGTTGTGCAGACCGACCACGACACCCTTCGACTGGCCATACTCGGCAACTTCCTTCGTAGAAGCAACCAAACGAGGCCACGCCTCTTCTTCGGTTTCGCCTTCTGGAATCCACGAGCCGAAAGCCCGAATCATCGGGATGCCCATCTTGGCAGCGACATCAATCCACTTCTTCATAAGGTCGATCTGCTCTCGAAGCTCTTCGCCGGCCTTGCCAAAATTGTTCGACACGCCGATGTAGCAAATGTGAAGTCCACGCTTCAGGCACGCCTGCTTTACCTCTTCGAGATAGTCGTCGTCGGTCGACGCGAAGTGGGTGAAGTGCAGGTCAACACCATCCATCTTGTACTCAGCCGCCTTATCGATAATCTCGAGCATCGTAATTTTGCCGGCGTTAAAAGTGTCGCGGTAGCAAAGGGACTGAAGACTGAGCTTGATCATGAAATCTCGATTCTGATTGTTTGAAACCGGGCGCACAGGACGTCTTGCGAACTGGCGAATGCGAAGTGTGAGCGGTAATTGGTGGTAGGTATTGGCAGGGAATGTATCACCCGCTCGCACCGAATGAAGCAATTGGGCGTGCCTATCTCACATCGGTGACGAAAATTTTGAACTCGTTCAGCCGACTCTTTCTGAGTTGGCCGAGATCACGTAAGCTTCACCACCAAACGCACGCTCACTTTTTTAAGTGATTCCCAAGCAGGAATACTGAGCTGGAACCTGTTCGAGCTAACAACATGAAAAAGATTGATTCGCATCTTCACGTTTGGGCGCATGACCCCGACACCTACCCGTATCGGGAGGGCACCGCTGAACCTCGAGCACGGGGCGACGCTGAGTTCCTGTTGGACCTGATGGACCGCGCAGATGTCGCTGGGGCGATGATCGTTCAGCCAATAGTTCACGGCTTTGATCACAGCTATGTCGATGACACGATTGCGAACTGGCCAGACCGGTTCGTTGGCATGTGCCTCGTCGATCCGCAGGCGGAAGACCCGGTAGGCATGCTCGACGAACTCGTAGCCCGCGGATACCGCGGCGTTCGCTTCAACCCGGCGTTATATCGCGAGGGCGAACTGATGAACGGTGATGTTGGTAGGGCGCTGTATAAGCGTGCCGGAGAGCTCGGGATCCCGGTTGGATATCTGGTGAGCCCAAACCATTATGAAGAGATCGAAACACTGGCGGCTGTATATCCGGAGACCGATGCCATCATCGATCATTTCGGTCACTGCGAACCCAACAGAGATGGCTCGGCTGTGCCTGAATTCGAGTGGTTGCTTGCGATGGCCAGATACCCAAATCTCAACGTGAAGCTTTCTGAGTTTCCACGGGCTTCGAATGAAGAGTTTCCGTTCATCGACCTGTTCCACTGGGTGCATCAGCTGATCGAGGCATACGGTAGCGACCGCCTGATGTGGGGCACTGACTTCCCGTTCATTGTTGAGCAAACCGGGTACGCCGAGGGGTGGGAGATCATCGATCATATCGAGCCAGCAATCGACCCCGGACTCTATAGCCAAATCCTCGGTGCGACCTGCGAACGATTGTTCGGCACCTGGGGGTAACCAGTTTCATTTTTTTGTAACACTCCCAACTTGGTGTCTACCGGGCATATAGTGGGCACTCCCTAAAGTTCACGTTTAACGTAAAAAGGAAAAACGATGACTACCACGGCGCCTGTTCCATCATTAGCCACCGAAGCTGTAAAGCGTATGACGGTGGCAGCAAACGATTTCCTGAACTCGCTGGACGATTCGCAGCGCAACACAGCTTCGTTCGAATTTGCTGGCGACGAACGTTACATGTGGGCTTACACGCCGATCGAGCGAGACGGACTGCGGGTGCGAGTGATGAGCGATTCCCAACGTGATGCTGCTTTCCGATTGATGGAAACTGCGTACAGCGCTCGGGGTAGTGTGACGGCTCACAGGATCATCGAGCTTGAGACGATTCTCGGCGAGTGGGAGATGATCCAGGACGGCAAGTCGAACTGGGAACGGAACATCGACCGCTACTGGTTCAGCGTTTTCGGATCTCCAGGAAGCGTTGATGAGCCGTGGGGATTCAGGGTCGGCGGCCACCACATTGGGCTTTCGGCAAACATCATTAACGGCGATCAGGTTGCGATTCTTCCACTGTTCTTCGGCGCAAACCCGGCTGAGATTCGACATGGCGACCGTATTGGCGAGCGAACGCTGGTTGAGGAGCAGGACTGGGCGAGGGCGTTGTTGACGTCTCTCGATGGCGACCAGACCAAGATGGCGGTGGTTGATGCGATTGCTCCAGCCGATATTTTGACGACTAACGTTCGATCATTTGATCCCAACATTGCCCCTAAAGGCATTGAGTTCAGTGCGCTTGGCGATGGCCAGCGCGATCAGCTCGTAAAACTCGTGAAGCACTATATAACTCGTGCTGCTGACGATCTTTCGTCGAACTACTGGCGTGAACTGGAAGCAGCCGGGTTCGATGGCACTACGTTTGCGTGGGCGGGTCCCGCCGAGGTAGGCGAGGGACACTACTACGCCATTCGTCACCCACGATTCCTGATCGAGTACGACAACACCCAGAACGGCGCAAACCACATCCACTCGGTGCTCCGCGACTTCACACACGACTGGGGCGAAGACTTGCTGGCTGCTCACTACAGGGCTTCGCACTAGAGCGGGGCAGAATCGGTTCGAAAGTATGCCCATCGACTCCAGAAATCTCGAAAACGACGAGTTCGGGTACTCGTGCTATGTAATCGCAATTCCTGCTCCAGATGAGTTAGCTGGGCCGTCGCTGGAGATCGAGCATGCCGCCGAGCAAGTCCGAGCGAAAATTCCCGCTCACATCACGGTTAAAGGCACGTTCTACGGCATTCAGAGCCTTGACGGGATAATCGATATGATCCGCACGGTTGTCGCGCGGCATGATCCGTTTGTACTTGGCACCGAGGGAATGGAGTTCATGGGCTCCGATCACACTGTGATACTTGGATTCTCCGTAAATCCAGAGATTCAAGCACTTCATGATGATCTGGTCGCCAGCATCTTTCCACTGAGCAAACCTGCCTATCGAGATGATCCGTACAAGGCGCACATGAGCATCGTCAACGAGGTTGAACCTGAGGGTATTCGAATCGCCAAATCGATGTTTGCTGATCTGGACTTTGTTGATGAAATGCAGGTCGGCGCTATCCAACTGATGGGACGCGACGGAGTTGCTTTCGGCGGCACATGGAAGCGACTAGGGCGATTCGAGCTTGGTGGCTGACAGATGCACCGCTAGCCGCACTGCAAAGCCTTACGCAGCGACTCGGCGTTTTCCTTCATGATATCGAAGTAGTCGCTACCCACATCGGCCTCAGCTTTCGTTCTGACCTCCAGCGGATGCAGCACCAAAAGCTCGGCGCCTGTTTCAGCTGAAACGGTCTCGGCTAGGCGGTTGCTGACGATCGGCTCCTGCAGGATGTGCTGAATTCCCAGTTCGTTGATGCGGTCGATCACTGTGGCGATCTGGGCTGGTCCAGACTCGAACTCGGGCGATAGTCCGGCGAGCCCGATCTGCCCGAAGCCGTACCGCTCAGCCATATGACCAAACGCCAGGTGCGAAACGACCACACTATCGAGAGCGCACCCGCTGAGCTGATCAGAGATGATCTCGTCCATCGCCCGCAATTCAACATTCAGGGCATCTGCGTTGCGAATGAATGTTTTGGCACCGTCGGGATCGAGTGAGACTAACGCAGCGAGGATTCGACTCGCCTGATCCTGAGCCTTGAGCGGATTCAGCCAGACGTGTGCATCGAAGTTGGAATCATCGACTGCCTGCCCACCGTGATCCTCACCCGCTGACTCGAGATTGATCGTCTGGATCGTCATTAAGGATGCTTCGCTGCCAGATGCTGATGCGGACGCTGCGTTGAGTGCCCAGGCTTCGAGGGCAGGGTGGTTGTAAACAAACAAGTTTGACGTGGAAATCGCCAGTACATCCGATGGCGCAGGCTCGAAGTCGTGCGCTTCAACCCCCGGCTTCACGAGTTGAGTTACGGCGATACGGTCACCACCGATTCGCTGAGCCATGTAGGTCAGCGGGTAGGTGGTTGTGATGGCAGAGATTTCACCGTCGAGCGGTTCATCCGACCGTGATTCGCAGGCGATCACGGTCAGGGCCAGCAGTGCCAGCAAGAGAACCAGAAATTTAGATGGGTGAGGCATTACTGAGAGGTAGCGTTTCCGAGAGGGAGTCGAGGTGGCATGGCTTGCGCGATCTCGGTCAGTGTATGCGTAGCTTTGTGATACCGGGTATCAGTAATGACCAGATATTGAACGGGGTTAACCGTAAAATTGGATCAAAAACGGTGCCAGGGCACCCCGAGTACCTAAATGATTTTCCAGCGAGGAACGGTGCCGCCCTCGGGACCACGACTCGACTTGTAGATCACCCGGTCGTTCTCGTTCGCGTTCGAAGGAACCTGCTCGACTGAATCGCTTCCCGACCACTGACCCCACGATGAGCCACAGTTGGTGCAGGCGTCGGATTCGTACACGCTGCCCTTGGTGTGGCAGTTCGGGCAGAACGTGGTTAGCCCGGCGTCTATCGCCACCTGATTCGGCTTCGTGTCGGCGCCGCAACTCGGGCAATTCGGTGCGCTCGACGGCAAGAATTTCGGCGTCAGCACTTCGGCGCAAACTTTGCAGGTGAATGTCGGTTGGGCTTCGGATGTCATGCTGATTCTTGGGCTCTGGACTGTTGGCTCGTGATAGAGACTAGGTGCTTAGGATTCCGGTTATTTCGCCATCGTCGCTCAGGTCAATATCCCACGCATTGGGCGAAGATGGAAGACCCGGCAGCGTCATGATATCGCCAGCTAGAGTGACTATCTGGCGCGCCCCGGCAAGAATACGCAGTTCCCTGATGGGCAGCGTGTGACCGGTTGGCGCACCTTTCAGCTTCGGGTCAGCCGAGATCGAAAGATGTGTTTTTGCGATACAAACCGGATAGTTCCAGCCGTTTGCTGCGAACTTTCTAGCGGTCGTGCGGGTCATCGGACCCCATTTGACATCGCCCGCCAGATACAGCGATTTGGCCATGTGCTCGACCTTGCCGAAGTAATCGTCATCGTCTTCGTAAAGCAACTTCACGTCCGACGGTACATCGGCGGCTTTCACGACCGCTGCTGCGAGCTCGGTCATGCCGTCGCCACCCTCATCAAAGCCCTTTGCCTCTTCGACGCCGATTGCACCAGCGTCCATCGCCACCTCTTTCACAACCGCAATCTCTTCTGGAGAGTCGGTGGGGAATCGGTTGATCGCAACGACGGATGGAAGACCGTACATACCGACGATACGTAGTGCGTTGCGAAGGTTTTCGGTGCCACGCCGTACGGCTTCGGCGTCTGGGGCGCCCATGTCTTTTAGTGCAACGCCACCGTGCCATTTGAGTCCACGTATGGTCGCAACTACAACTGCTGCCGACGGCTCTGGACCACCCTGGCGAACCTTGATATCCATGAACTTCTCAAAACCAAGATCGGCCCCGAAGCCGGCCTCGGTAATGACGTACTCACCGCAGTTGACGGCCAGTACGTCGGCAAGAATCGATGAGCAGCCGTGGGCGATGTTGCCGAACGGCCCCATGTGAACGATTGTTGGCTGGCCTTCAGCGGTTTGCGCAAGGTTCGGCTTGATGGCATCTCGAAGCAGCGCCATCAGCGAGCCGACGCCCTTGATATCTCGTGCTGTTACCGGAGTCTTGCCGTTTTTCTTCCAGCCAACAACGATGTCGCCGATGCGCTGTCGAAGGTCTTCATAGCCGCTTGCAAGTGCGCAGATCGCCATGATTTCCGAGGCAGCGTTGATGTCGAATCCGGCTTCTCGAACCGGGCCGTTTGATTTGCCCCCTGCACCGGTCATAATCGTGCGAAGCGAGCGTTCTTCAGCATCGGTCACACGTCGCCACGTAACTCCGGTCGCATCGAAGTCGTCGATGGCGTTTCGGTAGACGGCGTTGTCGACCATAGCCGCCAGCAGGTTGTGAGCCGACTCTATGGCATGAAAGTCGCCGGTGAAGTGAAGATTGATGTCGACTGCCGGCTGGACTGTCGACTTGCCACCGCCCGTGCCGCCGCCTTTGTGCCCGAATACTGGACCCAGCGCGGGTTGCCTGATTGTCAGCACCGGCTTCTTGCCGATTTTTGCTAATCCCTGGGTGAGTCCGACAGCGGTCGTCGATTTTCCTTCGCCTGCCGGAGTAGGGGTGATCGCTGTTACCACGATCAACTTGGCCTTTTCGTCTCGGTCAGGAAAAGCGTCGAGTGGAATCTTCGCTTTGTCGTGGCCGTAGGGCTCAAGGGCGGAAGGGTCGAGGCCGAGATCGGCCGCAAGATCAGCAATTGGTCGCATGTAATTCTTTGTGGGAAGCTAGCTTGTTCGGCCCAGCCTGCCGAAATGAAAATGACTCAAACCAGCTAATTCTACGTGCGTTGAGTCAGTTTGGGATGAGGTTTTATTGGCTCTTCCTGTCTGGCTCAACTCATCCGGCTTGTCTGGTAGGCAGTGGCCAGTGAGGAGGTTTGTTGCTGAATAACCACTTAGCCCGTGGTGCGCCGGCCACGAACATAGCCAGAGCGATTACCGCCACGGCGATCGCTCCGATGTAGGTCCAAACGACAAGTGATGAGTAGATGGCGACGGCGGCGAGCAGTATCTCGATAAACAGGCGAATCCTGCCGGGAACAGCAACCACAACGTGTCGTTTATCTCCGGTGGTCGAAAAGACTCCCGGAAGTGCGACAAATATCGCCAGCACCGGAATCGTAACGAGCCAGTTGCCAGCCAGATCGGCCGCTGCCCACGGTCCGGCAATCCAGGCTGCCAGCTCGATGGCGAATCGGGTGGAAGCTGAAATCTTCGTATCGAGTGGATTATCGAACGCGGCTTTGGGCGACTTGCTGCTGGTCATAGGTACGAAGCTAGCAGGTCGGCCAGTAGAACAGCAAGAGTGCGGATCTACTCGGTGTGGAGATCTGAGAGCCGTGGCGCGCCCGTCGCCAGTATCAGCAGGCTAGATCGTGCGGAACTTGCGCCCGATGGTCAAAAACACGAAGCAGATCGCTCCGAGCACACTCACGATGTCCCAGTGGATAACACGCCCTAATGCGAGGTTAGCCATTACTGCGAATGTCAGCACAGCTGCTATGGCGACCGCGGAGAAAACCAGCGCGCGGATAAGACTGCGAGGTGCTGAATCGTTTTGATTCGCCTTCGACTTAGAGCCCGGCTTGTTTCGAGATTTTGAACTTGGTCGTGTATTTGCCAGCGTTTCGCTCCGTAGACGTCAGGACGAGGTCGGATGATGGATATAAATGAAGACGCTGCCGAGGTAGCGGAGGGACGGCTCGCGATTCCCTCGACAGCACCTTGAATTATTTGATGCGACTTGATCTGCAGACGATGCGCCGACGACCAAAATGAGAGCTATCTCTGCATCGGAGTCGACGGCTTTGTTGCCAGCGTAATCGTTAGAGCCGCAACCACACAAAACGCGCCGAGTGTGTAGAGCGAAGGAACGTAGGTACCGGTGTTATCGTGAATTTTTCCGATGATGTACGGCGTTGCCATCATGCCCATCGCCATCGGAAAAGCCGACATCCCCAGAATCACCCCGAAGTGCTTGCGACCAAAGTAGTCGCCGCGCATCGCATGCAACATCGGTGTTCGCCCACCAAAGCCGAATCCCCATATGAGAGCAAACACCAGTGCCCCGAAGTAGCCGCCAGCCTCAGCCAGCACGATCAGTGAGGCACCTTGCATCAGAATGAGGATCGGTAGGATCGATCGCTTGCTGATGCGGTCGCCTGCGAAACCGCCGAGCATCTGGAACCCGAACGCCGATAGCGCCATGATCGGGATGATCGTCGCTGCACTGGCGTCGCTGAGGTTTACGGCGTTGTCATCGGTGAGAACGAAGAAGATATGCGATGAGATCGCCCCTACCGATAAGTTCGTCAGTGTGTGAGTAAACGATATCGACCAGAACGCTCTGGTTCTCAGTGCCTGCTTGGCGGTGAAATCGTGCTGGGTTAGCCTGCGTGGCTCTTTGGATTCTTCAGGCTTGGCAACTTGTTCCATCAGGTCGCTGTATTCAGGCGCTCTTTTGCCCGCTATGTAGGCCAGGGGAGGACCAGCAGCGAGTGTGATCAACCCGATTACCAGAGTCGTTTCGCGCCAGCCGTGTGTGTTGATGCCCCAAACAATCGCCGGTACGAACACTCCGCCCAAACTCGATCCGCCAATAACGACCGCCATCGCCGTCGCTCGCCGATGCGGCATCCATGCGTTTACTGCTGCCATCGAGGGTACGAATCCGCCAAGAGAGAAACCCAGCGAGACTACGAAATAGGCGAGGTAGTACTGGACCGGACCTTGCAACAGTGAGTAGAAGATCATTCCGAGGCCACCGATTGTGAATCCGATCACCACCATTTTCCCGGTGCCAAACTTGTCGGTCAGCCATCCTTCAAGGGGGCCCAATAATGCACCGCCGAAGCGACCAAACGACGCTACACCGGTTACTACGGCTCGCGACCAGCCGAACTCGTCTTCAACAGCGCGAAAGAGTGTGCTCGCAGCCTGAAACGTTGGCCCTGAACTCACAAGCATGTTCATCGCACCAGCGAGTGACACCCACCAGCCGTAGAATATGCCACCCTTTTTGGTCTTCGGGCTTTCTGGGTTCGGTGTGGTCATGAGTAGCTGAAACAGGGGTTTGCTGGCACTGGCGGAGTATTTAGATAGAAGAGCCTACGACCAATGAGATTGGTGCGCACTGTCAATTAACGCCAAGTGCAGATTAAAACCAGTTTTCCCAATACCCAATTCCTCGCGACCGAGGTAATCTGTCGCCCAAAGAGCGACAACTATTTGTGGCGGGACCCGAATGAAAATCACAGAGATCAAAACCACTATGCTGCGCGACCCGAACGGGTTTGTGATTCAGGATGCAACGATTCCGCCGATTGATCCGAGCGCAACGGGTCGCAACCAGCTGTTCGTTCACATTCACACTGACGAAGGCGTTATCGGTCTCGGGATGGCACCGGGACAGCGCGCTATTCGAGAAGTGATCCATGAGAACTTGAGCCCGATTCTGGTTGGGCAAGACCCGTTCATGATCGAAAAGCTGTGGCAGGACATGTTCTGGAGAGTGCGTGGGTTTGGTCGCAAGGGGCTGGCATTTCAGGCGATAGCGGCTATCGATATCGCCCTGTGGGATCTCAAAGGTAAGGTTCTGAACCAGCCGATTTATCGACTGCTAGGACCGGCGCACGAAACTGTGCCGATCTACGGATCAGGCGGGTGGACGAACTACTCTGAGGCCGAGCTTGTCGCCGAGCAGACTGCGTATGTCGAGCGCGGCATTCCACGGGTGAAGATGAAAGTTGCCAAAGACTTTGGCCAGTCGGAGCGAGAAGATGTCGAGCGGCTTGCCGCGGTACGGGCGGCTGTGGGGGACGATGTGGAGATATACGTCGATGCCAATAACGGTTACAAGGCCAAACAGGCGATAAAAATATCGCAGATATTCGAGCAGTTCGATGTGGCGTGGTTCGAAGAACCGGTTCTCGCTGACGATATTCCCGGACTAGCGCAGGTTTCGCAGGCAACTACGATTCCGGTTGCAACTGGAGAGCACGAGTACACCAAGTACGGTTTCAGGGATTTACTGATGGCAGGGGCCGTAGATATTGTTCAGCCCGACGTTCATCGAGTTACGGGTATAACTGAGTGGATGAAGGTTGCTGCGATGGCCGATGCGTTCAATCTTCCAGTTGCTCCCCACGCCGTGTCGCTTGTTCATCTGCACTGCGCCATGGCGACACCGAACTTGAAGGTGGTCGAAGTGCTTGGCGCAGAAGAGCAGAGCAACGGCGTCTGGTGGACAGAGGTGCCGCCATACGGAGATGACGGAACGTGGAAGCCGTTTGAAGATAGGCCGGGGCTTGGTCTCGAAATTAACCCCGACGCACTGAAGAACAATGTTGTGGATGAGTAGGGTGTCTTCGCTTAAACCCCCTCTCCCTGGGGAGAGGGCTGGGGTGAGGGAGAAACGTACAACCGCAATCTGCTTCAAAACTCTCACCCTCAACCTAATATTTACGACCGAGCGTGCCTTCGCACTTGGGTCGAGTCGGTGACACGGCTCCCTGGGGAGAAGGGATGAGCAATCTCCATCTAGCTGTCCAACCAGATCAGACAAGGAAATAAAAATGCCATCAGGCAACAGACTTCAAGGTAAAACCGCCATCGTGACCGGTGGCGCTTCGGGAATCGGCGAGGCTACTTCACGGCTCTTCGCCCAAGAGGGCGCCAAAGTGGTTATCGCCGATATCGACGACGCCAAGGGCAATGCGCTTGAGGCCGAGCTGAACATGAACGGCGAGGTTGCCATTTATCGGCAGTTCAACGTTACGCAGGAAAGCCGGTGGGTCGAGGTTGTTGCAGAGGTGATGGCGAAGTGGGGCCGACTCGATATCGTAGTGAACAACGCCGGAATGTCGGGCGCCAAGGGCAGAGCGACGGTTGAAGACACGATAGTCGAGAACTGGGACACAGTTTTTGCGGTGAACTCGACAGCGATCATGCTGGGCACCAAGACTGCGATTCCGGCAATGCGCAAGAACGGTGGCGGTTCAGTTGTGAACGTTTCGTCGATATTTGGCATTGTGGGGTCGCCCGCCGGAGCCGCCTATCACGCTTCGAAAGGCGCAGCGCGAACGTTTAGCAAGGCAGCGGCGGTGCAGTACGCTCCGGACAACATTCGAGTGAACTCGGTTCATCCCGGATTTACCGATACGCCGATGACTCAAGATATTCATTCGCAAAAGGAAGTCCGTGACGCTCGGCTGGCAATGACCCCGATGGGGCGGCTTGGGCTGCCGATCGACATTGCCTACGGGATTCTCTATCTGGCATCCGAGGAGTCATCTTGGGTGACAGGCACCGAGCTGGTAATCGACGGCGGCGAAATAGCCTGGTAGTGCCAGTGGCACTTTTTCTGCGATAAGTGGGGAGTTGGATGATTCGTTGGCTCGAGTCGCTGGAAAGCGATCGGCGTCCTGTTGCACTGCCTTCGAAAATTGTCATCCTGAACTTGATTCAGGATGACAGTTGGCTGTCGGTAAGTTAGTTCCAGGGCGCCAGACTTTCTCCCTCACCCCAGCCCTCTCCCCGGGGAGAGGGGGTAACAACAATTGCAGCTTGCGACCATATTCGCCTCAAATGTCCTGAGCTACCTATCCTCCCCCGGATCGGGTGAGTTAGAGGGGGAGATTGCAGCGGCGACCAAGGGCGAATGCCCGCCCGGAGCTAACGCAATCTTAAAAAAAGGCCTCCTGTCCACCCACAAGAGGCCTTCTTACGCCTGAGAGGTCAGTTTTGTTGGATGGGTGACGTTGTGCCTTTGTGGGGCAGGGGAGATGTCTAGCCCATCATTCCAATCGCGCCGATCATCGAATCGTCGCCTTCTCCAGCCTTCGAACCTTCCTTCAGCCTTCCGGTGTCCGAGAGGTACGCAAGTACCGCCTGAACACGAGCGTGGGCCTTGGGCTGTGGCTGCAGACGCATCTTCGAGAAGATCGAACCGATGTGTCGCTCAACAGTTCGGGGCTGAATGAACAGCTCCTCAGCAATTGCTGCGTTTGAGAGACCACGTGCCATACAGTCGAGAACTTCTCGTTCTCGTTCCGTCAGTTCAGATAAGAATTGGCTCTCTCGGCTGTTCTGTGTGCCGGCGAGCTTTGCAACGATTGCTTCTTTAGCCAGTTCAGAGAATCCCATGGCGATGCCAATTGGACCGTTTAGTTCGTGTGCCAGTCCTGAAAAAATACGGCCGATAAGTTCAAACTTATGGGCTGTGGCGGGGGAGATTATTGCCTGTCGATTCTCTGTGCTCATTGCGTTTATACCTAGGCCCTTGCCTGTTTCTGAACGCCGAGTACTTCGAGAACCTATCTTACCTGCTTGACCCGAACGGGCTTGCGGATAAGGGTGATTGGACCATGGTCCATTGCTTCGTTGATTAGATCCGCGTCGCCTGCGCCTGTTACCAGCACTACGGGAGTCTTTATTTTCTGCAGCTCGACTGCCTTAAGCAGCTCAATGCCGGTGCCACCGGGCATGATCAGGTCAAGAAACACAGCTCGGGAGCTTGTAGTTGCGAGCTTGGCGATGCCGTCGGCAGCGGATGATGCGCTGGTCACGGCGATGTCTTCGTCTTCGAGTATTGCTGAAAGAAGGTCGACCACCTGTGGGTCATCATCAACAAGCAATACCTAGGGAGTGTCGTTTCCCGGCTCGGGTGACTGCGCAAACGTTCCAAGACCATGAGCTGATCGAACCAGTCCTCGTTGTTCGAGGAGGTCGACAGCTGATCGGAGGGTGGTCAATGAAACACCGAACTGCTTTGCCATCTCGTGCTGGCTAGGCAGTCGCTCGCCGTTTTGGACTTCGCCTGATTCGATCTGTTGCTGCAGATTATCTGCGATAGATACGTATCTGAGTCCAAGGCTATTTGTTTCAGTGTTTGAAACCATGCGTTTATCAACTCGAGCCGGTGGGATGTGGGTGAAGGCTCAACGCCTGTTGCGCTTTTCACCGGGTCCCTTGTGGAGGTCTTTCGGAAGACCGAGACACCAGAAATTACCGTGGTCCCACCCTCAGTCAAGTGGGGGCTAACACCCATCTTGTGAGTGCACACCAGTTCGAACCGAGGTTTCTACAGAGTGAACGCCTGAAACTTTACCCAGTGACGACCAGCGGTCTACCCACGGATTGATCGGCTGGGCCTGCCGCGGGAGCCCCGTTTTGTGCTGCGCCCATGAGTTTGAACAGCGTAGGGGCGATGTCGAACAAGCGAGCTTGGAAGACCGGGATGGCAACTTCCGACTTTGCTGAGTCGGGTCGAACGATTGTGGTCAGGACATCGTTTACCGAATGGGCCGAGGTGTCGTTTTCGATGTTGCCGTGATCGGAAGTCACAACGAAGAAGCTTCTTGCGGTTCGAGCCGTCTGTGCCATTTCGACCAGTGCATCAGCCGCGGCGCGGTAGGCAGCTTTGGCTTCTTCGTATCGTGCTGGAAGCAGGTGACCGACCATGTCGGGAGCCGCGATGTTGCAGCAGATCAGTCTTGAAGTGCCAGCACTAATTGCCTTCAGCACATCGGCTGTCACTTCTTTAGCACGCATGCCGGGGTACAGGTAAAAGTCGGTGTCGGACTTCACGCCATCTTCTTCACCGTGCGAGGGAGTGACGAGACGAACTTCGTTGGCACCGGCGACCGGATCTTCCCGGCGACCTCGGAAGAAGTAGCCCATGTGCGACGACTTCACGCTTTCAGCAACGAGGGTGTACTCGTCGTCGCCAACGACTTCGGGCCATTGTGCAAGAAAGTTAGCGGCGAGTGGTTCGGTGTGAAACGCAACGCTCACTCCGTGTTCGGCTTCGAAAACGGGGTGGTATTCAGCGATTCCGGATATATCGAGGTTCAGGTTGTGATCGATCCATGAGCCGTCCCACTTTCGCCCACGAGATTCACCTTCGGCTTCAAGGAATGCGCGTGCGCCCGCGAGAAACCCTATTTTTGAACGCTGGCGATCCGACCTGAAGTTGAGATCGACAAAGGCATCGTTGGCCGAAATCTTCGGCACCGATCCGTCGGCTCTTAGAATCGAAATCGGCGGGATGTCCTGATCGGTTTTGCCAGATTCGTGAACACTGGAAACGATGGCACGTACTTCGTCAAAACCTGACACCTGCTCGCCCTTAAATCCTGCTAGCAGATCGAAGTCGGTTCTTGCTGCTTCTTCTCGGTAGTCGCGATCCATAGCGGTTGATCGTCCAACCACCCACGCCAGCGACGACTCAGCATCGTACTTGCCCAGCAGAACCTGAAGCTGCCCGAGAAAATCCCCTGAGCCTTCAGACGAAACGATCGAGCTGTCCTCCGCAGAGTCTCGACCATCGAGAATCGCCTGCATCTGAACATGATCGGGCGATACACCGTGCCGTTCGAACACCAACTCCAGAAACGCTTCGAGATGATTCCATGCGCTGTGAACCCGTCCGTCGGCACCGCCTACTCCAGAAAGTAGGAAGCAGAAGTTCAGGATAGCTTTGCGGTCTTTCGCCGAAGCGATTATCGAATTCAAGGCATCGCCTTCGAAGAACTCGCCACTGGCGATTGAGTTGGTTATTTCAAGCGGAAGCTGTGGTGCCAGTTCGGTGTTTCCGATCTGTTGATGCCCGGTTTCAGAGTTGCCCTGAACCGCCGGAGCGAGATCTTCGAATCCCGCCCATATCCCGGCAGCGCTGGTTGGAATCGACAGATTCTCGTTCCGCAGCGCCCACAGATTTCTTGCTCCCGAAGCCCAGGGAACGTAACGCTGCTCGTCGGCTGTAGTTTCAACAAGCAGTTCGATCCGCTCAATCAGATCGGCGTTCAAGAACCCACGGCAAAGTTGTGAATCAGCTATCCACGCCAATGCCTCTTTAGTAGGAGTGTCGGCATCCAGCGACTCGACATGAACCGGGTAGAGAAGGTTCTTCGCCCAGCTGGAGTCGCGACCTATACGGTCTGCCGTGGCTTCAAGCAACTCCTGGTCTGCGGGAGCGAGCTTTGCCCAAACGGCTTCGACCACGTCTTTTGATCGAGTCCTGCTGAACCCGAGTCCGTCGATTACTGCCAGAACTGCTTTTTGCTTGCGGTTAGCCAATTATTGTGCGTTTCCTATCGTCTTGCGTATCTGCGTGCGTTGATTCTGGCTAGCTGGCACCCGGGGGGCGTGCACTGGGAAGCAATGTTACTCAGCCGCAGGATCATCCATCTCAAACCCCGGCCACGAGACGTTCATGCTACGCACAACTGAATCGCCAATGTTCTGACTCGAAAGCCAGTCAGCCGGAATTTCCAGCGTGTATCGCCATTCGCTGCTTGGGATATAAGAGCTGGCATCGGTGGCACACTTCAACTTCCAATCGTCGTCCGTCAGCTCTTCCCGCGGGCAGGGCATCATGGTGATTTTATCGCTGACATTGCCAGATGAATCGATGAACAGGATGTCGATTGGCACGTATGTGTTGTACATCCAGAAGCCGCTCGTGCGATCAGACTCGTATGTGAACAACATGCCGGTATCGGGCGGAATCGACTCTCGGCACATGAGCCCCTGTGTCCGCTTGCTGGAATTATTGGCGATTTCGACCTGCAGAGACACGTCGATCCCGTCGGTCGAGAGAGTAAAGTCTGTTACGGGCAGCACGCCGTGTTCCAGATCGGCGCATTCTGGTGATTCGATGAACACCGGTGCCGGGTAGTTGGAACCGCACGCTGCAAGAACGGCGAATGCCACGAGCGAAACGAACAGCGCGACGAGCTTTCGATCCGCACCGATTGGCTCTGGCATATTTGGCAAAGGGAAATTCACGAGTCGATGGTAGCTGACGGATCAGGAAGTTCGAGTGGACCATCGTCCGATTCGCACTCAGCAGATGCTTCATCACCAGTCGGTACGTCTGACTCTGCAGCACCGGAATCCGGCTCGGCCAGACGTGTGCCAAGAGAACCGGTAGCCCGAGTTACCCCATTCGCCGCATTCAGAATCCGTAGCTTCCGTTTCCAGTGGTCGGCCGATGCGATGATGACCTGGGGATCAGAGATGGAAACTCTGATTCTGGGCTGGTACATTCTCGTCGCCACCGACTCGCCGTTCCTCGTGGGACTGCTGGGCGCACTGAGATTTTCCGGCACGCTGACAGCCCCACTGGTTGGAGTTCTGGCAGATCGCATGAGCCGCAAAGCATTGCTCATCATCATGCGCACCGGAGCCGGGCTGGCTGCGCTTGCATTGCTGATTCTTGTCGCAACCGACCTTCTACAGCCGTGGCACATATTTGTAATTGCCGGCTTCAGCGGGCTTGTTCGAGCTTCAGACAACGTTCTTCGCCAGTCGCTGATTGCCGACACCGTGCCACGCGAGCTGCTGATGAATGCGTCAGGTCTCGCCAGAACAACGCAGGACACTGCGCGAATCGTAGGCGCACTACTTGGCGCAACTTTGCTTTCACGACTCGGGCTTGGTTGGGCGTACGTTGGCGTAACTGCGTTCTATGCGTTCAGTGTTCTGTTCGGACTCGGAATCAGCTCGATTCGATCGAGCGTTCCGGTGAAGCACGTAAACCCGTTTACTGAAATGAAACAGGGCATGAAGTACATGGTTGGATCCCCGGTGATTCAGCCGATTATGTTCATGGCGTTTCTGGTAAATCTCACAGCCTTCCCGCTGACTAACGGCTTGCTGCCAGTAGTTGCCCGTGATGTGTACGGGCACGATGAGAACGGATTGGCTCTGATGGTCTCCGTGTTTGCTGCAGGTGCGCTGGTCGGGTCGGTGTTGATGGCATCTGTCGTGAATTCAAGACGCCCCGAACGCTTCATGATGTTCACCATGGTCGGCTGGTACGTGCTGCTGATCCTGTTTGCTCAGACCGACTCGAACGCCGTGGGTCTACCGCTGCTTGCCTTGATCGGGGCTTCGATCAGCTTCTGCATGATCTCGATGTCGGTGGTGCTAATGACCTTCACCAAATTCGAGATGCGCGGCCGAGTGATGGGTATACGCATGCTGGCGGTCTACGGCCTGCCAATGGGACTCGTAATCGGCGGTTGGTTGATCGAGCAGTACGGTGTGAATATGACTATCAGCGGGTACGCCGCGGGCGGGCTCATCGCCGTTGGGCTATCGATTCTGAAGTGGCCGCAGTTGCTGACAGGGTTTTCGCGGATTGATCATGGGTAGTCCTGAAAAACGAGACCGTCGGAAAGCGTTGTCGGCTCGTAGTTGCGGTTGGCAGATTCGAGTACTGAGAGCCAATGATCGTTATTGCCACGTCGACGACTCCTCGTAATGACAATCAACGAAAACCCTACTGCATGTGACCCCAAACGTCGGCCAACGCCGACGGGCGATCGCTGCTGCGGGCTCGCATCTTCTCGAGGTTGTAGTCGAGTCCCAGTCCGGGGCCGTCTGGTATACGAATAAAGCCGTCTTCAACCTCGTACGGCGTATCGAGAATCGAGTCGTTGTCTCGGATGCCCACTTCTTCGATGTTGTATTCCTGTGCGTACGGGAAGTTGTTGCTCGGGGCGAGCAGGTGAGCGTGGGCAGCGGTCGATCCGTAGGGCTGCGTGTTGTGGGTGGTCATAGTTGCGCCATGGGCTGTGAGCACAGCCTCGATGCGCAGGAACTCGGTGATTCCCCCAACCTTCACGACGTCGGGCTGCACAATATCGGGTCGGCCTTCTCGGATGAGAGTCAGGTGCTCCCACCGGGTGAAAGAGTTCTCACCCGAAGCTACTGGCATCACAAGTGCGTCGGCAACTTCGGCCATCCCGGCGTAGTTGCGGAGGTGAACTGGCTCCTCGAAATGGAACACGCCGAGGTCCTGAAGTTGGAGTCCGATTTCGATTGCGTGATGCACAGAGTAAGCGCTGTTCACATCGACCAGCACATCCATTTCGTACCCGACTTCTTCACGAATCGCCTTCACAGTTTCGATCGTGAGGTCACCCGGATCGTCGATCTTGCCCGGTATGGCCGAGTGCATCTTGTAAGCGGAGAACCCCTGATCCCTGAAGTGGGCAACCCGTTTGGCCTCATCTTTTGGTGCGAGGTCACGGGCAAGTGAACTTGCGTAAACCTTGATCATTTCTCGACGCTTACCGCCGATCAGGTTGTAGATGGGGGTGTTGAGAATCTTCCCTTTGAGATCCCACAGCGCCAGGTCGACGCCGGCCGCCGCCGTTAGCAACGCACCAAGAGGACCCGCGACCGCGCCAGCCTTAAACATCAGATCCCATATCTCTTCAGAGTCGAACGGAGACTTGCCGACTACAAGAGGTGCAAACACCGTTTCGATTGCGACCTTGGAAACGTAAGGTGCGCGACGAAAACACTCGCCGAATCCTGTGAATCCATCGTCTGTGTGAAGGATTACGTACGGGTACTCTTCATCGAGCACTAGGCATTCGACGCTAGTTATCTTCATCGAGAATCAAATCTTCTTTGCTCTGGCGGGTTCCGCCGCTAACCATGCCACGTAGGTTGCGAGGTATTGCAAACGTGGTCTTATCTTCACCGGGGCCAACGCGAAATATGTTATCTGGCGAAATAGCTTCGATAACGGCTTTCACCTGTTTCTCGGGAGTCGAGGCACCCGATGTAATACCGATTTTCTCAACCCCATAAAGCCATGAATGATCCAGCTCTTCAGGTCCGTTTATCAGATGAGCGCGCACGCCTTTTTTAATGGCAACGTCTTTGAGTCGGTTGCAGTTCGAACTGTTCTGAGCACCAATTACCAGAACCAGTTCTGTCATATCGGCAAGCTCGGTAGCCGCAGCCTGCCGGTTGGTTGTGGCGTAGCAGATGTCGTTTCGAACAACTGCGTTCGGGTGGCGCTTTTTTATTCTGGCGATTGCTCTGGCGGTGTCGTTTACCGAAAGGGTGGTTTGGGTGAGGACTGCGACCTCGGAATCTTTGGACCAATCGGGCAGTTTGGAATCCTGCCGTTCATCGACAAGCTCCATTTCTGCCTGGCCCGTTGTTCCGATCACTTCCTGGTGCCCCGCGTGGCCCACAAGCACAATTTTCTTTCCCTCTCGGGTGTACTTCTTGGCTTCGTTGTGAACACGGGTTACGAGTGGGCATGTTGCATCGAGCACGGTGAGACCCCGGCGGCTTGCAATCTGGTAATCAGAGGGCGGCGAGCCGTGTGCTGAGAAAACGACGACGGCTCCTTCGGGAACCTCTTCGACGTTTTCGACCGTGATTGCGCCCTTCGCTTCGACATCGGCAACAACCTTGGGGTTGTGGACAATCTGGTGCTTTACGTAGACCGGGATCCCGTATTGCTGAATGGCGAGATCGACGATGTCGACGGCAAGGTCGACTCCGGCGCAGAAGCCGCGAGGGCTCGCGAGAAACACGTCCATTTACAGATGATCCAGATTGCTAGGGCTGTGCCCGTTAAAGATTCGAGGTGGCAAGTATATCGGCCAGTTGAGTGAATACTCGACTAGTCAGGCGCTGGAGCGGTAGCTACCTGTTCGAAATCAGACGGTTTTTCGACAACGCCCGGCTTACCGCCGATTTTTGCAAGAATCACGGCTGACAGAGCAAAGGCAATAGCTACCGAAATGATTATCGCCTTGTAGCCCAGATTCTCAGACACATGATTGAGCTCATCGATGCCAATCCCGGCGAATCGTGCCAGAGCCGCACCGCCGAGTGTCGCAAAGCTTGTGTACCCGAGTTCTCTTGCAGCAGAGCCACGGCTCACAAGATCGTTGGCGACCGCCCACGTTAGGGTCATGAACAAGCCGACTGAAATTCCGACGATTGCCCCGATCGCGAGCACAGGCCCGATCGAATCGACGAATAACAAAAGCAGGGAAGAGATTACTCCGGTGGCACCTGCGAGTACGAAAAGACTTGCCCTGCCGAGTCGATCTGCAAGGTACCCGGCAGGAAGCACAGTGAGTGCAGCCGCAAGCACAATAACGATTACCAGTCGATCGGCTCCAGCTGCTGGATTCTCGAGGCCAACAACGTCTTGCAGGAAAAATAGGGCATATATCTGCATCGACGACATTGCAGCGATAGCGAACGCCAACGCCACCAGGAATGCCACATAACTTCCGCTAATTCGAGGTTTTACAGCTTTCGTGGCGGGAGAGTCCTGCTTCTTCGCGGTGGAGTCGGTCCGTCTTATGTTCGGTATAAACAGGCCACTCGACGGGCGAACCACCAGCACCGTCCACAGGGTGCTCAGCACTAAAACGGTGATCATCAGGGCGATCGAGAACCACAGCCATTGTGGCGCTTCCACCGCATCGTATCTCGCCATGAACTGGAGCACGATCACGGTGACCGCCCCGGCGCCGAGCAATTGCCAGAGATTGAGCACACCTGCCGCCTGGCCTCTTTTCGTTGGATGCACATGATCGATGATCAAGGCGTTCGCTGGCCCCTGCCCAATGTTCCCGAACATCTGCATTGCCATCATCGCAAGCATGAGGGCCACGAACGATGTGGCGAAACCGAAAAGAACAGTGATCGCCGCCAGACCGAAAGCGCCAACTAACAGGTAGGGCAGCCGACTGCCTAATCTGGAATCACGGTCGCTTAGCAAGCCAGCACCAAGCTGGGCGACCGCCGCTACCATCAGTCCAAGTAGTGACAAAATGCCGAGTGCGCCGTTTTTATCGAGCGCGTATCCGAGTATTTCTACTCGACCCGCATCAAGCGCTTCAAGAACTTTGAATGGGAGAATTCCAACGCCCACTCCAGTCCACACACCCGAGAGCCCGAACGCATAAAGGCTCAGGTTAGATAAGTTTCGTGACCGGCTTCGAGGGTTTGGAAGGGCGCGTTTGAAGGCAGACCAACGCGATAGGTCGTTAATCTCGTCATTTGTATTGCCGATACGATTACTCACCGAGTGCCTTTGCTGTTACGGTTCAGCCTATCGGAACATCGCGGATAGTGTGAAAGCGGTTTAGCATTCTGTTCACCAGAAGCCTGCCGGAAAATCCCACATCCAGCTGACGACAATCTGAAGAGAAATCCGGAGATTTATTAGTGTCTACAGAACTGAAATTTTACTGCTGGTCTCGTTGAAGTACGTGTTCGAAGGCCCGTCGGGCTCTCAATGATTCAAGTACTGAGTACGATTTTCGAGATTTCTTCAAAGAAAAATTTTCGAGCGACGAGATAAAAAACCTGAGCAAACTCTCGTCGGTCGACGAGATGTTCGCCTGGAGAAGTCCGAGTTCTAAGCCGTATCGCGATCTCCGAGGCAAGGCTACCGAAGAAGAGTTGATTGAGATGATGGTAAATGAGCCACGTCTGATTCGGCGACCGATTCTTACCGACGATTCACAGATTATCTTCGGCTTTAAGCAGGGCGCATACGACGAACTGATCTAGCCTGCTCACCCACCGCTCCAATAACTCGGGCACCGCCCGTGGCAAGTAACTAAGGTCTCGAAAAATTAGGTGCAGGCACGCATTAAGAGTGTCGGTGGGGACGGTTCGTGGGAATTTTTTAGACGGATAGGCTGTACGCACTTTCAATTCGATCCTGAAAAACGGGAAAGAGAAAGAAGATGCTGTACCTCAAATCCTGCCCTCGATGCTCTGGCGACATTAATGCCGATAGCGACATGCACGGCACTTTCTTGAAGTGTTTGCAATGTGGGTTCTCGAAAGACCTTTCGCCTGAAATGGCGGCAAGACTTTTCGGAAAGCCGCTGGATGCACCGGCGACCCCGCTTCCGTACACCGATCAGAAGGCTGCTTAAAAAGCGACATTCCGCTTTTTATGATTGGTTGTTCGGCTTACCGGTCGAACAACACTGCGCCTAGAAGCGGAAATTATCTTCGCTGCACATTGAGTGCTCAGATATTTTCGCAGGTCTAGAGTTGGACTCGAAATCAGTTCGAGACCATTAAAATATCTTGCCATTTCGGATCCGGGCTGGTGCTAGAATCCCGGCATGCCAGACACTGCCGATATTTCGACAACTCCCAACGTGATACTCGATGTGAGCCGTGACCACGGATTCGCGACTATCACGCTCAATCGCCCCGACCGCCTCAACTCACTCAGTAACGAACTACTTCAATCTTTGGCCGACACGCTCGACGTGGTAGCGGCTGACGATTCGATACGCGCCGTGATTCTCACAGGTGCTGGTCAAGCGTTTTGCTCGGGTGCCGATACCGATGAAATGGTCGGTGGCTCAGGCGACGGCCCACACAAGCCAGGACCCGGTGGAGCAGAGAGGATTCAAGCTTGCTCGCAAGGTGATTCTGGGCATTTACCAGATGGGAAAACCTGTAATAGCGGCGATCAACGGGTCGGCCGTTGGCGCCGGGTTCGACCTTGCCTGTGCGTGCGACATGCGAGTCGCTTCCGAATCGGCACGCTTCATGGCCGCGTACATTCATGTCGGGCTCTTCCCCGGTTACGGCGGAACGTGGCTCTACCCTCGAATATTCGGCACCGCCAAGGCGGCAGAACTGATGTGTATGGGTAACTTCATGGAAGTCGACGAAGCGAATAGTCTCGGCTTCCTGAACGCAGTGGTATCTGAAGAAGATCTGATTGGCACTGCTGAAAAGATGGCGCGCCGAGTTGCCTCCGGGCCACCAATTGCGATTCGTTTGGCCAAAACTATGATGCGCAGAGGGATGTCAATGGATCTCGAAACTTCTCTCGAAATGTCTGCCGCGGTGGAAGCAATCACGCTATCCTCAAACGATCATGTTGAAGGTATGGTGGCTTTGCGTGAAAAACGACGACCGGATTTCAAGGGGAACTAATGTACGGGGTTAACGGAAAACCGGTTATTTTTGCTGGAAACTCGCACCCTGAGTTGGTGCAAAACATCTGCGACTACCTTCAGCAGGAAGTCGGCCAGATCGAGGTGTTCAAGTTCACCAACGACAACACCTTCGTGCGTATTCTCGAGAATGTTCGCCAGAAGGATGTATTCATTCTGCAGTCGGACGTTGAGCCGGTGAATGATCACATCATGGAACTGCTGATCATGATCGACGCCGCGAAGCGTGCTTCAGCGGGTCGTATTACGGCGGTAATTCCTTATTACAGCTACGCCCGAACCGACAAGAAAGACCAACCCCGCGTGCCGATCACTGGCCGTCTTGTTGCCGATCTTCTAGAAACTGCCGGCGCCGACCGCGTAGTAATGATCGACCTTCACGCTGGACAGGTGCAAGGGTTCTTCCAGGTACCGGTTGATGAATTAACCGCAATGCCGGGACTCGTCGAGTACTTTGTGAATCGTGATCTCAAAGATCCCGTTGTGGTCGCAACCGATATCGGTATCACCAAAAAGGCGCGCGACTTTGCTGGGGCGATAAACGCACCTCTGGCCATTGTTGAGAAGCGTCGGCTCGGAAATGAAGACCGCGTCGAGAGTATGAACGTAATTGGTGATGTGGATGGTCACCCGATCATTCTCTTCGACGATGAGATCAGCACAGGCGGAACGATGCTTTCGGCAGTGGACGCTATAACTTCTCGGGGTGGTGGCGATATCTACGTAGTCGCCACTCACGGTGTCCTGCCGGGTGATGCGTCAAAACGAATTACCGACGTTCCACATATCAAAGAATTGGTAATAACCGACACGGTGCCTTTGCCCGAAGACAAAGTAAACTCAAAGATCAAAGTAATTTCAATCGCACCGCTTCTTGGAGAAGCGATCAGGCGAATCCACGAAGGCCGATCAGTTGGAGAACTGTTCACCCTCAAGTAGACGGTGGAAAAGTTCGGAACCTGGATCTGACGTTCCTGGTGGCAAGCCGCTAGCCGTATATGTTCAAGTTTATTAACAAATTTGTTGGTGATTCCAACGAAAAAGCGCTCAAGGAAATCTATCCGATCGTCGACGAGATCAATGATCTCGAACCGGAGTTTGAAAAACTCAGCGACGATGCGCTCAAGGGCGTAACCGAAGACTTACGATCCCGTTACAACGCAGGGGAAGATCTCGATGATCTACTACCCGAGGCGTTTGCGGCCGTGCGTGAGGCTTCGAGGCGAACCATCGGCATGCGGCACTTTGATGTGCAGATGATCGGCGGAATCGTACTGCACCAGGGCAAGATTTCTGAAATGCGCACGGGTGAAGGTAAAACGCTGGTCGCAACGCTGCCAACGTATCTGAACGCTATTACCGGCGAGGGCGCACACGTAATCACCGTAAACGACTACCTGGCGAAACGTGACGCTGGCTGGATGGGTGCGGTTCACCATTTTTTGGGTCTGACTATCGGCTGTTTGCAGAACGATTCATCGTGGGTTTTCAACCCGGACGCACCGTTGGCTGTTCAAGCTGAAGATCAGGGCGAAGAAGGAGAAGCCGACACGGCTCCACCGGTTCGATTGCCCGAAGATAACTTCCAGCCCGGCACCAAGCAGGAAGCATATGCCTGCGACATTACATACGGCACGAACAACGAATTTGGCTTCGACTACCTGCGCGACAACATGGTCGACGAAGCAGATCGACGTGTTCAGCGTGGGCGCGTTTTTGCGATCGTCGACGAAGTAGACAACATTCTCATCGACGAAGCTCGAACTCCACTGATCATTTCAGGTCCGGCGAAAGAGCAGGGGCAGGAGTATCGAAAGTTTGCGGTGCTGGCCAAAAGGCTTACTGCCGATGTTCACTTCGAGATCGAAGACAAGCGAAAGACTATCGTTCTTACCGAAGAAGGCATCGAAGCCGTCGAACGTGAGCTGAAGGTCGAAAACCTGTACGGCGTCGAAAACGACGTGCTATCTCACTTCACCGAGAACGCAATTCGTGCCGAGCACGTTTATTACCGTGATCGTGAGTACGTTGTTCAGGGCCAGGATGTGGTTCTGGTTGATGAATTCACAGGTCGACTTATGACTGGCCGGAGATTCTCCGACGGAATGCACCAGGCACTCGAAGCAAAAGAGGGTGTGAAGGTTCAGCGAGAGTCGAACACATACGCCACGATCACTCTCCAGAACTACTTCCGCATGTACGAAAAACTTGCTGGTATGACCGGTACTGCAACTACAGAAGCGGAAGAACTCGACAAGATTTACAAACTTGAAGTGGTTGAAATACCCACCAACCGGGATACTCAGCGAATCGACCGTGGCGACTATATCTATATGACCGAGGAGGCAAAGTGGAACGCGATCGCCGAACGCATCGCCGAGCTTCACAACGATGGTCGTCCGGTTCTCGTCGGAACCACGACTATCGACAAGTCGGAACTTTTGGGTGATCTGCTAAAGAAGAAGCACATTCCGCACAACGTGCTCAACGCCAAGCAACACGAGCGAGAGGCCAATGTTGTTGCCGAGGCTGGTAAGGCCGGAGCGGTTACTGTCGCAACCAACATGGCTGGCCGTGGAACCGACATTATTCTGGGTGGCAACCCCGATGTGACGGTAGCTACGGAAGCCGGATGGCAATCAGATCACGATGTAATTGTTCAAAAGGGTGGTCTGTTCGTTCTTGGCACCGAACGCCACGAGTCCCGCCGTATCGACAACCAGTTGCGTGGTCGTTGTGGGCGTCAGGGCGACCCGGGTGAGACGCAGTTCTTCCTTTCGACTGAAGATGACATTGTTCGACGTTTTGGTGGCGACCGAATCAGGGGGGCAATGAAGATGTTCCACTGGGAAGAGGATGTCCCGATCGAGAACAAAATGGTGTCGAAGTCGGTTGAAACCGCCCAGACCAAGGTCGAAGCGCAGAACTTTGAAATACGTAAGTATCTGGTCGACTATGACGACGTTGTAAACACACAGCGCGACGTGATTTACCAGCTTCGCGACAGGGTGATCGACGGCGAAGATCTTCGCCCGACCATCAGCGAATACCTCGCCGAAGAAGTTCGGATAATTGTTGACGATCGCATTAACGGCGGTACAGAAAACTACGATGTTGAGGGCCTGTACCGAGAGATGATGCTGGTCTTCCCGACGCTTGATGGGTTCCCTGATCCAGATGACATTCTGGAGATGCGACCGGATGAGGCGCAGGATGTTTTCGCTGATCTGATCGACACGATTTACGAAAAGCGAACTGGCGAGTTTGGGGCCGAACTGCTTCACAAACTCGAACGCACGATCATGCTGCGAACTATCGATGAGCACTGGGTTGAGCACCTGACGTCGATGGACAACATGCGGCAGGGAATCGGGCTTGAAGCGGCAGGACAGCGCGATCCGCTGGTTGCTTACAAGCGACAGGCGTTCCAGATGTTCACTTCGCTCGACACGACGATCAAGTCGAGCGTGGCACGCACGATATTCCGAGTTGCTTTGACTCAGCAGCCAGCGCCTTCGCAAACTCCGGAGATGAACGCTTTAAAAGTTGATGCCGATGTATCGACCCAGCGGGCCAACACTCTCGCCAATCAGAAGTCGATCATGGCGACCGTGAACTCTGGTCACGGAGGTCAGACCGGTGGCAACAGCCTTGCCCAGGTGCCGACTCACTCGTCTGACGGCAAAAAATACACCCGAGCCCAACGACGCAAGATCGAACGCCTGCAACGCAAGCAAGCAAAGCAAAACACCGAGTAGGTGCCGAGGGCACTTTTTCTACCTGAGTTGGGGTCGTTGCTTCGGTCGACCGCGTACGCGAATACCGTCATCCTGAACTTGATTCAGTATCCCGTACATTCGGAACTAACTGCTCAACTCGGTCTTCATTGACTCGCCTGGCCAGTAATCTCCGTCCACAACAACACCTCCCGCCGCGATACCCTGTGTCCCATGGACAACGCCGCTGTATCTAAAGTGTTCGCCGATGTCGCCGTGCTTCTGCAGGCGAAGGGCGAAAACGTATTCAAAGTTCGTGCGCATTCCAGGGCTTCTGACGCAATCAAAAGTCTTCCGTTTCCGATCACCGATATCGTTGAAGATACCGAACGAATGCGCGAGATACCCGGCTTTGGCGAGGCGATAGTCAAGAAGACACAGGAGTTTGTGCGAACAGGGAGACTGGGTCTGCTTGAAGGCCTATTAGACGAGCTTCCCGACGGCATACTTGAACTAGTACAAATCCCCGGCATAGGGCCCAAAACTGCCGTCACCGCAGCGAACAATCTGGGTATCAGCACGTTCCAGCAACTCGCGTACTCAATCGAGTCTGGCGAGTTTGAATCACTGCCGAGAATCAGCAAAAAGAGCGCGTCGAACATCCTTCGCCACGTACAGATGCGAATCGATCAGGGCGACCGGATAGGGATCGGACCCGCCACGCAGCTTGCTTCCGAGCTAATAGCTGAAATGAATTCCCGCTGTCCAAACGATATCGTCCAAATCGAAGTGGCTGGAAGCGTGAGGCGCGCCGTCGAATTGGTTGGCGATATCAACTTCGTGTGTTCGGCGAAGAACGAGTCCTCGGTAACAGCAATCATCGATGCGTTTACGACTCTTCCGAACGTTCACGAAGTAACAGCACAAGAAGAATCCACAGCACGTTTTAGCGATACATCAGGCCTTGGCTTCTCCCTGAAAGTAGTCACACCCGAAGGTTGGGCGGGCGCACTTGTGTATGCCACGGGGTCGATCGCACACAGAACCCGCCTCGAAGATATCGCTAAAGAGCAGGAGTTCGAACTCACGAGCGACGGGTTGTACGATTCCAAAAAATCAGGCTCGCCTGTAGAAGTTGCCACCGAGAACGATATCTACAAAAAACTCGGACTCAACTTCGTTCCGCCGGAAATGCGAGAAGACTCCGGTGAGATTGAGGTGGCGAGCCACCAAGATTTTTCAGGCATCATCACTTTTGACATGATTCGGGGCGATCTTCATTCCCACACCAACTGGTCGGACGGCCGCTATCCGATGGAAGAAATGGTCGCAACGGCAACTGAGCGCAAATTCGAATACCTGGCGATCACCGATCACTCGCCCAGCGCCACTGTCGCAAACGGCCTTCAGCCCGACATGCTTCTGGCCCACAACTCGGCTGTTCAAGAACTGAACGACGAGTCGGGTCTGAGACTGCTGACGGGCACCGAGATGGACATCAAACCCGACGGCACCCTCGACTACAGCGACGAGTTATTAGCCGACCTCGACATCGTGATCGCTTCGATTCACTCGGCGATGGACCAAGACGAAGCGAAGATGACCCAGCGCGTTATCGATGCAATGGAAAGCCCGTACGTCGACGTGATCTGCCATCTAACGGCGCGCCTGACCGAACGGCGAGCAGCGGTGCGAATGGACGTGAACGCAATACTTGAGGCTGCGGTGAGAACCGGCACTGTAATCGAGATTAATTCATCGCCAGATCGACTCGATTTGAATGCCGAACACATAAGGCGAGCGGTTGATCTGGGTGTAATCTTTGCAATCAACACTGACTCGCACCGCACCTGGCAGTTCAATAACCTGAACTATGGGGTGAGAACGGCGATCAGAGGTTGGGTCGAAACGAACAAAGTTATCAACGCATTCCACTACATCGAGCTCATGGAATTTCTAGCGCTCCCAAAGTCAGAACGCTACGCATTCAATAAATCCCATGGTTAGCAGCGAACATAAAACAGCCGAAACTGCATCTTTGAATAAAGAGGCGAGTGAGGTAATTTCACACCTGAAAACGGACGTCGATCCGGCAGGCGATGACTGGAAGCTGTCGATCCTCGAAACGATCGCCGAGTGGCCGTTGGCAAGTGAAAATATCGCCGGTGAGCATCTCGATTACCTGATCGGTGGCGAGGCGTTTGACTGGCGGTTACTTGCCAAACGTTTGTTGGGCGAATGCGGCTCGAAAATCGATGACGAAGTGTGGCAGGAATGGCTGGCCGATCCTGCTTTATTTGCTGGATTCGAAGAGCCCGAGTTTATGCGTGCGGTCGGTGTCGACAAGTTCAGGGCGCACCTTTCGTACTTCTACGGAGTCACGGTCGAACAGTCGCTGCTTACCGCCGTTGAAGAGGAAATAACCCACCGGCGGGTGGCAGCAGGCCGCCCACTTAGCGACAGCTCGATAGAAGTTGCCTACGAGATGCTCTACGGCAACACTCGTGATCAGCTGTGGGAAGTGTTCAGGATCGAAGCCGGTGTCGATGCCGCTCGTGAGGGCTGGCGATATCGCGACGAGCATTCGCTTGCGTCTGAAGATGCGTTCACATACTGGCTGTTCAAACTACGCATGGAGCGTTCCGATCCCGCAAAAATCGCCAGCGATACTCGCAAGGGCCTAGCGAAGTTAGAGCACATGCGACAGAACAACGCACGTCGCCAGAAGTTGGTTCACTCCGACAATATGCGGATTCAAAAAAGGAAGAAACGCAAAACGAACAGCAAATCCCAGCTATAGATTCGTGGGCACGAGTTGCCATTGCATTTGCAGGGCCAAGCGGATAGCCTTTTACTGATATTGAACAGGCTTCGACGAGAAGTAGTAGCGAGTTTGCAGGGTCAAAGAGATCCGGTGGTTGGTGTGAACCGGAACCCTTGTAATCGTGAAGTCGTCTCCGAGCTGGTGAACTGAAATTCGCAAGAATAGTAAGTGCGCCCGGTGGTTCCGTTACAACTAATTGAGTGGTTCACGTCCCGGATTTTCGGGTGTGGGCAACGAAGGTGGTACCGCGGTTCAACCCGTCCTTTGACGAGGCTTTTATTAGCTTCTGAAGTGGATGGGTTTTTTTGTGCTAAAAAATATGCCATCAACGGTTTAAGTTCGTGAATTAGGTTCGAATAGGAATAACTGCTGTGAAGTCGATAGAGTTTGGTGATCTTCCAAAGCGCTTTGATATCAACGAGCGTGAGGCACACTGGCGCGCCCGCTGGAGCGAGCTGGGTGTTGAAAAGCGCGACCAGAATGCACCTCGTGAGAAGTCGTTTGTCATCGATTCGCCACCGCCAACGGTGAGCGGGGCACTCCACATCGGTCACGTCTTTTCGTACACCCACCAGGACCTGCTTGCTCGATACAAACGGATGACTGGCTGGAACGTTGCCTACCCGATGGGCTGGGACGATAACGGACTGCCAACCGAACGCCGTGTTCAGAACTACTTCATGGTTCGAGCCGAGCGTGGCGTGCCATACATCGAGAACCTCGATGTTGAGGCAGAGCGCGCCCGTCTTGAACTGAAGAAAAACCGCCAACTCGTGATAAGTCGCCAGAACTTCATCGAGCTGTGCCGCGTTGTGACCGAAGTCGACGAGATTGCCTTTAAAGACATGTTCAATCGCATGGGCTACTCGATCGACTGGAGCGATGAGTACGCCACGATCGACGACAAGAGCCGCCGTATCGCACAGCGCAGCTTCTTAGACCTTCACGAAAAAGGTCACATATATCAACGCGAGTCCCCAACAATGTGGGACGTCGATTTTCAGACAGCGGTTGCGCAGGCCGAAGTAGAAGACCGTGAGAAGGGCGGGGCATACCACGACCTTGAGTTTGGCGTGTTCGAAGAGGACGCCCCGGTCAGCAGTTTCGTTATCTCGACTACTCGACCCGAACTGCTCGCTGCCTGTGTGGGTATCACGGCTCACCCCGATGACGAGCGATTCAAGGGACTGTTCGGTAAACACGCCGTTACGCCCGGATTCTTCGCAAAGGTTCCGATCTTCCCGAGCACCGAGGCCGATCCCGAAAAGGGAACTGGAATTCTGATGGTGTGTACGTTCGGTGATCAGACCGACGTTGCGTGGTGGCGTGAAGAGGAACTTGAGCTTCGCCAGATTCTGGGCCGTAACGGCCGTATTCTCGATCACTCCTTCAGTGGTGGTGGAGATGACGGCTGGGCAAGCACGAACCCCGAAAAAGCCAACGAGAACTACCAGCTGATAGTCGGCAAACGCTCGCCTTCAGCCAAGGCACTTGTCGTCGAAATGATGCGTAATCCTGAAAACTCGGCCACTGGAAATGGTGCCCCACTTCAGGACGAGCCACAGTGGATCCAACACCCGGTTCGCTTCTACGAAAACGGCGATAGTCCGCTCGAATACCTGACAACTCGCCAGTGGTTCGTGAGGATGCTCGATAAGACAGACCAGATGATCGACATGGGGCGCAAGATCAACTGGTACCCCGATTTCATGCGAAAGCGGTTCGAGAACTGGACCGAAAACCTGAACGTCGACTGGTGTATTTCCCGTCAGCGCTACTTTGGAGTTCCGATCCCCGTCTGGTACCCGCTGGACGATCAGGGCGAACCCCAGTACGACCAAGCGATTATTGCGGCTGAAGAAGTGTTGCCTGTAGATCCCGAATCGACAACTCCCCCCGGATACACCGAGGAGCAGCGCGGCGTTCCCGGTGGATTCGCCGGTGAGCCTGACATTTTCGATACGTGGTTCACCTCGTCGCTCAGCCCGCAAACCGTGGCTCGATGGGGCGAGGAAGACGACCAGATGAACAGCTTGTTTCCGTTTGATGTGCGACCTCAGGCTCACGACATTATTCGAACCTGGGCGTTCTACACGATTGCCAAGGCGATGCTGCACCAGGAATCGGTACCGTGGCACAACATTAACCTTTCCGGCTGGGTGCTTGATCCCGACCGCAAGAAGATGTCGAAATCCAAGGGCAATGCCGTAACACCGGTCGACAGCATCGACAGGTTCGGTGCCGACGCCGTTCGGTACTGGTCGGCTTCGTTCAAACTCGGTGTTGACGCCGCACACGACGAGTCGATCTTCAAGATCGGCGGCAAGCTGGTTACGAAGCTGTACAACGCTGGAAAGTTTGTGCTCGCCCAGACGGCTGAAGACGGCCCGATCACCAACGAGCTCGACCGTGCATTTATCGCTGAGTTGAAGGAAGTTGTTCGCGCTGCGGGCCAGGCGTTCGAGAAGTTCGAGTTCTCGGTGGCGCTTCAGGAGACCGAGAAATTCTTCTGGGGTGCGTTCACCGACAATTACATCGAACTGCTCAAGCGGCGATCTCGTTCGGAAGACGACCCCGAAGGCAGGGCATCGGCAGTGGCGACGCTTCGACTCGGACTGAACGTTGTTCTGAGGTTGTTCGCTCCGGTTGTACCGACGATCACTGACGAGGTTTGGAGTTGGGTGTTCGCCGAAGAGACAGGGCACGCATCGATTCACCAGACACCGTGGCCGACAGTTGAGGAACTCGATGCTGTTGCTGCTCCTGAATTAGCAGGTTCGTTCCCCGCTGCATGCGACGCGATATCAGCGATTCGAAAGGCAAAGAGTGAGAGCGGAGTTAGCTTGAACCGTGAGCTGCTGAGCCTTGTGCTTGAAGCTGACGAGGCGGGTGAGTCCGACTTGCGACTTGTGCTCGACGACGTTGCTGCCGCTGGTGGAGCTGAATCGATTAACTTCGCACCGGGCACACCGAGTGGAGACTGGCGCTACACAGCACAAATCGAGCCAGCAGCGGCACCTGTGAAAAATGGTGGCTAGGGGGCGGATCGAACCAACTTATCCCTTCTCCCTCAGGGAGAAGGGATAAGTTGAGGGGGCACGTAAACGTTGAATCAATCACAACGGAACACCCCAGCCCCACACCTGCATTCCCCCTCACCTCAATCCTCTCCCTCAGGGAGAGGACGGCGTCTCAGCGCGTCCCCACTCCAGATCCTTCGACTCCGATGACGAAGTTTATCCCGATGAAAATCGGGGCTCAGGAAACGGGGTAAGGGCGTGCTAGCTCTTCGCCTTCCATTCTGCCCAGTTGTCCAGAGTGAAATCTGGAACTGAGAAGAAGCGGTGGAGTCCGCCCTCTTTGGCGCGTACTTCGGCGCACATCTTCGCAATGTCGGCGGCTTCATCAACGCTTACTCGGGTCGCGCCGTCTGCATCACAAACCAGAATGTCGCCGGGGTGAATCCGCAGACTCGCAACGGTTACCGATATTTCATGCTCGATCATGTTGAAGGGGCCGTGTCCGGGAACTCGTCCGGTGCCCCACAACGGAAGGCCGGCGTCTGCAATACCGGGTACGTCTCGCACGTTGCCTTCGATCAACGCGCCGACAGCACCCAGCGCTTTCATCTGGTACGCCATTCCGTCGCCAATAATCGCACCACGGTTCGAGGGCTTGTCGATGTCCTGCTGAACCACGATTACCGGAAAGTTCGCCTTGGCTATCGAGTCGAAGTAGTCGGTGCGGACATACCCGCTGCTATCTGATCCTGTAATCGGAGTCCAGGTCGATGTCAGCGCATACCCAACTGCCGGTTTCGCACCCGGTGAAATGTATTCCTGAATGCTCGGATCAGTGTAGTCGTCGTCTGCGTGAACGTAGCCTCGAACGAGAATGCCTGCGTTCTGGACTGTGGCGGAATCGTACTCAGCGAGTGTGTCGAGAATCGACTGGTCAATGGTTTTCATGAATGCGGTTTTACTTGCGGAATAGGGGATTATTGTTCGAGAGGAACGACGTCGGGTTCGATAGAAAGCGGTGCTCCGGGGAAGAACTCTCGCCACGGCTCGAACTGCTCAACAAACGTTCGGCCTTCTTCGACCGAGCCGATTCCTTTGACAGCCCGCCCGGGGTCGTAACCGGCCGTTTTCGCAAGCGCTTCGATTCCGCGCTTGGTCTCGCGAACGCCACCTACGGAGAAGGTCTCACCGTCTTCGTTTTCGACGATCAGGTCGATACCTTTTTTCTTCTGCTTCCAGTAGAGCCTCATGCGAACACCTCGATAAGAAATTACCTGCGACAAATATGGACGACATTTCGTGCGCACATTCTAAGGGCAATCGCACCGATCTGGACACTCGTATCGTGTGGTGAAACGGGTCATTGTGAAGAGCGTGGGGCGTGAGAGGGCTATCTAGCGTTTTGAGAGAAACGGGAGTGCTCGATCGAGAATCGCATGCGCCACATCGAGCTTGTCCATCATTGGCTGAGGCTCAGCGTTTCCGTCGGCCTCGACGAATGTAACCCTGTTCGTGTCGGTACCGAACCCGCTTCCCGGTTCGCTTATGTTGTTCGCCACAACGAATGCGGCACCCTTTGGCGCAGCTTTGGCATGTGCGTTCGCTTCGAGATCGTCCGTTTCGGCAGCAAACGCCACTTTGACGAGATTCCGACCGTGAGCCAGAGGCATGAAGTCTTCAACTTTTGAAAGTTCCAGTGACATTTTTGCCGACCCCGAATCCTGCTTCTTGATCTTGTGATCGGCGACGTTTGTAGGGGTGTAGTCGGAAATTGCGGCAGCCATCACGAGCAAATCGGCACCAGATGACTCAGGAACGATCGCATCACGCATTTCATCAACTGTCGCAGCGTTCACTATGGTTACGCCAGCGGGATCGGCCAGACTCGCAGCAGTAACCAGAGTCACCCGAGCGCCTCGATCTCGTGCTGCCTCGGCGATAGCGTAGCCCATCTTCCCGGTCGAGCGGTTTGAGATGTATCGGACAGGGTCTATCGGCTGGCGAGTGCCACCTGCTGAGACGATCACGTGCCTTCCAGCGTAGTCACCACGGCGCCCGATGGCCTGTCGAACGAGCCCAATCAGCGTCGCTGTGTCGGTGAGTCGGCCTTTGCCGACCAGTCCGGAAGCCAGATGTCCGTCTTCCGGACCAGCAACCACAACGCCATCGCTTTTCAGCGTTTTCACGTTCCGCTGTGTAGGCGGACTTGCAAACATATCGGCGTCCATCGCCGGGGCGACAATCACGGGAGCTTCGGTAGCCAGCACTGTTGCCGTCAGCGGATCATCGGCAATACCCAGAGCAAGTTTTGCGACTGTGTTAGCTGTCGCAGGGGCGATCAGCACGCAGTTGGCACGTAGAGCGAGTGCGACATGGTCGATGCTCAGTTCGGAGTGTGCCTGCCAGAGTCCGGTTGTAACCGGGCGGTGCGTTAGTGCTTCGAACGTTGAAACGCCCACGAACTCTGTAGCAGCGGTCGTCATGATTACATCGACGATCGCCCCAGCCTGAACGAGTTTGCTGGCGATGTCGGCAGCTTTGTAGGCGGCGATAGATCCGGTGACGCCAAGAACTACCGTCTTGCCCTCAAGAGGGGGGCGGGAGATCGGTTGGATTGAGCTAATCGCAGGTGACATGCCAGATACCGCTAACAAGTTTCGGGTTAAACGTTGTTCATTTCGTAAACAAGCCTGAGCCCCGTAAGGGTGAGTTCAGGGTTCACATGGTCGAAGGATTCGGTGTTTTGCGCCATCAAATTAGCGAGCCCGCCCGTGGCGACAACCGTTACATCGTCGGGGGCGTCCGGGTTGAGTTCGGCTTTGAATCGAGCCAGCATGCCTTCGATGAGTACGGCGAACCCAAACACAAAGCCTGATTGCATTGAAGCAACTGTGCTTCGGCCGATCACCCTGTCAGGTGCGACCATCTCGACACGTCGAAGCTGGGACGTATTGCGGAACATAGCGTCGGCTGCAATTTCCATACCCGGCGAAATTGCGCCGCCAATGTAATCTCCATCGGCAGTAACGGCGTCGAATACCGTAGCGGTGCCGATGTCCACGACAACTATCGGCCCACCATAAAGCTGGTGGGCGGCTACTGCGTCAACAATTCGGTCGGAGCCGACATCTTGCGTACGGTCGTAGTGAATACGGATTCCGGTACGAATGCCGGGTCCAATCACGAGCGGCTCGAGTCCTGTGAGCGACGACAGCGCGTCGACGTAAGCTTCGGTGAGTGGGGGAACTACTGAGCAGATCACAACAGCGTCGAACGAATCAGGCTCGACACCCTTCGACCGCAGTACGCCCTGAAGTGCCCAGGCATGCTCGTCGACAGTGCGAGTTTCGCGGGTTGCTAAGCGCCATGTGGCGGTTAGTTCCTGATCGTCAAAAGCGCCGATCGTGATGTTTGTGTTGCCGATATCGACGGTAAGGAGTGATGTCACTGTTCTTCCAGTATAGAAGCGTGGCTTGCGAAAACACGCCCGTTTACACGCGAACGGGTGTGCTTCGAGCAGATGCTGAAGGCAAACTCAGTTGGAAAGACGCTGGATCTGATCTCGATAGAAGTGGCCAAGTCGAGCGATTACATCGGTGGCGCGCATTCCAGTCTCACCCACTCCACGTTTAGCCGACTCGGCTGCATATCCGTGAATGTGCACTGCCAGAGAAGCCATTTCGAATGGTTCACCGGGTTGTTGAGCGAGTAGACCACCGAGTAGACCTGCCAGAACGTCTCCGCTGCCGCCTTTTGCTAAACCTGAGTTCACCCATGGCGAGACGTTCAGACGGCCATCTGGCGAGGCGATGAGAGTGGCTGCGCCTTTTAGCACGACGATTTTGTTGAACTTTTTGGCGGTGTCGAGTGCAATAGTTATTCGATCCCGCTGAACTTCTGCCGTTGAAATCCCGACTAACCGGCTCATTTCACCCGGATGCGGCGTGAGCACAGCGGGATTTTCGAGCCGTTCCCACCACTTATGCGATTTTGCGAGGATGTTCAGGGCGTCGGCATCGAGCACCAATGGTGTTTCGAGGTCGATTTGAGATAGCAGGATGGCGAGAAACTCGGCGGTGTCGGCGTTGTTGCCCATGCCAGGTCCGACGACTACTGATGTAGATCGGGTGGCTATTTCGAGAGCGATTTGGGCTGCTGCTGAAGGATCGACGTTTCCGTTGGATGAAACCGGCAACGAACGATACATCGCCTCGGGTACGTTTCCCGCTACTCGTTTGTAAGCAGGTTCGGGAGTTGCGACGAACGTCAGCCCAACGCCTGATCGACTCGCGGCATCAGCAGCCATGGTCACAGCACCGAGATAGTCCTGCGAACCGCCAATGACCAGTGTCGATCCGAACGTGCCTTTGTGGCTATCGAAGGGACGTTCTGGGTTGATGAGCGCGGCAAGGTCGTCGGTGAGCAGTTCGGTGTTTACCTGCGAGTCGAGACCGAAAGGAATGCCGATATCGAGCACTTCGATCTCACCGGTCAAAGAAGGATTGCCGGATAGGGCAGCACCCAGCTTTGGGTAGCCAAGCTGGAGTGTCTGGTCGGCTGGAAGTCCTGCGATGTCGAACCCACCGGTATCGGAGTTAATACCAGTTGGCAGATCGAGTGCTACTACCGGAACTCCCGATTCGAGAGCGCTGAATAGCAGCGAAGATAGCGGTTCAGTGATGGGGCGAGCAGTGCCAGTTCCCAGTACGGCGTCGATGAGAAGGTCGGAGGTTTCGAGTTTTTGCTGAAAAATCCCAATTCCGTCTGCTGACAGCCCGTCTTCAACTGAAATACCAGCCTTCTCAGCCAACTCCCGCTTCGGATCGGGCGATTTCCGTTTCGCACACAAAATCGCCGTAACACTTACTCCCCACTCAGAAAGATGCCGTCCCGTTACAAATCCATCGGCGCCGTTGTTTCCGGGTCCAACGAGAATCACGATGCGCTTACCGAAAATACCGCCGCCATCATATTCGTCGAAACCAGCTCGAATCGCTTCCGCAACCGCCAGTCCTGCGTTCTCCATCAAAACGTCAAGCGATATCCCGGCGTCGACGCACGACTGCTCGATAGCTCGCATTTGGTTGGCAGTTACAAGTTTCATGGCTTCCAGGCGTCGTCTCTTGCTTCGCCAACTGCCGATGCAGTTGCCATTTCACGAGAATGAGAAAGGCTCAGGGCGATTCGGGTGATGCCCATCTTTTCCGCCCGTATTTTGGCCGATCCATGAAGAACGATCTCCGGCGGCCCGCCTCGCTTGCGGGTCACTTCAATCGATTTCCACGGCACACCACGTACTCCCGTTCCCAGCAGCTTCATCACGGCCTCTTTGGCTGCGAACCGACTCGCCAGCTGATGTGGACGTCCGCGGGCGTAGCGCTGTTCGCCTTCCGTGAACACCTTGGCAAGAAATCGCTTGGGGTAGCGTTCAAGCACTCCAGCGATTCGGGGAATCTCTATCAAATCGATCCCTGTGTAGATCATGCGTAAGGAGCCTCCGGAGCCAACTTCGAGATCGGCCCCAACGGTGTTATCCAAATGATGCTCGAAATAATACTTGTAAAGAGAATTCTCGGTTACGATTTATGTTGGTGATTACGAAATTCGACGCCCTTTACGAGTCCAACCGAGGCCAGGCCAACAGTGACAGCACGAATTATTGACGGCAAGCAAGTGGCGTCCAAGGTCCACGAAGAAGTTGCTGCGGGGGTCGCTGAGTTACGGGAACAGCACGGATCGGTGCCGGGCCTAACCGTTGTCCTGATTGGCGACGACCCCGCTTCACACTCCTACGTAAAGGGGAAAGAGCGGGCGTGCGAGAAGGTCGGGATACGAACCGACACGATTCGCCATGACGCGTCGATCACTCAAGAAGAGTTGATCGGGATTGTCGAGAGGCTAAACGCTGATCCGGAAGTGAACGGAATCCTCGTTCAACTCCCACTGCCAAAGCATCTCGACGAAGCAGCCGTAATTCATGCGATCGATCCTCTGAAGGATGTCGACGGGCTTCACCCCGAAAATGCTGGCCTACTGATTCTCGGGCAACCTCGATTCGCCCCGGCAACCCCGCTTGGTGTGCAGCGAATGCTCGTCGAAGAGAATGTCGACATGAACGGTGCCAGGGTCGTGATAGTTGGTCGTAGCAAGCTAGTTGGAATGCCGCTGGCAGCACTGCTGCTTCAGAAGGGCCCAGGCGCGAACGCAACCGTTACCGTTTGCCACACCGGCACGAAAGACATCGGTGCCGAGACTCGTCGAGCCGATGTGCTGATCGCCGCCGCGGGTTTCCCCGGCACTGTAACTGCCGACATGGTGAAGCCGGGAGCCGTGGTTATCGATGTTGGGGTTTCACGAGTAGAAGACTCGACACGCAAACGTGGCTATCGCCTGACTGGCGATGTCGACTTTGAAGAAGCGTTAGAGGTTGCATCGGCCATTACCCCGGTGCCAGGTGGCGTTGGGCCAATGACTATTGCGATGCTTCTGGTTAATGTATTGCAAGCAGCAAAGTTGGCCGCTGCAAACTAAGATCACAATAGAGAATGCAGTTATTTCCGGTAGAATGATCGTTTATCGCCCCCACCGAAATGAACCGCTGAGTATCTTTTCGGCGTCGAAAATATGTTTGTGCGCATCTGATAATTAATGGCAAGTTCTACTAAATCCAGTTCGAAAAGCTCCTCCAAGTCTGCAAAGTCGTCAAAAAACGGCAAGAGCGGTGCTAAGGGTCTGGATGAAAGTGACGTAGGCGCCAGGACCGACCACCTGGAATTATTCCGCCAGATGTACCTCATCAGGCAGTTTGAAATTGCCTGTGGTGAGAACTACTCAAAAGGCCTGATCGGCGGGTTCCTTCACCTCTACATTGGTCAGGAAGCCAGCGGCGTTGGGGCTATCTCAACTCTTCGTGACGACGATTACATCGTCAGCCACTATCGCGACCATGGTCATGCCCTCGCACGTGGACTCGACATAAACCGGTCTATGGCCGAACTCTTTGGTCGTTCGACCGGAACTTCTAAAGGCAAGGGCGGGTCGATGCACCTGTTCGATGTTGCCAAGCGCTTCATGGGCGGTCACGCCATCGTTGCGGGGCAGTTACCGTTGGCTGCAGGACTGGCACTCGCACAGCAATACAACAAGACCGACGCCCTTACGATGTGTTTCTTCGGTGATGGTTCGACGAACCAGGGTATTTATCACGAAACCATGAATCTGGCGGCTATCTGGAAGCTGCCTGTTCTGTTCTTCCTCGAAAACAATATGTATGGAATGGGCTCTTCGATAGAGCGTGTCAGGGCCGGTGGAATCGACTTCTGCCCCAGCATGGCGACTTACGGAATCCCGGCTGTCGAAGTAGACGGCATGGACGTTCTCGCAGTTCGTGAAGCGACCGAGATTGCCGTTGAACGCATCCGCAAGGGCGACGGTCCTCAGTTTATTGAGGCAAAGACTTTCCGTTTTGTAGGCCACTCGCTTTCCGACGGTCAGAAGTACCGTGGGCAGGAAGAAGTCAAGGAGTGGGAAGAGCGCGATCCGGTCGCCACATTCCCAACCCGCCTTATCGAAATGGGATTGGCCACTGCTGATCAGATCGCAGAAACGAAAGCTAGTGTCGACGAAGCCATTGCGAAGGCCGTTGAATTCGCCGAACAGAGTCCAGAACCCGATCTTTCCGAAATCCACAACGACGTATTCGCCTAACTCATATGCCAGAAATTGTTCTTAGAGAAGCACTAAAACGAGGACTCGAGGAAGCACTCGAGAACGACCCACGTGTGTTCATGATGGGTGAAGACATCGGTGAGTACGGTGGCGCTTACGCCGTTACCGACGGCTTCCTGAAGAAGTTCGGTCCGGAACGGATCAAAGACACTCCGATTTCCGAGCAGGCGTTTCTGGGCGCAGGAATTGGTGCTGCGGCTGCCGGACTCCGCCCGATCGTCGAGTTCATGTCGATATCTTTTTCTCTTGTCGCGTTCGACCAGATCGTCAACATGGCGGCCAACCTGCGATACATGTCTGGTGGCCAGATCAGCGTGCCTATGGTTATACGAGCGCCAACCGGTGCTGGTGTGCAGCTTGGCGCAACGCATTCACAGAGTTTTGAAACCTGGCTTGCTGAAGTTCCCGGTATGAAAGTTGTCTGCCCTTCGACGCCTTATGACGCGCTGGGCTTGATGCGTTCGGCAATCAAGGACGACAACCCGGTTTTAGTCGCCGAACCGGCACTGCTTTACGGAGCAAAGGGCGAGGTTCCCGACGAGTACTACGAGATCGAAATCGGCAAGGCCGATGTGACTCGTGAAGGCTCTGATATCACTCTCGTTTCGTACGGATACGGAATGCACCCGACTAACGCGGCAGCCAACACGCTTGCCGAACGCGGTGTTTCCGTTGAAGTGATCGACCTGCGCTCGTTGAGCCCGATCGACATGGACGCACTTGTTGCGTCTGTGCAGAAGACGAACCGCATAGTTGTTGTTGATACCGCTCGTCGCCGAGGCGGTGTGATGGCCGAGGTAGCAGCAGATCTACAGCAACGTGCTTCAGAGTGGCTCGATGGTCCCGTGATGCGTGTTGGCTCGGTCGACGTGCCGTGGCCGTACAACCGTGGCCTCGAGCAGGAAGTTCTCGCCGCCGTCGCCGACGTGCTGGCAGCCGTGGCTGAAGGCTACGGACTCTAGGCCGTTAGCGTCGAATTCGGATTCAGCCAAAGAAAACGTCGCCTAGCGACCAATTCTTGTGAGTGAATCTGCCCATTTTCCGGTGACGATGTAGTATTTGGTCAGTTAGGCTACTGATTATCACGACTAGGCCAGTTCCGAGCAGTTCAGCTACTGGGCAGCAGGGAGGACCGTTTCAATGAATGTTATTGAACTCATTTCTCCCACAAACGCGCCCAGCCAAGAAGCCAACTCCGGCCTTTCGATCGTGCACCTCATATAGGTATCAATGTTGAGACGTGCGAAAGATTTCCCCGAGTTCTTCGAGGAACCTCCACGTTGAATACACCCTCGCTTAACGATGACCTGGATCAGACAACTACTCCGCTGACTTCCAGCTCCCCGACTGAAAACGACCTTCAAAACCTTGTTCAGTACGGTCTCACCGACGCGGTTCGAGACCGCTTTGCAGCTATTTGCGCAAAAGACTCTGAGCTCGAACCCGGCAGAGTCGCCCGTGTCGACGGAATAACGACTTTCGTACATTCGATGTCGACCGACTATCGAGCAGTCAGCACGTTCGCTCGTATCGCTCATGACGATGAATTCGAGATAGAGCCAGCCCAGCCAACCGTTGGCGATTGGGTGCTGGTGAGACCGGGTCAGGATCAGGATCCTGACGAACTCGAACTCGTGTTGTCCCGAACGTCACTACTCGTACGAAAACGGGTGATGCGGGGCAAAGAAGAGGGCGATGAGCAGGTACTGGCGGCAAATATCACAACGGTGTTTATCGTTCAGGCCGCTACCTACTTTAATTCGAACCGGCTAGAGCGTGAGGTAGCGCTGGTCTGGGGTAGTGGGGCAGTGCCGGTCGTCATACTTTCGAAAATCGACCTTTTGGAAGACGTCGATCCCGCTGAAATAGTTGAGCAGGCTCAAATCTCCGCTCCCGAAGTTGATGTGTTTGCTGCAAGCGGAATTACCGGCGAAGGAACGGATCCGCTGCGCCAATTCACCGAAGCGGGATCAACCGTCGTGCTGATCGGTGCATCGGGTGTTGGGAAATCGACGCTCGTGAATCAACTGATGGGCGACGAGGTGATGGACACCGGGGATATCCGTGAGTCCGACGCCCGTGGTCGCCACACAACCGTCACCCGCCAGCTACTGCCGCTTCCTAACGGCGGAATTCTGATCGACACCCCCGGCATTCGCACGATCGGACTGGTCTCGGGAAGTGAAGATGCCCTCGCCAAAACGTTCTCAGAAGTCGAGCAGTATTTCGGACAGTGCAAGTTCCGCGATTGTGGGCATGTTGGTGAACCCGGTTGCGCCATTGCCGAGGCGATTGCAGACGGCCGATTACTGGAATCGAGGTTCGAGTCGTACAAACGCATGGGACGTGAGCTTGAACATGATCGGACAAAGGGCGTCGCGGGTGCCAAGACCGACCATCAGCGGAGGATGCGTGTGATCGCCAAGGGACACCGCCTGAAAGCGAGCATTGAAAAACGCAAGGGATCGAGCTAGAGATCGTCGAATGACTCGGCATTTTTGCTCAAATTATGTGGAATCTTGTGTACCCTCTATCGACGGGTCTTTTAAGTCCCACGAGGTGAGTCAACCGAACTTGCAATTATTGTGAGTCAAACGTTCCCGCAGGAGTGCGAATTTGATTAGCGAAGTGACCATGCCCTCGATGGGTGCCGATATGACCGAGGGAACAATTGCCAAGTGGCTCAAGGCCGAAGGCGATCAGATTAGCCGTGGGGACAAACTTGCCGAAATCGAAACCGACAAGACGGTCGTCGAAATGGAAGCCTATTCCGAAGGTCTGCTCCGCAAGATCGTCGTCGAAGAAGGTTCACTCGTTCAGGTGGGTACCGTAATTGCGTTCATTGGCGATGCCGATGCCGAGATTCCCGAAGTTGCTGCCCCTGCCCAAAAGGAAAAATCTGCTGAACCCGCTGCGGCCGCACCCGCACCCACGCCAGCACCTGTTCAGCAGGCTGCTCCAACCCCAACTCCGACGCCTGCCGCACCAACACCCGTTGTGGTTGCTGCACCCGGTGGCCGAGTGAAGGCTTCGCCTATCGCCCGCAAGATCGCCGAAGAGAAGGGCATCAACATCGCTGCCGTTCCTGGCACCGGTCCCGGCGGACGAATCACCAAGTCCGACGTTGAGAATTTCACTCCTTCCCCCGCCTTTGCGGCATCCGGCGGCGGACGTCCCCCGGCTGTTATGGACGGATCCGACACACCGCTATCGTCGATGCGTCAGGCTATCGCTCGTGTCACGGTCAAGTCGAAAACAGAGTCACCTCACTACTACGTGACGCACGAAGTAAACATGGGCCCGGCGATGACGTTCCGAGCACAACTCAACGAGGCAATTGTTGACGACGGTGACCGCGTTTCCGTGAACGACATGATTCTCAAGGCGGTCGCCACCGCATTGCTCAAGTACCCAAAGTGGAACTCGTCTTTCGATGGCGACAAGCTGATTGGTCACTCAGATATCAACCTTGGTGTTGCGATTGCACTCGAAGAAGGACTGATCGTCCCGGCGGTTATCGGAGTCCAGAACATGTCGCTGATCGAGATTTCACGAGCAGTTCGAGACATGGGCAAGCGTGCTCGTGGCGAGGGCGGTTCACTAACTCAAGCTGAGATGACTCAGGGCACGTTTGGCACTTCGAACCTCGGCATGTTTGGCACCGACGCGTTCTCTGCGATTATCGTTCCGCCCAACGCTGGCATCATCGCTGTCGGTGCTGTCAAAGATGTACCGATTGTCAAAGACGGGAACATCGTCGCTGGGAAGGTGATGAACGCCACTATCTCTGCCGATCACCGAGTTGGAGATGGTGCAGAAGCGGCGATTCTGATGGGCGAATTCCAGAAGACCCTCGAGAACCCCGCTCGCCTCATGCTCTAGGCCCTTGCTCGGCAAAAATAATAATTTGAATTGCTGTGTGCTTGAACGGGCTGGACAAGCATCGGGTAGCGAACAGTCAAACTTCCCGCTGGATTAGCGGGGAAGTCGATAGGCTTACGGACGATGTACGTACGGGAAACATTCAACACTGAAGAGCGGGCGGTCTTGAACCGGTTCTTCACGAATATCGACCAGCCAGTTTTCGCCCTCATCAATCTCCCAGAGGTTGTGAAAGGTGCCCTGTTCGCACGTTACAGCCGTTCGCCAAAATCACTTCGTCGCCTATTTCTTGACGAGTTTTACGATCAGCCCGAGGTGCCTATTGAGGAACTTGCTGAAGACTCTGAAAGCGCTGAGCTGGTTTCGCTGAAGAGGGCCGAGGGTCTTTTCGACCGTGTCTTCTCGCAGTTTGGCGATGATTCTGTTGCCCAGCTTGGCGGGGCGCACATCGCCTGCGAACAGGCTTCCAATCTTCTGACCAAGGTGCTCGAATGGGGCCGGCTGTCAGCCTATCTTGAGCAGTCGACCCGGTACATTTTTTACGATCAGAAAGTCGAAAACCGCTACCGGTACATAGCTCCACCTGAGATCGAAACAGGTCCGCTCGCAGCCGAGTACACCAAGACGATGGACTGGCTGTTCGACGAGTATTCGGAGCTGGTTCACACCTGTGTGCCGTACTTCGAGGGCGAGTTCCCGAGGGAAGAAGGCGACTCGCAATTCATCTACACCTCGTCGATTCGTGCCAAGGCGTGCGACTCAGCAAGAGGACTGCTTCCGGCTGCAACCACTTCAAATGTCGGTATTTTTGCATCGGGTCAGGCATACGAGTCGATGCTTATTCGAATGAACAGCCACCCCCTTGAAGAGGCTCGTGACTACGCTCGGATGATGCTTGAAGAGCTACGCAAGGTCATCCCGTCGTTCCTGAAGCGAGTTGATCTTCCAGAACGTGGCGAGGCGTGGTCGGGGTATTTCCAGGATAACCACGAAGCCATGGAACGCATTGCTTCTAGTATTGACGCCGAACCCAGCGGTATCGATGAGGTGACGCTTGTCGAATGGGATCACGACGCCGAAAACAAGATCGCCGCAGCAGCGCTTTACGCGCATACCGATCTTCCCGATTCCCAACTTCAGGCACTCGTCAATGACATGAGCGATGCCGACAAAGCCGAGGTGATAAAGGCTTACGTTGGTGATCGCCAGAACCGTCGGCACAAACCCGGCCGCGGCATGGAGCGGTCGTTCTATCGCTTCGATGTGCTTTCCGATTTCGGCAGCTTCCGTGACTTACAACGACACCGGATGCTGACGCTCGACTGGCAGCGACTTGGCGTGAAGCACGGATACTCAACGCCACCGGCGATCGAAGAAGTTGGCTGGACTCAGCGCTGGAATGATGCGATGGATCGGATGGCAGATTTTCACGACACTATGATGAACGAGCACGGTCCCGACGTTTCGCAGTACGTTGTGCCGTTTGGCTACAAGCTGCGGTATTCGATGCAGTTCAACGCCCGAGAAGCGTTCCACATGCTGGAGCTTCGTACGTCGCAACAGGGCCACCCCGACTACCGACGAGTGTGCCAGCTAATGCACACGGCTATTCGCGAGCAGGCTGGGCACAAAGCGCTGGCGGATGCGATGTCGTACGTCGATCACGGCAGCTACGGACTGGAACGACTTGAGGCCGAGCGACGCCAGGAACAAAAGCGAGAAGCATCGACACCGGCTGACTAGCTAGGTGTAGTTCTCTTACTACCTCGCGTCATCAACCACGCCGGAATAAGCGCTAACGCCGACAACCCGGCTGCGTACAGGTAGAAGCGTGTGAACACTTCGACTGCGGCATCGGATGCGCTATCGATGATCTGCTGTTGAACGTCGGGGTCCATCGAGAAGGCCGGTACATCTGCGACGAGATCCTGGAATTGAACGGTGCCCAGAGCCGTCATCGCCGCGAGACCGGCCGTCATCCCTATCATCCGTGAAACGCTCAGTAGTGCCGATGCTGCCCCTCGCTGATCAGCCTGAACGCCCCGCAAAGCTGTTTCGGCGATAGGCGATATCAGCATTCCGAGTCCCAGACCCGCGATTGCCAGATGAATCGTCAACATCGGCTCTGCGATATCGATTGTCCAACTCGACAACAACATGAACCCGAGCGTGGTTATAAGCAGCCCGACCATCGCCGGAATTCGTGCCCCGAATCGTTGGGTAACGTATCCGCCAACAAGTGCGCCAATCCCGATCGCAATCGTCATTCTCAACAGCTGAAGCCCGCCTTCGAGTGGCGACTTAGCAAACACCGAAGCTGCCATCAAAGGCACCGTAACCATTCCGATTATCAGCACCGCACCAACAAGAAAATGAGTCAGGTTGGAGTTGTTGAATGACGGCAGCTTGAACAGTTTTTGCGGGAACAGCGGATCGCTTGAACGGTTGTTCATGAACACCAATAACACAACCAACAGTGATGTAACCACGAGCGATACCGTCATCAGGGCGTCGGGATTTCCCACCCGAACAAGTCCGATTGTCAGCAGCGTTAAAGCCGCAGCGAAAACTATGGAGACAGGAACATCCACCCGCACGTTGTTCCGTTTGCCCGGCGGGTTGCGCATCACCCAGATTGCAGCAATGATCGTCACCGGAATGTTGAGCCAGAACGCCCATTCCCAGGATAACCAGGTCGTGATGCCACCGCCCCACAAAGGTCCGAACACCCCTCCAGCTTCGGCACTTGCGCCGATTAGCCCGTAGGCGATGGCACGTCGCTTTCCGTCGACCAGTTCGCCCACAGCAGCTATCGAGATTGGAATTACGGCTCCACCGCCAATGGCCTGGAACACCCTCGTGCCCACCAACCAGTTGTATTCGGGCTGACCGCCGTAGAGCCAGCCAGGAATGTTGGGCGAAATCGCAACGAGAATCGATCCGAGCGTAAAAACTGCCATCGAGATCAGAAACGCCCGGCGATACCCCATACGGTCGGATATTCGACCCATAAGCGGCATGGCGGCTGTAAATCCGATCAGATACCCGGTGATCGCCCAGGACGCCCTGTCCAGCTCGCTCACGCCCACCCGCAGGTCGGCCATCATGTCTGGCAGAAGCGTGACTACTACGGTCTGATCATCAGCAGCAATAAACACCCCGAAACAGAGGGGCAGCAACAGCTTGTACGGTGATATGAGATTCCGAAGTCGGGTGAGCATCGGTTAGATTGGCGGTTCTATCGAAACTGGTTTGTCGAACTCAGAAAGCGTTATCACTCGCACTGTATTGGGTTCGTCTTCTGGCTGTACGTTTCCTGAGATAATAATTTTTTTCAGAACGTAGTTCGCGGGATCAAGCGTTAGCTCAACGCTCGGCACAGCGTCGGGATTAACAGTGCCAACAAGTGCTGCGAGTGTTGGTGCTGGAATGCTTCCGGTCACCGTTATTTCACCGGTCGATTCGCCATCAAAAGGGTAGGCAGGGTTCTGGGTCGCACCAAGAATATCGGCTACCAGCTTTACGGGATCGAGGAATGAAAATGGACTGTCTTCTGGAGCAATTTCCGACCATACGCCGGTGAGTGGGTTGGTCATCCATGTTCGATCTCTGATTACGACTGCCTCTACCCGAACGAACGCTCTGCCAATGTTTGCTTCGGCTTCTAAATCAAGACTGTCAGTTGCAACTATGCCGCTTGCCCGGGACAGTCGAAGGGCGCTCGAAAGGGTGGTGAAGCCTGAGTCATGAGTCAGTTCAAAGTTGAAACTATCGAGTGCGGCCATTGCCACTTTCGACTGTTCGACCGCCAATTCCGCGGTGATCTGTGGGCGAGGCGTTGCAGGCACCGGTGTGGGCTCGCTTTGTGAGCAGCCGACCGCGCCAGTAAAAATGAGCAGGGCCGCGGCGAAAAGGAATACGGCAGGTATGTGGCTGGAGCGGAGGGTGACCATCGGTATATCAGTAGCCTACCCCAGAACGAGATCCGCTCGCCTACAAAGATCGTGACATCAGTCTGAGATGTTCGATCCAATCGACTCTACGGATCGCTGCAATCACGCATGAACCCGCAAAGGTCGCACTTCAGCTTGCAGTGAAGGTCGACCATCCGGGAACCACATCGATCACAATCCCATAACTTGGTTTCGGCAGGTGTAGTCGCCATTTCAGCCCACGCGTCCCAACTCACTCGAAATTCTCGCAATCCCAAGACAGGATTCTAAGAATTCCCAGAAATTATTAGTTGGTATCGGCTGAAAGAACCATCGTGCCTGTTGGGTCGTTCCCGACGCCATCGACACGTTCTTGAGTTACCGCAACACTCGAGTATAACTGGAACGGGGCAGGCAGTAGGAACGGAACGGTCGCTGCGCCGATTTCACTAACTTCAAATTGCGCAACCGGTTGCGGCGCTCCATTTCCCAGCAGCCAGAGCGTATAGGCGTAGCTGGGTTGTGGCTGGGCAAGGCCGTGAGCCTGGAATACGGCTTCGTTGCCAACGTACCTGATCGCAATCAGGCCCGATGCATCGACTACCGTTTTAGCTGGATTCGGCTGGGTGCTTTTCAGCCAGCTAGCAACCTGATATTCCTCACGCATCGCAACATAGTTCAACCAACTCTGGTCGGCCAGAGCCTGTTGGAGAGCGGCGTTTACGATGGCGAGTTCCGACACCATTTCTTCCTGATGAACGACCATCTCGGTGGTGTCTCCGAACTCGGTTTCCATTGTTTCCATTTCGGTTTTCATGGAAGCAACTTTGTTTTCTGACTCGGATACCGTTGCCAGCAGTTCATTCTGGATACTGGAAACTACCGCAGATTCAGCTGTGAGTTCGGCACGAAGAGACTCGATCTCGTTGCCCAACTGGTTGTTCTGGTACCCGAGCACACCTGCGACTACGATTACGAGAACGGCGGCTACCGCGGAAGTCGCAAAGCCGGATCTCAGAATCGCTGGCCACAGTGGAGTGGGTGAGGGTACTGGAGCTATTTCGGCTGTTGATCGAACTGGCGTTGGATCTGATTCTTTTCCAGCCATTTCCATAATCGCTGTTTTCAGATGTGCAGGAGGCGCGACCGGGGGAACTGCCATCGCCAGCATGTCGGCAGCTTCGGCCAGTGCGCTGAACTCGGCGTGAGCTTCGCTGTCAGATTCGATCAGGGCTTCGACGAGGTCGCGTTCGTTGTCATTTTCGAGTGCGCCCAGAACGTACCCTGCCAGGTTCTCGAAGCGGGGATCCATATCGTCGTTAGATGCAGTTGTATCTCTGGAGTCGGTCATACCTGCGCGCCCATTTCAGCACTAAGTGCTTTGCGTAACTTTTTCAAAGCCAACCGCATTCGTGTTTTGACCGTGCCGAGCGGTTGGCCGGTTTTTTCTGCAATTTCCGTTTGAGTAAGCCCCTTGAAGTAAGAAAGTTCAACAACGGTTTTCTGTTCTACTGGCAGGTCTTCCATCGCTGCCAGTATCTTGGCGTATTCAGACTGAGCCACCGCGGCATCGGCCGGGGAGATGTCGCTAGATTTGAGATCGTAATGGTCTTCAATATCGTCGTTTTGTCGACTTCGATCACGCCTTCTTTTTCGTAGCTCATCGATCGTTCGGTTGTGCGCAATTGAGAACAACCAGGTCGTGAACTTCCCTTTTTCCCTTGTGTAGGTAGCTCCTCGCCGCCACACACTCATAAAAACGTCTTGAGTCACTTCTTCAGAACCAACGGGGTCGTTAAGAATCCGTACGGCGAGCGCGAACACCCGCCGACCGTACCGGTCGTACAGCGTGGAAAGAGCTTCTCGGTCTTGACCGCCGATCTTCGCAAGCAATTCCAGATCTTCTAGTCCCTCGTCGTTCAAGCGGTACACCTCGTCCATTCAGGACCTCACCGACCGTGCTTGCCTTCGCCGCGCGCGAAAACGTCTGGCCATTCAGGTAACCAATAGAGAATACGCCAGTAACAGGAAAGCGGATTTCGCTAATTCACCGGTTATTCGGGTGAATCTTCACTGCCTCGAGTAGTGATTGCTTTGAGTTTGCGTAGTGCGCTCTCGGCCTGTTCAGTATTTGATCCGGCGGGCGCACGTTCGAGGAACTGGGTGAGGGAGTCGACCGCATCGCCGAAATTCCCTACTTTGGTTTGTAAATGAGCCAGTTCGCTGAGGTTTCTGAGGTTGGAAGGATCGAGCAGTTGAATTCGCTCGGAGGCAGATAGCGCCAGTTCGTATGCTTTGTGTTTTTCGTGAGCGACTTTGAGATTGGAGAAGAGCCTGCGAAGCATCGCTCGCTTTTTGGCAGGATTCAGGAATTTGCGTTCCAGAGCATCAAAATCACCGTTCTTAACACGTTCTTTGCCGAGAATACTGGTGATGCACTCTTTTCGGGAAAGCAGACCGCCCCTGTGGAACGGGTCGACGTACATGCGCTCGTCGCCAGAACCTACCCCAACAACGAAGTGCTTGCGTAGCGCTATACCGTCGATGGCCACTCCTGCGACTCTTGCGACCTCTATGTAGAGAATCGAGAGTGCTACCGGATTGCCTTTCAGGCGGTCGATAACTTCGTTCAGGTGGCTGTTGTTCGGGTCGAAATAACTTTTGCTGTCGCCTGAGAATCCGGCTTCTTCGAACAGCACTTTGTGCATAGCGCCAACGAAATCGTACTTTGTGAAGTTTGCCGACAGGCGAGATTCGACCCTCGCACCGAACTGGGCGATTCGACCCTGATACGCGACCACATCTAGTTCGGGAAATTCGTTCGAGGCTGCATATAGGCTCGCCGCGGCGAGATTAATCTCGTCATCTGAGCATCTGATTGCCCGGGCGAAATTCTCTTTTGGTGTTAGCGAACTTGAACCCAAAACTGGCGGCTGTTTCCTGTACTTCGTAATTACCACCCGGTGTCCGGAAAAAATACATCCGACCCAGAATAGCCGCATTCTAGACCCGCCATCGGGAAGCTGCAATCCCTGATCTGTACCCGTTCTGTGATGGAGCATAGACCGATTTGACAGTACTGCTTTAGGTTGCAAAACTTGCTGTGCGACGGAGCATGACTTCGTCGGTGTTGATATGCAACACACGGGGAGCTCGGGTAGCCGGGCTGAGAGGGCAGACGTTAATACTCTGCCAACCCTTGGACCTGATCTGGGTAATGCCAGCGTAGGAAATCGGCCGAGTGCCAAATCCAAGCGACAACTACCCAGACCAGCTAGCTGGCATGGGGATTACGTAGGATCGATGAGCTCGGACACCCGACAAATTAGTTCCGACCACGACATCAGTGTCGACAGTAGAAACGCGCTTCTCGAAATTTCAGGAGTTGGTTTCGATTACGAGAACGCACCGATTCTTGATTCAATAAATGTCTCGGTCGACAGAGGTGAATTTGTCGCACTCGTCGGACCTTCAGGTTGTGGCAAGAGCACGCTGCTGAACTTGATTTCAGGAGTATTGAGCGCTCGTTCTGGTCAAATCACTGCCGACGGAAACATGCTGCGGGCGGATCGGCTTGGCAACGTTTCGTACATGCAGCAAAAAGATCTGCTGCTGTCATGGCGAACGGTCGCTGAAAATAGTCGATTGGGTTTGGAACTGCGTGGGGTAAGCGTCCGTGAGTCGAATGAGCAGGTACGAGCACTCGCCGATTCGTTTGGATTGTCTGATGTACTCGACTCGATGCCGCACGAACTTTCCGGCGGTATGCGACAGCGCGTTGCCCTGTTACGAGCAGTGCTTCCCGACAATGCGGTGCTGCTGCTCGACGAACCGTTCGGTGCTCTCGATGCCATTACCCGCAGGTCGCTTCAGGAGTGGTTGCTGAACGTTCTCGATACATCGAACAAGGCCGTTGTTCTGGTCACCCACGATGTAGAAGAAGCAATTCTGTTGGCGGATCGGGTGCTGGTGATGGCCCCAAGTCCGGGCCGCATAGTCGCTGAAATCGAAGTAAATATAAATAAAGCTCTAGACGCCAGCGCGCTATCGATGTCGCAAGAGTTTATCGAGCTTCGAGGCGCGATCCTCGAATTGCTGACCCGGCAGGAGGCAGTCGTTTGATCACCTCCACATCCCTCCGAGCGCTAATCGTCAACTGGCTACCCGCGATCGTCGTCACCGTGCTACTGATCGTCATGTGGGAAGTGCTGGTGGATGTGCTCGATGTTCAGCGTTGGCTGCTTCCGGCACCGAGTGTGATCATTGCGGAAATGTTCGATTCATTCGGATTTCTGATGGGCAACACCAGGATCACGATGTTCGAGATTCTCGTTGGATTCTCGGTTTCGATCATGCTCGCTGTAAGTCTGGCATCTGGGATTGTTTGGTCCCGCACCATCGAGCGCACGATCTACCCGCTCATCATTGCTTCGCAAACTATTCCAATCATTACGCTTGCCCCATTACTGATCATCTGGGTTGGGACCGACATGATGTCGAAAGTTATCGTCATCGTGCTTTTCACGTTCTTCCCGATAGTAATCAGCCTCGTTTCAGGGCTTCGATCTGTCGATAAAGAAATGGTCGACATGCTTCGCACGCTAGGTGCATCGCCGTGGCAAACGTTCACCAAACTGATGATCCCTTCCGCTCTCCCGAGCTTCTTCGCCGGCCTAAAGGTCGCATCAGTAGTCTCGGTAATTGGTGCGGTAATTGGGGAATGGTTTGGCTCCAGCTCCGGGCTCGGCTGGCTGATGAAGATCGCCGGCGGTCAATTTCAAACTGCGAGAGTATTCGCCGCGATTGTCGTGCTCTCAATTTTGGCGATGGCGCTGTTTGCAGCTGTCGTCGCCGTGGAAAAGTGGTCGCTGAGGAAGTACCCACCAACTGCGAATCGAGTTATTCGCTTAGGAGAATCATGAAAAAATTAGTGCTATTTGTAGCAATTTTGGCATCTATCGCCATCGTCGCCTGCAGTGAGAGTGATCCTGAAGATATCGTGGTCACTCTTGACTGGTTCCAGAATGCGAACCACGCAGGTGTTTATGAAGCGGTCGACAAGGGTTATTTCGAAGACGAAAACCTGAACGTTACAGTTGAACCGCCTGCCGACCCTGCTGCAATTCTGGGTCTGGTGGCCAGTGGCGACAGCGATTTCGCTTTCTACTACCAGCCCGATCTTCTACAGGCTCGCCAGGAAGGCATTCCTGTTGTTGCTGTTGCCGGTATTGTTCAGCGCCCGTTGAACTCGATCATGGCGCTGACGGCTTCAGGTATCGAGCGACCTGGTGATCTTGTCGGCAAGAAGGTCGGCACGCCCGGTCTTCCCTGGAACGAAGCTATGCTCGTCACAATGCTCGAAGCTGACGGAGCTTCGTTCGACGATGTCGAGTACATCGATGTGGGTTGGACAGCGAGTCAGGCTCTGATGGCCGGGACGGTTGACGCCATTATCGGTGTCTACTGGACCTACGAGTCGATAATCATGGACAACGAGGGACATGCGACGACTGTGATCATGCCTGATGACTGGGACGTGCCGAGCTACTACGAGCTCGTTCTCGTCACTTCCGAAGACAACGTGAAGAACCGGTCGGAAATGGTCGAGAGCTTCGTGAAGGCGTTCAACAAGGGCTACGGGCAGGCTGCTTCCGATCCGCAGGGATCGATCGAAACGCTGATTCGCCTGAACCCGGATGCAGAGATCGACGAACCTACCGACCGTGCTGGTGTGGAGCTACTGGCTCCGCTCTGGAAGTCGGAAGGCGCACCGGTTGGTTCGTTCGATGACGATCGTTGGGAATCGCTGGTTTCATGGATGAAGGCAGCGTCGCTGCTCGATGATTCACAGAAAGCTTCCGACGCATTCGACTCTAGCTTCAGTAACTAGGTCTACTTCTCTCTCCCCCATCGAGGGAGAGAAGGGCGTCTGTATCAACGCGAAAGCGGCATGGTCGTTTTGACGATCGTGCCGCTTTCGCGTTTAAGCGAAGTGATCGATTCGACGCCGTTGGCAAGAAGATACTCTCGGCCTTCTACTAGACCCGCCCCAACCTGAGCAATCGAATGACTGTCGTCTCCGAAGCAGAACGGCACCCCGATGTCGGTCGCCAAACGAACGATCCATGGAGCAGGGTAGGGCGTTGATAAGCCCTTGGCCAAGCTACCAACGTTTAGATCGAGGATGCTTCCGGCTGCGCTGGCTTTTTCGAGCGTGCTTGCGACTGCGCTTTTTACTGCAGAAGATTCGAGTTCGGGCGCACCATCGGAGAACAACCGTGGCAGATCGAAGTGGCCGATCACTTCAGGTTTGACCCGGTCGATCATCTCGCTAATTAATTGGAAGTAGCGCAGTACGAACGGTTCCAGGCCGCCTCTGTTTGCTACGGCTTTTTCAAAATCGCCAGAAGTGGTGTCGAACGGCATTTCGTCTACCCAGTGAACTGATCCAACCAGATAGTCGAGGTGGAAATCCTGCTTTAACTTTGCCGCTTGATCAGCGAATGACGATTCAGGAACGATCTCTACCTCGGCTCCCACGAGCACTTCGATTCGGTCGCTGTATTCGGTGACCAGCTCTGCACAGGTCGACGCGTAATCACGAAAAGTCTGGGCGAGATCGTCAACGCCAAGACCAGCCTCAACCTCTTCTTCATAGAGAAATTTCGGATCGACAGCGGCCGAGTGTGCAGTCACCCCGAAAGTCGAGTATCCGAACGACACCGCAGCGTCAAGCATCTCTCGCAGCGTGTCGTGGCCGTGCGCGCAAAAGTCGCCGCTGTGGCCACCGTGAAGTGAAACTTTCCAAGGTTCAGCGATTGCCACGCTAAAACCTACGCTGCGGATACGCCAGATGGCCCGTGTGGCCTGTGTCATCGACTTGGTACACCTCGCCGCCCGCGAAAGTAACGAACAGCGTGCTCAGTGATGAGCCGCCAAACGTGCAGTTCGTTGGATTGTCGGCAGGCGACGGGTGAGTGAGAACCACTCGGCCTGACGTTTCGAACTCGTAGATCATCGGACCTGGCCCCCCGGAAGAAGAACCTGCCGTTGCCAGAATTGTCCCGGCGCTTGTCAGCGTCATGCCGTCGATGCTGCGTCCCGTGCCGAAGTCGTGCAGCACCTGATGATCGCCCAGCGTGCCATCGTCGTTGACCGGGTAGGCGAGTAGGCGCTTTGGATCTTCAGGTTCGTTCGGCGTGTCTGCCACGAACAGGGTTTTCTGGTCGATTGAAAACAGCACACCGTTTGGCTTTCGAGTATCGAAAGTCACCCTGATGGTGTTCCAGTTACCGCCAAACGTGTGCTCGGTCATGTAGACCGATTCGTGCTCAAGATTATTCGGATCCTGAGAGTAATTCGGGTCGGTGAAGTAGACCCGCCCCTGCGAGTCGACCGCTAGATCGTTCGGCCAGTTAAGACCGTCACCCTTGAACGAATCGCTGATGATGACAGGGTTGGCGTTCGGTTCCGACGTGTCGATCTTGGTCACCCGGTGAGCATCACCCTCGCACGCAAATAGCTGCCCCTGCCGATCGAACGTCTGGCCGTTCGCTGCACCGGTATTCTCTCGCCATACCGAACTCTCGCCGGTTTTCGGGTCCCACCTGAACGTCGTATGTGTCGAACACTCGTTGTAGAGCAAGCCCGAACCGTCCCACACCGGCCCCTCGGTCAGCTTGTCGTGGTTAGCAATCTGGGTCCATTTCCAAACCATTGGTTCTTCTTTCAGCTTGAGTAAGTGTTGGCCGTATTGGTGGTTGTGTGCGCTTCAGGGATGGCTCTTGGTGCAGCCTAGCTGCTAGGCCACAGCAGGTGCCCCGTCATGCCGGTGTTTTTTGCGACGAGGCAGTGGCCCTCGATCGACGATACGTAGAGGTCTTCGCCGACAAATGTGCAGTTGGTTGGGCGTTGGGCTGGCGTCGGGTGAGTCTCGATTATTCGACCCTTTGGATCGAAGACGGTCACGTTTCCGCCGGGGCCAGAAATCTCCCAGCCGGTGCAGGCGACGATGTTGCCTTCGCTCGATAACGTCATGCCGTCGATGCCACGGTGTGGTCCGAAATCGTGGAGCACTGCGTACTCGCCAAGCGACCCATCGTCTTTGACCGGATACGCCCGCAGTTCCCGCTTTTCGCTGGCGAGGTAGTCGCTCTGGGCTACGTACAAAATCTTGTAATCACTGGAGAAAAGCAGACCGTTTGGCATCGTAGTGTCAAACGTACGGCGAACAGTTTTGTACGTGCCATCTTCCTGCGGTTCTGCGGAGATGATCGACGAATGGTCGATTCCAACGTCAGGATTCACATCGCTGACCCGGTCGGAAAAATAGATCGACCCCGACGGCGTAATAGCGAGATCGTTGGGTGAGTTGATACGTCGACCGTCGAGTCGATCCGCGATCGTCACCATTTGCCCGTTAGGGTCGAAGCGCACGATCTTGCGTCCGTTGCCCGAGCATCCGAAAAGCTGACCCTCACTGTCGAAGTTGAGTCCGTTGGTGCCCTCGGTGTCTTCCCGCCAGGTCTCGACTAATCCCGTCTCAGGATCGTAGGACATGATGCGGTTCATGGCGATGTTGGAGTACAGCATCCGCTCGCCGTCCCAGGCGTTGCCCTCGGTGATCGAACCGATAACCGGCGCCGAATTCTCGAAATTCCAAACCATATTTTTTCTTTCAGCTTGAGTAGGTGTTGGCTAAGTTGCCAGATGTTTGCGCTTCAGGGTTTGCCCCTCAGTCGCATCCCAACTGGTTCGCAAGGTCGTTGAAATCTTTTGCGAAGTAGTCGAAGTCGGATTCTGGTTCGAGATCGGGCGGTTTTGCTCCGCCGTACTCGTCGGGTCGAGTTACCAGCGCAGCCCGCAGTCCAGCGTTGATCGCTCCCCTCAGGTCGCCATTATGCGCCGCGACAAGCATCACTTGATCGTACTCAAGACCCAGCAACTCGGCGGTCTTTTGATACGCCCTCGGATGGGTCTTGTACTTGCCTGCAAGCTCAGCAGAAAGCACGGCGTCCCATGGCAAGTTTGCGTACTTTGCCATGTTGGTTAGCAGAGCAACGTTGCCGTTCGAAAGCGAGGCGATGATGTATTTCGACTTCAAGCGAGTAAGCCCGCCGGTCGAATCGGACCAGCCGTCGAGTCGATGCCATGACTTGTTGAATTCGACAAGCTCAGCTTCGTCGATTGACGGGAATTTGTATTGACCTAGCAGCACATCGAGTCGTTCACGGTGAATCTGGTCGACGATCTTCCACTCGACCTCGCCCGAGTTCACCTTCGCCATTCCCGCACCGTACCCGGCGCGCCAATCGTCGGCGAACTGGTCCCAGTCTGCCTCAACTCCATGTTTCGACCCAAACTCAGCCGCCTGACGAGAAATCGAAGTACGCCAGTCGACAACTGTGCCGAACACGTCGAACACAAGCGCTCGAATGTTAGTATCACTCATTCGTTTTCTCCCGCAGCAGCAGCAGCCGACGGCTGTTTTTCTATCTAGAGCTTGGTTCCGCCCAATGGAATCCCGCCTAGCGGGCCGGACTTTAGCAGGCATCTGGCGGTATTCTAGTTGCCCCACCGGGTCTGTCCAGATCACACTCGATGGTTGAACCGCCTTTTTATCGATTAGGAACGACTGACCAGTGCCAAAAGATGTAAAACGACTGTATCTGACCGAATCCGAAGTGAACGAGATGCTCGATATGAAGCTTGCTCTGGATGCGCTCGACGAGGTGTTCCGAGCGCGTTCGGCTGGTGAGGTCCGCAATGAACCCCGACATCGTCTGGCTGCCGGAAACGGCTCGATGAACTTCATGGCAGCAGCGTGGCCTGAGAAGGGCTGGGCGGGGCACAAGTCGTACGTGAATGGCGACTTTCGGGTGATGCTCTACGGCACGAGAGGCGAAGGACTGCTGGCTGTGATTGGCGCGGGTCGCATGGGGCAGGTTCGTACTGGTGCGGCATCGGGAATCGCAACACGGTACATGGCGCGTGAGAACTCTTCATCGGTTGGGATTATCGGATCTGGATACCAGGCCGAGACTCAGTTGGAAGCGGTTTGCGCGGTTCGAGATATCAAAGACGTGAAGGTGTTTTCTCGCACCGCCGAGAAGCGGGATCGATTTGCCTCGGTGATGAGCGATCGACTTGGCGTGAATATTGTGGCCGTCGATTCTAAGGAAGCTGCTGCCGATGGCATGGACATTCTGGTTGCGGTGACGAGTTCGGTTGATCCGGTGATTACTGGCGACATGATCGAGCCGGGCATACACATCAACGCAGCAGGAAACAACTCGTGGATGAAGCGAGAGCTCGACACGGCGGCAATCGTAAAAGCCGATCTCGTTGCCTGTGACGACATCGACCAGAGCAAAATCGAGTGCGGCGAGTTGATGCGAGCAGTAGAAGTAGGCCAGTTCGCATGGGAGTCGCTGGTACGACTCGATCGCATCGTGGCAGGACTACGAACAGCCCGCAACTCTGACACCGACGTAACCCTCTTCGAATCGCAAGGAGTAGCGTTCGAAGACTTGGCAGTGTGTGGCCGACTCTACGAGCTGGCGCTGGAACGTGGTGTGGGGACTGAGCTGGGGTAGGGCGACCTTCGATTCCGATGACGCAGTTTATCCCGATGGCAATCGGGGCTCAGGGAACGGAGCAAAAGCAAACAAAAAAGCCGGAGCAATTTTGCTCCGGCTTTTCCAGTAAGTCCTGTGTACGTCATCCTGAATCCCCGATTTCTTTTGGGGCAGGCTCGTTCAGGATGGCGAACCCAAAGTCGAGAAGCTCGCTCTACAGCTTGCCGCCGATGCTTACTACTTGGTGCACGTCTTCTTGTGTCATCGGCACGCCCTTCGAGGTGTGCGAACTGACCACTGAAGCAACGTCCGGCGCATCGGTGATGCAGAACGCTGAGCCGTCGTTGCTTGCGAGCACTTCGACAGCAACTGCATCGAACTCGTCTTTTGCTCCACTCGAAATTCGATCCTGAATCTGCTGAACCATCTCAGCCGGCATTTCGGGCATTTCTCGGTGTATGTCTATGAATTTAGGCATTTGTAGCCTCCTCGTGATTTTTGGGTCCCGGCGGCCTGAACGGGCGCGGGCCTCCTGATAGGTAGTTAGTTCGTCGCCAGTCTTCAGGCGTTCTCAGGTGGATTCGCCACCGGGTCGGGTCCTGCATCGCCGCCAGTAGCAGCAATTGCAAGCCTCGACAGGTAGTGATCCCAGCCTCCGCCGTGCTCTTCAACAGCGCCCTTAAGCTCTGTGTGATTGAGCTCAACCAACGTCGATCCGTCGTTCTCTTCAAGAGTGATTTCAACTCTGGACGACCCGACCGTCACCGGGTTTTCGCCACCCTCCCAGCCAAATGTGTAGATGATCTTCTTGTCCTGTACGACCTCTAAGACCTTGCCGCCAGCAACGATGTTGTCGTTGATTTCGGAGCGGGATTCGCCGCCTTCAAACGGCTCGAATACGCACAGGTGCCCCATCCACTGCACATCAATCCTGGCTGCACTAGGTACTTGAATACCGTTGCAGCAGGGGCGTCGATGCTGATCTGCCGCATCAGGCTGGTCGCATCAGTTCTGGACGTCGTCATCGCAAGATTCCTCTTTTTTGATATCTGCTTCAACCGCAGCTTTTAGCCGTTCGAGTCGTACGTCCCAGAACATCTCCAGAAACACTTTTAGCTCTGCCATACCCGCCACCCTTGTGCGGTACAGACGCTTTACGCCCGACCTTCGTTCGTCGATCAGACCTGCCGACTTGAGCACTGCGAGATGCTGCGATATGGCGGGTCTACTTACCGGGAAGTTCGACGCGATAGCCCCGGCGGGCATCTCTTCGTTCTGAACGAGTTGAAGAATTTTACGTCGGGTCGGGTCGGACATTGCTTTGAGTGCGGCTTCCATGGCATATATATAAGCATATCCTTACGTAAGTGTAAACTTACAGATATAAATTGACCCACTAACGATTATCGCAGGATCAAATCGTCACACAGCGCCGTCGCTCACGGGTACACTCCGCCCGGACACCGAACCGACCATTCAACACGAAATGTGAGAATCGCCTGTGGCTCTCGATTACCTGAAACTGAACGACTCGAACTCGATACGGCTTCCTGCCGAAGATCTCCACAAGCAGGTGTCAGCGATATTGCAGGGAGTTGGTACGCCAGAAGAGCACGCCGATATCGTCGCCAAAATCCTCGTGTCATCCAGTCTTCGAGGAGTCGAAACCCACGGGGTTGGAAATGCAGTTCGATATTCCGAGTCGATCGAAGACGGCACTTACACCGTTCCTCAGATCGTCGAAACTATTTCAGAAACCGACACCACGGCACTGCTGAGTTGCGGAAACGGCCTCGGCTTCGTCGCGGCGCATCAGGGCATGGAGATGTCGGTCGCCAAAGCTCGAGAGTTCGGCATCGGCATGACCACGATCAAGGACGGGCATCACATCGGCATGGTCGGCTACTACCCGATGATGGCTGTTGCTGAAGACATGATCGGTATGGCGATGACCAACGCCAGTCGTGCAGTGCGCCCGGCACTGGGTGCGAGGCCACGGGTGGGCACAAACCCGATAGCGTTTGGTGCCCCTGCCGGCGAAGAGCGAGATTTCATTTTCGATATGGCGACTTCGACCGTTGCAAGCGGAAAGATCGGTCTAGCACAGCGCTTGGGCGTGCAGATGCCGGTTGGCTGGGCCGTAACGGCAGAAGGCGAGCCGGTCACGGATCCTCGTGGCGATAGGGGAGAGGACTGGGCGATGAACCCGCTTGGTGGCACCCGGGAACAGGGTGCGCATAAGGGCTATGGTCTTGGACTGGTGGTCGATATTTTGTGTGGTGTACTTTCGGGCGGTGGGTTTGGGGCGCAGCTTTCTGGCGGCGAGAACATGACCTGGACGATGGCGATAGATATTGCAAAATTCAGGGATGTCGCCGATTTCAAGTCGATGATGGACGAAATGATTCGTGAGCTTCACACAACGCCGGTTTTGCCCGGCGAAGATCGCGTGCTGGTCGCCGGCGACCCGGAAGCCGATTTTGAAGACGACCGTTTGGCGAACGGCGTGCCTGTCGAGAACGGGCAGTACGACGAGATGAGGCAAAGAACGGCTCAGTTGGGTGTCGAGGTGTTTGTCTGATGGTAAATCAGGTAAAACTCAACGATTCCAACTCAACCCGAGTACCCGCCGCCACTCTGCGAAAGCAGCTGACATCGATATTCAGTGCTGTTGGCACTCCTGACGATCACGCTGATATAGCAGCGAAAGTGTTGGTTTCGGCAAGCGTTAGGGGCGTCGATACACACGGCGTGGCGAACGTCGTTGGATATTCACAAAACGCCGAAAACGGTACCTACTCGATCCCTCAGCAGATGGACATCATCTCCGAATCTGAAACAACGGCGCTCATGAGCGGCGGGAACGGCATCGGTCTCGTATCCGCTTATACGGCGATGGAAATAGCGATCGAAAAGGCGAAGAAATTCGGCCTCGGAATGGTCAGTGTCAAAGACGGTCACCACGTCGGCATGGTCGCCTACTACGCCATGATGGCGCTTGAGCACGACATGATCGGTATGTCGATGACCACTGCAGCACCGGCGGTTCGCCCTGCCCTTGGGGCACGCAAGATGTTGGGTACGAACCCGATCGGATTTGCGGCCCCGGCGGGCGAAGAGCGGGACTTCGTGCTTGATATGGCAACGTCGACAGTTGCAAGCGGCAAGGTAGGCCTAGCAAGGCGCATCGGCGTGCCGATTCCTGCGGGCTGGGCGGTTACGACGGAGGGTGAGGAGATCACCGAGCCGCCGGACGGTGAAAACGACTCATGGGCGTTGAATCCGCTTGGCAACACGCGCGAGCAGGGTTCGCACAAGGGCTACGGGCTTGCTGTGATGGTGGATATCTTGTGCGGAGTTCTTTCCGGTGGCGGATTCAGTGCGCAGCTTTCCCGAGGCGAGAACATGACGTGGGTGATGGCGATAGATATTGCCCGATTCCGAGATGTCGACGAGTTCAAATCGATGATGGACGACATGATTCGTGAACTTCACGCAACGACCGCGCTTCCCGGTGAAGATCGAGTGCTGGTAGCTGGCGATCCCGAAGCCGACGCATCAGACGACCGTCTCGCAAACGGAGTCCCAGTAGAAAACGGCCAGTACGCAGCGATCCGAGCAAGGGCAGCCGAGGTCGGCGTGGACGTGATTATCTAGGGTGGTGCTAGTAGCACGTATTAATTGGTAGAGCGGAGTCTGCAATGGTGATCAAAGCTGTCATCTTCGATCTATTCGAAACGCTCGTAACCGGGTTTGACCCTGACTTCACGCCGCCCAATCCGTCTATCGCCGAGCGACTCGGCATCCCAGAGGCCGAATTCCGGCCACTGCTTCGTCAACTCGATGACGAGTGGCAGGTCTGACGATTCGCCGGATTCGGAGAGTTGCTCGAAACTCTGTGCGCTGAGAAGGGCGTCGAAGTATCTGACTCGCTGATCAGCGACCTCGTTGAGGAACGTCGTGGTCGACTCGATCTCATATTCGAGAACATTGATGAAACGATCATCGATATGATCCAGCGAACCAAGTCGATAGGACTTAGCGTAGCCGTGGTCTCGAACGCATCGGATACAGACGTCGATGGCTGGTTTGGCAGCTGGTTGGCTGACGAGGTTGAACATTTCGTCACATCATTCGACGTTGGAGTGATGAAGCCTGAACCACTGATCTACCGACGCGCAATGGATCTGCTTGGAGTTGAGGCTAGCGAGGTTGTCTGGGTGGGCGACGGTTCCTATTCCGAGCTTGCAGGTGCCCAAAACGTCGGGATTACCCCTCTTTGGGCGACATAGTTTCTGGATCGCTGGCCGATTGGAATTCGACCCGGCACACCGTTCGAGAGCGACGCATGGCGACAAGACCCGAGTCTAGATGCGCCGTTTCCACGGATGGAAACGGCGGTTGATTTGCTTAGCTGGTTGAGCAGGGCCAGCGAGTAAGATCCCTCGACTCCGCTTCGCTGCACTCGGGAAACGAATGTCGGCAACTGCTGAAGGAGCGTCTTAACTCGTCTCAACCTGCAATATCTCGGTCTGGCGTTTGCCGGTTACTTCGGGACCGTCCTCGCCCAGATAGACGTCCATTTCGGAGCGGACTCCGAACTCGGGTAAGTAGATTCCCGGTTCGATCGTCACACCAACACCGTTGATTACTGTGCGGGTGTCGTGGGTCTCCCAGTCGTCGAGGTTCACGCCGTTCGAATGCACTTCATAGCCAAGCGAATGGCCGAGTCGGTGTACGAAATACTCACCGTAGCCGGCCTTTTCGATCACGTCACGAGCTGCCCGATCTAGCTCCCAGCCCTTAGGGTTGTCGCCTTCAAGTACTCGAGTTTCAAGCAGGTCGAACGCCGCGTCACGTGCACCTGTAACGGCGTTGAAAACTTCCTGTTGCTTCGCAGTTGGTGGCTCGCCGAGCTTGGCGGTCCATGTGATGTCGGCAGATATATTTCGGTCGTCTGGAGATTCAGGTTTCTTGCGCGCCCACAGGTCGATCAGCAGCCAACCTTCTCGCCTGATCACCGCTGCCTCACCGGGCTGCGGGTCGTAGTGCGGGTCGGACGAATGCTCGTTGAACGCAACCACTGGACCGTCGTCGAACTCGAGACCCGCCCGGTCGAACTTACCTCGAATGTGCTCGGCGATATCGTGCTCGGTAAGCGCCCATCGAATGTTCTCGCCAACGTACTGAAACGTCTGGCGAACGATGCGATCCAGAGCCGAAACGGCGAAGAAGTGCGACTGCAACTGATCGGGTGTCCAGCGTTCTGTCGAATACTGAATCACATCGCCAGAAGACACGATTTCTGGCCCCAGAGAACGGATCAACTCGATCGTTCCAGCATCGACTCGCGCCACTCGTGGCAATGCATAGAGAGGCGAGTATTCCATCGCAACTTTAGTTGCACTGCCTACAAGCGTTTTCAGCCCTGCGACCATCTGAACCCGACTGCCATAAGCAGCAATAGGAGACGAGTCGGCAGGGAAGCGACCAGCATCGACTTCGTGCGCCAGTAACTGCGGATCGCCATCGGCGGGAATCCACAGCCAGACGGGTCGTGTCAGGTGCTCCACCCGTTTGCCAAGAGCGGCCTCGAATACGGGGTTGGTGTATCGGTAATCTCGGGTCAGCCAACCGTCTGTACCGGTCGACTGGAGGAACTCGCGTGCATCATCAAGCGGATTGCCTGAAGGAGCGAGATCGTTAAGGCTCATAGTATTTATTTTTTATCGGTTCAGTCGGACGGTCATTGCCGGTTTTTGAGTACCAGGAGGCATGTTCCTTCGCATAGGCCTTCGCCCACTTTTCCTTGCGACGGTAATCACGCCATTTCCACCATACGAACCAATCGGCGAAGAGCAAGGGGACGCCGGTCAATATTGCCCCAAAAACTTGTAGCTCCGGTGTGAACTCCAACTCACCTATAGGCATGCAATTGCAGGCAAAATCAATCGCTGCAACGTGCAGTAATACCCAGATAGCGAGAGTCGGAATTCCGAGAAAGACGACCGCAGGGTAGTACACGATTCGCACCCAGAGTTTGTTTCGAACCGGTGTAGGTGAACTCATATCACCCCCATATTACCCGTTTGGACGAGCCAATTCAGCGTACGATGCCAGAGCAGTTTCGTAGGCTTCCGGTGTGTTGATATCGAGTCTGACTATCGCCGAATCGAACTTGACCCTATGGTGGTCGATATCAGGCTTCTTGAAGATCACTCGCACGCCTTCGCCCTCTTCTGTTATCTCCACAAGATCTGTGCGAAGGCCGGCATCGAATATCAGAGGGTGACCGCCATGGCCATCGAATCCGGGCGACGTAATGTCGGCTCCAAAGTCAGTGTGGATTTTCAGAACTTTCTCGATGACCCAGGCTGGACGAGGTTGATCGACCGCCAGCAGCACTATCGAGTGAACCCCGTCGAGAACTTCCCAAATTCCAGCTTTTATCGAAGTGGTTTTGCCTTCGAGGAACTTGGGGTTGTACGCCCTGATGACTCCGGGTCGATCCTTCAGCAGCGGAGCCATCTCCTCGTCGTACTTGCCGGTGACCACGATCACGGAATCGCAACCGCCCTGCAACAGCGAGTTCATCTGGTATTCGACCAGCGTCGTGCCTCGCCACGGCAATAACGCTTTCGGTCGACCCATTCGGCTTGATTCGCCAGCAGCAAGAAGTAGCCCTACTGCGTTGTAGCTCGACACGTTAGTCGGCGCCTACAGGTTCGGTCGATTCTGAGCGGCTTGCGGCCTTTTCGGCTGCTTTGTCGATCAGGCGTTGATCGAGCTTCAGAGTGCCGCCATCGCCGCCAAGTCGGAACCCGACGATCTCCGACATGATCGAGAGAGCAATCTCTTCGGGGGTTCGGGCAGAAATGTTCAGGCCGATAGGCGATCGCACAGCCTGGACTTCCTCCATCGTGAAGCCACTGGCAAAAAGTTCTTCGTAGATGAGGATCGTCTTGCGCTTTGAACCGAGTAGTCCGACGTAGCTCGCCGGGGTTCGCATTGCCGCGGCCGTTGCCGAGGCGTCGTAGCGGTGACCACGAGTGGCGATGACGATAAAAGAGTTCGTGCCGATGGCAAGTTTTTCGAACGCTGAACCGTAATCTGAAACGACTGTTTGTTCAGCCTCCGGGAAGCGTTCAGGATTCGAGAATTCTTCCCGGTCGTCGATAATAAATATCCGGAAACCCAGTGTCGAGGCGATGTTTGAAAGCGCCTTCGAAACGTGCCCACCACCTGTGAGAACCAGCGTTGGAGGAGTCGTGTAGGCCTCGATGAAGTACTCGGCCCCTGATTCGCCAACGATGTAGTCGTTCTTGCCCATCGCCATAAGTCGGTGTGCTTCGTTGATGGCGTTGGCATCGAGCCTCTCATCGCGAAATGATCCGGAAGTCGACCCATTCTCTCGAATAAGCAGCTTCGTTCCGACTACAAGTTCCGATCCCTCGGGGACTTTCATCAGGCTGGCAACTGCAACGGGTGCCCCGCCTTCGTAGGCAGCGATCACTTCGTCGTTGAACTCGGATACTTCAGCAGGTTCCCGAATTGGGTCGAGCAGGAAGTACATTGTTCCGCCGCACACGAGACCGTCCTGGGCTGCGAGGTCTTCGTTGAGCTCGTAATCACGCATCTCTGCAGGTCCACCGCTTTTCAGTAGCTGTGATGATGCGAACCAGATGTCGCCTTCAACACATCCGCCACCGAGCGTGCCTACGCCTGAACCGTCGGCTCGTACAAGCAACTTCGCACCGGGCTTTTGCGGGGTAGATCCAGAAGTTTTGACGACTGTTGCAACGACCATTGCGTTGCCTGCTGTCATTTCGTCGGATGCGGCTCTAAAAACCTGTTCCATGTATTACGTGTGACCTTGCCGGGACTCGTGGAATTTCTGTGGTGTTTGATGCAATGGTAATCGAACTCGGCGCGTGCGCTGGGCAAACTCACCGAATCGGTGCATAGCATGAGTTCAGATTAGCATATGGTCGCGGCTAACCTGCGTTTGTTGAATTTGTAGCACCGAGTGATGCTCAGTGCGGTTCGACACCGGGTTTCATGTCTCCCCGGGGTGTCCGGATGTCGCCGGGTCGGGACGATTGCTTGATAGCTCCCTCCCAGATGGCAATTTTCTCGGGAGAATCGACCTCGGCCTGCGTGTAACCGTGATGTTCAACAGCATGCGTCTGAACAGATTTCAGTAGTTCGGACAGAGAATCACCTGCGACCGTGGCACCACAGTAGTAACCCATGTCCACTCAAGTAATGTTTATTAGGATTTCGAACCCTTTGAATGCTGGTCGAATCATCGCCGCCACCAGTGCAACTTACCGCGATTGCCAACATGGTTACTAGGATAAATGCGGCGGCGGTCAGCTTCACCGGACGTGCGATTTTCTGGCGTGCGACATTGCGGTAGAAACTTCGAAATATTTGTGAATTCAAAGTACGTAACCCGCTCAACGTCACACGAGCATCACCACCGTAAACAGCGGTCTTACCTTGAATGTTGCCTCATTTGGCAGATCTGCGCATTGAAGGTCACACACGTTGTGCCCGGGACGAGAATCCATTTCCCGAGCGGAACGGAGTGAAGTCGAGGGATCTCGATGGACTCGGCTGGCATCACAGAATGCAACGTTGATTTCTCGAGTCAGGAGTCATTTTCTCCGAGATCCCTCCGCTCCGATGACTTCGGTCGGGAAATCGAATACTCGCTATTGCGCAGCGAGTGCTGAGCACAATGCCAACAAACTACGCCTTGCTCAGGCGCTCGGCGGCGTCTTGTACCGATCTCACGATCTTGTCGTAGCCGGTGCAGCGACACAGGTTGCCCGCCAGCTTGAGCCGAATCTCGTTCTCGGAGGGATGCGGATTTTCACTGAGCAGTGCAGTGGTGGCGATCATGAAACCGGGCGTACAGAAACCGCACTGAAGTCCGGAGTTCTCGACGAATGCATCTTGAACCGGCGTCAGGTGACCGTGATCGGCGAGGCCTTCTACGGTCGTCACTTCTCGACCATCGATTTCCGGTGCAAGTACAAGGCATGAACACGACGATTTTCCGTTGACCAGTACCGTGCAGGCGCCGCAGTTTCCGTTCGAGCAGCCCTCTTTGGTGCCAGTGAGACTCAACTGATCTCGAAGTGTTTCGAGAAGTGTCCACGTCGAGTCGACGAGAATCTCGTGCTCGACGCCGTTGACCGTGGTCTTGATTTGTTTCTTGCTCATGATTTAGGCCAATCGCTCGAGGCAGATGTTCAGGGTTCGCTTTGTCAGAACTCTGATCAGTTCTTTTCGGTATTCGGCTGAGCCGCGCACATCGGTGATCGGTACGGCTGAACCGACCGCCAGATCGGCAGTCTCGTCGATTGCCGCTGCATCAATAACGGTTCCTTCTAAAAATTCTTCGGCTGCGTATGCCCGAACCGGTGTTGGAGCCACCGATGCAAGAGCGATTCGAGCTTTGGTAACGACTCCCGAAGACGGGTCGACTTCGATCAGCGAGCCGACTCCCGCAACGGCGATGTCCATTTCGTTTCGAGGGATAAATCGCAAGTAGGCAGACGCTGTGTTTGCCGAAGGAGCAGGAAGTACGAGTTCCTTCAGAATTTCGCCCTTCTGGAGAACTGTTTGACCCGGACCTGCAAAGAAGTCGATGAGGGGAATTTCACGTGCGCCTGATGCGCTAACCGTGTGAGCAATAGCTTCGTGAATCAGCAGTGCCGGAATGGTGTCGGCAGAAGGAGCTGCGTTACAGACGTTTCCGCCGACGCTGGCACGGTTCTGAATGTGAATCGATCCAACAAGATCGGCGGATTCCGAAAGGGCAGGGTAGCCGCCATTTTCGGCCGTGAAATTGTGGACATCCGTGCAGGAAACCGCTGATCCGATTCGCAGCCCAGACCCGTTTGCTTCGATGTTCAGAAGCTCGGGGATTCGCTTCAGATCGATCACAATATCGGCGTTTCGACGGTTGCTTTTAAGTTGGTCGATAACGTCGGTTCCACCCACGAGCGGGCGCACCTCACCGGGTCGAGCTAGCATTTCAAGCGCACTTTCCAACGAGGTTGGCGCTTCGTAATCAAAATTCGGCATTCGTTCGTGCTTCTCCAGTTATTTCGCAGGATCGCCCGCGCCACAGCGCACAGACGAAAGCCCAGTCGGGCGAGAGTATATGCCTCTAGCCCACTCGATACGGCGCCAGCGTGTCCCATTTCGGCACGAGTCCGAGGCCGGGCAACTCTGGGGCGTAGACGTATCCGTCCTTGATAACCAGTTCGTGCTCCCACACCTTGCCGTGCATCGGGTTTACGGACTCCCGGTAGTACTCGAGGATGAGACCATTCGGCACTGCTGCCACGAGATGAATGTGGACTTCCTGCGCACCGTGCGGAGCGACATCGAGATCGTTAGCCTGTGCCAGAGCTGCCACCTTCATGTACTCAGTAATTCCACCAAGAATCAGGGCATCGGGCTGAAGAATGTCGACGGCGCGAGCGTTGATCATGTCCCTGAAACCGTAGCGGGTGTACTCGTTCTCACCGGCTGCTATGGGCACAGATGTCGCCCGGGTGATCTCGGCCTGCCCAATGTAGTCGTCTGGCTCAACCGGCTCTTCGAACCAGAACAGATCGTACTGCTCGGCCTTTCGTGCAAATTCGATCGCCTGATAGTGACGATAAGCATTGTTAGCATCGACCATCAACCGCACGTCGGGTCCGATCGCATCACGACAGACACGCACCCGCTCGATATCTTCGTTGATCGAAACCGCTCCGACCTTGATCTTCACAGCCCGAGCGCCCAATCGAACGTTATCTTCCATCTCCTGCGCTAGCTCTTTGAGGCCCTTGCCTTCCTCGTAGTAGCCGCCAGCGATGTAGGTGTCGACCTTGTTCGTGAAGCCCCCAAGCAGCTTGTAGACAGGCATGTTGGCGACCTTGCCCTTGATGTCCCACAGGGCAATGTCGATTCCCCCGAGGATGCGAGTGGAAATGCCACGTCGACCCACCAGTTTTGGTCGCCACATTGCGTGCCACAGGGCTTCGTTGTTCAGCGGGTCCTGCCCGATGAGCCCCTTCTTGAAGTGTTCGATGAACGCTGCGCCGATTTCGGGCGTAGATTCGATGCCGCCGGCGAGTCCGATTCCTTGAATATCGGGGTCGTCGGTTTCGATCACCACGATGTTCAACAGGTTGTGTGTGTACGTGTACAGACCGTTCGTGATTGGCACGGCTCGCGGCCACTTGAACATTTCCATTCGCACATCTGTGATTTTCATCGGGGAATCGCCTCTGGGATTGATCTGGCTCATGAGTAGCCGGAAATTGGGAATCGGGAAGTGTAGCAGAGGAGCCGGATGTATACACCGGCTAACACCGTTCGTCGTACATCACGTGAACCTAAATTGAAATCACGCATAGCTTGTCACTAGATTATTACGACGTTGCCGAAGGTAAGTGCTATCGTTGTTCTGATGCAAAGCAACCCTTCAACATCAGGCGCGTCATCGTTTCGCCGGGGTTACATCGAACGAGATCAAATCGAAGAAGATCGATTTGAAGATGATCGCCGTCGTAGATTTGGCATGGCCGTTGCGCTAATTCCGTTCGGGATTGCAATGGCGTTGATAGTTCAGTACGTCAACATCATCGTGGCGATAGACGACGCCGATTGGCAGTATGTTCTTCACCGTCCCAACTTCTCGCACATCTTGAAGCTTTCGCCTGCACCGATACTTGGCGGTGGGGCTGCGATGTTTGGCGCTGGCCTGGTAGCTACAGCAGTTGCTGGCCGAGAAGGACGATTTCTACCGCTGTTTATGACCGCGGTTATCTACGCCGGATTGTTGCCGTTTTTTGTCGGGTTATTGCTGCCAGCAAACCTGTTTTTACTCGACGTTACCGGGCTTGCCTTTTCGCAGAACACAGTGGGCGAGGCCTTCTCATCGTGGGTGTGGAGCACTCCATTCTTCGTGCTGACCTACGCCATGACGGGGATGAAGCATGGGTTCTGGGCTGGGGTCAGCGCGATGTTTATGGCCACAGTGGTATTCCGATACATGGGACCCAATAGCGATCGATTCAGGCTTGGCCAAACCACCGCTGTAACAGCGATTGTTAGCACGACGGCCGTAGCGGTGATCATGTTCGGCCCACTCGGCATATTCAAATTGCTGTTCGACTGGTTCCGAGCGCAATAAAACCGCCTTGCGGGTGGTTTTCGTTCTACTGAGTTCAGTCGCCCGTATGCGATTCAATTGAGGGTGCTGTAACTTCATATCTGAACGCGCCCATTGGCCATCCATCAGTCGGAGTTTCTTGTGGAACGACTTCTCGAAAAATCTCTTGATGAACAGTTCGCAATCGAACAGGAACGGAAAGCTGCCGAGAACAAGCTAAATCGCCGGTTGATCTGGGTGATGCTGCCGCTTGGAACAGCGATCGCAATTGCTGCTTACTATCTCGACATCTCAACCCGAATCGCCATTCCTGTGTTGCTCGAACTCCAGGAGCAGGCTGAAATTCCTGGCAAACGAGCCGAATACGAGAACCTTGGAGCGTTCGTTCGTCTGGCCCCTTCGGCGGTCGTAGCTGGTTTTGCGGCGGCATGGTTTGCTGTGTGGGCTGGAACCTACTACCGAAGAAATTTTATAGCCTCGATGTACTTCCTCATTGGTGCTGCCTATTCGCTAGTTTTCACAGGCCTGCTGGGAGTGCTGATACCACTGAATCTGTTCGTTCTCAAAGTAGCCGGTATGTCGATTGCCGACGCTCAAATTCCGCGCAGCGATGAAGTTACTGCGTTCGGAAACGTTCCGGTGTTGTTCCCGCTTTCGTATCTGATTACAGGGATGGAACGGGGTATCTGGGCCGGTGCGACGATGATCATTCTGGCGCTCGTCGCAATTCGAATTGCAGGCGGAGTGGGTTTCGTTGCGCGTGCCACGAGAACGACGATTGTCAGTTCGATACTGGCAGTTTTCGTTGCCGTAATGCTGCTGTTTGGCCCGATAGGAACACAGCAGTTCCTGTTCGACCGATTCGTTCAGCCACCATCAATGTCAATACTGAAATTCACACCAGCAACCGAGGCGATACCGTAGTCGGTCGAACTTTGCCGTGATGTTGGGTCTTATTGGCCGCCTGTAGCGTTAGCCAGTCCGACACATACGTCGACAGACAGTTCGCACAAAATCACGGTGTTACCTAAAACGGTGAACGCCTTGAATTTGGTAACTGCTCTCGACCCAGCGCCACGGTTGCTTGCGCCCACCTGTCCGCCCTCACGGAAGCTCTGGTCGATATCTTCGGCGGCGTCGGTTGCTCCAGCGTTTGCCGCCGAATCGTGTGATGCGTAGACCCTGATCTCAATGTCCTTGGCGCCGAAGAAGCCGAAGTAGACTTCGGTCGCTTCGGGAACTGTGCTGATGTCGTCGTACTGTTTCGACTGCTTCCATCCGGCAGCAGTAAAGTCGTCGGCTGTAAAGGTCTTATCTGTGAACATTACGCGGGAGACTTCTGAAAGGCCGTCGTCGACTTCTGCGGTTGGTTCTGCTGCTGCACCGGAATTACCGCCATCAGCCGAGTCGTCTCCAGATCCGCACGCCATTGCTAGCGCCAGCGCGCCCGTCAACAGTGCGAGTAGCAGCCACCGGGAGTGCTTCAGGTGGGTGAGATTGCGTGCGGCGTGCGTCATGCGGATAGACCTCGTGGGATTGAATAGTTGCTCTTCGAACGTTCTAGCGTGATATTGAGGGAGGTTACCAATTGCCAGCATCTCTCACAATCCCCAGCCGATGGCTGATCTTTTCAGTTTGTGAAAATGTGGGTGCAAGTCGGTTCGATAGCCGCTTAACAAAATTCACCACAGGTGGTTTGGAATAAAGAGTTGCTCTCGGCAAATCTCGTGAGAGAATCAATAAGTTCCAACGCACGCTCTTACAGCTGTGCGTCACTCGTGGGCCTGTAGCTCAGCTGGTTAGAGCAGTTGACTCATAATCAATTGGTCGGGGGTTCAAGTCCCTCCAGGCCCACCATATTTCCTTATGTTCTGAATTGCATCGCAGTCCACCTGTGATCAATGAACATCACTGGGTATCCAGTGGAGTGTGGAAAAAGGTGTGGAAAACATCCACCTACCTCATGGTATGGACGATCAGGTCACAAAGGCTACCGCTTACAGACTCTTTACCGTCTACTTGGGAAGAAAACGCTCTGCCATTGAGCAACCCATGCTCTGAACTAGAATCTAGTTCACTAGTGACCACAGAACATCACTGAATCACTAGTGTACTGTCGAAAAAAGTGTTGGAAATATGTAATCAATTGAAGGTATTTAGTTCGAGAGCGAGGCACTAGGAACTAAGTCTTGAGCGTAAAAAAATGTACTGCTGTCCAGAAACGTAATCATTATTCACGTGGTAACTGACCTAGCCCCCTCAAACGTATCCAGTATCTGATCTTTCAGCTGGACACGTTTGAGAGGGTCAGGTCAAATGCTGAGCAGAATCGGCTCGCTGATTCAAACTTGGCGAACCCAAGCATTGGATAGTAACGCTGCTTGATTCCTCGATGATTCTGCTCAATACGATTGTTCAGATACTGATTGTGGCGATGTAAAACCTTACGGCCAACGATCCAGCGAATTGCCTTCGTGTAGGTAGGATGTTTATCTGTCGTCATCCGTAACGGTTTCCGCCCTGCGCTATCGATTAGCCGCCGCAAAAACCGCCGAGCTGCGTGCTTGTCTGTGTTTTCACTTAGCATCGAATCGAGTAGGTTTCCTTCTCGATCTACGGCTCTATAGAGATAGCGCCAACGACCACTGACCTTGATGTAAGTCTCGTCCAGATACCAGGGATTACCAGCGACTCCACGACGTTTCGACCGAAGATTCTCGCTCACCAGCGGTGCAAACTTGAACTCCCACACTCGTATCGTTTCGTAGCTGACTTCGAAACCTCGTTGCGAAAGTAGTTCGGCGACGTCGCGGAATCCGAGCTTGTATCTCAATCGCCAAAGAACAGCGAGTAAGACGATATCTGTCGGGAACTGTAAATCGTTGAACGGCGTGGCTGAACGCTCGTTGAAACGCCTACTGCAGTCACGGCAGCAGAAAGTTCGATAGCCAAGTGCGGTTCGATGTTTTCTCTTCGAAATGGACGTGGACAAGCAGCGTGGGCAGGACATGAGCAAGATCTCCTCAGCAAGTGAGGAATGATGCTATTCTGCCCCGACGCTGAGTTCTGACAGAACCACGATAGTGGGAGCTTAGCGCTTTGGCCACGCTAGTTACGAAACAGGCCGCGTACTAACGTAGAAAGTTGTGCAGGTCTATCGGGCAGGTCAGTCACCAGAGGGTACACTCCGCACTGATCTGCGCCACCTCAGTCGAACAGTTGCAAAAGAACGGATATATGGATGCCCGAGCTCGCTGGAAAACACGCCTTACTTCAAATGTTTCAAGCGGAAGGCGTGAAATATATTTTTGGGAATCCCGGCACCAGCGAAACCCCGATGATGACGATCCTCCCCGAGTACCCGGATCTCGAATACCTGCTCGTACTGCAAGAAGGAGTCGCCGTCGGCATGGCTGAAGGTTATGGCAGGAGCACTGGCACTGTGCCGCTGGTGTCCCTGCATATCGACAACGGCCTCGCCAACGCATTCTCAATGATGATCGACCAGTTACGCTCGGGAACGCCGATGGTAATCACGGCCGGGAACAAGGACATCCGAAAACTGGGGCCGGGAAGGTCAGACCTCGCCGAGATGGCAAAGCCATTCTCGAAGTGGAGCGCGGAGATCACTCATCCGGGACAAGTCCCTTCTGTCGTCAGGCGCGCATTCCAAGAAGCGCGAACTTCGCCGACCGGGCCCGTATTCGTTGGAATGAGCGCCAACGCTTTCGACGATGTCGCCAACGTTGAGATCACTCCATCGACCAAGATGTCAGCGAACTCCTCGGCCGATCCGAAAGCAATAGACGATGTCGTTGACCTTCTCGCAAAAGCGGTCCGACCGATGATGATAGTCGGCGATCGCCTTGCCGGTGCGAATGCCGACGCGGTCAGGCTGGCCGAGACCGCCGGTATCCCAGTGTATGGCCACGGCTCCGCTGAGGTTAACTTTCCAGCATCGAACCCGCTGTGGCAGGGCAACCTCTCGGTACGGGATCCAAAAGCACTCGAAGCGATCAGATCCGCAGATGTGATTCTCGCAATTGGTTGCACCGTATTCGACGATTTTTTCTACCAGCCCGGAAGCGTGATCAATCCCGGGACCAGTCTGGTTCATATAGATTCAGACCCCGGGTCGATCGGAAAGTCAGAACCGACCGACATCGGGATACTCGCGGCTCCGCCGGCGGTGGTAAGCCAGTTGGCCGATGCCGTCTCGGAGGTATTTACCGGCACAAGGGCTGAAGAAGCCTCACTGCGGGCCAGAGAAGCCAAAGCAGCTTCAACTGCTCGCAAAGAGGCATTCGTCCGAGCTGCAGCAGCTCAAAGGAATGGTGCCCCAATGAACCCGGCCACAATGGCGAGCACGCTGGCCGATGCACTGCCTTTTGACGCGACTGTCTTCAACGACGGAATTAGCACAAGTGGATTGATTTTGGAGGCGCTCAGTCCTACAGAACGAGGTAGTTACTACTCGATACGCGGCGGCGCCATCGGGTGGGGGATGGGAGCGACCATGGGCGTCCAACTTGGAATGCCCGACAGGCCGGTGGTAGGAGTAATGGGGGACGGTACTGCGATCATGACGGTTCAGGCTTTGTGGACCGCCGCGAATTCCAACATTCCCGCGGTATTTGTGATCTGCAACAACCGATCGTACCGGATTCTCAAACTGAACTCGAACGTATATCACCGACTCCAGGGACTTCCAAATCCGGACGAGTACGTCAAGGCTGATTTCGACACTCCTCTGGACTTCAAAGCCCAAGCCGAGGCTTATGGAGTAGAAGGTGTACGGGTCGAATCACCAGAGGATCTGACTGCACAGATTCGACGGGGATGTGAAATGGAAAAGCCACTGGTGATCGATACGGTGATCGACGGAGCGGTTTAGGCCAGCCGTCTGGTTGGGAGTGTGTCGTTTGTGGAGATTGGTTCTGTCAGAACCCTATCGATGAGCATCAACAATCATTAGGAGAAAGTTTGTGGAATCAGATCAAATACGAAACTGGCTTTGCGGACCGATGGTGGCCGTGGCCACACCCTTTGCCGAGAATTATTCCCTCGATCTCGAGGCTCTGCACAACAATATACGGTTCATGATCGACCGCGGAGTTCGCACGGGTCAAGGATCCTTGTTGGTAGGAGGAGCTGGAGGAGAACATCCGACACTCAACGTAGAAGAGCGGAAGCTCGTCATGACCACGGCGCTCGAAGCGGCTCGGGGTGAAGTCCCAGTGTTATCAAGCATCCAGCACACTGATGCGCGGGTTATCGTCGAACTGGCACGCCACGCTTCTGACGTGGGCCTCGACGGTGCACAACTGGGCCCGACTTACTACTACACCCCAACTGAGGGGGACGTCCTTCGCTTGTTCGAGATGGTCGCGAAGGAATCCGACGTCTCGTTAATGATCTACCACACGTGGTGGGAAGGTCTCACCATGAGCCTTGACCTTCTCAAGCGTCTGTCGGATATGGAGTCTGTACGCTCACTGAAGTGGTCTTCATCCAACCCTGAGCACTACCGACAGGTGTTGCTGGCGCTTTCAGACACGCTGGTAATGATCGACAACTCCGGCGAGCAAACATCGAGTCACCTTCTGGGGGCTCGAGGATTTATCACCCATCTGAGCGGATTTTGGCCTGAGTACCCACTAGAGATATGGCAATTGCTTGAGCAAGGTGACTACGCTGCGGCTAAAGCTAAGCTTGCTTCGTTCAAGTGGAAGTGGAATTTGTGGCGCAACAAGGTTATAGAGGTTACAGGTGGTGAAGGACCGTTCATTAAAGCGGCCATGGAAGCTGTAGGCTTGCCAGTCGGTTCTCCACGCCCACCATCCGTCAGACCGCCGGAACATCTTCGCGATGAGCTACGAGAGCTTCTAGAATCTGTCAAAGTTCCCAAAGCCTGAATGAAACAGGAACCAGGCCAATAGCGCCGGGTGGGTTCGCTATGTCAATAACCGGTAAACATGACGCAGGTGCTCAACGTCGAAGACTTTCGAATTTTACAGCTGCTGATTCGTGCGTTTCCGCTTGCGATTGCGATAGTGGGAGCTCAGCGCTTAGAGGGCGATACTTAACAGTCAGCAGCTGTTGACGGTAGAGATCATTTGACCTGACCCCTTCAATACATCCAGTACCTGATCTTTCAACTGGATACGTTTGAGGGGGTCAGGTCACATTGTCGACGAATGATTTCCACCTGATCGGAGACATTACATACATCCCGACATCGATCGATACGTCACAAGCGAGCACAGGGCTCATCGGAATGAATTTCAGTAGCCTTGGCGTATCCGGAACATGGTTATTACAGATACAGGGAACAATTCAAGATCCAGCAGGCAATTCGAGAGATGGCTTCTTCTTCTTCGTAACAGTAAATTAACTCTTAGGTTCATGTCCGCGATCTGATACGTCACTCTTCGCACTTGGACGGCGTAAAGCAGAATTGAGTTGCTCGATCGGACAGGATTCTGTACTCATTACTGGCGTCACGTTTGAGTATGGCGAGTTCAATCTGGAAGCTGTTACAAATGAAACATATTTGATCGCTATTTCGAAGAATTAATAAGCACGGATCGAAGTGGGAACCCGTCAGTTATGTTAGTGACACCACTTCCATAACTTTTTCAAAGTAAGTAGGAATTAATACTTTGGGTATAACGTGCCACTCGGGTCACTCTAGTGGTGATATATAAACGCCCCGGCGAACCGAGTCGGAATATTGGCAAGAGGATTCGATTTCTTCACCGAAACGATCAGCTTATAAGCACAGCCGGAATTCTATTGCCCGATACCGTCGAGCAGGCTCTGGCAGTCTTCGATTTTTATCTCGCACAACATAATCAAATTACCGACAATCGCATACGTCAAATAACTAGTCCGTGTGTTGGTTTGTGCATTAGTGATGGCACCTGAATCAATCATCGAACTCGGCTTGCGTCGTCCAGTCGCTGTATCCGCTAGTTCCTGACCTAAGCTAATCGCTTCACTCTGCGATTCGTACACTCGTACTTCGACGTCTCTCTGTTGATAGAACCCATACCAAGCACTAGTTGCACCGGGCAACGTTTCAGCCGAAAGTTCTTTCGATTTTTTCCATCCCACAGCAGCCACATCATCGGCGGTAAAAACGCCGTCTGGAAGTGTAATTTGCACGCCGTCACCGGTCTCTTCATCGTTCGAAACATTCGACGATCCACAGGCGACACCTGCGATTGATAACGCAGCTAGAACGACGAGAAGTAATAAGAATCTAAAATTGTGCATAGTAAAATCTTAGAGCAAGCGGCCCGAAGTCACAACACAATGCGGGCGGTTAGTAATCCAACTTCTCCACATCTGCTATAGCCTCGTCAGCATCAAACGCCTGCGCATAGCTCAGCGTTGTCTGCGGATCGGAATGCCCTGCATATCTCTGAACAGACCGCAGAGGAACTCTGGCTCTTAGTAGGCGTGTGATTGCTGTGTGCCTGAATCGGTGAGCGCAGAGACCGTCTGGGGACATGATGGTGCTTGATTTCTCACCTTGTTGAATAGCTTCCGCAGTCCGTGTTTGGTAAGTGCGGTGCCAGTCCGGGTCTTCCAAAGCGGCCCAGTCCAGTCATTCCTCTTCTCAAGATAGAGGTTGACGGCTCGAGTACCTGACTCGCCTATGGTGACAGTTCGTCGTTTGCCACCTTTACCACTGACTGTGAGACGACCATCTTCGCTGGTTCGCATAGACAAGAGCTCGGACACTCTGAGCGCAGAATTGAGTAACACTGTTACAAGAGCTAAATTCCTCAGCTGAAGTATTTCATCGTTGTTCTTACCGATGATCTCAACGATTTTGGTCAATTCGTGATCGGAATATTCGACTCTAGGAGCATCCCCCGATTTCACTTTGATAGCCGAAACCGGATTAGTCCATTCGTTCGGCATCGAGCGTGTCTCTCCAGTGTAGTTAAACAGGGTTTTCAGCGTCTGGTGGTGTAGCTTGATTGCCCCGTTATTTAGAGGAGCATTCCCGTGTTTACGACGCCCTAGTCGAATGTAGGCGAGAAACGCACCAATGGTTGACCTCTCGATCAGAGTTATGTCTGCGAATTCGTGCATCTCACACCAGAGAATGAACGTCTCCAACTTTTCGGTGTAGTACCTGAGTGTCTCGCTGGATACGAATGACGCTCGTTCAGCCATGAACTCCTTGTAGACGGTGTTCGGGTGATTGTGTCCTCCACCAGCAATGGGAGCGTTCATCCATCGCCTGATGCGTCCTGTCAGGTCTCTGCTCGCTGGGCGTTTGTTGTTTAGGACTAATGACAATAAGGTGGGTGAAACACCTAGTTGCTGAGCCAACTGGCGGGTCGACAGTCCGAGCTTCAGTTGTCTCGTTGTGATTTCTTCGAGCATGTAAACACTCCGATGGTTACAAGTGTTTACAAAAGTCCCTATTTCAACCGCCGATGGAGGTGATAAATCTAGTATTTGAACTAAGATTTACTGCATGCCCCCGTAGCTCAGTTGGATAGAGTACCGGCCTCCGAAGCCGGGAGCGTGAGTTCGAGTCTCGCCGGGGGCGCCATTTTCCTGCCATTGTCACTGGCTATTCGCGGTGTGTTGCTATTAACCTGCGGATGCGTACTCAGCGCTACTTTGCAATGCACATGAACACACTCATCGCCCCAACTCTCCACATCACCGAAGATCCGGCGTTTTTCGTTTGCTCCGGTCGGGCATTCGCCCTTGGTCGCGAGCTGCAGTCTCCCCCTCTAGCTCCCCCATTCCGGGGGAGAACCGTTCGCTCCGGGCGTCGTTGGACGACTTGGTCGCGCGTTTTTCGTTTGCTCCGGTCGGGCATTCGCCCTTGGTCGCGAGCTGCAGTCTCGTTAGAGCCGGGCGTGCCGAGGCCGTACTTGGGCTCGCATGTCTTGGACGTGGCTCCTCAGTCCCTTTCGAAGGAGGGGAGGCCGATGATTTGCCCATGAGTAGCCAGATCGAATTCGCGGGTCGTAACGAACGTATAGACCGGGTGCTGCGTCGGCTTATCGATGGGGTTCGTGAAGAGCGGGAACTCGAACGAATTACAGTCGTAACGCCCACCAACCAGGCTTCGTTTTACATTCGGCGGGCGCTTGCCAAAGATGGACTTTTCAACGTCGATTTCAAGCGACTAGAGGATATCGCTGAGCATCTGGCAGGTCGAGATTTCAAAGAACGACGGCTTCACGATCTTCAGGCCTCGGAGTTCGTATTCGAGTCGGCCCGTGACGTAACGCTCGGCCAACGGTTGGGTGGCACTGATGTATCGCCGCAGCTGCAATCTGCGCTCCACTCAACGTTTCGAGGGCTGGAACTGCTTGAGCCACACCAACTCGAACAGATCGCTGGCCAAAATGAAGTACAGCGGGAACTCGTCGCTCGCTTCAACAAGTACATGGAACTCGCCAGCGGATATCGAAGAGGCTCTCAAGTAGCCGAACGAGCGGCCGAGTGCATTCAGGGTGACGATCACGATCACCTTGGGCGCATCAAGGCACTCGGCACGGTGTTGCTCGTTGAGGCGTCGGTTGTGGCTCCGGTCCAACGCCCACTGTTCGAAGCATTGGCTGGAATTCCCGGGGCGGTAACTGTTTCGATCGTTGGATCTCCGCCTGAAATAGAACTGCCCCATCATCCCGCCGAAGGTACGCACCGACTGAAGCCGACCGGAGTCCCGGACGTTGCGCAGGAAGTTCGAAGCGTCGTCCGAGAAATCGTCGAACTTGCTCGAAGCGGAAAGCGTTTTGCGCAGATGGCGGTGGTATTCGAAGACGACAGCTACGCCAGCCGAATTGCCGAGGCGTTGGAGCTGGCAGACATTCCGGTTTCAGGACCCGATCGCACAGCCTTATCGGATGCCCCGGAAGGCCAGTTCGTCACGGGTTTACTGGACATATTTGAGAACGATTTTAGTCGACTCGACCTGACCGCATGGCTTTCGAGCGCGCCTGTGAAGGATCCTAAAGACGATTTGGTAGTTCCAGCTTCGAGATGGGATGCCATTTCGAGAACCGCCGGCGTTACGTCGTCGGTCAATGACAGCTGGACGCCACGTCTGAACCGCTACGTAAGAAACATCGTCAGGCACGCCGAAAGATCGGATCGACTGGATGAGGGCAGGGCGAACGAGGTTGAGGCTGCGAGGTCGGACGCCCGATACGCCGATCGACTGAAGGATTTCGTTGTGGGTCTTGCTGAACGGAGACCATCTATAGCGGAGGACTCGTGGTTGGGCTTCGGCAAGTGGCTGCGTGCGATGGTCGACGATTATCTTTTGACGAGCAGCGACGATGCGCAGAAAGAGTCTCGTACTTCACGAACAGACCGGCTGTTCAGTCTGATAGAGAAGCTTGAATCGCTTGAAACTCCCGGATCGAAACTTCCAACTTACGCCCACTGTGCCGGCGTGCTTCGTGAACAGTTGGACCGACGATCTGCAGGGCTGAAATCACTGGGTTTGGGTGTTTACGTAGGGCCTGTCTGGACCGCAGCTGGCTGTCCTTTCGATACGGTTTTCGTACTGGGAATGTCGGAAGGCCGTTACCCGAGTGCGGGTCTGTCAGATCCGTTATTGCCCGATGCGGTGAAGAGGGAGATCGATCCTGAGGGGTCGTACCTCACAACGATCGAACGGAGGGTTGAGGAAAGCGAACAGTCGTTCGCTTCGGTGCTAGAAAGTGCCGGGCAGGTGTTCTTGTACTGGCCGAGCGGTGTTCCGGGCGAATCGAGAGAGCAGGGACCAGCACGGTGGTTTTTGGAGGCTGCCCGACAGGTTTCGGGTGAAAACTTGCTACAAGCTGGGGATTTGCTCAAGTCGGAATATAGCGGGGTGAAGATTGTTCGAGGCAGAGGATCTTCTCTAGGGTCATTCGAGCATGCCAGCGATACTCACGACTTCGATGTCCTCACTGCCCAGAGTTGGCAAGGTGGCAGGGATGAAGTTTTGCAGTTTCCGCTGGTTCAAGATAGTCAATCGTTTTCGGATTCAGTGCGATTTGAGATGGCGCGTGATGACTCAGAATGGACTCGATATGACGGGAAGATCGATCTTGCAGGCGTTGAATCGGAACTCGGGGAGACAGTCGGATCGGCCACTGCATTCGAGACTTATGCCGCCTGTCCTTACCGATACTTCCTCTCGAGGAGGTTGCGCATCGCTCCGACCGAATCTCCGGAGGTTGAGATCGGACTTGACCCTATCGCCTTCGGGAGCCTTATCCACGCCGTTCTTGAGGAATTTTCTCTCTGGCGCATGGGCGATGAATTCGTCAGCGAGCAGCCAGATCGACAATCTCAAGAAGACCGCATGAAAGCCGTGGTTGAAAAACATATTGAGTTGTTGAAAGAAGAAACACCCGGCAGGTCGGACGGTGCGTGGAGAATTGAACAGACTCGCGCATGGTTAGTTTTGCGGCAGTGGTTGCGGAGAGAACCGGTAGTTATTGGGGATACCGGGATGCGCCAGATCGAGGCCGAGTATTCGTTTGGTCGAGACGACGAAACCCCGGCGATCGAAGTGCGAACTGCATCGGGGCATTCGGTGAAATTTAGCGGGCAGGTCGACCGCGTAGATATCTCGGACGACGGTAGACGCGTCATCATCTATGACTACAAATCCGGTAGCAACGTTCCGTATAGCGGTCTCGATAGAGACCCGACGAAGAGAGGCACCAAGCTCCAGCTACCGATCTACTCGAAGGCGATTGCCGAAAAGCACGCAGATGCCGATATTTCTGCTGCCTACTGGTTCGTTCGCGAATCTGGCAACGATGAGTTCAAGCCCTCGCCGGATAAATACGAGAAGGATCATGCCGAATCAGCGCTTGCTGAGGTTGTTGAAACCATCATTGAAGGCATTGATGGCGGTGTATTTCCGGCTCGTCCGGGAGGGGCGACATCGATTCCGGGACGAGGGCGTTCATTTGAAAGCTGTGCCTACTGCGAGTACGAACGGGTGTGCCCTCGCAGTAAATCTCGGCTCTGGGAGAGCAAGAAAAATTCTGATCCAGCTTTAGAAAATTACCGAGAGCTTGCGGAGGGTGATCGATGACCAACCTTTCGAACGAATATGAACGAATTACTGGCGCTGCCAGTGGTTCGCTTGATGAAACTCTCTATGTCGACGCAGGTGCCGGAACCGGTAAAACCAGAGCTCTGGTCAGGCGAATAGTCAGCCTTGTTACTCATGGCGCGGTTAAGCCAGAAAACATAGCGGCGATAACGTTCACGATCGCTGCAGCATCAGAGCTACGGCAACGTGTCCGAGCAGAACTGGAAATTCGGCTGGACGAGGCGCGGCGGGATTCAAATTTGCAAGGACAAGCAGTATTTTCCTCGGCTCTGACTTCAATCGATAGTGCCTTTATCGGAACTATCCACAGCTTTGCGCAAAGCCTGCTCCGAGAGTGCCCGCTAGATGTTGGACTACCTCCTGTGTTCGAACTGATTGATGAAGTGCAGGGCGTCGAGCTGTTCCAGCAGGAATGGGATGAGTGGCTGGAAGACACTCTAGAAAACCCTGAATTTTCGAACGCGGTTCTAGCCGCCCAGAGACATGGACTGGTCACCCCGTTCAAGAATCTGCGAGAGCTGGCGAGTGAATTTCATGCCAGCTACGACCTTATCCAGGGAATGGGGCTATTGGCTGCCCCGACAAATTCGATAAGTGCTGAAGATTCGTTGCTTTCTATCAAAGCCGATCTTTCAATGGCACTGAACTTGAAAGGGTACTGTAGTAACACCGACGACCTGATGTTCAAGATGCTCGATGCCGAGGTAGCGCTAACTCTTTCGTGGATCGAACAGGCGCTTGACGATGGATCGACTGAAGAGCAACTGTTGGTGCTTACTCAGTTGCCAAAATTCAACGCCACCAGCGGGAGCCAAAAGAACTGGAATTTACTTGCATCGGGCGATAACAGCCTCAGGGAAATAAAAGCGAACCTGAAGGCTGCATTGACGTCGATCAGTACTGCTAAAGCTGCACTTGGTGCTGGTGTGGTCGTTTCGTTAGTGAACTCGGTTGCTGAAATGGTGACTGGTTATGCGGAAAAACGCCGGAAATCGGGCACTCTCGAATTCCAGGATTTGTTGGTTCTTTCATGTCAGCTGCTTACAGAGAGTGCTGAGGCTCGTCAGTATTTCCAGGCGCGATACAGCCATGTCTTGATCGACGAGTTTCAGGATACTGACCCTCTGCAACTTAAACTGGCGATTCTACTTTCCGATCGGGCCGGAAGCGGTGTTCCGAATCCCGGTGCACTTTTCATCGTTGGTGATCCTAAACAGTCGATTTACCGATTCCGTCGAGCCGACCTGAAGCATTTAAAGCACCTGGTCGATTCGTTGAAAGCTGAACCGATCTCGCTCTCCACCAACTATCGCTCCAGGCCGGAAATACTCGACTGGGTAAACACCGTATTCGAACCGTGGATGAACGGCCCTGACGGCTCGGATCCAGATCCGGATCAGGCTGAATATGAACGTTTTGACGCGAGTCGATCAGCGGACCCCAGTGCTGAAAAGGGCAAACCTCGGGTAATGATGATGGGTAACGGTGATCACATCGACGTCGATGCAGCCCGTGCTGCCGAAGCCGAAGATGTGGCTCAATTTGCGATGAGTATCGGAGCGGGAAACTGGACGCTGGAAGATCGAGATGAAATCTGTTCTCAATCTAACTATCGTGATCTTTGTGTCTTGATGCCGCGCCGGACCGCACTTCCCGCACTAGAAGCAGCATTCGTCAAACATGGCGTGCCGTATGTGCTTGAAGGACAATCTCCGGTATTTGAATCGCAGGTGTTCCAGGAACTCGGCAATAATCTGGCGGCCATCGATGATCCGACCGATCAGGTAGCGATTGTTGCCTCCCTAAAATCGAGCGTGTGGGGATGCTCGGACCAAGACTTATTCGAATGGGCTCAACTAAAACTCAAATTCGAGTATGGAAATGAACCAATTGATCTTGAGCAGTTCAGCCAGGGATCGGGTGCTCGGCGTGTTGCATTGGCGCTAACAGGGATGGCCGAATTTCATGCGCACCGCCAAATGTGGTCGACTCCCTATCTGATCGAATGGTTCATCAGGAAACGTCGAATTCGGGAATTGGCGGCACTGATGGATCCGGCCGGTGATAGAGAACGTTTGCTTGATCTTTTTGTTGAGATGTCACGCAAGCTCCGACGATCTGGAACAGGTTCGTTGCGTGAGTTTGTGCGGTGGTTAACAAGGCAGGCAGAAGAGAACGTTCGAGTGGCCGAAGGTGCGTTTGCAAACAGCGATATAAACGCCGTTCGAGTAATGACAATTCACGCCTCGAAGGGACTCGAATTTCCAATTGTGGCTCTGATGGGTTTGCAGGTTAGGCGACCGAATCGGCAGAATCACTCCATCTTCGGTGAGCAGGCTGGAACACTCTCGCTCGCAGTGCGACTGGGTTCGGAAAAACTTGGCCTATCGACAGAGAACTTCACCGATACAGCGAAAGAGGATGATGCGGCTGGGAAAGCCGAGACGATTCGGTTGATCTACGTTGGAGCGACAAGAGCAAGGGAACACCTTGCCGTAAGTCTGCACCGACCAATGTCAGAAAAACCAACATCCACGAGCCCGAGTCCTGCGGCAACGATCGCGGGCCTGATCGAATCGGAAGGTATTTCAGTTGAAGCATTCGAGGTTGAATTCGGTGGCGTGAGAGTAACGGGCGATGACGATTCAACGATTGACGTTGGTGTTGCAGAATACTCGACATCCGACCGTGAAAATTGGATTGGTGCTCTGGAACAGACTGTGGAAACAGCTTCAAATCGAGGCTACGTGACGCCGTCGAAGCTCGCCGACCATACGATGTTAAAGATTCCGCCCAAGCCCGAAGACAGCATGGAATCGACCGAGCTGAATCCCGATGAAAAAGGTCGCGGTGGCACTAAATTCGGATCGGCGGTTCACGCGGTTTTGCAAGATGTTGATTTCGCCGATCTTACTGATCTGGACGAACTCGTGCGATCGGCAGCATATGCACATGAAGTTCCAGATAGCAGCGATGAGATAGCGCAGGCCGTTCGCAATACGTTGGCGAGTCCTACGATTGCGCGTGCGACGGCGAACAACAGTTGGCGAGAAGCGTGGGTGGCAGCCGAGATATCTGAGGGCGTAGAGATCGAAGGCTATATCGACCTTGTTGTGCGAAACGATGATGGCACCGTAACTATCGTCGACTACAAAACTGATCAGGTTCAAGGGGCAGATTTGGAAAAGCGCGCTACCGGATACGAACCCCAGCTTGCCGGGTATGCGCTGGTGCTTGAGAAGCTTGGGATGCCGGTTCGTGACGCCGTTCTGGTTTTTGCCTCAGGGGCAGCAGACGGGGCAGCATTCGAGTACCCCGTACCGGATCTGGAATCGGCGAAAAACGCCGCAGCAAGCAAAGCCCAGACCGAAGTAACTGCCAAAGTTCGCTGACGAACTCGGATAGCGCGGTCGCAAACCCCGCACGAAGCAGTCCAACTACAGTTAAGATCGGCACCAGAATATTTCTAATCCCGAATTCGGAGGCTACTAATGGGTTTGCTTGACGGTAAAAAGGCGCTGATCACAGGTGCACGAAAAGGCATTGGCCGGGGAATTGCGCTAACGCTGGCGAACGAGGGAGCCGACGTTGGGATCAACGATATTGTCGATGATGACGTATCGCAGCGAGCCGCCGAATTAGTTAGCAATCGCGGGGTCAAAGGCACGTTTCATGTTGGCGACGTGAGCACTGTGGCAGGAATCAACGGTGTCATCGACTCGTTTCTCGCCGAGCATGGCCAAATAGACATTTTGGTCAACAACGCCATTTTCCCTGATCAGTCACGTCCGCTTTTCGACACCGATGAAGTGTTCTGGGACCGCATGATGGACCTTTCGCTGAAGGGCTACTTTTTTGCCGCTCAACGTGCCGCTAAAGAGATGATTGCGCAGGGCACTGGGGGCAGTATCGTTTGTCTCGCCAGCGTTCATGCGTACACCGCTATTGAGAAATGGACCGCCTACGGAACAGCGAAGGCGGGACTTCGCCGAATGGTGAAGGGATTTGCAATCGACCTTAAAGGCCACAACATCAACGCAAACTGCATCGCTCCGGGTGCAATATCTAACCGATTACCAGATGCCGACGATGATGATGTGATTGATGGAGCGCCACACGACCCTTCACGATTTACTTCGCACCTGCCCGCAGCAAAGGGTGGACTTCCAAGTGACATAGCGAACGCAGTTTTGTACCTCACTTCTGAGTTGGGGCAGTACGTAAACGGCGAGACGATTCTTGTCGATGGCGGCATGATCGCTTCGAAAACAATGCAGGACTAGGGCGTTTGGAACGGATCGAATGAACCATGACCACAAAACTTCTCGAAGGTAAAAAGGCACTTATTACGGGTTCGCGCCGCGGCATCGGAGCTGGCATTGCGCAGCTTTTTGCCGAGCACGGTGCCGACGTTGGTATTAACGATGTCGTCCGTGACACCGAAGCCGACAAGGCCATTGCTGCGGTCGAATCGCTCGGCCAGAAGGCATCGTGGCATCAGGCCGACGTTGGCAATGCTGATGACCGAACACGGATGCTCGATGAGTTCGTCGCCGAGCACGGTCGAATCGACATATTAGTAAACAACGCCGTCGCTTCCCGTGACATGCACTTCACGGAGATCACCGAGGAGTTCTGGGATCATCTAGTGGGTCACGCCTTGAAGGGTTACCTGTTCATGGCTCAGAGCGTTGCCAACCGTATGATCGAGCACGGCCATGGCGGCAGCATCATCAACATCAGTAGCGTCCACAGCTATCGTGCGTGGCCCCACGACGGGGTGTACGGCATCGTGAAGGCCGGATTGAACCGCATGGTGCTTTCGATGGCACACGATCTTGCCGGCAAAGGGATTACAGCCAACTGCGTTGCGCCGGGCTACATCGATAGTCGGGTGCTGCCGGAGGATCAGGAGTCGGGGAGAGGAAACGATGAGTATCTGGGCTCAGCCCTCGGATTCGTCCCGAGCAGGCGTGGCGGATTGCCGAAAGACATCGCTGGAGCTTGCGTGTTTCTGGCGTCAGATCTTGGAGAGTACGTGAACGGCCAGACGATAACGGTCGATGGCGGTTTCCTGGCCGGGGGCTACCCGCAAGATTCGCAGCCACTTGAGCCGGGTATGCCGGGGGCGGCTGAGTAGTTCTTTCGTAAGTTGCGCACCGGTATGTGCTAATGTCCGGGCTGATTCGAAGAAGCAACCTAATTGCCTGTCGGCCTTTTGAGACGAGGATCGCAATGATCAAACGACGCAGCTTGGTATTTCAAGTCGTGGTGTGGGTACTGACATTCGGTCTATACGGGTTCTACTGGTACTACTCGACTCTTAAAGAAATGACCAAATTCAATGGCCAGCGAACCAACTCGCTAGTATGGACAATTCTGATGGTGGTACCTTTCCTCAATCTGTGGGCCATGTGGAAGCATGCTTCGGCCGCGGACAAGGCGTTTGAGAAGGAGTATCCTGCAGTACTTTTATGGCTGCTGTGGATATTTATCCAGCCTGCGGTGTGGATTCTGGTGCAACTCGAACTGAATCGCATAGCGGGTACGCCGTTACCTGATTCGAATTTGGCCGCGTAGTCGATGTCAGAAACGCCCGAATACAACGACATTCCGCACGTCGAAACTAAAAAAGAGCGCCTCGTATACCCGACGCCGTGGTTCGATTTTTACTACGACGAAACGATTCGTACCGATGGCCAGCCCGGTAACTACTCGTGGGCTCGCATTCACTCCGGCAACGGCGGCGTGATGGTCGTTCCGGTGACTCCTTCGGGGCAATATCTACTGATCAGGATTTATCGGTACCCGGTGAAAAAATACATGTGGGAATTTCCCGCGGGAATGATTGAAGACGGTGAATCGGCTGTTGAGTCGGGGAGCCGGGAGTTGGAGGAGGAAACGGGAGTGACGGCTGAAAGCACCGTGCTTCTGGGGTCACAAACTCCAATATCCGGGTTCATAGGCGATACGTTTTACACAGTGCTGGCGCATTTACCTGAGATAGAACCGGGTGGTATCACTCCCCAGCTAAATGAAGGTATTGTCGATGCCAAACTCGTGAACCGGCAGGAAATCGTTGCGATGGCGGCGAGTCAGGAAATCGAGGATGGCGTGACCTTGATGTGCCTGGCGCGCTACTGGGCGTATTTGGAACTGAAAGCCGGGGAGACTGGCGGAGAAGCATGAAAGATATTTACTCGCATATTGATGCTCATCTTGATGAGTCGATTGAAGAGTTGTTCGAACTGGTTCGACAGCCTTCGATATCAGCGCAGAAACTTGGCTTCGATAAAGCACCGGGGCTGATGAAAGAGTTTCTCGAACGCAACGGTTTTGAAGCCGAAATCGTGCCTGTGCCGAACGACGGATTGCCAACGGTTTACGGCTTTTTACCCGCTTCGGAAAACCCAGAAACCGCCCCTACACTGTTGTTCTACTGTCACTACGATGTCCAGCCGGTCGATCCGCTCGATCTCTGGGACACCGACCCCTTTACACCAACCCGAGTTGGCGACCGCCTGTACGGTCGTGGGATGTCCGATGACAAGGGCAACATCGGCGCCCGATTGGCGGCGATCAGGGCGTTCAGAGACGAGCGTGGAGGCGTTCCATGCAACATAAAGATGTTCTGCGAAGGCGAAGAGGAATCGGGTTCGATAAATCTTCCCGATCTGATCGCCGAACGAGGTGATGATTTTCGGGCTGATGCCTGCATCTGGGAGGGTGGAGGTCGAAATCTGAACGACGATCCGTTCATGTACCTGGGGCTTAAGGGCGTGCTCGGAGTTGGACTCAGCGTGAGTATGCTCTCAGGGGACGCACACTCGTCGTACGCAGCGATATTACCGTCGGCAGCATGGCGACTATTGCGAGCGTTGGCCACGATCAAAGACGAAGACGAGCGGATTCTGATCGACGGCTTTTACGATGCGATCACCGAGCCCAGCGCTGAAGCCATAGCAGCAGTTGAAGCTCTTCCCGACGACGCGCCGGAGTGGCTCGACACGTTCGGTGTGAGCGGATTTGTGAAGGGACTCGATGGCGAAGATCTGCGCAAGCAGCTAACTTTCCAGCCAACCGCAAACATCGCTGGACTCGACTCCGGGTATAAGGACGCCGGGCTAAAGACTGTTCTGCCTGCTGTTGCGAAAGCCAAGATGGACTTCCGGCTGGTGCCCGAACAGCGTCCGTACGACATTTTCGACAAGCTTCGAAAACACCTCGATAAGCACGGTTTTGAGGATGTCGAAGTTGAGGTGCTGGGCGCGGTAAACCCGTATCGAACCGATCTCAACTCGCCTTGGGTGCAGCTCGTCGCTGAGACCGCTGAAGAAATCTACGGTCGGAAGCCGGTGATGACACCGAATATGGCAGGAACGGGACCGATGTTCGACTTTGGCGACACGCTTGGAATGCCGATTGCTACTTCGGGTATAGATCACCCGTCGCACAAGATTCACGCGCCCAACGAGAACATCACGACCGAGGATTTCGTTCTCGGCGCAAAGCATGCTGCCTTGATAATCGAGCGCTTCGCAAGCGACTGGGGTTGAGTGCCGTTGGCACGATTTCTTTGCGAGTAAACGCCGCTTTAGTCGGGACGCGTGAAGATGGCAGCCCGCAACTGCCAACAAGTCGCTAGAATTATCGAGTTTTGTTGACACCCTCAGCCGGAGAAAACTTCCGCAAATGGCCGTAATTCAGCCCACGCCCGACCATGTACTGGACAAGGCGACGATCGAGCAACTCAAAAAAGTGAACACGACCGCGGTTGTCGACGTGTTGGCCCGAAACGGCTACGAACCCCACTACGTCTACATGCCGAACGTGCGCACGATGAACCCCGGCCTGAGGATGGTCGCACGGGCTATCACGGTTCGATTCGTTCCAGCGCGACCCGATGGCATGGCCGAAAAACCGGGTGGAGAAGAATCACCAGAATTTGCAGCTTTCGAGTTGGCTGGACCTGGTGATGTGATCGTGATGGAGTCGATGCGCAACAAGCGAATGTCGATCGGTGGCGACATCAAGTTTTTGCGACTCAAGCAGCGTGGCGTTGATGGACTTGTGTGCGACGGCGGAATTCGCGACATGCACACCGTTCAGGACTACGGCGTGGGCATGTGGGGACTCGACAAGACTTCTAATTTGGGAACTAGAGTCGGTACACCGTATTCGACCAACGACACAATTGCTGTAGACGGCATTCTCGTTCGACCGGGCGACTACATCGTTGCTGATGACGATGGCGTTGTTGTGATTCCTCGTGGTGTTGCCGTTGATATCGCAGCGAAGGCGATCGAGTACGACGATCTTGAAGAGTGGATCCGTGCACGCCTCGATAAAGAGCAGCTGACGCCCGGCCTCTACTACCCGCCCGACGATGAAGTTATCGCGATGTACCGCAAGGAACGAGCCGAGGAACGCGGCGACTAGGGTTCGATTTGCCGAGCGAAGTCATCGAAGCCGAGGGATCTCGTGGGAAATAGCACCCTTCTATGGGAATTCGGGTAGTGATCTACATCGGTCAGTTGAACCCAGCGAGGTCCCTCCACTCCACTTCGCTTCGCTACGGTCGGGAAAATGATGACTGGTTGTTTGCCGATTGTTCCGAGGTTGTTCACCATCGCCGCGACCCCTCCAGATCCCTCGACTCCGATGACTCCGCTCGGGAACTTAAATGTCGACTAAAGCTCGATCTCGATAGCCAGACCGTCGTGGGCGTACTGGATGTCCAGCCCCTCTGTGTCCTTCAGATTTGCCAGCTCGGTGTTCAGTGGAACGTGATCGATGTCGTGCGTGGCGTCGGTTAGCAGCGTTCGTTTCGGTTTGAGGCGTCGCACTTGATCAACAGCCTCTTCGACCGTGAAGTGTGTGCCGTGCGTCCGGGCCGGGCGAAGTGCATCGAGGACCAGCAGATCGGATCCCGCTATGAGATTCGCCGTTTCGTCGGAGATTTCCGAAGCGTCGGACACGTAGCTGACATCGCCGAAACGGTAGCCGAAGATTTCGTAGTTTCGACCATGCTGAACAGGTAGTGGCGTAAAAGCGAGTCCGTCGATTTCGAGCGGGCTGGCATCGATCGTTCTGAAATCAAGCTTGGCGACTCCACCGCCGCCGGTCTGTCGATTGCGATCTACGAGGTAGAAAAAGAGTGATTCGACAGAGTCGAGGTCTTTTTGGCGCAGATAGATCGGGAGCTGTTCCTGGGCGTTATTCGTCCAGTCTCGAAGATCATCGAACCCACCGACAGCGTCGGCGTGGCCGTGAGTTATCAGCAGGGCATCGATAGTGCGCACATCGAACTGTGGGAACCACTGCATCGCCGATTCGTAGAAGAACTTTCCAGCGTCGATAACGATGTTGCTGGTGCGGCCGTCGGCCAACTGGCGCTGGACTAGCAGCGACGTGTTGCGACGTCGATTCGGCGATCCGGGTTTGATCGCGTCAGGGCATACCGGGCAGTCGCTGTCGGGGTTGGTCAGACACGAAACCCGAGGCACGCCCTCAGAGGTTCCTGTGCCTAAAAATACTATTTTCGAATCTGGCCCTGAACTTAGCCCAGAATCTGGCCCGGAATTAATCATCGAAGAAGGATAACGGTTGAATGGCGAATATCGGTTAGTTATCTCCACGAAATCTGGGCATACACTTCGGCGATGGCATCCCAACTGCAGGAACTTTTGGACGGAGCGAAGGCGGGTCATTGGCTTTTGCCCATCGGCCGACGAGCCGAATCTGGTGTCGCTTGCCCGTGCGATAGGTGGGATATGTGGCGTTGCACAGCGCGTTGACGATCCGGTTGCAGATCGGTTTAGACAGCTGATTGGTGAGCCGGAACATCTGGTGTTCGTGATCGCCGATGGATTCGGGATGAACTTCGTTGACACCCTTCCCGAAGATTCGTTTAGCCGAACAAATCTTGTACTTGAAAACCGAGTGGCATTTCCGAGTTCTACCGGGCCAAACCTGTTTTCGTTTGGTCGTGCCGAATGGCCGGGTCAGTATGGCGCAATTGGCTGGTACGTGCATCTTGGGGAGTTGAACGCTCGTGCGACGCTTTTTCCATGGGTTAGGACAAAAGACGACGTGAGTCTGACGGATCTGGGTTTGACCGGCGAGGTGGTTTGGCCTGGCGTGCCGGAATCGCTCGGGTACAAGCGAGATTCAGTCAACTACATCCCGAGTTTATTTTCAGATAGCGTGGCAACTGGGACACTTCATGGACGAGAAACAGTTGTTGGTTATGAAGACCTTGGCGAGGTGATAGATCGTGTTGTCGAGCGAGTTAGAACGGCTTCGCAACCCACATACTCACACATCTTCTGGCCGCGGGTGGATAACGTTTCGCATGAGGTCGGCACCCGGCACCAAGACACTCTCAGAGAGGTTGCATTCGTTGATGCTGAACTTGGCAGGTTTGCCCAACTGTTGCCGAAGAACGCCGGATTGGTTGTAACCGCCGATCATGGGCACCTCGATATGCCAGAACAGCGAAAGTTCGTCGTTGAACCCGACGATCCTCTGACCGCACTGCTGGTCGACGCTCCTTCAGGAGATGAGCGCACATTGATGTTCCATGTCGTAGAGGGTCAGAACGAAAAGTTTGCAACGGAGTTCATGCGCAGGTTCGGTGAGCATTTTTTGTTGCTGACCGCAGACGACGTGGTTACGGCTGAACTTCTAGGACCCGACCTGGTTAGAGATTTCACGTTGGCAAGACTGGGCACTTTTAAGGCGATCGCCCGATATGACGCTGGAATGAAATTTCGTCGAGGGGCTGAAGGCACAGGACTTACGCTGAATGCCCAGCACGGCGGGCTCACTCCGGCTGAAATGCTGGTGCCGGTGATCGTTGCTTAGTCCTGCCCGTGCTCAGCCAGGTGCTCCATCTGCTGTGGGTGTAGCGGCAACCTGAACTTGTCTCTGAGCGCCGTTACATCGTGGATGTCGGTTTCTTTGAGGGCGTAACCCGTGTGGCTGTCGATCTGAAATTCGGGCGTGGGGCAGCGGACTGTTCGACCCCCGAGAGTGCCGGTGCCATTGATCGACTCAGCGGTTACTGGAATCGAGTTGGCGGGATCGCCGTATGAGTAGTCACCATCGGCGGTTCGCTCAAGCACATGAAAGTCGAAATTCTTGCGCTCAGGGGTGCCCATTACAAAGTTCCACGGAGTGTGATCGTCGGTGTGTACATCGATGAATCCCAGTTTGCGGATCGCCGATACAAGCCTGTCTGAGCTTGCTTTCTCGATTAGAAAATCAAGATCTTCATGGGTTCGAGTTTGCTCACCCAAAAGCGCATCGACTCCCCAACCCCCGTCGATCCATATTTCGAGTTCAAGTTCCTCGAAAAGATCGAGAAAAGGTATTAGATCTTCGAGCGTGAATTCCTGTGCCACGAATTTTCCTGCCGATTTCGACTCGTGAGCGGTAAACTTTGAGCCGTTCAATATCAAATCAATCGTAGTCGGTGCCATTCTCCGAGACTTGGCGCTATAAGTGAAGTATCAAAAATGACCAAGACAGTCCGTGGCGCACTCAAGAAAAAACTCCAGGCAGGCGAAGTTGTAGTTGGCCCGTTCACGATCATTCCATCGGCGACAATGATCGATACGCTCGGCTACGCAGGGATGGACTTTTGCATTCTCGATACCGAGCACGGCCCGCTTTCTATGGAGCGTGTATCCGATCTGGTGATCGCAGCTCAGGGCACCGGCGTGGCTCCTATCATCCGAGTTGGTGAAAACGCAGAGTGGCCGATTCTGCGTGCTCTTGATGTTGGAGCTGACGGCGTTCAGGTTCCGCAGATCAACGAAAAAGCAGATGCCGAGAAGGTCATTCACGCTGCCAAGTACGCACCCATGGGCGAGCGCGGCGTTTCAGTGTTTACCCGAGCTGGGAACTACTACAAGGACGACGCTGTTGACCACCCGGCGCGCCAGAACGAAGAGACCATGACGGTTGTTCACATCGAGGGTGTAAAAGGTCTGAACAACCTCGACGAGATCATGACTGTCGACGGAATCGACGTTCTATTCTTAGGTCCATACGATATTTCTCAGTCGCTCGGAGTACCCGGTGACGTTCGTTCGAAGATCGTTGAAGATGCATTGAAAGAGGCGGCTGCGAAGGCGCGTGCGCAGGGTCGCGTGGTCGGCTCGTACGCCAAGGACGTTGAGATGGGTAAGTGGCTTATCGATCTTGGTGTGCAGTACCTGTCGATCAACGTCGACGCAACGATCTACATGCAGGCTTGTGAGAGCATTGCCCGGGCGCTTAAGTAGGGCGCTGAGTACGCTGATACGGCTGACCGCCTATATCTTCACAGCAGGTCTTCGTTTGGCCTGACCCCGAATCCGGGTGCATCGGCGATATCGATGTGACCGCTCACAGCTTCGGGCGCACCGATCCATAGATCGTCGGTGCCGCCGCCCCTTACGCCCGGCAGCAGCTCGGCAAAATCTTCGCAGTCTGTGGCCGCTATCAGGTGAAGTCCCCACGGCTCGCCACCCCGGTGGGGAACAACCTGCACGCCGGCTGATTTCGCCATATCGACTATGCGCAAACCGGCCGTTATTCCGCCGCACCATGTGATGTCGGGCTGCCAGATGTCGTATGAATTATTATGTGCGATATCGGCGAATCCGTGTTGCGTAAACTCGTGCTCGCCACCCGCCATGTTCACGGGGTGAATCCTGAGTCGTAACTCGCCAAGCTCGCTTAAATCATCGGGCGTAAGCACGTCCTCAAACCAGTGGATTCCGACGTGCTTCAGGGCGTCGTTCATCTTGAGTGTTGTGGGCGAATCCCACGACATGTAGACATCGAACATCACCTCGGCGTCGGGACCAAAAGCAGCACGCGCCTTCTCGGCAACGCTGACAGCAGACTCGATCGATTCTTCGCCGGTCCAGCGATGGGGCATCTTCTGGGCGGTGTATCCAAGCTCGGCGTACCAGTCGGTGTCGGGGCCAGTTGCATAGCAGCGGATCCCGTTTTTAACAGAATCACCAAGAAGACCAGCGACTGATTTTGATTCGGCCTTACCGAGAGCGTCGAAGAGGGCAAGATCAACCCCGCTCAGAGCCATGATCGCTATGCCTTTACGACCGTAGGGAATCGACTCCGCGTAGAGCATGTCCCATATGTCTGAGATGTCAGAGACAGAATTTACGGAACGACCTACAAGTAGCTCAGAAAAATGGCCGTTAACGATCTCGACAGCCGCTTTCCCGCCGCCGCCAAGTCCCCATCCAGTTTGGCCGGTATCTGTTTCGACTCGTACGACGATCTGCCAGAGATGCGTTCGCCACGAAGGAGCTATGTGCTTGTAGTTTGGGTATACCGCGCTAACGGACGAAATTTTCAATGGAATCCTTGCCTCAAGCCCTTGAATCACGGTCTGTTCAACGTGAGGCACGGATGGTATCGGGTCGGCGCGATCTGCAACACCCCCCCCGGAGGAAGGTTTCACCAGCGCATTGCGGGGTTTTGCGATTTCGGGGAGTGATGTCACGTCGATGCGATCTGGAACATCAGTAACAGCACCGCACTGCAAACAGTCGAGATCCTGGCCGTACTGGTCGTCCTTCACGTGGACGTCACCCTGACATCGGATACATGACTTGAAAACGATCATCTTGGTTCTCCTCTTTTCTTTTGGGGAGAAAGTGGACGCAGTTGTTGCGTCATGTTGAGGTTGATCGCCCGGAATAAATCGAGAAACCGGTGCCGGATCCGGGCGCTGGCCCGACACCGATTTACTCGATTAGAAATAGTTTGATTCGACCGATCTTACGGTTGAATTACTGGTTGCCGGGAGTTGCCTGAGAGTCTGGGGCGGAGAACACCCGAGAGGCGATCTGCACCAGTAAGAATCCGACAGCACCAACACCTGCGATGATCGCAACTGCGGCTGGTGCACCAAATGCTTCCGCACCAAATCCCATGGAAAGTGCACCGAACGGCATCAGGCCGATCACTAGGAACCGAACGCTGACGACGCGCCCCCGAATGTAGTCGGGAGTGGTTATCTGAACGACGGTCATGTTCACAACCATGAAGCTGGTTGTTGCGAACGCCGTGATGCTCACGAGAACTATGGAAAGTGCGAACCATGGCGATAGGGCGAACGCAGTGAGTGCTGCGGCGGCCATCAAGCCGAAGATTAGTTCGAGCTTCTGGTGTCCAACACTTTCTCCGATACTGACAACTACGATCGAGCCGACGAGTGCGCCAACTCCGGCAGCAAGCATTAGTACACCGAGTCCGCCGGCACCGACGTTCAGCACATCTTCAGCGAATACTGGCATCAGCGATTGGAACGGTCCTACTGTGAGAATCATCACCATTCCACCGAGCATCAGGAATCGCAGAGTCGAGTGTTGGTAGGCGTAGGCGAGCCCGGCCTTTACGTTCTCTACGACCGATCCTTTTGCGTTGTTTACGCTTGTGTGATGAACAGGTTTTAGCGAGGCGTACAGGAAGAGAGCCGGTACAACGACAATAGCGCTGACACCGAGTGCCCATGTTGCACCAAATTCAGGCAGCATCATGCCGCCAATTGCAGGTCCGATGATCTGCGCCGAATTGTAAGTAGTGGCAGAAAGGCCGACAGCGGTTCGCATCTGCTCACGGTGTACCAATCCTGAAACCAGTGCCTGTCGTGCTGAAACCGCGAGTGCGAAAGCGATTCCGTTTATTACCGAGATAGCGATGATGTGCCACGGCGCCATGATGCCCATGGCTGAAATTATGAAGAGTGCGGCGAAGCTTCCGAGCAGCGTGAAATCCGACGCCATGGTGATCTTCTTGCGATCAACCCGGTCGGCAAGCGCTCCACCAACCAGTGATAGGAACAGCATCGGCATCATCATCGCCGCGGTGACCATTGTGACCATCAGAGGAGACTGGGTGAGGTCGTACATCATCCAACCGCGGATCAGCATTTGCATGTTGAATCCGGTGAACGTGGCGAACCCGGCCGCCCAGTAGCGTCGGTACTGGCTATTACGGAGCACGCCAAGAGGGTGACCCCGCCTCAGGTGTCGGACGGGGCGTTGGTTAGATTTTGTTCCATCGACTACTTGCGTAGTTCGCTGCCGGTGGAGCATTGGTAGGTAGGCCGTAGCTAGAACTCCGTCGCAGTCCCACAAATGGGATCCGCGCTTTATCTAGGATTCATGTGTAAATAAAAGAGAACGAAAACGAAGTTTACTTTCTCTTATTCAAAGTTCGCGCTTGGACTCGGGAATCTCAATACATCTGGTACCAGATATCTGGGTGAAACACCCAATATGTCAAAAGTTTAACTTTTGGTGAGTTGTCGTTCACTTACGGCTGAGTTCAGATTGAGGATTCTGATTTAGAAGTTCGTTCAATATTGGTCAAATTCGATTATGTGATTGAGCGTTTACGGATTTACAATAGTCAAGTTGCTCTGTTCCGCTTGACGGTCGGCGACATCGTGTCGGGGTGTGGCGCAGTGGTAGCGCACCCGCTTTGGGAGACCGAAGTAGTCAATACCGCACAAAAGTATTTTCGAGAAATTTCGGTAGACTTATTTATCGTCGGGGCGTGGCGCAGTGGTAGCGCACCCGTTTTGGGGGCGGGGGGTCGCAAGTTCGAGTCTTGCCGCCCCGACCAATCTAAACCCCAACAAAGACCCAGCCTGGTGCTGGGTCTTTTGCTTTAATCCGACCCGTCATCTTTCGCAAAAATGTGGATTCGTCCCATCATTTCAGATTCAAAACGATCTCTTCTGCTAAGCCATTCTCACTCATTTGATGCGGGAAACCACCGAGCTAGGAGAGCATCGATTCCTCCCAAATGGTTTTATGCAGTTCAAATTTTGCTTCGTAGGCAATTTCGTAGCTTTTCCGCTGTTCCAGTATGAAAATAATGTGATCGGATGTGGATAGGCCTATTTTCATTCGATCGAGTAACCAGAGCTCACTGGAGAATCAGAGCCCTGGTCGCCGAGTTTCCTCCATGAGCCTTGAATCAGCCTCAACTCATGTAGAAGGAGACGCATGTACCTACCAGAAAATATTCAACCGCTGATCGCGTGCAGATCTGATGTGGCACTTGATGCCCTGGCAGGATTACGCCTGATTCACTGCGGTCGGACCCAGCGAGCTGGCGTCCACTGATATGGCTGCCAAAGGCAAACAACGCCGGAGACGCGCAACAAAGATCAAATACGTTGTCTCGATAACTGATTCTGTTCCCTCAGATCTCGAAGAGAAGGTCAGCGATGCTCACGCGCGAGCAATACTCGCCAAAGGGTCGCGCGCGCCCTCCGAATCAGAAGGAAGAGAAATCGCCAGATGCCAATTAGCAAGTTTCTTGAACGCCAAAAAACTGTCATAGCGGGTCGCACAAAAGATGCTCACACGAAACACGCTGTGCGCACGGCTGGCGCACGATAGGAGCACAGGTTTTGAGTTTATTCAAGAAGAAGCCTAGAACGAATCACAAGGCTGACACCCGAAATCGACAAGACGATGCACGATCGGATATCACCAATTCACCCTTTCAGCTCCTCGCCTGCGGACCTGCGCACCTGATGAACACCGACATGCATCCTCATTTCCTAGAACGCGGCAAGCCTTACTGGAGATCGCTAGCATCACTTGCCGATCAACTGGACTGGTTCGGTCAAGAGCCATTTAGCCCGGCTAAAACAGTAAGCCGTCAAGCATTAAAAGATCGTATGCTGCCGGCTATCCGTCGCGTCTTAGTTTCATTCCAGGTCGGCAGACCCGTAGCCGATATTGCAGCCAGAGTTCCATGCTCTCCTCGGACGGTATACGAGGTACTCGATGAGTTGTTCTACCGATGGGATACGAACATGGCGACGAATCGGCCATGGCAAACAGTGTGCCAGTCGGATTATTCTCGCATGCGCGGGCGTGGAGGTCCGCAATCTGTCCGGCGCCAATAAACCCAACCCTGATCTTTGGCATTCTGCGCTCCTCGATCTATCCGATTAACCAGTAACGGCAGCTGCCGCTCCGACCTTTGGCAACACTTCCTTCGCAAGCACCGACATCGATTCGTACCAGGCGTTGTACGGATCCCATTCATGCCCCATCGCGAGCAGTGTTCCGAATCCACCGAGCTCGCCATTGAGGTCCGCCAGCTTCTGCGTTACTTCTTCGGCACTGCCCACAACAAAAACGTTGTCGATCAGATAGTCGATCGTCAAATCAGAGTCGGGCATATCGGGATCATTCTTAAAGATTGCAAGCCTGCCCTGCTGCCCCAGCATCGGCAGGAAGTATCCGTTGAAATCTCGTGCCATCGTCCCCTCGACCACCATTCGACGTGCCTCGGCCGTTGTGTCGGCGATAAAGACCTCTCTCGCAACCCGCCACAGTGAACGATCCGGCGTCTTGCCGGCTTCCTGCGCACCCTCTTCGATCGAATCCCAGTGGGTCTTGATCTGAACCGAGGGCGCGAGGTTGATGCTCATCGGAATCCAGCCAAATTGACCAGCCATCTTCAGAGTCGGTGATTTCGGTGAAACACCAGCCACTCCAATGGGTGGATGTGGCTTCTGGAACGGGGTGACATGCACCCTCAGCCCGATATCATCTTGCCTTTCGGGAATGCGGAATTTCCACCACTTCGATTCGTACAAGCCTGGCTCCGGGTCATCCCAGATTTTCAGGATAGTTTTGAGTGATTCGCGTGTATACGCACCTGCGTCCACCCCACCGTCTTCGTCGTACCCGAATACCTGTGTGTCACCCGGGAAGCTCCCTGTGCCGATACCCCAGTTGAGTCGCCCTTCCGACATGTGGTCGAGCTGTGCGATACGGTGCGCCAGCACGAACGGATCGTGGTTGGGCATGCACGTCACACCCGTTCCGAGTCTGATGTTCTTGGTCATGCCGAATGCCTGGGCGATGAACAACTCCGGAGACGGGATGTTCTCCCACTCGGCTGTGAAATGCTCGCCTATCCACGCTTCCTCGTAACCCAGTTCGTCGAGTTTGACGATTTGATCGAGATCGGACTTCAGAGTTTCGGTCAGATTGGCACCCGGTGGGTGCAGGGGCATAGTGAAAAACCCTGGTTTCATATTGCAATCCAGAAAAGCTTGTTGTCGATACGCCGCTATCTTTTGACGCCAGCACGGAAGCGTACATTCGAAACCCTCATAACTCAATACCTGAGGGATCCGTCAGAACTCATCAACAACAGCTGACCTACCGGAACTAATCCGCATTACGAATCGGTTTGATTTGTAATCCATTTGTTCACTCGATAGGGAATGGGCAAAAGTGAAACTTGACGATCAGTAAGACGAGTTAAATTCAAAGACCCAGCACCGGGCTGGGTCTAAGTAGGGATTCAATTTGGTCGGGGTGGCAAGGTTCGAACTTGCGACCCCGACCCGTTCCCATTTTAGATATAACGACATGAATACGTTATCTTTAGCAGAGGAGAATCATGGTCACTTCTATCTCGCACAAGAATTATGTCGGGTACATCAGGGTCTCCGGAGATAAACAAGTTGATGAGGGTCATTCATCGCTTGAAACTCAGGAGTCTCGAATCCGCGCTACTGCCTCGGCTAACGACGGTTTGGTCGTTAGGTTATTTCAGGACGTTCAATCCGGTCGTCGAGACGATCGTGTCGACGACCAGAACATGGTGAAGTACGTTCTCGAAGAGGACGTAGACGCAGTACTTGTTCAGTACCTAGATCGCTTCGGTCGTAACCCTCAGGAGATCCTTCAACGCATTTGGAACTGAAAATCATGGGGTATCGGTTGAGGCTACTGACCAGTGACCTGCCCCATAAGCCTGTACCACTCGCTATGTTAGTCCGACGGCCTGCTTCAGCCTGATTATTTCGGGCGCTGGCGGCCGGTATCCAAGTGAGCTGTGTTGTCGGATTGTGTTGTACTCCCTTCTCCATTGTTCTGTCAGTATCTGCACCTCCTTGAGTGAATAAAAAATCTCGCCATTTAGCAGTTCATCCCTGAGTTTTCCATTGAAGCTCTCGTTGTAGCCGTTTTCCCACGGACTGCCTGGTTGAATGAACAAGGTCTGGACTCCGACACGCGGTAACCAGTCCCTTACTGCCTTCGCCGTGAACTCCGGACCGTTGTCCGACCTGATGTGCTCTGGAACGCCGTTAGACTAGAAGAGACTGGTGAGCGTGTGCATCACGTCATCTGAACGAATCCTTCTTGCTGCCTGAATTGCCATGCATTCTCTTGTGTACTCGTCAATCACGGTCAACAGCCTGACTGCTCGTCCATCCTCGGTCCTGCACGAGACGAAGTCGTAAGCCCACACATGACCTTTTCTCTCCGGCTTCAGCCTTGTGATTGATCCGTCATTCAGCCAGAGTCTTCCTCTTTTCGCCGAGCATACAAAAAGTAGCGTCATGGTCATGCATGATCCCAGCGCGCCGAGCAGAAGATCGTAAGGACCCGGTCCCATGCCATCGCCAACATCAGGCGGCTCGTCACCTATCCACTCGTAATCCTCAGCCTTGATTCGAACCTGAACGTTTTTTACGCTTTCGACCGAAACTCTCGCCATTCCACCCCTCTCAATTACGTACTGCGTCTTGATTCACGCTAGTATCGTCCAATCTTGCAACACACTTCAAACTGAACTCGCCCAACCAATGCCAAATCAAGACGGTTCACTTACCGGCGCCGACATTGTCACGCTAACGCAGTCGCTAAATCGAATGATCCCAACCGACGATGACACGCTCGCGGCCGGATCGCTTGGCCTTCTCGACGCCGTGCAAGAACGCGCGATCTCCGATGCTCCATCCCAATCCGCATTCATGCGAGTGGTTGAAGCCCTTTCACTCGACATGTTGTCGCACGCAGTCGGTGGTTTTGCAGCACTATCCGAAGAAGAACAAGTCGCCTCGCTACGCAATGTAGAAAACACTCTTCCACATGAATTCACTGTTGTGTTGAATCTGGTTCGTGATGTCTACTACGAAGATGACAGAACACCAGATCGGCCTTCCAGTTTCGAAAACGACTCCGAAATTTTCGGAAAAATTACTCTTGAAGATGAGCTCGAACCAGATACGAGATCGCGCAAGAAAACCCGCACGACAACTTCGCTTAAATCATCTCGGTGATATCCGGGGCACCCACAACATATGAACAACGACAAAAAAAAGTCATCTTCGACACTGACATTGGATCGGATATCGACGATGCGGTCGCTCTCGCCTATCTACTCGCCCAGCCACGCTGCGATCTTCTGGGAATAACTACTGTTTCTGGTCAGCCCATCGAACGCGCAAAGCTGGCAAGCGCAATCTGCAAAACCGCCGGTCGAGAAATTCCCATCATCCCTGGCAATGAACATCGACTCGATGGCCCAACTCGTCAGCCCAACGTCCGACAGGCATCAGTACTACCCGACTGGGATCACGACACCAAGTTCAGCGATCAAGGTGCAGTTGAGTTCATGGCCGAGACGATTCGCAACAATCCAAACGAAGTCGTCCTCCTCGCCGTTGGACCAATGACAAACGTAGCGAAACTCTTCACCGACCACCCCGATACACCGGGCCTGTTGAAATCACTTCAGCTAATGTGCGGCCGGTTCAACGAACCCCAAAACCACAAACCGACCTCCGAATGGAACTCCCACTGCGACCCGGCAGCTGCCGTCGTCGTCTACTCAGCACCCGTCAACGAGCACACATCACTGGGACTCGACATAACGATGCAGGTCACCATGGATTCCAACGAAGTGCGCGAACATTTCAAGCACCCGTTGCTACAACCCGTACTGAAAATGTCGGAAGTCTGGTTCAACGAACGACCTCGACTGAATTTCCACGACCCTCTCGCCGCCGTAACACTGTTCGACGATTCAATCTGCGAATTCGAACGGGGCACCGCTACTGTCTTGCGTACAGACGACCGCAACGATGGCACAAACCAGTGGGCACCTAACGCGAACGGACCGCACCACGTCGGAGTGACAGTAGATGCGGCCCGCTTCTTCGATTCATATTTCAGCGTGTTTGGTTAGGCACCACTCGCTGTCATTGCGAGGAATACGATGACGTGGCAATCACGTTGACTCCACTTCACCGCTCGATTCGGCCAATAAGCGTCAATCTCATCCAAGTCCTTCTTCCCAGACTGGGAGGGAGTTAGAGGGTGGGTAGATTGCCCTCGCAACCAAGTCCGCCTCGGACGCTCGGAGCCTAACGTCCCCCAAAACCCTAAGCCAGGTCGAACGTAATCTCGAACTCGGCGCAGATGCCCCTGAACCAGTCGATTACTTCCGGGTGCAGCGGAACACCGTTCTCAGCGCGCTCAATCCGCACCTCGTGCTCGGGCAAACCTGCGTAGTAAACACGATCCTGACCCGGCATCGGCTTCGTAGCTGCCAGCCCTTTCAACATGCCATCCATGTTTTCTTTGAACTCGTCTACATCGCCAAATGCGTCCACCGAATATGCCGCAACAAAGTGAGCACGCCGATTCTGTGCAAGCGTTCCAAATCCCGGAGCAAACGCAAGTTGGCCGCATAAAATGTCGACCATCACGCCGAGGCCATAGCCCTTGTGCGATCCCAACTCACGTGTAGACCCCATCGGCAGCTGCATGCGCATCGAATTCGCGGCGAAATCCACCACCGTACCGTCTTCCATATCGGGCGTACCGTCATCTTTAGCAACCCAACCCGGCGACATTCCCTTGCCCATGCGATTCGCAAGACCGATCTTGTTACCGGCAATCGACGTCATCGCAGCATCGAACATAAATGTTGGCTCGTTGTTCCCGGGTGCTGCGAAAGCTATCGGATTCGTTCCAAGCTGAGCCTCTGCGCCGAACGTCGGAACCATCGACTTACCACCGGCAGTCATGCACCAGCCGATCATGTCCTGTTCAGCCGCCATCACAGCGTGGTACCCGGCCGCCCCAAGGTGACCTGAGTTCCTTACTGCCACAACACCAGTGCCAACTTCTTTTGCCTTGGCAATCGCGATATCCATGGCCTTCGGAGCGATCATAAGCCCAAGACCGCCATCGCCATCGATCGTAGCGGTCGAAGGCGTTTCCTTGATGATCTTCATCCCAGGAACAGGATTTAACCTGTCCGAGTTATACCCATCAACGTACGACCGCAGCATGTTCGATACACCGTGCGTGTCGATTCCGCTCTGGTCGGCGAACATCAGAACGTCGGCACCAAGCTTGGCCTCCGACTCTGGAACACCACATTTCATGAATACCTGTTCAGTAGCAGCACGTAACTTGTCGACATCCACTCGAACGGCGATGTCATCAGGAACCTGAAAATGCTTTAGCAACTCAATCCTCGCAATATGATCAACTCAGCGTCTGAGATTGCTTCCAACTTCGGAATATGTGCAGGCGCGTAATTCATTAACAACCGGCGGAATACTACACCCATAATCGCGGCAAGTTGAGACTTCTCATCGTCTATTTGCTACGCTGAAAGCGATACGATTTTTAAATGTCGATGCGCTCGCCCCTATTTGCGGAGCAACGACCAACAAAAACGGGGCTGTAGCTCAGTTGGGAGAGCGCGTCGTTCGCAATGACGAGGTCCGGGGTTCGATTCCCCGCAGCTCCACCAGAAACAAATAAAAGCCGACTCGATATTGAGTCGGCTTTTATTTGCGTTTTTTCCAGAGAGCACCGCACTACCCATACTCTCAGGCACCGAAAAGCACATAGCCAACCTTAGTAGTAATATGCCGCAGTTGGCCGAAGCTCAAGTACGCAATGCTGTCTAACTGGGCTTAATTCACTAGACAAGGACTCCCCATGAAGCTCGAGATGTTCCATCTTTGTCCGTATCGCGATCTGCCTGAAGATTTTCGAGAAAAAAACCGCAGCGTGTGGGTCGACCCGCCTCGCCACCTGTTCGACGCAGAAATCGCCAACCGCACGTACAACCAGACCCTCGACGAACTCAAGTACGGCGCCGAAATGGGCTACGACGGCATCTGCGTAAACGAGCATCATCAGAACGCCTACGGACTGATGCCATCGCCAAACCTGATGGCATCAGTAATGTCACGAGAGACAAAAGACGTAGCGATCATCGTCATGGGCAACTCGATCGCTCTCTACGATCCACCGATCAGGGTCGCCGAAGAGTTCGCAATGCTTGACTGCATCAGCGGCGGTCGACTCGTCGCGGGCTTCCCGGTCGGATCAGCCATGGACACCGCGTTCGGCTATGGTTCGAACCCCTCGCAACTCAGAGAAAAGTACGCCGAGGCAGAAGAGCTCATTCTCCGAGCGTGGGAAGAAGACGAGGTCTTCTCTTTCGACGGAAAGTACACCCAACTTCGCTATGTAAACATCTGGCCGCGACCGCTGCAAAACCCTCGACCGCCCATCTGGGTTCCCGGCGCCGGTTCTATCGAAACGTGGAACACCTGCGTCGAAAAAGGCCACCTTTACGCCTATCTTTCTTACAGCGGATACAAACGCGGTAAAACGGTCATGGACGGATTCTGGAAAGTCGCCAACGCAGCCGGAATCGACAATCCCTACCACGCAGGTTTCCTGCAATTAGTCTGTATCGCCGACAGTGAGCAGGAACTGCAGGACAAGTACGCCGCACACACCGAATACTTCTTCAACAAGATGCTCCACATCTACGCCGGATTCGCCGACCCGCCGGGCTATCGCACGGTCGACACGATCAAAGCTGGCCTCATGGCTCAGACCACCAGTTTCGGCAGTGCGGGATCTGGTGAGCAGACGTTCGACGAGTTACGAGCAGCCGGGAACGTGGTTGCTGGAACCCCCAAACAGGTCACCGAGCAGCTTGAATCGATCATCAAAGACCTGCGAATCGGGCACCTCATGCTGCTCAACCAGTACGGATCAATCCCGCACGAACTTGCCAAAGAAAACATCCGTCGCACAGCCCAAGAGGTGGTGCCGAATCTTCGGCATATCTGGTCGGAGTACGAGGATCACTGGTGGCCGCAAAACGCCATAGTTCGCGAGCCGGCGAGTAAGTAATCGGCAATTTCTCTTTCTGTAAATTGGCCCTGTGTAAACAGGTTGGGTGACTCATGAATGAACGATCTGTAGATGTACGAAATGGCGAGTTTCAGGTAGATGTGCTTGAAGGCGACTCTGGCGATCCGCTGCTGTTTCTTCACGGCGTTGCCGGACTTGAGTGGACGCCGTTTCTAGAACGCCTGTCAGCCAATCACACGGTCATCGCGCCTCGCACTCCAGGGTTTGGCGAATCGACAGGCAGCGAGAAACTACACGACATTCACGATCTCGTAATGTTCTATCTCGATCTGCTCGACGAACTCGAACTCGACCACCTGCCGCTCGTAGGCCACTCCCTTGGCGGGATGTTCGCGGCCGAGCTGGCAGCCGTGCAGCCAGGTCGATTCACTCACACCGTTCTGGCCTCACCGTTTGGACTCTGGGACGATGCAAGCCCGGTGGTCGATCTCTTCGCTATCTCGCTCGAAGAATTGGCAGCGGCCATGTACGCCGACGCCGAATCAGACGCAGCCGTGGCTATAGCGACCGCTCCGCAGGCTCGTATGACCGAGGTCGACCCCGACACCGAAGAGGGACAGGCGACGATTCACTATCTGGTCGAGCGGGCGAAATCGATGTCGACCGCGGCGAAATACCTCTGGCCAATCCCGAACCGAGGACTCAGCAAACGACTCCACCGGGTAACCCAACCCACCCTGATAATCTGGGGCGAATCCGACGGCATAATCCCAGCCTCGTACGCCTCGCAGTTCGCATCAGCAATCCCAAACGCCACAGCCCAACTCATATCCAACGCCGCCCACATGGTCATAGAAGAACAACCCGATCAGGTTGTGCAGTTGATCGAAGGATTACTTTCTAAATAAGGTTTACTCTGGCGCAACCAAAGTCGCTGAGGACTGGCTGGTTCGATTGATAGACGGAATCCGCATTTTCACCGCTCGCCAGAACAAGCTGGTCGATTACCTGTTGAAAAATGACAGAACCGTAACCGTCAGCGAAATCGCCCGCATCCTGGAATGTGGTGAACGAACAATCCGACGAGACGTCGAGAAATTAACCGATGTTGGGGTCGAAATCGAGCGCGTCCCTGGGCGCACCGGTGGATTGGTCGAGCGATTTCAGATCGACCTGGTTCTTCGCTGCGATCTGGATGAGTCGCAGGTCGAGCGTTTGAGAGACATATCAACCCGATGCCGATGAGAAAAACCCTCGCGGCGACGCATGTGTTTGAAGAATCGGTGCGGCTATCGGATTAGCTTGAAATTATCTTTGAATTATGTCGTGGGTATTTGCGAGGCTGGTTCTTCGCCGTACCCTGATTAAGTCGCTTTCAAACTGCTTCAGGCAATCGCAATAAAACGGAGAACGTAAATGCTCAAGGGAGTTATGGTCGGGTTCGGGATAATGATCGCATCGCTTGTGATTCCGATCGTCCATTACGTTGCGGTGCCACTCAGTCCGTTTGTCGCCGGGTTTATAGGCAGCGGAATCGCCAAGATTGATGAAGATGGAATCGTAAAGTTTGGCGGGCTTATGGCCGGGCTAATGCTGATTCCAACGGTGATGATGCTGATCGTCAAGTTTGCCTTCGGGGTCGACGAGGTTATCGGTATGCCGATGATGCTTGTAGTTGGTGTGACTGCTGCTCTTGTGCCTTACACGTGGTTCGGTGCGACGGTTGGAGCCTGGGGCGGATATGCGATTCGAAAGAATCAGCAAAAAGAACAGAGCTCAGCCGACTAAGTTAGCCGCGAGGAATTATTTGCGAGTTGGCGAATTAGAGCGAAGTCGCCATGTTTCGGGTCGCCTCTTGGGCTGACCGCTTCCGCTGGCGCATCACACCGGGGTCGGGAACGACAACGATCGGTCCAACCGCTTCACGGGTGAGCATGTCGGCGGTGCTGCCGAATATCAACCGGTGCAGCCCGGATCGCATTCTCGATCCAACGATGGACCATGAACCGGGATTTTCGGACTGAAGTTCCCGAACTTGCCCGATCATGTTCTTTTCACCCGGAACGATTTCGACGTCGATCCAGTCGTCTGCAAAAAAGTTGATTATCTGGTCTTCGGTATCACCGGTGGCAACCGACTTTGACAAGACGATTTTTATGCTTGACCTGCTGGCTCCGGCTATTGCACTTGCAACAGGGAGCGCTGGATCTTCGATTCCTCGAGTGCAGGGAACAATGAATGTTTCTGGAGCATGTGGTTGTGTGCCGTTTAGGCTGCCGTGCATTGGGTTGACGATAAGCAGAGGCACAGCAGTTGTTCGCCAGATGTTTTCGAGAAGCCCTGGAGATAGATATCTGAACGGGCGCGAGCGTGTGGTTGTTGCGACTGCGACGAGCCCAAATGAACTGGTTGCCGAGCGTGATGTGATCATCGATGCTGCATCGCCTGTAGCGATGCCCCAGCGGGATTTCACGCCGTGTGGTCCGAGCCGACTTACTACTTCTTCAAGATATGCAGCGGCTAAAGCGGTGCCACGATCGTGCGGGGCATCCGGATAGTGCACCTGTCCGGGACGAGCACCACGAGCAGGGTGGGTCGAGGGAAGGGCGTGGAACAGGGTGATTTCACCCGAGAACCAATCGGCAAGCATTGAAGAGAAGGGCAGGATTTGTTCTGAACGGCGATTCCCGTTTAGCGGAGCAAGAATCCTGTTTAAATTGAGCGAACTTCCACGGCCAACGGCCAGGCGTCGGACATCGTCTTTAGTTACCGGGCTCGTATTTGTCTGCTGTGTCATCGTAGCTCTACTACAGTGAGTTTATCGCTTTCATAAACAATGCGAGACGATTGACTTGTTCGCTGATTTCGATGTTTTCGCCCTCGGCATGGGGATTTTGACCTTTAGAGCCGAGTCCGTCGGCAGAAGGCACGCCCATTGCGGCGGTCAGGTTGGCGTCGCTACCGCCGCCGGTCGATTCTTCAGTGAGTTCGAATCCGAAATCGTTCGACCAATCGATCAGATTGCCCGCAAGTTCAGCGAGTTCAGGAGTTCGTTCCATTGGGGGTCGGTGGAAGCTGCCTGTGATGGTTAGAGATGTTCCTTCGATAGACGGCTTGAGCGCACGAATTTTTGTTTCGAGGATTTCGGCCTGCTCATTTGTTCGAACTCGGACGTCGATTACCGCTTCAGCGGCGGCGGGGATTGTGTTTCTCGCCGATCCGCCAGTAATTAGGCCGGTGTTTATTGTGATTCCGTTTGGCCAGTCGTTCATGGCCTGAAGTTCGATGATCCTGTGTGCGAGTTCGTGAATGGCTGATGCGCCACGTTCGGGGAATGCGCCGGCATGGCTTGCCTTCCCTTCTACCGATAGGTGGAATTCACCGAGGCCTTTTCGTTGTGTTTTAAGTGCTCCAGCTCCAGCCTGGCCCGGTTCCATGATGAGTGCGTATTCGGCTCCTTTGGCCGATTCTTCCACGAGGGGGCTTGATGAGGGACTCCCTACTTCTTCATCGGTGTTGAAGAGGATCTTGATCGGACGATCGGGCCAGAGTCCGTTCTCTTTTAATGTTCGAAGGCCGATGATCGTTGTGGCTATACCGGCTTTCATGTCGAGTACGCCGGGGCCGTAGAGTCGCCCATCTTCTTCGTAGAAGCCCATGCGTTCGAGCGTGCCGTGCGGCCATACGGTGTCGAGGTGGCCGACTATCAGCGCGTGTTGGGCATTGCTATCCGGGTTGGTAGCTGGCCAATCGGCAGTGATGTGATCGCCGAAGTCTTTTTGCGGATGAACTTTGACTTCGGCTCCGAGTGTTCGTAGCAGATCGGCTGCGATCGACGATATGTGGTCGTTGGCGGGTTTATCGCTGGTTGGCGATTCGATTAGCACGAGCTGTTCGATGAGTTCGAACATGTCGGATTCGTGCGTTTTGGCGAGTGCGAGCCAGTCGGTCAAGGTGAGGGTCTTTCGTGTGAGGTAGAGGTTGCGTGAAGACGATATGCTCTCACACGTAGATGCGCAACGACAAAAGGATGCCTCACCAACGCCAACTAGCTCATGGATACGGTCTGGTCGAGTGCTTCGATTAGCTCTGGCTTGGGAGCGAAGTTTTCGAATCGGTGAGTTACTACGCCTTCTGAATCGACTATGAACGTCCATTCCTGCGATGAAAGTCCCCACTCTTCGAGCAGCGGGGTGAGTATTGCCAAACTCAGGTCGCCCTGGATCTCATGCGGGTTGGAGTAGAGGTCGACATGAACGAAATCGACTTGATCGCCGTAAACCTCTCGAAGTTCACTTGCGATTTCTACTTGTGGTCCGCAAACGGCGTTTGTGCAAAAAGCTGGGCTGGCGAAGACGATGAGTAGGGGGCGATCACGTTCAAGTGCATCCGCGATCGAGTAGGTGTAGAGGTCGGGATCTCTGTGACTGCCTGTCGTTAATTCCCGAATGCTGCCTACTTCTGAGAGTGTTCGACTGGCGCTTGCAGGGGCCTGTTGCCCAACGGTGACTGATGCTGCTATTTCGGCGACGGTGAACCGCACTTCTACTGGTGCAGTGGAGCCATCGGGCCGCGGGATCTGTGCCGAAACTGACCATAGACCCGCTCTATCGAACATTAGATCGGTCGAGTGGATTCCGCGGGTTACAAACGGGAATTCGTAGAACCGTGCTGAAGCGGTAACGGAGAGTGTGGGGTCGGGTTCGGAGTTGTAGCCGTTTGGGAAGTAGTTGGATGTGAGTCTTACGACAGGAAATTTGATCAGGCCTGAGTCGTCGCTAAGAACTACGCCGAATCGCTGCACGCCAACTCCGAGATCGGGGGTAGCCAGTTCAAGGTCGATTTCTTCGGAAATGACGGTCCAATTAGGCTCTAGCGAAGCGAATGATGAGAGGCCTGACGGCAGTCCCAACTGTTGAACTGAGCTTTGAGTTGAGTCTGGTGAAGCGACTTCTTTTAGGTCGTCGGATGCACATGCTGTGAGCGCAATGCTGGCGAGGACCGCTAGTAGCATCGCTAGTCTGGCGTTAGGACGAATCCACGAGGACTTCCGCACTAAATCCCGCCTTCGTTGATTCCAAATGTGAAGGCAAAAATGGCGAAATCATCTGAATCAGACGCCAATTTCACGATGTGCTCACCAAATTCGGGAGTTTCGAGAAAAGCGTAAAGACGGGGTTCGTTGACGCTGAAGTACGAACGACCCTCGTTGTCGAACAGGATGTCCATTCCGGCTTCATCGGCGGTCAGCGGGCGATCGTCAATTTCCACGTATACGTTGAATGGTTCAGTTCCAGTTGGGTTCACGACCACGTTTGCGCTTCTGCCGACGAATTGAAAGGCGATGTGATCTTCGAGATTACTTGTTTTTCGGGCGTGAATTATCGATTCGGGACCGTTCATCCACTTTCCTTGCAGGTACCACTGCTGGGGAGTGTAGTTGCCATCATCCACGTATTCCCGGGTTGAATCGGGCTCGATGTAGTACTGCTCTTGCCCCGCGTACAGTCCCGACTGGGTGTAGTTGCGTTCGTAGCCGCCGTATAGCTCTCGAGTCATTCGATCGGCTACGGGGTCACGGTTCGCGCTGTTTGTGCTGCCGATCGGAATGTCAGATACATCCCATCCGGCTTCAGTAAGTGTTTCGCGTATTGCCAGCTCCGTTTCGACGTATGAGCCTTCGCCGAAGTGTCGGTACGTGAGTTGGCCGTCGAGTCCGATGAGGTACTTGGCTGGCCAGTATCGGTTTCCGAACGAGTTCCATGTGCCGTAGTCGTTGTCGAGCGCAACCGCCCATTCGATGTTTTCACGTTCGATCGCGGCTTTGACGTTTTCGGCGTCTTTTTCAAAATCGAACTCGGGGGTGTGTACCCCGAGAATTGTCAGACCGTGGTCGGCGTATTTGGCCTGCCATTCTCGTAAGAAAGGCAGAGTGCGTAAGCAGTTGACGCAGGTGTAGGTCCAGAAATCGACGAGCACAACCTGATTTTCTGCAAATTTATCGGCGATTTTGAATTCTTCTGAGTTGATCCACGCGTCGATCTCGTAAACTTCGAGTTTGCCCTTCGGGTAAGTCGGGAGCGGTGACGGATTTGTTGGCTTTGGGGCAGGGGTGTTAGTGACCCGAGGTGCATCGGACGCCAGTGTTGCCGAAGTTGAATCTGGCGCAACTACAACTTGAGTTGGTGCGTTTGCAGGGTCGAGTTCGCCACCACACGCAACGGCGGCCAGAGCCGTTATTGCAGCGATAAGCGACCATGTAAGGAAAGACTTTTGTAGTTTCATTCGAAGTGTGGTTGGCAGCTGATAGAAAATTCGATAGTTGCCGGGCAGTTTTTTACGAGCCGTCTTGAATATGTACGGCGAATTGGTGGCAATCGGATTTCGTGGCAACAGCCATTGTTCGATAGACCGGTTGAGTTGCGGAGTACGGCCGAGGAGCTATTTCAGGGCTACGTGAGCCCTTCTACAGGGCACGAAGGTACGGCTGCCCATTCTCGCCACGAACCATCGTAGTCCCGCACATTTTCGAATCCTGCGAGTTTAAGAGCCCAGAATCCGTGCGCCGCACGGATGCCACCCTGTCAGTAGGTAATTACGTTCTTATCAGGAGTGATTCCGAACTCGGCAAGCACCTTGCGAATTTCTTCGGCTGATTTCAGGACCGGGATATCGCCGTCGGTGTTGAAATGCTTCCATTCGAGATGGGTTGCGCCGGGGACACGCCCGCCGCGAGGACCGCCTCGTTTGTTGGTTCCGTTCCATTCATCGTCGGCTCTGAGATCGAGCAAGACGGTCGAATCGTCATCTATGGCGTCCAGAACCCTATCGGCCGAAGCGAAGATACTGGAATTTACTTTTGGCGTGAACGTTCCGGCGGAGCCAGCGAACGAAGACGTGTTCACGCTCTTCTCTCGACCTTCTGCTTCCCACTTGTCGAGTCCGCCGTCGAGAACTCTAACGTTCGTGTGGCCGTAGTAGTGAAGTGCCCACATTAGCCGGAACGAATAGACACCCCCGGCTCGCGCATAGCTAATCACCAGAGTCTCGTCGTCGATGCCCAGATCGCGCATTGTTGCTGCGAACTGTTCGGATTCTTGAATGTACGTTCGGTCTTCGAGCGACCTTTTGTAGTAGTGATCGACCGGGTTCACCGACCCAGGAATGTGTCCAGCGTCGTACTCTTCGGGCAAGTCTGTATCGACTATGCGTACGTTTTCATCTGATATGTGTTTAGCTAGCCATTCGGTGGTAACGAAAATATCGGGGATCGCGTAGCCACGTTGCTCGGGTGGGATAATCGATGGAATACTCATGGACGGGGCTAGAATTCCTGTAATTGGTTGGTACATTTAACGAATGTGCGCTGATGCTACACCAAGCTTCATGCACTTCTCGCGTTACTAGGTAAAACACGCAATTAAGCATGATAAGTTTTACAGTCGAACGTTACAACGAACCGATCTACCGTTGTGTTAGGGACTGGGATTCTTGGGTAAGAATCTGCCAGTCAGGGGCAATTCCGGTAGGTTTAATACATTGAATTTCATACTCGCAGGGCTAAATATCGATCGTGCTCCAGTAGAAGCGCTGGAGTGTGTGGCAGTTCCGACACATTCGCTGAAGGAACATCTGGAGCGTCTCGCAACGCATGCTGGCGGGGGCGTGATCCTCTCTACTTGCAACCGCACCGAAATTTATTCGGTTGCCGATGATGTTGAAGTTGGAGTTCGCCAGCTCAGGGAATACATCGACGCTGTTCCTGAGCACGCTGGCGTTGGGGGCATTAGCGAGTACATCTACACACTTAGCGGCGACGCTGTGGCTGAACACCTTTTTGGTGTGACCGCAGGTTTGCAGTCGGTGGCACTTGGCGAATCACAGATTCTTGGTCAGGTAACCCGAGCGATGCAGGCGGCTGGTGAAGCTGGAACTGTCGACCCGGCACTTTCCCGATTGTTCCACGCTGCGCTGCGAACGAGTCGAAAGATCCGCAAAGAGACTGACCTTGGTCGCAACCGAACATCGGTTTCTTCACTTGGTGTTCAGGAGCTTCAGACTACGCTTGGCGATTTGAAGGGTCTTCGGGTTCTTCTGGTTGGCGCGGGCGAGATGGGCAAGCTGACAGCTCGGGCGCTGAGGCGTTACGGGGCTGACGACATTGTGGTGTCGAGTCGTTCGATGAACCGTGGCAAGATCCTTGCCGATGAGCTTGGTGCTCCACAGGTTCCGTTCGAGAATATTAAAGACGCCCTGATCGAGGCTGACGTGCTGATTACATGCACCGCTGCTACCGATTCGGTGATCATGGCTGACGTGATTCAGGGTGTGATTGATGTTCGCCCTGATCGCTTGCTGAGCGTTCTGGATTTGGGAATGCCTCGTGATGTTGACCCTGCGACGGCTGACATTGATGGCGTAAATCTTATTAGCCTTACCGAACTTCAGGCACGATCGGCTGAGAGCTGGGAACTTCGTGCAGAAGCTGCCGCAGAGGCCCAGGGGATTATCGATGACGGTGTTCGACGCTTCAAGGAGCGTTTGACCGGTATCGACCATGAGCCGGTTATCCGTACGCTTGGTGCTCGCATGGAGCAGATGCGCCGCGAGGAAGTTGAGCAGACGCTTGGCCGACTCGATGGTTTGACTGAGAAGCAGGCTGTTTCGGTTGAGAAGATGACTCGATCGCTGGTTCGCCGAATTCTTGCCGATCCAATAAGCTTCCTTAGAAGTGAAGAGGATAGTGCAGCGGAAGCCGTGCAAAAGGTTTTCGCACTCCGCAACGACAATGATGATGAAGACGACGAGATCGAATAAATTCGAGTTGTTGCGAAGATTGAGATAAATTTGCCAATATGTTTGAGTCAAAATTTTCACCGTATTCTGTTCGTAATTCGGAGGCTCTAATTGTCACGTGCAAAGTCGGCACAGCTATTTTCAGACGCCAAAGCCCTGATTCCCGGCGGGGTTAACAGCCCTGCGCGTGCGTGGGGTTCTGTTGGCGGCGATCCGATCTTCTTCAAGAAGGCTTCGGGTTCGCGTGTTTGGGATGCCGATGACAACGAGCTGATCGACTACGTGTGCTCGTGGGGTCCGATGATTCTCGGGCACGCACATCCTGCGGTTATCGATGCTGCGATTGACGCTGCTCGTTCGGGGACTTCTTTTGGCGCACCTACCGAGCTCGAAGTCGAGATGGCTCGACGGGTCGTCGATGCCGTTCCTTCGATAGAGGTTGTGCGGTTCGTTAGCTCGGGTACTGAAGCGACGATGTCGGCACTGCGATTGGCGCGTGCTAAGACTGGTCGCAACAAGATTTTGAAGTTTAACGGTGGGTATCACGGGCATGAAGATGCTTTGCTGGTCGAAGCTGGATCCGGACTGGCGAACCAGGGCATCGCGTCATCTGCCGGTGTTCATCCTGATTATGCAGCCGCCACGTTGATCGCTGATTTCAATGATGTTGAGTCGGTTCGTGTGCTTCTTGAAGCCAATAAGGGCGAAGTAGCGGCCGTGATTGTTGAGCCAATTGCCGGCAACATGGGTGTGGTTACTCCGGCACCCGGATCCCTTGAAGGGCTGCGTGAGCTGACTTCTGAGCACGGTGCTTTACTTATCTTTGACGAAGTTATTTCTGGATTCCGTGTCGCACTTGGCGGCGCTCAGAGCGTTTACGGCGTGACGCCAGACATTACGTGTCTTGGCAAGATCGTTGGCGGTGGATTCCCGGTTGGGGCTTACGGTGCCAGCGCAGAGATCATGAGTGAAGTGTCTCCGCTTGGTCCCATGTATCAGGCTGGAACATTATCGGGTAACCCGGTTGCGATGGCGGCTGGGATTGCCACTCTGGATGAATTGTCGAAACCCGGTGTTTACGAAGGCTTGCAGGCTTCGACCGACAAGCTAGCCGATGGCGTGCTTGGTGTGTTCAACGACGCTGGTGTGCCTGCTTTGATCAACAGGGCGTGTGGTCTTATGACTGTGTTCTTCACCAACAACTCGGTTACCGACATGGATAGTGCTTCGGCGACCGATCGCGAGGCGTTCGGAGCTTTCTTCCACGGAATGGTCGACAACGGCGTTTACCTGCCGCCTTCACAGTTCGAGGCATGGTTTGTTTCGACGGCGCACAGCGATGCTGACATCGAGCTGACGTTGGAGCGTGTGGCTAAGTCGCTTCCTTCGTAGGATCGATCTCTAGTCCTTCGAAAGTGTTGAAACGATGTTCAGCAGTGGTTCGCCCTGACTTATTCGATCAATCTGCGAGCCGATGAACTTCATCTTTCCGCTGAGCATTGAGATAGTCACTCCCGATCTGTGAGGCGACATAAATACATTGTCGAGTTCCCAGAACGGCTTTTCAGACCACTTTCTGCGTTCTGGATCGTCGGTGGCAAGACCGAGTCCGTCTTCGGCCCACCAAACGTCGAGAGCTGCTCCGGCGATAACCTTGTTTTTGAGGGCCATATACGTTGAATCTTCGTCGAGAACCTCGCCTCTAGCGATATTGATAATGAAGGCGGAATCTTTCGTCGATTCGTACTCAGCTTTGGCGAACATGCCGATTGTTTCATCAGACGCCGGGATGGCTGGTACCACGAAGTCGCACTCGGAAAGCATTTCGTGAAGCCCGTCCACTGGGTACACGCGGTCGATGCCTCGTTCTGCCGCATCTTGATCAGAAATCGGCGTGCGCATCGTCACAAGGCACCGAACACTGTGTGTGCCAGCGATTTTCACGATCTGGCGGCCGATGTGACCGAGTCCTACGACTCCGATCGTTGAGTCGGACAAATCGAGCGGTGGGCCGCCAGATTCTGGGAGCGGGCGTAATGTTTGGTTTCTGAACGCTTTCTCAGTCGTAAAAAATCCTTCTTGAGAGGATCATCATTGCCATGAGTACCTAGTCGGCGATCGAATACTCGTGCTCAAATGTATTGGTGACGAGACACCCTTCAGGAATCATTTCAGGGGCCAAGACTTCATATCCGGCGGATCCGACCAGAACAGCTTGCAGATTCGGGAACATGTGAAAGTCTGGGACTGGGCGGTTGCCAACCGGGACTATTACGACAACATCAACATCGCTCGCTCGTTTCGCGAGGTTGTCCGCGTCCATCGACAAGTACATCAGCCATTCGATGTCTGCGGCCAAACCGAAATCGCGTTCGTAGTCGACCGGTGCTTCAGTTGGCAATGTGCTGAGCGCCACCAGTTTTCCGTCTTTGTTTGTCATATTCCAGCCCTCAGGATGTGAAGATCAACACCATTCGATCAGTGGAGGCGGCAGCATAGCCGATGTGTTGGGATTTGCAATGGTTGCGATTTTGTGTGTGGGTGATCGCAGGCATGGAACCATAGCGGTTTCGCTGAAGGTCAGTGACCTCTTGAAGTAAACGCCCCCTCGGGGCTTCGCAAGCCATCAACACCGTCCGTGTGCCTTCACGCAGATGGTGTTTTTCGTTAAGGCGCTTGTTCAGAATCAGAATTCTTGCTGAATGTTTGCTGGTGGTGTGATGCCCCAGATTTCTGCTACCGGCCGTGAGAACGAATTGAACTGTGGGTGAGAGTGCGCTCCACTGCCCGATAGGTACGCTGCCCGATGCCGAGTGAGTGCTGATCTTTAGGCGGATTCACGGATAGTAGCCCGTACGATACGCGATGTTTTGGTGGTGTGGGCACGGCATCGTAATGGTTATCAGCACTGACAGCCGGTCTGCCAAGCGAATCGATTCCCGGCCGAATCAACCGCAACAGCAGACCAGACGCTTAGAGGGAATACCGCTAAGGTTGGTGGGGGCGTCACGGGAAAGCTGCATGTGCAGGTAAAGGGGAATGAAAATGTATAGGAGCAATCTCGCACCTACAGCCGAAGCCCACAACCAAAAGAGTATTACCGGTCTTGAAA
>DUCO01000048.1 GCA_012959765.1 Dehalococcoidia bacterium | reverse complement strand
AAGTCTGTGACCAGGCAACATCGGACATACGCTGGTTCTCATCTGCATACGAAATGATCGTTGCAGTGCTTGCGCCGTTGACCACGTCTGGGTCAGTTCCAGAATCATCGATGGAGTAAGGCGCAGTCAGGTCGACTGGCTCACCAGAGAGTGAGTTCGAGACGATGAAGACGATCTTGTACACAGCCTGAGTCGAGCCGGTCTTGCCTGCAAAGGCGAAGGCTGAACCCTGTTGACTGAGTCGTGTGCGGGTCTCTTTAAGACCAGCGTGAATCGTCTGCTTGTTTGCTTCTGACGAGAAAACACCCGCTGAAAGAATTGTGAAAGCGAACACGGAAGCTACAACCATGAATGCGATGAGCACGATGGCTGTTTCAAGACCGGTAATACCCTTTTGGTTGTGGGCTCCGGCTGTAGGTGCGAGATTGCTCCTAAACATTTTCATTCCCCTTTACCTGCACATAAAGCTTGTGTAATTGACGCCCCCACCAACGTTGGCGGTATTCCCTCTAAACGTCTGGTCTGCTGTTGCTGGTGATTCGGCCGGGAATCGATTCGCTTGGCAGACCGGCTGTCAGTGCTGATAACCACTACGATGCCGTGCCCATACCACCAAAACATCGCGGTTCGTACGGGCTACTATCCGTGTTTCTACCTAAAGACCTACACGCAAAGACTCTTGGGCGGTCTACTAACCGGGCACGAGAGTGCACGCCCACCCGCAGTTGAAATCGTTATCACGGCAACTGGTTGAAATTAGGGGCGTCACACCGCATGTAAACCTTCAGTGAGATTTCCGATTCCGCACAGTCGGACTTAATGAAAAACACCGCCTGAGTAAGTGCACTCAGGCGGTGTTGGTTGGTTGCGAAACCCGTACAGGGCGATTGGTTTAACCGGCTATTAGCCACTAGCGAAAGTGAATTGCGATGCTGAGCCGAGTGACGAGTCACGAGCGCGACTAACGCAAGTTACCTACCAAAGAACGACTTGCGAGATTCGTAGTTCGACTTCACGTCGATCAACACCGTCTTACCTTCGTCATTTAGCTGGCGAGCCTTCAGAATCGCGGGTCCCAACTCTTCCGGTTGAGAAACCCTGATGCCGACTCCACCCATTCCTTCGGTGATCATGGCGTAATCGCCTTCCATAGATGAAACGTCGTACTGCTCACGAGCAGTTGGGAAACCACCCGGGTACGTTGCCATTCCACCGTTGTTCAGAAGAACAGTGGTGATCGGCAAGCCCATGCGTGCAGCGGCAGCTGTATCGGTACCCGACATGCCCCATGCGCCATCACCCATGTAGTTCAGGCAGAACTTGCTTGGATCGGCGAGCTTTGCACCGATCATCAATGGAATACCGAAGCCCAAATGAGTTGTCTTACCCCAGCCGATGTAGCTGTTCGGCGTAGTGGCAGTGTAGAAGGGCACCATGCAGTCGCGTGGCCCACCAGCATCGTGAGTTACCACGCTGTTTTCGTGATCGAGGTTCTTATTGATCTCGTTAATCACGCGGTACGGGTTGAGAGGCGCTTCGTCGGAATTGAGGATTGGAGACCATTCCTCCAACCACTTCGCTTTTACCGTTGCGATGTGTGATGCAACACCAGTGTCGCGTCCATCCTCACCGATCTGAGCCTTCACCTCTTCTATAAGTGCTTGCAGAGTCAGCTTTGCATCACCAACCAATCCGATATCGGAAGGAGTGCCCTTGTTGATTTCTGCGGAGTTGATTGTGTTGTGAATGACCGTAGATTTACCGGCAGGAACCCTACGGGTGTAGCTGTTAAGGGAAAGGCTGGTGCCGAGTCCTATCACAACATCACTCTCATTGATCCATTCAAATGCAGGTCCCGTAGTCGCACCGCTACCGGCTCCGAGTGAAAGCGGAAGTCGTTCGTCGTACGCCGACTTACCTTCCATAGTGGTAAACACAGGAATATCGGTCAGTTCAGCGAACTCTGCCAGTTCAGCAGAAGCTTGCGCCATCAGTACACCGGCGCCTGCCCAGATCATTGGTCGAGCAGATGCAAGAAGTGCCTTCACAGCGTCCTGGATATCGGTCTTAGAAGGTACAGACTTGCTTACAGAAGGCGAAGTGTAACCGAGTGCGTCTTCTGGGACTTCCATTGCACAGACATCGAGTGTCATCTCGACAACTACCGGACCACCGTTACCGTTCCTCAGAGCGTGGAACGCCCGGCGCATTACATCTTTGATCTGGGAAGGCGTGTTGATAGATTCAACCGACTTTGTAACGCCTTTCCAGTTCTCGACTGCCGAGAAGTTAGGTCGAACATGTCGCTGTTCGATCGGGTATCCGCCAGGAAGTACGAGGATCGGCACGTTATCGCCGAACGCCTGAGACAACCCACCCATCGAATTCTCAGCGCCGGCAGCGTGTTGCATCGCAACTACGCCAAACTTGTTGCCAGCGCTCATGCGGCTGTAGCCATCGGCGGCCATGATAGCCCCACGTTCGTGCCTGAACATCACAGGCCGAATACCTTCTTTCGCTGCTGCCTCGATTAAGGCATTGCTTGGAAAGCAGGTCATTTCGTTGACGCCCTCTTGCTTAAGGATCTGGGCGATGAACTCTGTTCCGTTCATTCAATAATCTCCGTATTTATTCCGGTTAATCCCGGACCTGGGATCCGGCTGCGCCACGAATCATGATTGTCCGGGCCGTGGAGATTCTAGTCCTATCACGCGACGACTACAAAACCTTCTGTAAGGAGTTTGTATGAACAACGGTTGCCGAACGTGAGTGAAGAAGCGGCAAATAATGCTTTTCCTGCTCAGATGCGCCCATCGGCTCGCTGCGAGTAGGGCGGAGTACATAAGAGGGGGTGCGGATACTACTCGGTGGCGGTATCGGAATAACGTAATGCTGCAACGGGTCGATACCTACCCTTCGGCATCCGCTTACAACGACGATTATGAAATAGATAAATGAAGTCGAGCCTGAGTAATCGTAGAAAGGAAGCAAATGCTTCACTACAAACCCATCACCGTCGATCGTGCACGAATGCAGTACTTTCAGGCTGTAGATGCTGTCAAATTCGCAGGTAACGAAATCGAACGCGACAAGGCGAAATCGGGTCAGCGCAAGGCAACAATGGTTTTACAGAACGCCCAACGTATCGATCGAAACCGCAAAGATGCAGTCAAACGTGCGAAAAGACGCCGACGTGTCGATTGGAACGTCGCTCTCGACTAGATAGTCGCTGAACACCAGCGAACATAATCAGGCCAGTTGTTTCGGCTGGCCTTTTTGTTGGGCGAAATCCATCCGACTTCTCACTCTCGAATCACCCGTTTAGAGGTACTATTCTTCCCGAAACAAAACCGCTTGTTCTTTTTATTTGAATACTCGAAGGGAGCCCGAATATGGGTGCCACGACCGGCCCACTGTCTGAAGATCTGCTCGCTCAACTCAGGAAAATCGACACCCCGACCATCGCCAACGCACTTGAGTTGATGGACATTCGACCCCGCACAGAAGGTTTCTTACGACCGGAAATCAAGTCGGTATCACCCGTAACCGAAACATATGTCGGCTACGCAGTTACCGGTGTGATCTCTGCTCGCCACAAGTCGCCCAACGCCCTTGAACGTAGCGATTACTACCAGGCCATTCTGGATACCCCTTCACCGCGGATGATTGTGTTCCACGATCTGGACTACCCGGACACCATTGGATCGTACTGGGGTGAGATTCAGGGCAACATTGCACTGGGTTTGGATTGCGTTGGCGTCGTCACCGATGGCGGCGTTCGTGATCTAAAAGAGGCTGAAGAAATGGGCTTCCCGTTCTGGGCCAAAGAAGTACTGGTTTCTCACGGCTATGTTCACGGTGTTGCCTACAACGTCCCGGTCGATGTTGGTGGAGTCTACATTCAGCCGAGCGATCTGATCGCTGCGGATCTTCACGGCGCTATTCACATTCCGATTGATGCCGCAGAGAGGCTTCCGGCCGCTGCCGAGGCTCTTGCCGACCAGGAAGACGCTGTTATCAGCGTTGCACGCTCAGGAAACGCCAATGTAGAGACTCTGACAGAAGCGTGGGCCGAGTCAGCAAGGCGAGGCGCCAAGTCCAGCTACTAATCGCCTGATGCTGGCTTCGCTAACGGCTGGCAATCATTGCTAAATAAAGAAGACCGGGTGTTCGCCCGGTCTTCTTTATTTAGCCTCTATGAGAACTCGCGGCCATATGGCGAAGATCGCAGTTAGTCAATGATTTAACAGAAACTCGCTATCAATTTCGGTGGATGGTTTGAGACAATTATTTCTGGTTCATCACTTCCAGCTCCATATTCGCCCAGCGCGTACCCATGATTGTTGTCGACAACCTAACTAAGTCCTTCGGCGGGCGAGATCTACTCTCGGCCGTTTCGTTCACCGTGTCTTCAGGCGAAAAAATCGGCATTGTTGGCCCCAACGGCGCAGGCAAAACAACTCTGCTTAAGATGATCGCTGGCGACGAACCGATGAGCGCCGGGCAGGTCAATGTATCGGAAGGCGAACTTGCCTATCTGCACCAGGAATCGGATGTTGAGCTTCACAGGGACCTCGGTGATGAAATGTGGTCGGCGCTGCCTGAACTCGATAGTCTACGTCACCGTATATCCGAAATCGAAGACGCTCTGGTACTTGAAGACGGCGACGCCACCGAACTGGTCGCTGAATTGGACGATTCTCACAGTCGATTCAAAGTGCTCGGTGGCAACGGCGTCGATTCGTCTATCGCCAGAGTCACCAACGGCCTTGGCTTTAGTAACGCTGACATTCAGAAGCCATGCGGTGACTTCTCGGGCGGTTGGCGCATGCGCATATCTCTAGCAAAAATTTTGCTTCGTCGAGAAGAACACTTGCTTCTCGACGAGCCAACAAACCATCTCGACAAGTCATCAAAACGATGGCTCGCCCAGGAGCTCGCCGATTACCCGGGTGCCGTGCTGATGGTTACACACGATGGGGAGTTCCTTCAGAAGGTTTCGACTCGTGTGTTGGATATTGAACACGGGCAAGTTCAGTCGTACCCCGGTAGCTTCAGCGACTACCAGCGCACCAAACAAACTCGTCAAGAACAGCTTGATGTCGAGGCCGCCCGACAAGAACGAGAAGTAGCTCGCCAGGAACAGTTCATCGATCGGTTCAGGTCGAAAGCCACAAAAGCACGCCAGGTGCAGAGCCGAATCAAGGCTCTTGACCGAATGGACCGCGTCGAGCGAGTGACGAATTCGAAAGCGACGAAATTCCAGATTAAGTCATCCGGCAGGGTAGAACGAAAAGTTCTCGAGGCTGCGTCTATATCTCACGACTGGGAAGACTCGCCGGTACTTCTGGATGTCTCTCTGGAAGTCGAAAGAGGCCAGAAAGTAGCTCTGATCGGCCACAACGGGGGTGGAAAAAGCACGTTCCTCAGAATTCTCGCAGGGGAAGTCGAGCCGTCAGAGGGTGAAATCATTTGGGCGGAACGAGCTACCCGAGGCTACTACGCCCAGCATCAGGATGAATCACTGAAGCTCAACTCAACAGTTCTGGAATCAGTACGGGATTCGGCACAGGATCAACCCGATGGCGCACTTCGTGGGATTCTGGGACGATTTCTGTTTTCAGCCGACGATGTATACAAGTCGATCCGAATGCTGTCGGGTGGCGAAAAAAGCCGGGTGGCACTCGCCAAATTTCTGGTCCAACCGAACAACGTATTGCTGCTCGATGAACCGACGAACCACCTCGACGCTGCGACGAGGCAGGAATTACTGAAAGCTCTCGGTGATTATGACGGCACAATTATTTGCGCCAGTCACGACCCGGCTATCGTCGAAGAAATTGCCAGCCACGTTTACACCGTAGAGAACGGCGAAATTACGCTTCTAAGCGTGAATGTGTAAGCACGGGCAAGTTCTCTGATAGCGATAACGCAGTTCCAAGCCCCAGAGACGGCTTCTGGAAGACCCCAACAAGTGGTAGCCGTGTCGCCGCCGCATCTTCCTTCTGAGCAATTGGCTGAACAGCTGGCTGGGCGACCGGCCGTGCCTCAGGCTGTGCAATCAGTATTCCTACTGAACAGATTCGACCGGGTTCACCGTCACGCGGTGCAATGGAACGTCGCCAGTGTTGATGAACTGGTGTCGAATTCCACCGGGAACCAAAACTGCATCACCGGTCTTCACCGGGTACTCTTTGCCGCCGCAAACGAGAATGCCTGAACCTTCTGTAATGAACGCCTGGTGTTCCCACTCGTGTATGTGGTCTGGACTCGATTCACCGGGTCCGTGCTTCACGTAGAGCATCACGTATGACGACACGCCGTCACCGGGTCCGAGTAGGGGATTCGAGCTTCCTTGCTCGTTGCGTATTACGGGTTCCACTAGATTTGCCTCTTTGCGTCTACTGCTGAATGGTTCAGAGCCGAGATGTTACTCAACACCCCGGTACGTTGCACGGCCGCTACACGTCAGTTCGACGCCAGAATGGTTCACGCTTTCGCATGTTTTCGAGAACCGATTCGTCCCATGGCTCCATCTCATTGCCATCGGGCTGCGGCGATTTTCCGCTCCAGCCGATTCGTTCGTGAACACGGGAATCCTTGTAATAAACGATGTAGCTGATGCTCAAAAGCACGTCGAATAGTTCTGCGTTGTTTGCTTCGAACGATCTAATTGCATCGTCCTGCTGCTCAGAGTCGAGCGAATCGAACGATGGGTGTCGTTCGCTAAACGAGTTCATTGCAGCCGTGAACAACGCGTTGAAACGCGCCTGTTGGGCGGCAAGACGCACAATCTCATCACTGAGGTTCATCTGACCAGCAGACGCCAGTTCGTCGATTGCCGGGAGCAGTCGATCAAGGATCGAATTGAGTAGTGTCTGGTCGATGTGAGTGTATGTTGTCATGTGATCAGCCCTTCAAGTCCTGCCGATTGGCAACTATGTAATCGGCAGTTCGTAGCGCCAATGCCTGAATAGTTGGCGTTGGGTTCACCGCAGCGCCGGTTACGAACACGCTGCCATCGACGATGAACAAGTTGTCCACATCGTGCGACTGCCCCCATTTATCGACCACTGAACCCGCGGGGTCATTGCCCATTCGCGCCGTTCCCATCAGGTGCCAACCAGACTGGCGCATCATCGGGTCGACATAGATATCGGACGCCCCGGCTGCTTCGAGAGCCTTCTTTGCGTTTTCGATCGCGTGGTCGAGCTGATCACGAGAGTTCTTGCTCAGCGTGTAGGTAATTCGAGGGGCCGGAATGCCGTCGGAATCGGTTAGTTCGGGGTCGAGATCGACAGTATTGTGGAGTTCGGGAAGATCCTCCCCAATAACCGCCATTCCCATCGTGCTACCAAGTCGCTTTTCGAGTAACTCGTGGTGACCCTCACCCCACGGAATTGGCTTTCTGAACCCGCCCTTTGCGATCCAAGCAGGACCCAAACTCCGCTGGAACTGGAACGTATATCCTCGAACGAACCCCCTGTTTTTATCGGTTTCGTAGAACTCCTGGCTCATCGCTATATTCCCGAGCGGACCCTGCCACGTCTTCATCTTCTGTGGGAACGTTCCAGCGATCATCGCAAACGGATGAAACATCAGGTTTTTACCAACCAGCCCGCTGGAATTAGCGAGCCCGTCGGGATGTGCGTCATTGGTTGAGTTCAGAAGTAGCCGGGGAGTGCCGATACCGTTGGCGGCCATGATCACTGCACGAGCACTCTGATGTTGCTCGTTGCCTTTTGAATCGATGTAATCCGCACCGGTGGCGCGCCCCGAATCATCAGTCGTGATCCTGTGCACACGAGCGCCCGTTTCAATCACAGCACCATTGCGAAGCGCCCGAGGCCAGTACGTAAGATCGGTGCTCGACTTGGCCCTCTGGTAGCAACCCATGTGATTGTGTCCGCAGAAGTTGCAGGCATCTCGTCCCTCACCGTATCGCTGCGAGTTGACATAGCTGTCGGACGGCCACCAGTGCCAACCAAGCTTCTCGAACCCGCTGATGAGCTTCTTGCCGTCTTTTCCGAGTGGTAACGGAGGCATCTGGCGAGGACTTCGAGGTGGATTCGCCGGGTCGCCGTTTATTCCTGAACAGCCCATCACCTCATCGTTGAGATCATAAAACTCCTCAAGTTCCTCGTATGAAATAGGCCAGTCGTCGGCCACTCCGTCGAGTGATTTCACCCGGAAGTCAGAAGGATGGAACCTCGGTGTGTGGGCAGTCCACAGAATCGTGCTGCCCCCGACTCCGTTGAACATCACGGGGGTGACGGGCGAAGCCGAGTCGTTGACCGGATAGTCCTCATCCCGCTGGCGTACGTTCGGGTCTGGCGCCCAGTTGGTCATCATTTCGAATTCGTAGTCAGCCGAAGCCGAAGCGTATTTCGAAGGATCCTGCCAGTAGCCCTGTTCGAGGCACTTCACCTTGAATCCGGCTTCAGAAAGCCACGCCGAAGCGGCCCCGCCCGAAGCGCCAGCTCCGATCACGAGAATGTCGACAGTTTCGTTTGTGGAACCGTTGTTGCTCGTCATATTTTCCTTAGAGGACAGTATTTGGCTGAAAAAAATCTAGAGGCACTGCCTCAAATTTGCGTTCAAGACTGGCAGTGTACGCGTGGTTCATCATCTGTAAAACACGCCTAAACATCGAAGAGCGGTTGTATGATTTGCCAGCTTCGGTAAAACCAACAGGAGAATCAATTGAGCGGCAACATCAAAGTCACCGATGTGAAAATCGTCAACCTTCGTACGGTCAAACACGTTGGAACAATCGAGCCAGCGTGGAGCCCCGGACGTAATATGTCGTTCGAAATCGGTGGTGGTTCGTTCACCGAAGTGCACACCGACGCTGACATCACCGGCATAGGTCCAGCGATGCACCCGATGTTTGTCGATGCTGTGAAGGAGTATCTCATTGGTAGAAGTGCATTCGCCGTAGAGGATCACGCAGCGGCGCTCAATTACTATGTTCCGGCCCTGCATTATCAGGGAGTCGCCGGTGTAGATATGGCGCTGTGGGACATAATCGGCAAAGCAGCGAATCTGCCGCTCTACAAGCTTTGGGGTGGCGAAAAAGAAAAGATCATCCCGTACGCAAGCATGGTTGCGCTTTCAACCCCTGAAGAGCGAGCCGAGCAAGCAAAATCCCTGAAAGACGATGGCTGGCAGGCAATGAAACTACGCTTGCACCACGAGTCGATCACTGATGACATTCGAACTGTAGAAGCCGTTCGTGACGCTGTTGGGCAGGATTTCACGATCATGGTCGACGCTAACCAGGCACAGAGCAGTGGAACATGGCAACCGGGCGTGACATGGAACTTCAAGCGAGCGTACGAAACGGCCGTTGAACTCCAGGATCTGGACGTGTTCTGGCTGGAGGAGCCGCTTCAACGCCACAACTTCGAAGGGCTAGCTGAACTCAACGCCAAGGTCGAAATGCGAATTGCTGGTGGAGAAAATAACCCGGGACTCCACGAGTTCGTTCAGATGTGCGAGCAGGATGTTTACAGCTTGCTGCAGCCAGAAAGCATGGTCATGAACGGAATGACCAACCTGCGCAAAGTGGGAAACCTTGCCGAGTTATATGGCAAGGAGCTGGTACCTCACCATGGAGGAGGCAACATCGGTGTTATAGCTCACCAACACCTCGTTGCATCGTGGCGACACGCACCATTCATGGAATTGCTTCACGACCCGCCAATTGGCCACTACAAGAACAAGTTCTCGATGTTTGCCAACGCACCGGAGGTCGATTCCGAGGGCTTTATGCCACTACCAACTGGACCAGGAATCGGTGTAGAAATCGACCCTGACCTGATTATCAAAGACTAATTTCCAAAACCCGAACACAGGCCATATTTAGGAGAAATATCAATATGTCTAACGACCAATTTGCATTCATCGGAACGTACACCCGGCTGGGCAGCGAAGGCATCTACACGCTGCGTCTCAACGGCGAAACAGGCGAACTCACGCAAGTTTCGGTTGCGACCGGGTTGGAGAACCCATCGTTCGTGGCTCTCGATCCTTCAGGCGAGCATCTCTACGCGGTTAGCGAAACCAGTGCATTCAACGGCTCTGGCGGAATTACGGCCTTCAGCGTGAACCGATCAACTGGTGAACTGACCCAGATCAACCAGCAGTCGACGGGCGGACCCGGCCCATGCCATCTGATGATCGATTCAACCGATTCGATGGTGATAGTCACCAACTACTCAGGTGGCAGTGTTTCGGCGCATCCCATCGCTTCAGATGGATCGGTTGGAGAACGCACCGAGTTCATCCAGCACGTAGGTTCGTCGATCAACAAAAATCGTCAAGAAACCGCGCACGCCCACTCGGTGAACATCGACAAGACGAACAGGTACGCGTTCGTTTGCGATCTCGGTAAGGATCAAGTTCTTACCTACGCAATGGATGTTGCGAACGCTAAACTGTCGCTTTTCTCCGTGGTAGACGAAGTAGCCGGCGAAGGCCCAAGGCACTTCACGTTCCATCCCACGAACCAGCAGGTTTATGTGTTGAACGAGTTGGGCTGCACGATCACGCTTTACGATCTCGGTGATGACGGTTCGCTTACGCCGGTCGAAACCGTGCCAACGCTGCCTTCGGGCTGGGACGGTGAGAACACGACCGCCGACATTCACACATCACCAGATGGTGCGTTCGTATATGCGTCCAACCGTGGTCACGACTCGCTGGTTATCTACTCGATCGATCAGTCGACTGGCAAGATGACCTTTGTCGGACACGAGCCGTCTCAGGGCAACACGCCACGAAACTTCGCGATCACACCAGACGGTAAATTCCTTCTGGCAGAGAACCAGGATTCCGATTCGATTGTTTCGTTCAAACGTGAGGCCGGCGGAACACTGACCCCAACTGGCTCGACAATCAAGGTTCCCGCACCTGTTTGCCTGCAGTTCCTGGCAGTTGGTGACTAATCGACTTCGCTACGGCTCGCTAAGTTCCAGCAAATACGAGGAATCCTCGATTGAAGATCACTGACGTAAAAGTCTTCCGGATGGCCACGCCGGTGCACAAAACAGCCGGGACAAACTGGCTGTTTGTTCGCATCGATACCGATGCTGGTATTTCGGGCTGGGGCGAAGGTTCGCTCCAGTACAAAGACGCGGCGCTCGAAGCTGAGATTCTTGATTTTGGGAAATTCCTTGAAGAGAAGGATCCCCGCAGAATCGACTGGATTTGGACATCGCTATACCGGCGCGTTACGTGGGCTGGCGGTCCGGTTACGATGTCGGCGATATCGGCAATCGATCTTGCTCTTTGGGATCTGAAGGCGAAATCGCTCGATATTCCCGTTTGGGAACTGGCTGGCGGCAAGCATCGAGACAATGTCCGGGCCTATGCCAACGGCTGGTTCGAAAACCTTACAGAGCCGGTTCCGGGCGTTCCTGCCGAAACTGTGGCTCGACAGGCATCACCTAAGTTGCACGCCGAGGCAGCGTTGCGACTCAAGAACGAAGGCTGGACTGCGCTGAAGTTCTATCCGTTTGGTGGACCTCAAACGATAACTCCAGAGCGAATCAGCCACGGCGTTGAGCTTGTCCGGGCGGTGCGTGAGGCCGTGGGGCCTGATTTTGAGATCGGGATCGACATCCGTGCCCGAATCGATCCGTGGAGCGCAGGCCGAGTGGCCCAACAGTTGGAGCAGTTCAACATCGCATGGATGGAAGAACCGATCCTGTTCGACAACGTCGACGCGATGGCCGAGTTCGCTCGTTCAGTAAACGTTCCTGTCTCTACCGGCGAACAGCTTTACAACCGCTGGGAGTTCCGGCCTCTGCTCGAAACGAACACTATTCGAATGATTCAACCCGATATCTGCCACTGCGGCGGGTTCTCTGAAATACGCAAAATCGCCAACATGGCCGAGACCTACTACGTTCCGGTCGCACCACACAACTCGAACGGACCCATCTCAACACTGGCGAGTCTGCACCTCGACATGAGCATCCCGAACGCCTTCATGCAGGAGATATTCGTGTCGTTCATCGATCGATATCAGGAAGTGCTGACCAACCCAATCGATATCTCAAACGGCCACGCAACGGTGCCGAGCGGACCCGGATGGGGAGCAGATATCGATCTCGAAGTGCTGGCAAAGTACCCGCCGACCGACTTCACCCAGGTCGACTCTGAACCCTATCTGGCGTTTTAGCCGGCTAAGCGAGTACCAATTAATCGGTATTTCGCTCTCGATAACTTTCTGCGACTAATGGTGAGGCCCCCTGTTCAACGCTTGTTGAACGACCACTAACAAAGGCAGAAATTCAATTATGATGACGACAATGATGCTCCGATGGGGTCTCCGAAGAAGCGGAGCCGCAGGCGGAATCGCTCACGCCAACCTACACACGCCAGACTCGGGCAGCATTTCTTCAAGTCTGGATCGGTTGCCCGCCAGATAATCCGATCGATCAGGTTGCAAAAACACCAATCGGTACTCGAGCTTGGAGCCGGTGAAGGGTTCTTCACCAGCCTGATCTCGCCCGATGTTCGTTCGATCGCTGCAATTGATGTCGATCCTTAATTGATAGCTCGGATCAACGCGCGGTTTGTCGATATTCCTAACGTCAGGATTGTCCCTAGGAGCATCACCTCAAATATTGATTTTGGCATCTGCGACGTTGTGTTTGGGAATATCCCGTTCAACCGAACAGCCGATGTCTTTCGAAAGGTCGTTCAACCGCCTGTTCGGTTGGAATCGTGCCACCTGATTGTCCAGACAGAAGCGGCTTACAGGCTGCTCGGCTCAGGCCGACCAACAGAAATGGCGGTGCTGGCGTATCCGCTCGTTGATGTGAAAACTGGACTGCATATCCCGCGTTGGGCTTATCGCCCGGCGACGTCGGTCGACTCGGTCGTATTGCATATCAACACGAGGACGAATCCACTGATTTCACAATCGGACTACCGGGAATTCTCTGCGTTTGTGAAATCGGTCGTGAGATCCGGTTCACGGAAGCTGTCACGAGTGGTTGGCCCCAGAAAATCGTATGCCCTGTGGCGGCGAGTTTGTGCTGAGATGGGAATAAATCCTAACGACTCCCATCTGGAATTATCCATGGGGCAGTACTTGAAGCTGTTTGATGCGCTCCGGCGTTAGGTAGTGATTACCACTAGCTACTCAACTATCGCTTGTCGCTCGCTTTCAACCTCTTCGAACCACGCTTCTAACTGGGTAAGCATTTGGCTTGCAATAACCGGGTTTGCCGCCGCCACATCGTTCGTTTCACCAGGATCTACTGACAGATCGTAAAGTTCAGGTGCCGGCGGTTCTGGCACAATCTTCTTTGGCTCGGGCCAGTTGAACTTTTCCGTGATGTTTTCCGGGTGGTATTTGTACTCGATGTCTTTCTCGATGTAATCGTCAGACAACTGCTTGTCGGCATCAGATGCAAACACAATATCGAGGGCAGGGCGTACCAATTTCCAATCGCCGTGACGCATCGCCGCGTTGGTCACACCGATCGGCGTGTCACCGTTAAACTGCCAGAAGCGTCTCGGCTGCTCCTGAGGCGAATCACCCCGAAGAACCGCACTCACATCATGCCCGTCTACAGCCTTCTCCCCAACATACGAAGAACCGCTCAACGAAAGCAGCGTCGGCAGCCAGTCTGTGAAGCAAATCTGATCACTGATCTCAATATCCTGCGGTAAACCGTTCGCCCATCGGGCAATCATCGGCACCCTTATTCCGCCTTCGTAAACCGATCCTTTAGCACCGGCAAAGCCGTTGTTAAATCGAGTTCCATCCAGCGAAACACCCTCGGGAACCTGGTCATATCGATGTCCGAACGCCGGGCCGTTATCGCTGGTGAACATCAACAGCGTATCGTCCTCAACACCGGCTGAGCGGAGTGCCTCACGAACCTTGCCTATACCGCGATCCATCACCTCGATCATGGCGTAAATAATGGCGATTCCCTGTTCAAATCCGGCATCTACATAACGTTGAGTAACTTCTTCAGGAGCCTGCAACGGTGAATGTGGCGCGTTCCACGTGATCATCAAGAAAAACGGTTCCGACTGATGCCGGTCGATGAAGCTAGCGGCTTCGTCAGCGAGAACGTCAGTCAAATACCGACCGTCCGACTTCTCAAGCGTTCCGTTCCGATCAAGATTCCAACGGTAATAGTCGGCCCAACCACCTCGGAACCCGGCGAACTCGTCGAACCCACGTGCGTTCGGGTGGAATCGAGGATCCAATGCGCCGTTGTGCCACTTGCCAACCATCCCGGTCGCATAGCCGGCTGATTTGAACGAATCGCCAATCGTCACTTCGTCCAGTGCGATTCGGTCGTTGCCCAATACTTCCTGCGGAGTCACGGCACCGGTGCGAATCGGGTAACGACCCGTCAGTAGAGCTGCCCTCGAAGGCGAGCACACCGCCGACCCCGCGTAGTGCTGCGTAAGCCTAATTCCCTGCGACGCCAGTTCATCCAGTGCAGGTGTGTGAACCCGACCTTCCGAGTACAGGCCGAAATCGCCGTAACCCATGTCATCAGCAACCATCAGAACGATATTTGGACCTGTCAAGGAAAGAACCTCGGTTCACATTAATTAAAGACACGACACTGTATGTGGCACGAAACATAACAACATTCAATCACCGGGTATTCGTCGCGTATGTCGATATTCACGTTGAACAGGTATCGTGGTCGCCATATTTGAACGATTTCGATTGAAAGGCTGCTAATCGCATGGCAATGGAAACCAAACGGCTCGGCAAGACAGAACTCAGAGTAGGTCGGCTCGGGATTGGACTTTCGGAAGTCGGGTTTAATCTCGAAATGACCGACGTCGATCAAGTCAAAGACGTGATCGATCAGGCACTCGATAGCGGTGTGAACTTCCTCGATACCGCGGCTTGCTACGGCATCAGCGAAGAGCTACTCGGAATCGTGGCGTCAGAACGTCGTGACGAGTTTGTGCTCGCAACCAAAGCGGGCCACTTCCTGCCAAGAGGCGAAGGTGAAGACTGGACCTACGACCTAATCATCTCATCGATCGACCGTTCACTCAAACTCATGAAGACCGACCATGTTGATCTCGTCCAGCTCCATTCCTGCACCGTCGAAATCCTCGAACGAGGTGATGCGATTCGTGCGCTTCAAGACGCCCGCGCAGCAGGTAAAACCCGCTACATCGGCTACAGCGGCGATAACGAAAACGCCAAGTGGGCAGTCACAAGCGGACTGTTCGACACACTGCAGACCAGCTTCAACCTCGTCGACCAGTCGGCACGAACGAACCTCTTTGCCGATGTAGAAGAGCGGGACATGGGCCTGATAATCAAACGTCCAATCTGCAACGCCGTCTGGGGCGCCGAAGCTGATCCCAAGCCATACAGCCACCTCTCCGACTACACCGAGGAGTACTTCCGAAGAGCCGGTGTGATGAGAGCTGAAGGACCGCTGGCTGACGACCCGAATGACCGCATCCGACTTGCCCTTGGATTCACATTCGCTCACCCGGAGGTCGATGTAACGATCGTCGGAACCCAGCGACCCCAGCACATGAAGTCGAATCTCGAAATGGTTTCAGAACCGCTGGGAGTAACTGAAGCCACGGTCGACGACCTGCACGCCCGATGGCAAAAATTGTCATCTGGTTGGGAACAACGGAGCTAGCCCAAAGCCCATATCACTGCCTACAATAGATAGCTGTCCGCGAATCGCGAATCACCCGTGGGGGAGTGGCGAAATGGCAGACGCGCATGCCTTAGGAGCATGTGCCTTAACAGGCGTGTGGGTTCGAATCCCACCTTCCCCACCAAGGATTGTTCTTGAGATAAGGCATTATTCGAAATCACGATGTCCTCAGAAAGCTCGTCGCGAGAAGCTATGGGTGAATTACTCGGATCATTGGAAGCACAAAACCGAGAGACTTTTTGGACAACTGCGGCAGAGTATCACGGTACAAGACGTCTTTGAGATAGAACGATCTGCACGATCGAAACTGTTTCGATATCCTCCTTCGACTCGAAACACCGGAGAGAGCCAACGCTCTTATTCAAGTAGCTGCTAAAACCGTAGCACCTGGAGGTGATCTGTTAGTGATCGACGCATGGCCCGGCGATCCAGAGGAATCCGCAATTTCGTTCGCCCTCTACTCCCTGAGTTTGGCGTCTCGCACCGGCTCCGCTGAACCGCATTCGGTCAGCAACATCGAGAAATGGGTAATCGACGCGGGATTGCAGGTGAGCAAGAGCACGAATGTCGGCGACGGGCGAGCAGGGGTGCTCTTCGCCAGCAAACCTAGATAGAGCGGGAAGTCCAGCGGGAATCTGATCTTCGTCGGGTTCGACTCCCATCTTCTTACCCTGTCATTTTTCAAATCAGCATCCGCGCGAGCTTTCTGGCACTGCTGGGACTTGCGGTAACCGTGGCGCCATTGCATAGTTGCTGCCTGTTTACCGCTATCGTTCAAGCCGAAGAGAAAACATGTCAAAGATCCTTGTAACTCGACGAACATTCCCAGAAGCAGCAGCAGCACTACGTGCGAGTGGCGCAGAAGTGGTGATCTGGGAAGGTGATGATTCGCCGACCAAAGAGGATCTGATTGCGGCAGTCGCCGATATCGACGGTCTCTACGCTCACATCACCAACCAGGTTGATGCTGAAGTGATGGACGCCGCACCGAACCTGAAGGTGATCGCCGAGTTTGGCGTTGGCTACGACAACATCAACATTATCGACGCAAATGCCCGAGGGATCGCAGTCGGCAACACACCGGGCATTCTTTCTGAGAGCACTGCCGACGAAGCGTTCGCTTTGCTGGCAGCGATGGCACGTCGAACACATGATCTGCCCGCGATGGTCAAGCGTGGTGAGTGGGGTGATTTCGATCCTCTCGGATATCTGGCAACCGACATTCATCATAAGACACTCGGAATCGTCGGCATGGGCAATATCGGGTCCGAGATGGCGAAACGTGCCGCCGGATTCAACATGAACGTGCTCTACTTCAACCGGAACAAGCGAGAAGAAGAGTTCGGTGCCACATACGTCGACTCGCTTGAAGAGCTACTTGAACGCTCCGACTACGTTTCGCTGCACAATCCCCTGACGCCTGAGACCACGAATCTCATGAGCACCGATCAGTTCAAGCTGATGAAGAAGTCGGCAATTCTGATCAACACGACCCGCGGGCCTGTTGTCGATCAGGATGCCCTCTACGAAGCACTGAAATCTGGCGAAATCGCCGGTGCAGCACTGGATGTCACAGTGCCCGAACCAATCCCATCCGACCACCCGCTGCTCACCCTCGACAACTGTCTCATCATGCCCCACGTCGCCAGTGCGACCGGCGACACCCGAATGAAGATGGCAATGATGTGCGTAGAAAACGTCCTCGCCGGAATCGCAGGCGACTGGCCGCCATACTGCGTAAACCAATCCGAGATCGCAGGAAACGCTCGTATCAAGAGCTAACGGCCACTGTTCGACATCAACAAAACGCCCCGGTGGAACTGTTCCTCCAGGGCGTTTTTTGGTTTATACGATTGGCAACGACTAATCATCGAAGAACCCGGCGTCCTCTTCCTTGAGGTACTGCTTTGTTTCGTCCACACGGAAGCTGATACCCAGCCCCGGAGTTTCGGGAACAGTGATGTGGCTATCGGTCACCTTGAAATCCTCGATACCTTCGAGAATGTCCCACCACCACTCGGGTTTGCCAGAGGGCAGTTCAAACGCAATGAAGTTATCGGGTAGTGTTGCGCAGACCTGCGTAAGGGCGGCGACACCGATCAATCCGTCGGCTGTTCCATGCGGAGCCATCTGGATGTTGTGAAGATCAGCGAACTCGCAAATCCACTTAAGCTCGGAAATTCCACCAACATCGAACGGGTCGGGACCCACAACGTCGATAGCATGCTTTTCGATTAGGTCCTTGAACCCGTGTCGCAGATAAACCTGCTCGCCGGTGTGGATCGGTGTTGAGGTGTACGGAGTCACCTGCAGGAAGTAGTCGGGGTGCACGTACGGCGTGTAGTCGCCCGTGATCGTGTCCTCCATCCACATCAAGTGATACGGCTCGAGTGCCTTGGCGAGGCGAAGCGTGTCGGACGCCGTCATGCCGGGTCCACAGTCGAGTGCAAGGCCAACCTCATCACCAAGCACCTCTTTCATCGCGATCACCGCGTCAACGGTGATGTTGAAGCCCTTCTCGGTCATCACCCCTCGGTTTCCGTACATGCCGTCGGCTACATATTCGCCATAGTGAAAATCGGGCATGTGCTTGACCATCGGCGACCCGTGGAACGCTATTCCCTGCTTGATGATCGAGAAGTTCTGCGGCAACGCCTTCATCCACTTCATGTTTTCTGCGAAATCTTCCGGCTGGTAGCCGTCGAATCCGGTTCTGAAGTTTCCGTTGTAGACCCGTACTTTGTCTCGAATCTTTCCGCCCAGAAGCTTGTGAACGGGTGCGCCAAGGGCTTTACCCGCGATGTCCCAAAGCGCTACTTCGATGGCACTTACGCCAGATCCCCATGGCTTGAACGCTCCGACGCGCCTGATCCTTAGGAGCACCCGTTCGACGTCGGTCGGGTCGAGCCCGACGATCATGTTCTTGTAGTACTCGATCTGAGGCTTGAAGTACGGCTGGTTCCGAGACTGCTCGGCTCCGCCAATCCCGTCTATTCCTTCATCCGTGGTGATTCGTATAACGGGGTGATTTCCGATTGTTGCGTACTTAACGTCCGTGATCTTCATTTCATCTCCGTCGGGTCGCGAGGCGACAATTAATTATCTACCGGGCGAGATTCTACGCTCAGATCATTCGAGAATCTGTTGCAATGTGATGCGATTTGAAAAAACTGAGCCTAGTCGTCGAAGAAGTCAGCTTCCTCTTCACGCAGATACTTTTTAGCTTCCTCGGGAATGAAAGAAACACCCAGACCTGGCGTATCTGGAACATTGACATGACTGTCCTTGACCGCGAACGACTCGCCGCCCTCCATAATGTCGAGCCACCATTCCGGTCTGGCCTGTGGCAGTTCGAACGCTATTAAATTGTTCGGCAACACCGCTCCCAAATGAGTCTGCGCAGCCAGGCCAATCAGACCGCCGAAGATACCGTGAGGGGCGAACAGAATGCCGTGTAGATCGGCGTACTCAGCTATGAACTTCATCTCCGAGATACCACCCACATCGGCAACATCGGGACCCAGTACGTTTACAGCGTTTCGCTCGATCAGCTCAACGAAGTTCTGGCGTAGGTAAATCTGTTCACCGGTATGAATGGGTGTTGAAGTGTATGGAGTGACCTGTGTGTAGAGATCGGCAAGTACGTACGGATTGAAGTCTCCGGTAATCATGTCTTCGAGCCACATGATGTTCGCGCCTTCAAGCTCTTTCGCAAGCTTGAGCGCGTCGGAAACCGTCATGCCCGGACCACAATCGAGAGCCAGTCCAACGTCATCTCCAACCACATCGAGCATCGCCTCTATGCACTTCATCATGTACTTGAAGCCCTTAGGCGTTATCAATCCTCGGTTCGGGTGACCGGGGTGGCGATCGACAAATACGGGATCTCCAAAGTAGAAGTCGTCACGATCGTGCTCCATCTTGCCGTGGAACGAAATCGCCTGCTTAATGATCGAAAAATTGTACGGATGATCCATCATCTTCTGCATGTTTTCGGCGTAGTGCTCAGGCTCGTTGCCGTTCCGTTCGTAGCGGATAACACCGTTGTAAACCTGAACCCTGTCTCGCACCTTGCCGCCGAGCAGCTTGTAGGCGGGAAGCCCGGCGGCTTTACCCGCGATGTCCCACAGCGCCATCTCGATAGCGCTGACAGCGGTACCCCACGGCTTGAACGCACCCATTCGACGAATGCCCAGCATTACCCGTTCAACGTCGGTGGGATCCCTGCCGACAATCATGTCCCTGTAGAACTCGAACATCGGCTTGAGGTAGGGCTTGCTCGACTGACCAGCACCGACGCCATCGATGCCTTCGTCGGTGGTGATTCTGACTATAGGGGCGTTCCCGATGACCGCTACTTTTAAATCTGTGATTTTCATGTCGTCGCCTAGTCTTCGAAGAAGTCAGCGTCCTCATCACGCAGGTACTTTTTCGCCTCTTCAGGAATGAAATTCACGCCTAGACCCGGCGTGTCGGGAACGTCGATGTGGCTGTCTTTCACAGCGAATCGCTCGCCGTCCATGATGTCGAGCCACCATTTTGGCTCTGGCTGGGGGAGTTCGAACGCTATGAAATTATCGGGTAGCACAGCCCCGAGGTGAGTCTGAGCAGCGAGCCCGATCAAGCCATCAAACGTGCCGTGCGGTGCGAACAGAATTCCATGAAGATCGGCGTATTCAGCGATGAACTTCATCTCGGCGATGCCACCAACGTCAGCAACGTCTGGACCGAGTACGTTCACAGCGTTTCGCTCGATCAGTTCGACGAAGTTCTGGCGCAGGTAGATTTGTTCACCGGTGTGGATCGGAGTCGATGTGTATGGCGTGATCTGTGTGTAAAGATCGGCAAGAACGTACGGCGTGTAGTCGCCAGTCACCATGTCTTCGAGCCACATGATGTTCGATCCTTCGAGTTCTTTGGCGAGCTTTAGAGCATCAGCCACTGTCATGCCCGGCCCACAGTCGAGCGCAAGCCCGACATCATCGCCAAGCACGTCCTGACAGGCTTCGATGCACTTGAGCAGATACTTGAATCCCTTTGGAGTGATAGTGCCCCGGTTCGGATAGCGTCGTGATGTGTCTGGCGTGCCGTAGTAGAAGTCGTCCCGATTTTGCATGCCGCCGTGAAACGAAACGGCCTGTTTGATGATCGAGAAGTTGTAGGGGTGGTCCTTCATCTTCTGCATATCCGCGGCGAAGTGCTCAGGTTCGCTGCCCTCTCGCTTGAACCGCACGTTGCCGTTGTAGACCTGCACTTTGTCGCGAATCTTGCCACCAAGTATTTTGTAAACGGGCAACCCGGCAGCTTTACCCGCAATGTCCCACAACGCCATCTCGATAGCACTTACGGCTGTTCCCCACGGCTTGAACGAACCCATTCGCCGAATACCCAGCATCACGCGTTCGACGTCTGTCGGATCCCTGCCAACGATCTTGTCTCGATAAAACTCGACCATCGGCTTGAGGTACGGCTTGGCAGTTTCGCCAGCGCCAACTCCGTCGATTCCTTCGTCAGTTGTAATTCGTACGACAGGTGCGTTGCCAATAATGGCAACTTTGAGGTCAGTGATCTTCATTTCATCTCCGGAGTCGCGGGCGACTCTGACTAATATTTCGGGCGAAATTCTACGCCCAGACGGATTACCGCGTGGCTGGAATCCGACCGAATCTCAAAGATGTCCGATAGCAAGTTCACATAGATCCTTCGCCGAAGCACTCCCGTCTTGGCACAGGATGGTCTGCCCGAACTGTTCAGCCTGGGTACGGATCAGATCGTTGTACCAGTAACTGCGCCCCAAAAAATTCTCGAACATTAACTCCGGATTGGACGACCGACTGTAAAAATCTTCCGCACGTTCACGAGCAAGCAGAACTTCATGGTCGACCAGCAACCAGAACGCCTTAACGTTGTCGAGGTTCAGTTCTGCAACCATCTCAGGTCGGAAGTACCAACCATCTATAACGCTTGCAGATTCCCGTGTGTTCGATGCCCGGTATCGGACAACTGCTTCAACTACGGGTCAGGTCGCTTCATGTTGCAGAGTCGCATCGGCAATCAACTTGTCGACCGAACTCGCAGTGAAGTAGTCGACTGAGTTCATGCCAGTCACGGCGCGTGTCATGACATGAAGACCGGGATGAGTCTCAGGTGTCGTGATCGCTTTTGCAGCCACCGCAAGATCGTCAATGGTATGCGAGATTCCCTCTAGCCTTGATCCAAGCGCTCGCCCGAGCGTCGTTTTGCCAGCGCCGGGCGCGCCTCCGATAAGTCCAACGGCAGGTGTGGCCATTGCGTCCTCCCGTCTTAACAGTGATAAGTGAAACGTCTCCGAAACGTACTCGCTGAATGGGACTTGCAGTCCAGACCCTCGTTGCATGTATGCTGGGAAGAGAGAGGCTGTGCCCCGCACGCTTCGCCTGACGTGCTGAACTAGATTCAGCATCTGTCCCGACCGCCCACACAGTGCGAGTCGCCGGGCCTCCGCCTTCCATCCAGTACGCAACAGAACCCATTCTCAGCATCCCCACCGTAGATCCCTCCGCAAGGGTCGGGAAGTACAACAGTCCGAGCGTGTGGGTATTACCATGCGACCTCAGAAATTCCTTAGCGAAACCCAACGGAGACAAAATGCGCGTAGCAACCTGGCGTGGTGGAAGTGAAATAACGATCGACACAGTTCCCGACCCCAAGCCGGGGCCGGGTCAGTTAATCGTCAAAGTTCATTCGTCTGGAATTTGCGGCACCGATATTCACAAGACGCAGGGCCTGTTCCCCGGAACGCCGCCAGAAGTGCTTGGCCACGAGTTCGTCGGGCCAGTTGTTGAGATAGGTGAAGGCGTCGATGTCTCGATGATGGGCAAGATCATCGGTTGCACACTGAACCCGGCGTGTGGAGAGTGCCAGGGCTGCCTCACATGGAGCGCAATGCACTGCGAACGTGAAGCCCGGCTTGCTGGTGGATTCGCTGAATACGTTCTCGTCGACCAACGTCAGGCACACATAGTTCCAGACGGCCTCGACTCCGAGACCGCCTCGATGGCAGAGCCTCTCGCATGTGTCATTTCAACACTCAACATGCTCGGCGATATCGAAGAAGGCTGTGACGCCCTGGTTGTGGGCGGTGGACTGCTGGGTCTGCTGACAGTCGGCGTACTGAAACTCCGTGGGGCAGGGCACATCATCCTCTCCGAACCCAACCCGCTGCGATTGGCAATGGGTACACAATTCGGTGCCGACATCCTCAACGATCCCACCAAAAACGATCTAAGCGAACTCGTAAACGACACAACCAACGGCTACGGCGTGAAGATCGGTGCAGAAGCAGTTGGAGTTCCGGCCCTGGTAGCGAACGTTTCGAAGCTAATTCGCCCCCGCGGAAACCTCGTGCTCGTTGGCGTAAGCCCTCAAGGATCAGCACTGCCAATCGATCTCTACGATCTTCACTACAAGGAAATCACCATCAGCGGCGCGTTCGGTGCTGGCGATGCCTTCGGCGAAGCCCTCGAAACACTTCCGAAACTCAACCTTGAAGGCGTAGTTAGCGGTCGATTCCCGCTCGAAAATACAGCCGAAGCAATGGAAGTTTCTGCCAGCGGAGTCGGCGTGAAATACATGATCGCCCCGCACGACTAGTGCGCGCTCGATGTTTTTTCCCGCTAGAGAGGAATAATCTCAGCGTTCAACGCCGACTATATCCCTTCTCCCCGAGGGAGAGGACTTCAGAAAACTGGGATTCTCCGATACAACCTCGTTCACCCGCCCGGCAAGTCGTCAAGAATCGCCTTACACAACGCCTTCCCCTCTTCCGGGTTGGCGGCTTCGCACAGCATGATCACATTGGCGTAAACGACGAAATCGCCGTACTTAGGCGACCTCGTGCAATCACGTCCACCGCCAGGAACTCTCGCTGCACAGGCCTTTTCATCTGCGATCGGCCAGGTCCACGTCACATTCTCACGTTTGATTAAAACATCGGAACCAACTACTTCTCGAACCACTGAAATACCCTGATCAACGGCTATTTCATGGCTTGGGAAGAAGCGGATCTCGATGTCCTTGGTGTTGAAAAAACCAAGTGAGGCACCGACGGCACCGGGCAGACCTTCGATGTTGTAGTCCTTGCCGTGCTTGACCCCGGCCGCCTTGAAATCATCGAAAGTAAGCAATCGATCCGACTCAACAACCAGTGATCCGAACACAGCGGAACCTTCTGCATCGTCAACGGGCGAGTCAGCACCGACCTCGGCTTCCGAACCACCGCCACATGCGCTAGCAGCCAATACCGCGATCGAGAACGCCAAAACGAAGAAGTTTTTTCGCATTGGGAGACCGTACCAACACCCATCTAGCTTTTCAACACGAATCACGACCATACATGTGGCGCACGCCCTCGGAGAGCGGTACTCTGCGTGCGCTCGCAACTATCGGCTGGAAAAATTAACGCACCATTGGTGCTGCTCGAAAAGGTAATTTATGGCAAAGCTCTCGGGTGGCGAAGCCCTCATCAAATCAATGGTTCGAGAGGGTGTCGAAGTCGTATTCGGCCTGCCTGGAGTTCAGATGTACGGAATCGTCGCCGCTTTGCGAGACGAGCCGAGCATCAAGTTCATCGTCACCAGAAACGAAACTGCCACTTCCTACATGGCCGACGGATACGCTCGAACAACCGGCAAACCCGGAGTGGTGATGGTTGTTCCCGGACCAGGCATATACAACGCAGGTGGCGGGCTTTCGACAGCATTTTCACGTTCATCGCCGATCGTACTTATCGCCGGTCAGATCCCCAGGGCCACCATCGGCAAGAATCTCGGTGGTCTCCACGAGGTCAACGATCAGAAAGAGATCACGAACCCGGTAACCAAGTGGCAGAAACTCGTGCTTCGACCGCACGAGGTTCCAGAGAATATTCACGAAGCTTTCCGGCAGGCAAAGTCTGACCGACCTTCTCCGGTTCACTTCGAACTACCGCCAGAAACCATGGTGGAGCGGGAAGAAGTCGAGCTTTTGGAGCCAGCCCAGATCGTTCGCAAAGTGCCAGAGAACTCAGTGATTGAAGCTGCTGCGAAAGAGATCGCCGCTGCACGAAAGCCGGTGATATACGCAGGTGGCGGAATCGCACGCTCCGATGCCGAGGCTGAACTTGTTGCCTTCGCCGAAACACACAATATTGCTGTCATGACCTCGGCTGGTGGCAAGGGGACGATGTCGGAGCGGCACGCTCTGGCACTTGGCGGATCTCTCGGTCCCGGAGGACAACTTAAGAACTACATCGAAGATGCTGATGTGATCATCGGAATTGGCACCCGTTTCTCGATGCGCACACAGGCTGGCAAGGAGGCTCGCCTCGTTCATATAGATGCGGACCCGTCGATGATTGGTCACGTTCACGCCAACTCACTTGGAGTTGTCGGGGACGTGAAGGCAACCCTGCCGCTGCTGTCGGAGGCGATCACTGCAGCCGGTGGTGGAAGCTGGCACTCTCCAGCAGAAGAAGTGGCAACAATTCAGTCGAATCTTGCAAACAGCGAGGAAGAGCTGAACCGACCACAGGAAGACTATCTGCAGGCGTTGCAGCGTGGCGCCCCGAGCGATGCCGTGATGATCTTCGGCATGACTCAGCTCGGCTACTACTCACGTCCCCGGTGGATCACCGAAAACCCGAAGTCGTACATCGATTCCGGCTACTCAGGGAATCTTGGGTTCGCTTTTCCTACGGCACTTGGCGCCAAGGTTGGTAACCCTGACAAGCCGGTGATCTGTGTTTCCGGCGACGGCGGGTTTATGTACAACTCGTCCGAGATTTCGACCGCTGTGAAGTACGGAATTAACCTCGTAACCGTGATCTACAACGACGGGCACTACGGCAACGTAGCTCGTGACCTTGATGATGACTTTGGTGGAGCGTACGAAACCGAATTCGTGAACCCTGACTTTGTCGCGTTGGCGGAAGCCTATGGCGCAGTTGGCCTACGAGCCAAAGACCCGTTCGACGTCGAAAACCTCATCCCACAAGCACTGGCAATGAACAAGCCAGTCTTCATCGACGTCCCGGTCTCCCGGGTACCACGACCCAAACAGTGGTCATCAAGGGCACCCTGGACCACCCCGCAAGAGGGCTTGATCAACTAGGACGCACTGGAAAAGCTTCGGCCATAGCAAGTCATCTGAGATAGAAACGACAGTCGCTTCGTCATCCTGAACTTGATCCAGGACCTCAGGTGCGTTGGCAGGAACTTAACTCAGTAGGAGCCGAATCCTTCCGATCGCGTGGCGCGACGCGCCTACTTCGCACCCAACTCATGCGGCCTCAACGCCGCCTCGATCGCGAAGTTGGCTGGTGTCGGCACCCCGTACTGCTTGCCAAGCTCGACCACTCGGCCGTTTAGCAGCCCAATCTCGATTGGGTTGCCCGCGATCAGGTCGTGACCCATAGAACCGATGATGAACGGCTCACGTGCCGCAATCACCGAGAATGTCGACTCTGCCAAGTTGATGGCGAGTTCAACTCCAGCAGCGCGTCCAACCGCGGCAACTTCCTCAAGCACCTGCAGGAACATAGCAGTTGTCGTCTCCTGAGCGAATATCTCACCGATCGGCTTACGTGTGAGAGCAGTCATACCGCTCAACGCACAGATGAACGTGAATTTTTTCCAGAGAGCAACTTCGATATTGTCAGTGGCTTCGGTAGCAATACCGGCAGCAATACATCGCTCAACCAGAGCGGCGACTCGCTCCGACGGAGGCGTGCCTTTGGCTCCACGAAGGGCCGCCATCTCCCCAACAACCAGCGAACCCGGACCTCCGCTCTGCGTCACAACACCGGGCTCTGAAATCATCGCTGAAACAACCGCCGTACACCCAAGCACATGCTCAACACCGAACGCCTTGCTCAACAACGGCTCGCTATCAATGCCGTTTTGCATTGAAATGATCATCGTGCCATCGCCAACCATTTCTCCCTTGGCCATAGCAGCGATCGCATCGTCGGTTCCCCAGCTCTTCACAGCGAAAATCACCAGATCGACAACACCAACCGAAGACATGTCATCAGTCGCAGCTGCATCGACCAGAAAATCACCAAGCAGCACTGAGTTCAGTTGAAGACCGTTTGCCTTTATCACCTCAAGATGCGGCCCTCTGGCGATCATCGTTACTTGAGCCCCCGCTTGTGCAAGCGCGCCGCCGTAGTAAGCTCCCGTGCCGCCAGCGCCCACAACCGCCACTTTGAAGTTATCGTCAGTCATTTGCTGCTCTTTCGAAGCTGATAATCAATTCAGGTGCCAATCTTATGGCAGTCGCAACGCCCAGTGAACAGCTATCATTCCGCTCATGCTTCAACTTCTCATACATAACGCCAGAATCATGGATGGAACGGGATCACCCTGGTTCCGAGGCGCAGTTCTCGTCGAAGACAACACAGTGACCATCAAGCGAGGCGATATCGATCTCGGTGACTATGAGTCGGAAAAAATTATCGATGCCCAAGACAACGTGGTTTGCCCCGGTTTTGTTGATCTCCACTCACATGCTGGTCTGACCATTCTCGGCGAACCTCATCACGACCCCAAAGTCCGACAGGGCGTGACCACTGAGTTAGTGGGAATCGATGGCATTTCTCACGCACCGTTCAAGACCCGAGACGAATTAGAGCGATATATCTGGATGGACGCCGGACTCAACTGGTATCCGCCCGAACCCGACTGGCTCTCTACGCAAGAACTGCTCAACAAGTACGACGGCACAGTCGCGATCAACATCGCTTACATTCTTGGCAACTCGCCTGTGCGAATCTGGGCGGTTGGTTGGAACGACCAACCAGCAACCGAACCCCAAATCGAGAACATGAAGGCCGTTATTCGTGAGTCGATGGAAGAAGGTGCATGGGGCATCTCGACCGGTCTTGACTACCCACCCGGTGCGTTCGCTTCAACTGAAGAGCTGATCGCAATTTCCGAACAGGCAGCAGCGATGGGCGGTTTTTACCACACCCACGCCCGGGCATCACTCAAAGCTCAAGGCACCTACGCGCCGTGGGAAGAAGCTGTCGAGATTGGCCGTAAGTCAGGCATCCCAATCCACCTGACCCACTATCGACAACCCAAGCAGGGCGAAGGCTCGCACCACAACTACCTCGGTCTTGTCGAAGACGCCCGCACCGAGGGAATCGATGTCACGTTCGACTGCTACACGTACCCATACTCCGGCACCTCGGTAACCATCCAGCTACCGTTCTGGGCGAAAGATGGCGGACCCGAACGCACGATGGCGGCCCTTGCCGATCCTGATGATCGTGCCCGAATGAAGCGAGAAATGAACTCTCACTCTGACATCAACGAAATCTGGAATCAACGTTGGCTGCACAACTTTAGGCAAACCCAGAATAAGAAATACGACGGCAAATCGATCTGGAACATCGCAGAAATGCGCGAGCAAGACCCCGCCGACGCGCTATTCGATCTGTTGCTTGAGGAAAGACTGGGCATCAGCGAGGTTGGCACAGGCACCAACGCCCATACCTTACCGGCGTTCGTTTCCCACCCGTTGGGAATGATCGCTTCAGATGCGATTCTGTTCGGCGAGTATCCAAACCCACGAACCTACGGCTGTTTCCCGGTGGTGCTAGCCGAGTTTGTGCGAGCCGAAAAACACCTGAAACTGCCCGAAGCAATTCGGAAAATGACTTCATTCCCTGCCCAGCGACTTGGCCTCACGGACCGCGGGATTCTGCGCGATGGTTTCAGGGCCGATATCGTTATTTTCAACCCCGACACAGTTCGTACTGACGCCACGAAGGACGATCCCAAGCACTATCCGGTTGGCATCGACTACGTAATCGTGAATGGGCAAGTCGTGATTGAGAACGGAACGAACACCGGGGCAACTCCGGGCAAAGCACTGAGGCGCGGGCATTGAATCTTCACACTATCTGGATAGTTCGCTTCTAAGTTGTTCCCGATGAACTTCTACAGAAGTATCAGCGCCGGGCTGGGCGTCGGGTCGATCGCCGCGATCATTGCGATTCTGATTTCCCTTCCGCTGAAGTCGCCTGACGACATACTCTTCAACGCCGCTTCCGTAGGATTTGCTGCGGTGGGTTTCGGCGGCCTCGCAGGACTTTCCTGGCACTGGTCTCAACGAGACTTAGCCGTGGGTCGACAGTATCTGGCGAGTTCGATTGGAATGATAGTCGCAGCTCTCGCTGTGGCTGCTGCTGCGGGATTGCAGTTCGAAGATGCACTCGTATTCACCGTTCCGCTGGCGCTGATTTCATCGATAATCCCGATTGTTGGCACACCGATAGCTGCAAAATCGGAAAAATTCAGAAACTGTAACTACCTTTTGCTCGTAGCAATTGCTGTTGCAATGAGCATCGCACTGGCAGGGCAGGGCGATCAGGAGTCTGGATCGCTATCGCTTCCACCACCATGATTGATTCGTTTTGGATGACCGATGAACTTTCGATCTAAACATTTCGTTCTACTTTTCGGGCTTATGGCGCTGGCGATAGTTGCAGCGGCGTGTGGCAGCGGGAACGATGTCGCGTCTGATCCGGTTTCGCCTACAGAAACACCTGCCCAGACCTCCTCCTCGTTGGTAACCAACGACACGCCAGTCCCCGGTTCCACCGACGGTACGTTCACCGTAGGCGAAGGTTCGGAAGCTACTTTCACGGTCGAGAAACTATCCCGACTGCCATTGCCGAACGACGCCGTGCTGCGTACAGGCGAGATAACTGGCGAGGTCGATCTTTCCGACTCGACCGCATCGCTAGTAATCGATCTGCATTCACTGGATAGCGATGAGGCCAATCGAGACAAATACGTTCGTGATCGATTGTTCCCGCGACAGCCCGAAGCAACGATCAATATCACCAAATTCCCAGACATTCCTGAGACGTTTGCCGCCGGTGAATCGTTCACCGCGACCGTGACTGGAATCGTCAACGTGAATGGAGCCGATACTGAAATTGAGTTCGAGATAGAGGCCCGTCTCGATCCTGACCGCCTGTTGGTGCTGGTAAAAGGCGACTTCACATGGGCCGATTTCGGCATGACTGCACCCTCCAGCAGATTCTTTGTTGTAAAAGACGATGTGCACTTCGAGGTGCTGGTGTCGGCTGTACCGAGCTAACCCAACCACTCGCAAACTTGCCCCGAACTCGGGTGTTACTGCGCAAGGATTTTTAACACTTTGCGACTACTATTGAATATATGTCGCAAGATCACGTACGAAATTTCTGCATCATTGCCCACATCGATCACGGTAAATCGACCCTTGCCGACCGCCTGATCGAAATGACCGGCACCGTGTCAGAACGAAAAATGACCGATCAGCACCTCGACACAATGGAGCTGGAGCAGGAACGCGGCATCACGATCAAAGCCCAGGCTGTGCGACTTCAGTACAAAGCTGAAGACGAGATTGACTACCAGCTCAACCTGATCGACACACCGGGCCACGTCGACTTCTCATACGAAGTATCTCGTTCACTAGCCGCCTGCGAAGGCGCAGTACTGCTCGTCGACGCGACTCAAGGCATTCAGGCGCAGACAATTGCAAACGTCTATCTCGCACTTGAGAGCGATCTGGAAATCATTCCGGTAATCAACAAACTTGATATGCCAGCGGCCCAGCCCGACCGGGTGCTCATCGAGCTCGAACAAACCTTTGGGTTTGGCAGAGACGAAGTTCTGCAGATTTCTGCCAAAACAGGAGATGGCGTAGCCGAACTGCTTGAGCAGATCGTCGATCGAGTGGAACCGCCCGCCGGTGATGTTGATGACAACTTCCGCGCCTTGATATTTGACTCAAAGTACGATCAGTTCAAAGGCGTCATTGCATACGTTCGTGCAATGCACGGCTCGCTCAAAAGCACTGATCGAATTCGTTTGATGGGCACAGGCACCGAAGCCGAAGTTCTCGAAACCGGCTACTTCAGTCCCGTGCTCGAAAAAACCAGTGGGCTAATGACCGGAGAAGTCGGTTACGTCGCCACGGGTCTCAAAGACGTGAAGGCCGTTCGTGTTGGCGACACGATGACCATTGCAACAGATCCGGCCGAAGAAGCTCTTCCCGGTTACGCTCCACAAAGCCCGATGGTGTTCACCGGCATCTTCCCTATCGAAGGCGAAGACTACCCGGAACTGCGTGACGCACTCGACAAACTTCAGCTAAACGACGCTGCGCTGGTATTTGAACCTGAATCGTCGGCAGCACTGGGTTTCGGTTTCCGATGTGGCTTTTTGGGATTGCTCCATATGGACATCGTTCAGGAGCGACTCGAAAGGGAATACGGCCTCGGTCTGATAGCAACGGCACCGAGTGTGAGCTACAACGCGCTGTTGAAGAATGGCGAGACGATCACGATCGACAATCCTTCGAAGCTGCCCGATCACAACCAGCTTGCCGACATCCTTGAGCCGTGGGTGAATATCACGATTGTCTCGCCGGGCCGGTATATCGGCGCAATCATGGAGCTCGTTACCACCAAGCGTGGCGAATACAAGAAGATGGAGTATCTAGAGTCGGCTTCGAACGACGAAGATGGCGCATCGATTCGAGACGCCCGAGTTCTGCTCGAATATGACATTCCACTCTCGGAAATACTCGTCGATTTCCACGACAAGTTGAAGTCTGGCACCCAGGGTTACGCATCGATGGACTATTCGATGATCGATCACCGCCCCGCCGATCTGGTGAAGCTCGACGTGCTTGTAAACCACGAACCCGTCGACGCGCTTTCGATGATTACTCACAGGGACGAAGCAGCTTCGTACGGCCGGGCGCTGACTTCGAAGTTAAAAGAACTCATTCCGCGCCAGATGTTCGCAGTTCCGATTCAGGCCGCCATCGGTGGCAAGATCGTTGCACGAACCAACGTGAAAGCACTTCGTAAGAACGTTCTGGCCAAGTGCTACGGCGGTGACGTCACCCGAAAACGCAAGCTTCTTGAACAGCAGAAAAAGGGCAAGAAACGGCGCATGAAGATGGTCGGGTCTATCGAAGTGCCTCAGGAAGCCTTTATGGCTGTCCTGACGCTCGACTAACGAGTAGTACGCGCCCAAAATGACGGGCGCATGTCGACTTCCCCTCCCGTAACCAATCCAGCGAACAGCACGTTCTCGCGGCCTCGCGGTCCGTTCGCCGCGTTTGCCTTCCCTCGCTTCCGATGGGTCTGGATGGCCTCTGTCGTGTTCTCGCTTGGAAACTGGGGGGAACGTCTTGCGACCGGTTGGGTAGTGCTCGCCGAGACCGAATCTGTGTTTCTTGCCGCCGCGTCGTTCGCCGCACGACAAGCACCGCAACTGATCATCGCACCGATAGCCGGGGCGATCACAGATCGATACTCGAGAGGCAGGGTCATGCTTTTCACGGGTATCTACAAAGCTATCGTGCTGATGGCTCTTGCCGCCGTAGCAGCAAACGGGCTGGACCCGCTCTGGCTCGTTTTTGTAATTCTCGGTTTTTCCGGAGTTGGCCACTCATTCGAAATCCCAGCAGTACAGGGGATGGTCACCGGGTCGGTACCAAGAAAAGTCAGAATGAACGCAGTCGCCGTTCATTCGACCGGAATGCGTGCCGTCGGTGCCCTGGGGGCACTGGCAGCGGGATTTGCCATCAGCCTGCTGGGAGTTCCCACCACGTTTGTTGTTTCTGGAATCGCCTTCGCCCTCGGTGGTTTCCTCGCTCTGATCGTAAATCGCCGCTTGAAAGCTGCGATAGTCCAACGCTCGAGTTCGATAGTCCGCGATGTGATCGACGGTCTCAAGCTCATGTCTACGTTGCCAATCGTCCGGATGATTTTGATCACAGCCGTCATCGTAGAGATATTCGGATTCGCCTACGGAGCGATCATGCCCGCCGTCGCCAAGAACGTCCTGCATGTGGACGAAACAGGACTCGGCACGTTGACCATGATGACCGGTATCGGCTCTGTCATCGGTTCGATATTCCTGATGGCACTGGGCAACTATCGACACAAAGGAATGCTCCTGATGGCGATAGCCATCTCGTACGGCACGTTTCTGGCGACATTCTCGGCGTCCGGCTCATACATCGTCGCTCTCGTGATGATCATGGGAGTCGGGGCTTCAGCGGCTGCGTTCGACGCAATGCAGTGGACATTGCTCCAACTCAACGTGCCTGACGAGATGCGGGGAAGAGCCGTTGGCGCATGGGTATTCGCAATCGGGTTCGGGTGGATAGGCCATCTGGGGCTGGGCGCTGTAGGTGAACTCTTCGGGGTTCAGTGGGCACTTGCTGGAGCAGGGATCGTGGTGATTATCACTGGCCTGATCGGACTTATATTCGTGCCATCGCTGAGGCGGGTTTAGGCGGCTTAGTCTGCCAGTGCTCGCTTAACCACTTCAGCGAGTTTAGGATCCTGCTTCGCAACGTAAATTGCGGCTTCGAGCATTCCACCCGGATTCCCAGTATCGGCATGGAACCCGCTGATTTGGCGAGCGTGGACCGGACTATTGCCTAACAAAGCGGCTATAGCGTCGGTGATCTGAATTTCCCCACCCACACCAGAACGCTCTTCAGCAAGATAATCGAACACACCGTTGTCGAGGATGTATCGAGCGACAATCGCCAGATTACTCGGGGCGTCTTCCAGCGCAGGCTTCTCAACCACCACATCGACCGAATAAACATCATCGCCAATAGCCGTTCCACCAACGATGCCCTTTGTGTGAACTATCTCGTCAGGTGATTCCGTAACGGCTATTACCGAACCGCCGTGCTCTCGATACACCTGCATCAACTGTTCGGTCGCTGATGTCTCGTGGATGATCACGTCATCAGGGAATATCGTCACAAAAGCCTCGCCGTCGCAGAACTCTCTAGCCTGAAGAATTGCGTGACCGGGACCCTTTGGATCGTACTGATAAACCGCTGAAACATTAGCCAGTGAAGCTAGTTCGAGTTGCGCCTCAAGAAGTTCATCACGCCCTCGTGCCTTGAGTTCACGCTCAAGAACCGGCTGATTGCCAAAGTAGTCGACCACCGATTCCATGCTCGGCGACATCACGATAGCGATGTCGGTCACCCCTGCCGCCGCCGCTTCACGTACTGCATATTCGATCACCGGAACATTCAGTACCGGCAGCAAATGCTTGGGCACCGTGCGAGTGGCAGGAAGGAACCGTGTTCCTAATCCACCAACCGGAATTACAGCTTTGGTTATCGGGGGCATTTCGCTTGTCGGGTTGGGCATGTCGAGATTCTAACGGCAATCACCCCGGTATTCGTGTAGAAATCCACTGGCTATTTGGCGACTATTCTGCAACTCGGTAGTACGATTAACCTGATCGTGCTAGGTGGGGCGTTAGCGGTGCCCTGTACTCGCAATCCGCTATAGCGAGACTGAATACCCTGTCGAGACTGTTCGACTGTGGCCGCTAGAGTCAGTATTTAGATGTTGATAGCCTGGCCCTGCGCGGCGAGGCCTCGTGAACTCCGTCAGGACCGGAAGGTAGCAGCGGTAAGCGAAAAACCTCGGGTGCCGTGGGAACTCCGGGCTAGAGTCGATACTGGCATCTATGCCTCAGACAGCTGGCGACACAGGGTTGCACGATCATATTTTTTCTCTCTGCTGCTCAACTGTCGTGCCTGTCACGTGGCAAATAGCCCGAGGCAGGCACTAAAAACGGGTTGGATTCGCCAATGACCCCACAACGGCTGGGTCAGCACTTTCTCGAAGACGCCACGGTAGTAAATGCCATCATAGAAGCTGCCGATTTATCGTCTGACGAGACCGTTGTCGAGGTTGGGCCTGGACGAGGCGCTTTGACGGGCGATCTTGTCGAACGGGCAGGGCGAGTGCTTCTTCTGGAGTACGACACCGATCTGGCAGATCGACTGGCGTTCAAGTATGACTCGAATCCCAACGTACGAGTGTTGAACGTCGATGCTCGTGACTTCGGATCTGACTCTGATCCGTGGCTCGTTGAAGGTGACTACAAGGTTGTCGCAAACCTGCCGTACTACGCGGCCAACCCGATTACACGCAATTTCCTCGAATCCACTCGCAAACCAACTTCGATGGTGATCATGATTCAGCGTGAAGTTGCCAACGACATGGCCGCGCTGCCCGGTGTTATGAGCTTGCTTTCACTGGCGATTCAGATTTACTCGACCGCCGAGCGCGTAATCGACGTCCCGCCAGAGTGCTTTAACCCACCACCCAAGGTTCACTCGTCGGTGTTGAAGCTGAAGCCAAGTGCTGAACTAAGACTGAATTTTGAATCAGCCGATGATTTTTTCAAGCTGGCGCGCAGCGGTTTCAAGAGCCCTCGAAAACAACTGCACAACTCGCTCTCTGACGGACTGTTCATCCCCTTGGAAGAAGCTCGAACACTTGTTGAGAAAACAGGCTTTGAAACTTCCAGACGGCCCGCCACACTCTCACTTGATGACTGGCAGGTTCTGTACGACGTGTGGGTGGAGGCTGGACGACCGGCACAGGTTCACGGTTCAGTTCGACGCAAACGACAGGGGCGTCGTAGTGAGTAGCAATATAAACATCACTGAAAAGGCTTACGCCAAAGTCAATCTCACGCTGGAAATCCTTGGAAAACGGCGTGATGGCTACCACAATCTGGCGTCGGTCATGCAGACGGTCGATCTGTACGACACGGTCTCGATCACAGAGTCTGACGAGATCGTGGTTTCGTGCGATGACGAGCAGATTACTCCTGAGATAAATCTCGCAACCAAAGCAGCGAACGTTCTCAGAGAACGTTCCGGTGTCGCCATGGGCGCGCAGATTGCTATCGAAAAGAACATTCCGGTATCGGCAGGACTCGGCGGAGGATCGACCGATGCTGCAGCTACCCTGCGTGGCCTGAATAAACTATGGAATCTCGGACTATCCATGGACGAGTTGACCGAGATTGCCGCCGATATCGGGTCCGACGTTCCATTTCTCGTTTGTGGCGGAACTTCGTTGGTGCAGGGAAGAGGCGAAGATGTAACGCCTGTGGCCGCCGCCAAGATCCCTAAATTTCTCATACTCACACCAAAAGTGGATCTCGAAAATCCAACGGCTAAAACAGCATCAGTGTTCGCACATGTAAACGAATCGATGTTCACTCGGGGGAATCTGACCCACAAGCTGGCCGCCCGAATTCGAACTGGAGGCGACTGCCCACCCGAATTCTTCTTCAACCAGTTCGGCGTACTCGCTGAAACGTTGTTCCCGGGGTGGGGCAGCCAGCGTGATAAACTGATGTCGCTCGGTGCTCGCGACGTCATTCTGTGTGGAGCAGGCCCTTCGATGTTCACCATCCCGCCATCGAAAGAACTTGGCACAGCGTGGCACCTGCTACTGACGACGATTCACGGCCTTAACGCTTATTTAGTCGACCCCGCTCCAGCCATTCCAGAAAGCAAGAAGCCTTAATGGAAGAGCCGCTGCGCACAGTGATCGCCGGCATGATCGGCGGTGCGGTCATGGGAATGGTCTTCGTCACTCACATGGCGCTACTGCTCGTATACAACCCACCGCAAGCTCTTAAGAATCGAGCTGCCGAGTCGAGCGTTTCGAAACTGATCACGATGGCGACTGTTGCCACATATTTAGGCTGGAATTTTCTGGCAATAGTAATGGCGTTCGCTGCTCAGGCGACCCGATCAGCATCAACACTCGCTGATCCGCAAATCTCAATAGCGCCAAGCCCCGTTTACCTGCTCGTCGTCCTGTTCGTGACGATCGGCATTTCGATTCCTGCGTTCGTATTCTTTCAAGATCGCAAGCAGCACTTCTTGGCCGAATTAGCGGTGTTTATCGGTATATTCGGGTTCCTCATTCCGAATCTCGTGGTCGCCGTTCAGCGTTCGCAATTCTGACCAAATAGTTCGCAAGTGCCTGCCGAAACCTCTGCCCCGAGGTCTAAACTTGCCGAGCCCGACAGAACCCCTACTCTGTTGAGTTCCCAGACCGAAGAACTAAGACCAGAAAAGGCCAGTACACGATATGACTATGCGATTTGCCAATCGATTCGACGGCAAAGTTGCCCTCCTAACCGGCTCCGCCGCCACTAACAAAGATCATCTGATGGGATTCGGTGGTGCCACTGTCTGGAGATTCCTCGAAGAGGGCGGGCGTGGAGTAGTCATCACCGATGTTCAAGATGAGATCGGCGAGGCATCGGCGCAGCAACTTCGAGACGCCGGACACGACGCGATATACCTGCACCTCGATGTAACTGAGGAAGACCAGTGGACGTCAGTTGTTGACGCAGCCATGAAGCACTTTGGGCGAGTCGACATTCTGGTCAACATCGCAGGAATCCTCGATCCAAAATCGATTCTCGACATCGAACCCGCCGTCTGGAAGAAGACGATGGAAATCAGCACAGTTGGGATATTTCTTGGCACCCGTGCAGTCGCGAAGCATATGGAGCAGGGCGGCGGCGGAGCGATCATCAACCTGGCGTCGATGGCAGCCAAGCAGGGTTCCGGGGCGTACGGATCGGCCTATTCGTTCTCACGCGGCGGCATGCTGAACTTCTCGATGTCGTCAGCACTTCAGCTCGCTGAACTTGGAATTCGAGTGAACACGATCATGCCGGGTTGGGTTCACACGCCGTTCACCGACTATCTCTACACCGACCCCGAGCAGAGCAAGTTCCGCACCGACCGCGTTCCTCTCGGACGCTGGGGTAAGCCCGAAGACATCGCCGGCGGAATCCTGTTTCTGGCGTCTGACGATGCTTCGTACATGACCGGAGCCGAACTCCTCATGGACGGAGGAGTAAGCGCCGGTTCGGTACGCCCAGCGAATCCGAAGGGTGACGACTAGTCGCTAACCGTTCGATTTCCCGACCGTAGCAAAGCGAAGTGGAGGGACCTCGCAGATTACAGCGTTCATTCCACCCAGCGACCAAACGCGTCCCCTCCAGTTCCCTCGGCTCCGATGACTCCGCTCGGGAAATAGTCTGTGTCTGGCAATTAGTTTAGTCCGACCCATAATCCCGCCACTGGCGGCTAGTGCGTGTGCGTCGTTCCGTCGGCGTGAGTGTGAGGCATCTTCTTGTTCACTGCTCCAATAGCGTCGGTGTATACCTTGCGAATAGTCGCATGACGTTCAGCGTCGGCACGGGTCGCCAGCGTATCCAGCCACTCGACACCACCCTGCATCGTCGTGATCAGGTACTCGCCAAGTGATGCATCGAACACGTCAGTTCGGCCAGCTTTTACGTATACAGCCGAAGTGTGAACAGCGAAGTTCACCGGCCAAACGTGCCACGCAACATGATCGCTAACCGCACGAGCAGCTATCCAGCCGCTACCGGGCAGATCCAGTGTTTCGTCTATAGCCAACAGCTTTTCACCGTCGCCAGACGCCGACGTCTGGGAGATCACCTTGCCGTTGAACACAATCTCTAGCTTGTTGATGGGCATCGCGCACGTTGCAATCGCCTTCACGTGAACTGATCCGCCGGACTCCGGTAGAGACAGCTCGTCGCCCGGGCGCAGCCCTTCCACTGTGAAGTCCATCAACGGACCACTGGTGGTATATGTCCGACCCGCCCGCACAGCATCACTCCACGAGTCGTGCGAAAGTTCCCTGTCGCCGATAAACGCGTAAGTCCGCACACCTCCAACCGGCATGCCAGCCGACATCTTGTCGGTGCCGCCAACCGCAGCGATTCGATAACCACAACTCAGCAATCTGTACCACTCGTGCACGGCGAACGTGTCCATCGTGGGAACGTGGAAATCACGAATCTCAAGTCCATCAACTTTGCCAAGCACAACCTCGGCAATAACCTCGGAATGCGGGAACGGGAAGTGCGGAACGATGGCAAGACCGCCTTTTTCGCGGGCCTCATCAGCCCATTCACTCATCGCACGCACAGTTGGGTCGCCGATATAGCCCTCCGTTGGGCCACTGGTCGACATTGGGAAGATCGGTGATCCGGTCGCACCCATCAAGCTGATGTGACCCATGAAGTGCTGACGGTTTTCGCTGCCGACCCAGACGACCGTTTCGGCTGAAGACGAACCGGAAACCGCACCCGTAAGATCACCAACATTCGTGTACAAATCCCCCCACTGAGCAGCCAACAGGTTGATGACGTTTATGTCTTCAGCCGCGGCTTCCAAATGGGCAGTTTCGGGTGTCAGGAAGTGAGTGTGCGTATCGGCAGTGACCCAGCCTGATGCACGAAGGTTCGAGTTGCGATTCAACGTAATTTTCAACTCACGCTGACCGGGTTTGATATTTAGCTTCTGTCTGATCGGCTCGAACTCGAAACCCTTGGACACCTCGACATACACATCGCCAACAGGAAGCTCACCCTGGAACGTGCCGTCAACGTACGCATACGGCGTGTCGCCGAGCAGCAGGTCAGCGCCGTAGTCCTCGAACCAGTTGTCGTTCACTTCGTGGGTGTGACCGTATGGCGGGAAGTAGCGACCGTCGGGCGATCGGAAGTGAATGCGAGCGGCAGTTGGCTTCCCGGTACTGGAATCGATGATCTTGCCATGAACCCACGTACGCTCTGAAGTCAGAACTCTGGCGCTGACTTTGCCGTCATGACTTTTCGCAGCACCCGATTCGAGTAGTGACCGAACGTCGATATCGTGTCCGTCTATCGAAAGCGTTGCGTCGGAAGATGCTGTCAGATCGATCGAGGCGACCATGCCAGGATCTTCGGCCGACTCACCCCAGCCCTTAACAGGATCAGCAAGCCATGCTTCACCGTCGAAGCTTTGAATATCCTGCTGCCGGGCAATCACACCAAGATCGATATCTACATCAAGATCGGCTGCCGACTTGCCGCCTGCATCGACTTCGACCGTCTCAAGCGGCTGGTGGCGAAGCGGATTGTCCTGCCCGCTGAACAGCGTCAATGCGCCTATCGCAATGGAAGTGGCACCGGTCGATTCGATCCGCACTGAAGCGATGGTTTTCGAAGAGTCGGACAACTCCAGCGCGTATATCGTCCACGAAGGTGGCGGCGTCGAACGCCCCTGCCTGTCATTTTTCGCAGCCGTGCGGCCGTCCGCCGGGGCGTCGCCAACCATCACACCTGTCTGCCAGCGACCCCACGCGTTATTCGGGTACGGTCCACGTTTGGGCATTGCGCTAAGGCCCTGGTGCTGGCGTGACGAAAAACCGCTTTGCATTCGGGTTTGCACCTGATTGATTTCGAAGCGCCGGCGTATCGACTGCCGATGCTCTGAGCCATCTTCGAAGACGACTACATAATCGGCGAGATGCTCACCCGGAGCCGTAACCACCGGATTCAGATAGTCAGCTGGCTGCCCCGCCACCGTAGTCGAGGCCTTTTCATCACAAAAATGTGCGAACACAAGATGCGATCCAGCCGCACCCACCGAAACATCAACGCTCGATTCACCATCGAGCACAAGCAGTTCATTCCTGCTACTGGCAATATCGAATGGCACACCCCAGTAAGTTTGCGAACCGACTGGCAAGTCGACAACGGACGCCGCGGTCTTTGGCTCCCAGTGTTGCGAGTCGGCACGACTGGCGTTCAGGCTGGTGGCGAGTGAAACTGACGTGAACTTCGGCATAAACAAATTTCCAGTTCGTTTGGGCAGGTGAATTCAAAGTTGAGGCGAATGATGCGCCAGACGGTTAAAGCAAACAAGCCCCGAATTGCTTCGGGGCCTGTCATATTTTCGATCGTTGCGTTTTTGGAAAGTTAGCTGAGTGCTTCGACTTCAGACTTCACTTCATCGAACGGAGGAAGATCGGAAGGAGCGTCAGACAGCCACTTCCACGCAATGTTTCCGTTGGCGTCGATAACGAACACCGAGCGTCGGGCGGCCGTGTAGCCGTCCATGCCAGCGAAGTCGGGCCAGACGACATCGTAGTCGGCAATAGCCGTCTGCTTGTAGTCGCTCAGAATCGGGAAGTTAATGTTGTTTGCATCACGGAATGCACCGTTTGCGAAACGACCGTCAATCGAAATACCGATTACTTCGGCGTCGAGGCCAGAATAGTCGGCAAGCGCGTCCCGGAAAGTACAAAGTTCTTCGGCGCAAACGCCACTGAACGCAGCTGGGAAGAAAGCCAGAACGGCCTTCTTGCCAGCAAAACTGCTCGAACTGTACTCGTTGCCATCGCTATCGAGCAACGTGAAAGCTGGAGCCTTGGAACCTACTTCGCCAGACATGTAAAACTCCTAAATAAGCGTAAAAGCCAAAAAATACCAAAATTATTAGACTGTCGCTATAGCTATACGTACCTATATCGACATAGCGACCTTGATTACTCCGTCCTGACGTAGACGATACATCTCAAACGCGTCCTGTGCGTCCTCGAATGTAACCTCGTGTGTCTTCAGCACACCGGGGTCGATCCACCCACGCTCTTTTAGCGCAACAATATCGCGTATTTCCTGGATTGGCTCTCCAGTTGCTGCTATTACCGTGGCATTCATCTGGATGTTCTTGCCCATCCACTTTCGATGATCGAACGACGCTGTTGGGGGGTCAATCAGGCTAAACGAGATTATCTGCCCCTGTTCCTTCACGAGATCGATTGCAATCCCCAGCCCGTCCGGGTTTCCGCTGGCATCGACCACTACGTCGAACAGATCACCACCAGTAATCTCAGCTGCAGCTTCCAGTGTGTTCTCGTTCGACGCGTTTATCGTGTGGGTGGCGCCAAGTTCCATCGACTTTCGGCACCTGTACTCCTCGAGATCGATTCCAACGACCTGATGCGCACCCTGACGTTCGGCAATCATCGTAAACGTAAGTCCAATTCCACCCTGACCGAGTACCGCTATCTTACGACCCATCGGGTTGCCCCATTTTCGAGCTGAAAAAAGTGCGGTACCCGAGTGCTGGCACATCACCCATTCAGAAAGATCGCCCCACTCTGGGAGTTTGATCAACCGGTCGGCAGTTTGAACAACCTGCTCCTGCATACCCGCAACATCACGAGGAATGACGATTACTCGCTGTCCCTCCTTGTAGTCAGGATCTCGACTCTCGACAACAACCCCTGCACACTCGTGCATCGGAGCGCCGGGCACGAACGGATAGTCCTCTTCGGGAAGCTCGGCGTCGTATTCGAGATAAATGTCGCTGCCACAGACCGACAGTGATTCGAGCTTTATCTGCACTTCCTTGTCTTCAAGTGGTCCCAGCTCCGGCACATCGAGAAACTCAATCTTTCGGCGCGCTACAACTCTGGCTGCTTTCAATTCGTTCCTCTTATTTGCTAATTGGGGCTACGTGCTCTGGCAAATCACGCGGATGTCGTGCGTTATCGACGTGTCTGATTATTCGATGCCGAATTCTAACCCCATCACGGCGTATACTCGGCGACCGTCTGGCTTGAATTTTCAGAGTTCTCAACGGGGCAAAATCAGCACGTGAAGATCAAACACATCGAAACGATACGGGTTAGCGATCCTGCTGACGTCATCTGGGTGCGTGTTCACACCGATACCGGACTCATCGGACTTGGCGAAACATGGTACGCATCGAAAACAGTCGAATCGGCCGTGCATGACCACTTTGCTCCCCTGATCGTCGGGCGTGACCCGTTCGCGATCGAACGCCACTGGCTAAACATGTTCAGGCTTTCTGATCACGCCGGCTACGGTGGTGCTGAACTGAGAGCGATATCTGCGGTCGACATGGCGCTCTGGGATATCAAAGGACAGGCTGCTGGCGTGCCTGTGTACGAACTTCTGGGCGGAGCCGTTCGCAAGAAGATTCGTGTTTACGCAACCGGCGCACCGTTCGAGGGCTGCGGCGATCTGGCGAAAGAGTTGATCGACGATGGCATGATCGCCATGAAGATGGGCCCGACGATTCCGATCGCGACTCCAACCGAAGGTCAGTATCTGGCCCCGAAAGAACTCGACCGAATCCTGAAGCCTTTCCGAGATGTGCGTGATGCGATTGGCGACGATATCAAGATCGCAAACGATGGACACGGGAAGTGGGCGTTGCCGGTCGCCATTCAAATCGCCAAAGCTATGGAGCCACTCAACATCATGTGGCAGGAAGACTTGATGCCGCTGTTGAACCCCGACGCACTGCGCCAACTTCAAGACGCAACAAGTACACCAGTGTGTATTTCTGAACGGCTACTCACGCGATGGCAACTGCGAGAATTCATCGAAAACGGTGCAGCGCAAATCGTGATGCCTGACCTGATCTGGACAGGCGGTATCAGCGAAACACACCGCATTGCTGTGATGGCATCGGCACATCAGGTTCCAGTGGCACCTCATGACGCCACGGGTCCGGTCAACATCTTCGCCTGCGCCCATATCTGCATGAACTCGCCGAACGCAATGATCATGGAGCACGTCAGGCCGTATCTGTACGGCTGGTACGGCGACTTTGTCGATCCACTGCCTCCTATCGAACACGGCTGGCTGCATGCGCCTCAAAACCCGGGCATTGGAACTCGACTCCGACCCGAAGTATTCGACCGATCCGATGTTGAACTTCGCTACAGCGATGAGTCTGTGATGATCCCCGGCATGAACGACGAGGGTTGGGCTGGAGGAGATAACTTCTCCGGCGAAATGTGGACCGAGATGGAAGAAATCATGGACTTCCGATCCCAAGGCTCGCCGATTTCCGAACGACTAACATCTGGTGACGGCGATTCGCCAACCGGAGGTCCGGGCGGCGGAATTGCAACGTGGTTCAAGGACGATGAATCGAAGAACGACGACACGGGAGAAGAACAATGATTATCTCCAAGATAGAAACTATTCGAGTAGGGCAGTTCCCTGATTTAATCTTCGTTCAGATTCACACCGACACCGGGCTGATTGGACTTGGCGAAACCTGGTACGGTGCATCCACAGTTGAATCGGCCGTTCACGATCACTTCGGACCACTGCTAATCGGTCGCGATCCCGCTGAAATCGAGCGACACTGGCAGACGATGTTCCGACTGTCGGACCACGCTGGCTATGGTGGTGCAGAAATGCGGGCGATTTCGGCGATCGACGTTGCGCTATGGGATATCAAGGGACAGGCACTACAGATGCCTATCTTTGAAATTTTAGGCGGTGGCACAAGGCATCGAATAAAGGTCTATAACACGCTTGGCGTATACGGCGATATCACCGATGGCTACGACGTTTGGACCGATCCCGTAGGTGTTGCAAAGCGACTTCTCGACGAGGGCATCACCGGGATGAAGATGTCGCCAACCGACTTCATCGCCAGAGAGTCTGACGGACAGCTACTGTTCCAGGACGATCTCGATTGGGCGTTACGTCCGTTGCGAGAAATCCGCGACAAGCTTGGAATGGAAATCGAAGTCGGCAACGATGCCCATGCCAAGTGGAACCTGCCCAACGCCATAAAAATCGTTCGAGAAATGGAACCGCTGCGCCCAATGTGGCACGAGGAACTAATCTCGCCCCTCAACGAGGAAGCGCACGTCCGGCTACAAGCGGCAACATCAACTCCCATCGCCGCGGCTGAACGCTTGATGACTCGCTACCAGCACCGTCGCTTCATCGAATCCGCGGCTGCTCGTATTTCTATGCCTGATCTAACGTGGACCGGTGGCATATCAGAGGTGAAGAAAATAGCGATTCTTGCTTCGGCACATCAAATGCCGATAGCACCACACGATTGCGTCGGACCTGTGAACATGCTCGCCTGCGCCCACATCGCCATGGCAACGCCAAACGTTATGATCATGGAATACAACCGTGCGATGCACCTGGGGTGGTATCGAGATTTCATCGAACCCGATTTCGTGATCGAAAACGGCTACCTGATGGCACCAACCGAACCCGGACTCGGAACCCGGTTGAAGGGTTCCGTCAAAGAACGCAAAGACGTCACCGTGCGAACCAGCAACGAACAGGCCAAAGCATGGCTGATATCGAGCAAACGATACACATACCCACCGCCTGAACTTCAGGAAGAATTCATCAACAGCACCGAACGTCGAAAAGCCGGCTCAGAGGCCGTTTACTACGACTAATAGTCACATCGAAATAATCCAACTCAAATACGAGAAAAAAATGGCAGACAACTCAAACAAGAAGCGAATAATTTTCATCGGTGCAGGGGCAGTCGGTTCCTATATCGGAGGTTGGCTGTCGCGCACAGGTCACGATGTAACGCTGGTCGATCTGTGGGATAAGCAGGTCGAGACGATTCGTAAAAACGGTTTGCATGTCGAAGGCCCGCACGAATCGTTTGTCGCCCATCCGACGATGTTTCATCTCCACGAAAACGAGTTGATCTCAAGGTTGGAGCAGTTCGATATTGGGTTCGTTGCCGTGAAGGCGTATGACACCTCGTGGGCGGCAACGTTCATCAACAAGTTCGTGAAACCCGACGGCTACATCGTTTCATCGCAGAACACATGGACCGACCCCGCTATGGCCGAAGCTGTCGGCGCTGATCGGGCAGTCGGGCTCGTGATGTCGAGCATCTCAGTCGCCATGTGGCAGGCCGGAAAAGTCGAACGTCCAGGCGACACTCGACGACGTGATCATGGTCACATTGTCTTCCGTGCCGGAAATCACGATGGCAGCAACACCCCTCGCCTGCACGAACTGATCGAAATACTCGATCCGATCGACGGCGGCAAAGTCACAACGAACCTCTGGGGCGAACGCTGGGCAAAGCTTGGGCAGAACTCGATGGGTAACCCGGTCGCCGCTTCGAGTGGCATGGGCATGTCCGATCTAAACAAGCACGCCCGTGGGAGAGAACTTCAAATTCGACTAGCGCAGGAGGTAGCTGCGGTTGGATTAGCCCTTGGGCACAACGTTGAGAACTTTGGTGGAAAAACTGCACAGGAGTGGGCAGATGCTTCTCGTGGCGACGTATATGAGCTACTGGACGGCGAACTGGCCGAGAAGTCCAGTGGAGCCAACTGGCGTCCCTCGATGGCTCAAGACGTGGTAAAGGGTCGACCCACCGAGATCTACCAGATGAACGGCTTCGTCTGTCAGCAAGGCGCTAGCGTTGGTATCGACACGCCAGTGAACGCCGCGATGTCTGACGTGATTCGGGCGATCGACGCCAAAGAGCTAGAATCGGGATTCGATAACGTCGAACGAGTGCTTAAGTCAGCCGGATACTAATCCTAATAAGCCCGCTGATTTCGGTATGAGATTCGGTAGTTTCTCCGATTCAGCGCGCAGGGATTCCGATAGAGTCAACTCCACAATTCCAACTAACCCAAAAATCCGCTCAAAAGCCGAACACGAACCCAACTAATTGCCAGGTATCCACGAAGACACACTAATAGCCCTCGATCTCGAAACGACGGGCGTAAATTCAAAAACCGACCACATCATCGAGGTCGGCGCAGTCAAGTTCGTTGACGGCAAGCAGGTCGACACGTTCAGCGCACTGGTCAACCCGAAAAGGAAGCTTTCAAGCTTCATTGTTGGCCTTACCGGAATCACTCAGGATGAAGTTGATTCAGCCCCCGATTGGGACGATGTGAAATCAGACGTCGCCGACTTCATAGCTGGCGTTCCGATTATCGGTCACAACGTGGGGTTCGACGCCTCGTTTCTGAGATCGCACGGCGTGAAACCTGACGGGCTGTACGACACCATGTCGATGGCTGAAATCGCCTTGCCAGCAGGCCCCGAGTACAGCCTTGGTCGACTGTCGCAGCGATTCGGATTCTCACACGACAACCCGCACCGAGCACTATCAGATGCACTGGTTACCCGTGATCTGTTCCTGCATCTGCTGGGGATAATCAAAGGCTTCGACCGGTCGGTACTTGAGCAGATCAAAACCCTCGGCGAGCACTCGAAAACTCCTTTAGGCGCTCTGGCTCGAAGGATTCTCGACGGCGATGATTCTCCGTTGCTCCCAACCAGCGACAGTCTCACTGGAATCGATCCCAAAGAACTGTCGCTACGACTTCGTTCAGCAGGAAAAATTCCAGCAGTTGAGCCCCACAAATACGATCAGTCAGATCGAGACGAACAGAAGATATCCGAGGCGATAGACGGTATTTTCGGTGAGGGCGGATCGCTAGAAAAAACACTCGACGGCTTCGAGTCACGACCCGAGCAGGTCGAGATGGCCAAAGCAGTGGCCGAAGCTATCGAGAACGGTGAGCATCTCGTTGTCGAGGCTGGAACCGGTGTTGGCAAATCGCTCGCATATCTCATTCCGTCTGTGCTGCACGCCATGCGCACCGGCGCAAAGGTCATCGTTTCTACCAACACGATCAACCTGCAAGAACAGTTGATCAACAAAGATGTTGAGATCACTAAAGCCGCGCTCACCGAGTTCGGTGAAGCGTCCGACAGAATGCGAGCTGCGCAGCTGAAGGGCAGGGCGAACTACCTCTGCTTCAAACGGTGGCAGAACGCCGTACTGAGTACCGAACCAAACGACATAGAGTCGAAACTGCTGTCCAAGTTGCTTGTATGGCTTTGCGACACCGAATCCGGTGACCGCAATGAGTTGGCGCTGGGACGGCTCACGCCCATGTTTAGCCGATTCTCGGCTCAAGGCGCAATCATGTGCCCATCGAACGAGGGTCCGTGCTTCCTGCGCAAGGCACGCAACCAGGCCAACGCCTCCAACGTCGTGATCATCAACCATGCTCTCTTGATGTCAGACATAGCGATGGGCGGCGGACTACTACCGGATCACGATGTCCTGATAATCGATGAGGCGCATCACCTCGAATCGGCCGCAACGACCCATCTCGGTTTCTCGGTAAACCAGTTCCAGCTGGAAAACGAACTTCGACAACTCACGGGCTCGCGAGGAATCCTCACCCGATTGGCGACAACAATTTCAAAAGGTGTCGTCAACGCGCTCGACGCCTCGACAAACATCGCACTTCAGGCCAGCGAAGCTGTTGAAGCCGCCATACAGAACGCCTCAATCATGTTCGATATGGCCACTGAAATCTCATCAGAAACAGCCAGAGGATCGCAGCAACAGTCGGAACTGCGTTTGACCGAATCCGTACGCAGGCAGCCGAACTGGGACGATATTGAAATCGCCTGGGAGAACGCAAACACACGACTGCTCGAAGTTTCTGCGCATTTGGGCGAACTCTGCGAACAGGCATCAGCAACCAAAGACAGCTCTGCCGAAGGACTGGTACTCGACGCCTACTCAGTCAAAGACTCCATCGAGTCAGCCGTCACGTCACTGCGAGAAGCCATTCCCGAACCGCAAGCCGACAGTGTGTACTGGCTCCGCGCCCAGTCTGGAAACCGCGGCACCACCATCAACGGCGCACCACTCGATGTCTCGGTGAAGCTCAGTCAAGCTCTGTTCAGCTCCGATAAAACGGTGATTCTCACCGGAGCGACGGTCGCCTACGAAAAGAACTTCGAACGCTTCCGAAACTCGATCGGCATGGATGCAGGAAACGATCTCGTTCTGGGTTCCCCGTACGACTACAAGAAGAACACTCTCATAGCAGTGCCTGAGGACATGCCTGCACCGGGCGACCCGGGCTTTGCTAATGCCACAGCAGATGTACTCATCGACATTGCGAAGTCGAGCGCCGGTCGAGTGCTTGCGCTTTTCACGTCTATTTCCGCACTCGACAACGCCAGAAAAGCGGTAGGTCCGGTGCTTAGTCAGCAGGGCATTCGAGTGATCGCACAGGGAGCCGATGGATCGCCAGCACGAATCATGCGAATGCTTGCCGAGCCGGGTCCAACCATAGCGTTGGGAACAAGTAGCCTCTGGGAAGGTGTTGACCTTCAGGGCGCATCGCTCGACGCACTGGTGATGGCGAGATTGCCGTTCCCGGTACCTTCCGACCCGGTTGTGGCTGCCCGCAGCGAGCAATTTGAGGATGGTTTCAGCGAGTACAGCATTCCAGAGGCAGTTCAGCGATTCCGGCAGGGTTTTGGTCGCCTTATCCGATCGCGAACAGATCGCGGTGTGTTCGTGATTCTCGACAACCGAATTGTGACCAAAAACTACGGAGTGAAATTCCAGCGTTCTTTGCCAAGATGCACCGTTCGCCGGGTAAGCACGGAACGGCTCTTCTCACTATTGGAGAGCTGGCGCGATGGGACCTTTGAGTGACGACTTCTGAAAACAGCACGATAACCGCAAACTCTGTATTCCTTCCGGTGGGATACGTCGATATCGAAGCAACCCTTGATGGCGGTCAGGCATTTCGATGGTGGCCAGCAAATGACGGCTATCGAGGTGTTGTGGGTCGTCGGGTAGTCACCGTAAGCGAGGCCGATGGTGGGCTATTGGTTACACCTGTCGATGCGAAAGCTCTGGATGGTTTGAGCCACTCGATGCTCCAGTATCTTGGACACGATCAAGATCTCGAAGGTTTTCGAACTAGGTTCGCCGACGATCCGTGTCTCGGTCCTGCATTGCGGGGCTACTCGGGTTTACGTGTGCTCAGACAGGACCCTTGGGAGTGCCTTTTCAGCTTCATTACATCCAGCACTTCCAACATTCCTCGAATCAAACTCAACGTCGGCTCAGTAGCCGAAAAGCTGGGCTATTCGGTCGGACCTGAAGCTCGTGATGTCATGTTCCCCGAACCTGAAGTTATTGCTGAAGCCGGAGAACAGTTCCTCCGAGACCTCGGTTTCGGATTCCGTGCGAAGTATTTGGTACCTGCAGCCGAGGCAATAGCTTCAGGACGACTGAACCTGTGCGATCTCAGGGAAACTTCTTACAAAGACGCTAGAGCAGAACTTATCGCCCTTCACGGCGTCGGCGAGAAAGTGGCCGACTGTGTGCTGGCGTTCTCGCTTGACAAGCCCGAATCGTTCATCGTCGACCGGCACATCCTCAGGGCGCTGCACAAGTGGTACGACCTTCCTGAAAAGGCTAATCTCTCGTATGCAGCCGATTGGGCGCGTGATTTCTTTGGCGATCACGCTGCACTGGCAAACCAGTACATGTTCCACCGCGAACGCCTCGCGAGACGAGCCTCGGAATGGGGCGGAACACACGTCGAACGAGCGCTACCTGAAGACGAGGGCTAAGCGCTTTTCGACGGTTTTCTCAACCGACAGGGCCTTCCTATTTCCCGACCTTAGTCATCGGAGCGGAGGGAAATGGAATTCGAGAGATGCCTAGCTCGTCAAAAAGCCGGGCAGGCGATTCTTCGCTAACGCAAGCTCTTCTTGCTTCGTGCTGACCTGACCATCGAGCCGCGCCCGCCTCACCACGTCCATCAACTTGCCGATGATCGGTCCTTCCGGTATCCCGGCGTCAATCAAGTCGGCACCCGTTAGATCAGGCTTCACGAATCTGATCTCATCGATGTAATCGGTAAGCCGGCCTCTGCGAGGGAGTGGCGGCCCTGCCGCAATGTAGGCACGAATAGACGCCAGAGGGATAGTGCTCAATATGTCTGCAACCTCACTGGGCGCAAGCTCAGGCTGATCCAAAACAGCGACCACCGTCGCCAGTGCTGCGTTTCCCGTGATCGACTCGCCCCACGCTGGTGGACCGTCGAAGCGTTGAACCACCTGAGCGGCCTCGTCCTCGTTTAGCCCGAACGTCGTAATCGCAAGCAAATCGGCAAGCTCTGTCGAAAGAGCCTTATCTTCAGACTGTGACTCAAGCACTTCTAACGCCTTCGAGCCAATACGAAGACCGGGGCTCATCGCACCCAGCAATCCGTACTCTTCAGCCATCCGTAGCATCTCAACGCGCTTCGGCTCGAAAAGCATCAACTCGAACTCATGTCGAACCCTTGCACCGCTCAACCGTTCAACATTTTCTACTGACCGTTCGATCAACTCGATAGTACGAGGATCGATCTTGAATCCGAGCCGTATCGCATATCGCACAGTTCGAAAGATTCGGGTCGGATCGACCACGAAGCTCGAATCGTGATGAACTTTGATCCGTTTGCGCATGATGTCGCCAAACCCGTTCATCGGATCAACGAGCAAGCCCCAGTCTCGGGCATTTAGAGAAATCGCCATCGAGTTAACCGTGAAATCACGCCGGTCCAGATCAACCTCAATCGATCCAGGAGTGATCTCGGGCAGGGCAGCAGGACCGACATAGGTTTCAGAACGCGCGTTAACCACATCAATCGCGTCGGTTCCAGAAAACAAGCCACTGGCTTTGGCCTTGATCTTGTAAGTCAGAAATTGAGATTCCACTGGCGATGAAGCGCCAATACGTTCGGCCAGCTCTTTGGAAAACGCTCCGGCGTCACCAACAACCGAAAGGTCGATATCCCCCGGCTCAAGCCCAAGAATAAGATCGCGTACAACACCGCCAACCAGGTACACGCCATCAACTTCATCCAACTCGGCTGCGATATCTCGACACACGCCAAACACCCGCTGGTATTCGGGTGATGACTTCGATGTGAGTAGTTGTGCTAGGTTCGGCATAGGTGGCGAGTTGAAGGTTAGAGATGAATACTATGCGTTAAACGGGAACCTTTGCCCGAACGATTCGATGTAGCGTTGCTAGAATCTGATCGGCAACGCGAGGGACTAGCGAAAGATTTTCCTAAACACATGACAACAAACACTCCAGTAAAAATTGATGTATTCATCGACTACACCTGACCATGGGTGCGTCAGGCTGGCATTTGGCTGGCCAAAGTGAAAGAAGAACTCGGCGACGACCTTGATATAAATTGGCGCAGCTTCGCTTTAGAGCAGATCAACTCCAAAGAGGGGGAAGATTGGAAAGCCTGGGAACAGGGTTCTGACTATGTTAGCCGCGGCCTGTGGCCGTTACGTGGCGGTATTGCTGCCCGTTCAATGGGAACCGATGC
>DUCO01000047.1:578-53512 GCA_012959765.1 Dehalococcoidia bacterium | reverse complement strand
GAAGTATTGCAAATAGCGATATCCGGCCCTAATGACGTTGTGAACTGTCAGCTAAACGAGACTATTTGTCGTCTTCGTCGGTGCTGTCATCTGCTTCTGTGGCCTTTGTGGCCTTATCAGCTTCTGAATCCTCATCAGTTGAAACGTCTTCTGTATCAGCTTCGGTTTCTTCTTCAGATTCAGATTCTTCTGGTGCTTCGGCTTCTTCTTCAGCTTCAGCGACAGGAGCGTCTTCAGTTTCAGCCTTGGTTTCGGTTGATTCCGTAGCTTCGGCTTCTTCAGGTTCTTCGGTAGCTTCTTCTTCAGCTTTAGCGGCAGGAGCATCTTCAGCTTCAGCCGCGGTTTCGGTTTCTTCTTCAGCTTCAGCAGCAGGAGCGTCTTCAGTTTCGGTCTTGGTTTCGGTCGATGCCGTAGCTTCGGATTCTTCTGTCGTTGCCTCGGTAGCTTCGCCGTCGGTTTCTGTAGTTTCTTCCTCGTCTTCAGCAATCTTGTTGCTTGTAGCGACCGCTCCGGTTACCCGGAGGTGATCAGGAGCGTAAGGAAGCAGAGCCAGATGCCGTGCTCGTTTGATAGCAATTGTCAGTGTTCGCTGGCATTTTGCGCAGTTGCCGGATTTTTTGCCGGCTTCGATTCCACCGCGATCGGTGATGAAGCGGCGGATGCTTGATACATCTTTATAGTCGACGGTGCTCTCTTTGCAGAAGCACTGACGCCTGCGTCGACCTCCGCGTCTGAATGGTGGGCGGCCGCCTTGAGTTGTTCGGGGGGGTGTCATTATTTACCTCGCGGAAAGGACAGCGGAATTCTCGGGCAGCTTGCTCGATTCGCTCCGCATGGAAACTGCTACCAGGGCAGTTCCTCCACGTCTTCTGATGGGTTGTTCGCAGCAGGAGCCTGAGAGCCGGATGGGCTATCAGAGGCATCTGCTGAGTAAGATTGGGCGGCTTCTGGCGGTGCGCCGGGTCCCGCTGATTCGCCGCCTGGTGCGTCAAGGAAAACAACCTTGGACGCTCGGACTTCCAGCGACGTTCGAGCCTCGCCTGAATTGCTCGTGTACTGACGAGTCGAAAGTCGACCGTCTACGAAAACTCGGCGACCTTTGGCCAGATACTGATTTACTGACTCTGCCTGGCGTTCCCATGCAGTGACCGTGAACCACTCTGTGTCCTCTGTCCACTCACCATTCGCATCGCGCCTGCTATTGCTAACCGCGAGTCGAAAGTTCGTGACTGGCGTTCCACTTGGTGTGTAACGCATCTCCGGGTCAGTTCCTGCCCGGCCTATGAGGAGTATCTGGTTAAGACTCAATTAATCTCGTCCGCATTTGGCGTGTCTGGCTAGAAGCCAAACGCTATTCTGCTGCTTCTTCGGCAACGACGGGTTTGATCTCGTCTCGGACGAGGAGGTGTCGAATAATCGACTGATCGGCGCCAAGCGCTCGGTCGAGCTCAGGTGCCTTTACGCCATCGATTTCGAAGTTTGCCTGAAGGTAGTAGCCCTCAGTGTTCTTCTGGATTGGGTAGGCGAGTGTTCGCTTGCCCCAAACTTCAGTTCCTGACAGTTCGCCGCCTACATCGGCCACAAGCGAACTGATTTTCTCAACGGATTCGGTGCCTTGCTCTTCGCCAGCATCACTACCGAGAATCCAAACTAATTCGTACTTTCTCAACGATTCACCATGTTCTTCTAAATTTGCGCGAAACCGATACAGTCTATCACGCGATTACGACGCGTCAGCCCCTATTTTCGGGGTCGAGTGCGCCAGTTCCAAGCCAGTTGTCACATTTACGGCATAAACCACTTAAGAATCGAGCCCCGGCACCAGGAATTTCGATGCGAATTTCGCCACTTCATTTCCAAGTGAAGCAAGCCTCGATTCGTTATCGTGGGCTTGCAGGGCTTCGAGGATGTATCCCGCAACATTCTCCATATCGGCAACATCAAGTTCCCGCGAGGTAAGCGCAGGCGTTCCGATTCGGATACCCGAGGTAACCATGGGAGGTTCTGGGTCGAACGGAATACCGTTTTTGTTTACTACGAGTCCTGCGGCGATCAACGCTGCTTCGGCATCACGACCTGTCAGCCCAATCGGCCTAGTGTCGACCAGCATCATGTGGTTTTCTGTTCCGCCAGAAACTATCCGCAGTCCGCCAGCTGTCAGGCCACTCGCCAGTGCTTTCGCGTTCTGGACGATCTGGTGGGCGTAGTTCTTGAATTCCGGTAGTAGTGCTTCTTTATATGCAACGGCCTTTGCTGCGATCGAATGCTCCATCGGGCCGCCCTGCATGTTTGGGAACACTGCCGAGTTGTACTTGCGCCTGAGGTCTTTTTTCGTGAGTGCCATTGCGCCACGGGGGCCACGGAGGGTTTTGTGGGTGGTGCTGGTGACAATGTCGGCATACTCGACCGGTGAGGGGTGTGCGCCGCCGGCGACGAGGCCGGCGATGTGGGCCATGTCGACAAGCAACGCGGCTCCAACGGAGTCGGCGATCTCGCGGAATCGCTTGAAGTCGATTGTCATCGAGTAGGCGGTGTAGCCAGCGATGATGACTGCAGGCTTGAACTCTTCAGCCTGTTTTTCCAGTACGTCGTAATCAAGTGCCTCGGTGTCGGGGTCGACTCCGTAGTGGCCGAATTCGTAAAGCTTGCCCGAGAAGTTGACGGGTGATCCGTGGGTGAGATGCCCACCGTGATCGAGCGACATCGCCATGATTTTGTCGCCGGGGTTGGCGAGGGCGAAAAATGCTGCCATGTTGGCCTGCGATCCTGAGTGGGGTTGCACATTGGCGTGTTCGGCACCAAACAGTTCCTTTGCCCGGTCGATGGCGAGCTGTTCGCTTATGTCGACGTTCTCGCAACCGGCGTAGTAGCGGCGCCCCGGGTAGCCTTCGGCGTACTTGTTGGTGAGTACAGAACCTGTCACTTCTAGAACTGCAGCACTGGTGTAGTTCTCAGAAGCGATCATCACCAGTTGATCTCGCTGACGTCGCTGTTCATTTTGGATTACGTTCGCGATTTCAGGATCAAAAGTGGCAACTGCCGACATGGCATCTCCGATACAACATTGCGGCGTTTTCTAACACCGGAACTGTGTCTGCTTTTTGGGCGGAATATAGGTGAGTCTTGGTTTCAGATTCAAGCACGGTTTTAAATTCTATATCCGGTATCAAAAATTCGCCTCTTGTTTCCCAAAATTCCCTGAATTTGCACTGGTACTCGTTATGATGTGTTGCCTTATACGACGCTTCGTGACGGGCCACGGGGTGAAATGTTCAACGAAATTGACCGGGAGAATTCATGATCTACCCATTTTCGACACCGAACCAGGTGACGAAATACGAAGTTATCGACGAAGTTCCGAAACGGGCGATGGTGATATTCGCTCACCCGGACGATGCGGAGATCGGTGCCGGAGCGACGGCGGCGCTGTGGGCCGCTCAGGGATGTGAGATCACCTACGTTCAATGCACCACAGGTAGCAGTGGCAGCAATGACACCGAGATGACTTCCGAGCGAATCGTTAGTATCCGGGCTGCCGAACAGCGGGCTGCTGCCGATGCGATTGGTGTTGGCGATATTGTGGTGCTTGATCACCCGGACGGCGAACTCGAGGCGGATCGAGTGTTTCTTGGCGAGGTCGTTCATGCATTACGTAAGTACCGACCAGAAGTGGTGTTCACCCATGACCAGTACCGCATGAGCGGATTCCAGCATCGTGATCACCGCCATGTTGGGATTACGGTTCAAGACGCTATTTATCCGTATGCCCGCGACCACCTGCACTTCCCGGAGCAGCTTGTCGATGGCGTTGAGCCGTATAAGGTGAAGCATCTGATGTTCTGGGGCACTGATCAGGCAGATGTGATTGTTGATGTATCGAATTCTGTCGATACGAAGATCACAGCACTTTCGAAGCACGAGAGCCAGATCGCAGGTCTTTCGTTTGGTTCGGACATGGACAGGCGCTTGCGGGGTCGGCACATCGAAGCGGCAAAGGGCTACGGCTTCGAATATGGCGATACTTTCCGCCGGTTAACCGCTCGAACGTAGTTCACTCATTACTAGAGACGATTAGTTAGTTGCCACGAGTCGACATTCACACCCACATATTGCCGGGGCTGGACGATGGTCCGGTTTCGGTAGAAGAGAGCCTGACAATGGCTCGCATGGCGGCGCTTGATGGTACTGACGTGATTGTTGCGACTCCGCACTACCGTGACATGGAGTTGGAGCATCACTCGCCCAGAATCGTTCGAGAGTTGGCCGACACTTTGAACGCGGCTTTGCGCAGCGATTCCGCACAAAGGAATTCGCCGAGAATTCGAATTATTATTGGGATGACGCACCGCCTCGATACTTCGCTGCCGGATCTGGTCGACTCAGAAAACGCGATAACTCTCAACCGAACGCGGTTCCTTCTTGTAGAGCCTCCGTTCAATCGGCTGCCACCTTACGTGGAAGACGTTATTGGTCGATTGTTGACCCAGCGCCTGGTGCCGGTGCTTGCACACCCGGAGCGGAACGTAGAGTTCCAACGGAATCCGAAGCGACTGAAAAATCTGGTCGATGAGGGAGTAATTGTTCAGATAGCTGCCGGGAGCCTGACCGGCCAAAATGGCACCGCGGCTCGTCGTGCGGCGGAGCAGTTCATTCGGGGGGGGCTTGCTCACGTTGTAGCTTCCGAAATGCACGCGACGACATCGCCTCGATCACCGGTACTGAGTGAGGCGTTCGACATCGTGAGCGAACTGGTCGACGAGCATGAAGCGATTGATCTGTTCGAGACCAATCCCGACATGATTCTTGAGGGGCGTTCACCTCAGCGAGAACGGATCGCAAAGCCCCGAATCAGACGAGATTGGGTTCGAGTGCCCAGAGTTAAGTTCGGCAATCCGATTTCAGATCGTTTCAGGTTCAGGTGGAAACGCAGGTTCAGACGGCTCAGGCGGCGCTTAAACCGCGCATAAGTCGCAAGAACGATGTGACCAATGGTTCGAGGAACCTGCGGAAGTAGCTGGTGAACCCGTAGACGGCGATGCCGACCAGTGCCCCGCCGATAATGTCGGTTGGGTAGAAGACGCCGGCGTAAAGGCGTGAGAGACCGAACAGTGATGCGGCAGCAAACATCCACCATCCGAACTTTCGATTCACTGCCCATGCGGCCATTGCTGCGGCAAAGCCGACCGCTACCGGGTTAGCCGGGAACGACGGGTCGGTTGGTGGGTAGAACAGCAGGTTTAGTTGGTCGCCATGGTCGACGAACGGGCGTGGGCGATACCAGTTGATGTTGATTATCCAGACGACCACGTTCGAAATCGACAGAGCACTGATTCCTACCAGCATTTGAAGCTGGTACCTGACGCGTTGAGCGGGTGTTTTGCCCGAGAACCAGAGGCCGAACATGGCGAGCGAGAAGACCAGCGGCATTAGGTAGTCGCTGGCGATCACGCGCATCAGGTCGTCGAAAATCTTTACGTTTCCTGATAGGCCATTGAGCCAGATGACCAGATTTACGTCGATAGTGTTCAACTTGAACTCCTACCGAAAATCATTTTGAACAGGCTCCAGTGGTCGGCGGATTCGATCCCGGAGCGCCACACGCCGGCAATATCTGATTTGAAATTCCTGAACGACGCAGGGAGGTTCGCAAAGATTGAACGGTTTACGAGGCCCGCGAGACCGTCGTCGGTTTGCGCGGCAGTTGGCGAATCGTTTTCATCTGAAGATTCAAGGCTTCTGAGAGTTTTAACGTTCACAGCGCCGATTAATGCAGACACAACGAACGCCAGAATCGCTCCCAAGGGGAACCACATTGCCTGCTTATTGCCGTCGAGCCCGCCGTGAATGTCGTTTACATTTCGAGCTCCAGCTAACTCGCCCCAGCTGGCAATGCCTATCTCACGAGTAACCGAATCGGCCTGAACACTGCCCGCGGCCCACGGACCTTCAACCCACATCGGCTGCAGGAAGAAAACTACTATGCCGGTGACGATAAGTGCGACTCCAAGCCAGCGTGTCATTTCTCGATGCGGAGTGAGCCAGAGTCCTCTTATCCCCGAATTCGACACGGCGATTTGCAGCGTGCCGAGACTCGCGAGAAAAGCAAACACGAAGTAGTGGCTCGCGAACAAATCCCGTACCGTATTCGGGTCGGTATTCACTTGGCCGGTCCTTACATTGAATCTCGGGAATCTGCCGAGGTTGGGTGGTTCTGCTAAATGCGGTTATCCGCCTGAAGGCGTAACCATCGTGCACCAGTCAGAGTAATTATCGTTGTCCCCAACAACAGTTGAGAAGTACAGATCCTGTAGCTGTTTGGTGATTGGCCCGGTTTCGCCTGAGCCGATGGCACGATTATCTAACTCCCCAACCGCGGTTAGGTGAGCTGCAGTGCCCGTTAGGAACACTTCATCGGCAAGATATAGCTCGGAGCGATGAATGTGACGCTGCACAACATCCAGCCCGAGTTGGTCTTTCGCCAGCTGGATGACCGAATCGCGAGTGATGCCAAGAAGGCAGTTGTCGGTTTCCCCAGGAGTACTGATGACACCATCACGGATCATGAACAGGTTTTCACCTGAACCTTCAGAGACAGAACCGTCCTGGTTGAGCAGTATTGCTTCGTCGAATCCTGCTGCAATTGCTTCGGTCTTCGCAAGGATGCTGGTGGTGTACAGACCCGAAATCTTGACGCCGGTTGGCATCGAGGAGTCCATCGGTCGCCGCCATGATGATGTCTGGCACCGTAGAGGTCGGCTGTTATCGATGTATGCACCAAAGGGAATAATGACAAGCACGAACTCATCGTCGAGAGTGTTCAGGTTGAGGTTGGCTACCAGCTCTTGCCCCTTGAACGCGAGGGGACGGATGTAAACATCTTGAGCGAAGCCGTTCTTTTCGAGCAGGTCGGTTGTGATTTTGCAGAGATCATCGGCCGAGTACGGAAGTTCGATTCGAAGAATTTTGCAGCCACGAAGAAGTCGTTCGTAGTGTTCTTTCAGACGGAAGATTGAAACTTTTCCGAGGCGTTCGTTCCAGTTGCCACGAATACCTTCGAACACTGCCGTGCCGTAATGGAGAGCGTGAGTCTTGACGCCTACCTTCGCATCCTCATCAGGAACTTGCTTCCCACCGAGGAATGCCCAGGTCTTTTGCGTCATGATTTTTCTCCTAGATATGAAACACGCCCGCAACCTCTGCTGTTTGCCGTTTTGGGCAAATTGCAGATAGCGCGGGCGTGTCAGCTCAAATAAGTAACTGCACTTCAGATTCGACCGGATAATCCAGCCAGTCGCCAATTATACGAACGACTGGGCGAGCAACAAGACCCAATTACACGTTTGCGCGTAGATAAGTCGTATTGCTCTCTTGATCGTTCTCTAATTAGTGTGTCGAAACCTGACGTTCGGCAATGTAATCAAAATTGATGTCTTCACCCAGTCCCGGCAGAGTCGGCATGAGGATAAAGCCGTCCTCATCCATCGGGTCGACGCTGCTGTTCAGGTGGTTCGGAGTCTCATCGTGATCGATGAACGGGTGAAGCAGTCCACGCTCGTACCAGGTGGTGTTCATGATTCCACCGATAACAGCGAGGTTTCCTGCGCCACCGCCATGGATTTCGCAGTCCATGTTGAACGATTCAGCGAGGTGGGCGCATTTCATGCTTGGGCCAATTCCACCAACATCGGCAACGCCTACGCGGACAATGTCGCATGCTTTGGTGGCGATCCATTCGGCGCGGGTGTGGTGCTTCCCGTAAGCGTACTCAGGGCCAATTACCGGTATTTCAAGTTGATCGGCGAGCCAGCGGTACGACTCTGTTGAGTGCTCGTCCATTGGCTCTTCGTACCAGTAGTAGTTGAGGTCCTGAATGCCCTTGCCGAGCCTGAGAGCGTCCATGCGTGAGTACCAGTGGTTCGCATCGAGCATCAGGGGGAAGTCGGGGCCAACAGCTTCTCTGACGGCGGCGCAGGCTTTGATATCCATATCGACACTGGGTGCCCAACTCACCGGGGGCATCCATGTGTGGAGCTTTATTGCTTTGTAGCCGCGTTTGACCATCCATTCGGCGAAGTTGGCGTAGTCTTCGGGAGTGGCAAGACCACCTTCCATTTCATCGCCACACATCGTCGATCCGTACGCCAGTACTTTGTCGCGGTAGCCGCCGAGCATTTTCCATACGGGGGTGTTTGATGCTCGACCGGCGAGGTCCCAGAGTGCCATTTCGGCTACTGCCATCGTGCGATCGGTGAGGTTGGCTCCGGAGCCGCGTTGCCACTTGGCGAGGTCGATCCAGAGCTTTTCACGCTGTAGAGGATCTTCGCCCATGAAGACTTTCTTGATGAAGTTTTCGAGGATGTAAGGGCGGAGTGCCTCAGGTGAACCGAAAGAGTAGCCAGAGTTACCTTCGTCACCGGTGATCGTTAGCATCGCTTCGGTCGTGTCGTGTTCAGGACCGGGATGAGTGTGACCATCGGTGTCATTGACCTTCTTTGAGGTCGACTTGAACGTGGTTACTTCTATTTTTTCGATTTTCATAATGCGTTTGGGGGGAGTTTCTTGCTGATAGTTGGATGCGTGGCTATTGATAACGCATCAGATGGGTTTCGGCGAGAATTCTAGGCTCACTTGTGGGCAAATTCCAGTCGATATGATCGTTATGACTAACTGGGGCGTTAGCTGGCATTGCGCAGTTCTGGTGATTCCGCAAATATTACGATTGCCATTGTTCCTATGAGCACACCAAACATGAGCAGCGTTGGGCCGGGGTCGATCCATGCGGTGAAAAAACCGCCCATCACAAGGCCGGCGGCGTAGAGCTGCACTGTTATCTGAAACACGCTGCTCACTCGACCGCGCATCGATTCATCTGCGCTGGCCTGAATTAGCGTGCCGACGGATGTGCCGAACAATGCGCCGGCGAGTCCGATGAAAAATGCTCCGAATCCAGCGACATATACGTTTGGAGCCACGCCGACTATCAGGTGACCGATGGTGATCGTGGTCGCCGCCATCATGAGCATTCGCCCTTTGTTCTTCACCGTGCCGATCGCGATCTACGTCAGCAGACCAGTGATGCTTCCGGCACCGCCTAAGGCTGTCGATTCTGCAGACCGGATGTGTGGTCGTCGAATGCTCGAATTTTAACGACGAAGGTGTGGTGGTTCGACTCGAGTTTCGGGACGTGTCGTTCCTGCTTACGGGAGATGCGACGACGGGTAGCGAAAACGACCTGTTGCTTACGAGGAAGCCGGTGGGGGCTACGGTGTTGAAGGTTGGACATCATGGGAGTAGAAGTTCGACGAGTCAACAGTTTTTGGATGCTGTGGATCCGGTCGTGGCGATTGTGACAACCGGTATCAAGAACCAGTTTGGGCATCCGCACGACGAGGTGATTTCACGGTTGGAGGAGCGGGTTTCTGAAGGGGCGGTTTTTGTTACCCGAGATCTTGGGACAGTGGTTGTTATTTCCGATGGCGAGCGGGTTTGGGTGGAGTCGGAGCGGTAGGTTGATGGGGAGCTATTGTCGTGGCCGCTCAACGGTTTCGCGCGTCCCCACCCCAGATCGGGAGCCCTAGCTCCAGGCTTCCGTTACGGGGTCGGGAATGCCGTCCCAGCGGCTTGTGCCCTGGGATCGGATGACTGCTATTCGCTTTACTACTTCTGGGTTGCCGAGTCCGTGTAGTGGCTTACCTGTGAGAATGTTCACTGCGTTCTCGCCCCAGCGGGTTGCTCCGGCGATTCCGCTGACGTCAGATGTTCCGGCGACGTGCGGGCTAATGGTCAGGTTATTTAGCTTCAACAGCGGACTTTCGGCATCGAGCGGCTCCTGCTCAGTTACGTCGATTCCGGCAGCGATAATCTCACCTGTTTGGAGTGCTTCCTGAAGGCCGGCTTCGTCGACAATGGGACCTCGTGCGCAGTTGATGAACACCGCTGTTGGCTTCATCTTCCTGAAGGCGTCGATGTTGAAAATGTGATTGGTTTCGACGGTTGCTGGGGAGTGGACTGTCAGGTAGTCTGACTCGGCAAGCAGCGTATCGAAATCGACCATCTGCACCCCGACTAAATCGGCTGCTGTTTGAGGTACGTAGGGATCGTAGGCGATGATTTTTCCGGGTCCAAATCCACGAACACGATTGGCAAATCCCTTGCCGATACTGCCGAGTCCGAAGATGCCGACAGTGTTGCCAGCGATTCGGCGCAATTGATCTCGCAGCACTGCAACTTCTTTGGGTCGATCCGACCACGCACCAGCCTTCAGTGCGGCGTTCTGTTCGGGAATTTTGCGGGTTATCGAAAGCAGCATCGCCATGGCGTGATCGGCGACTTCAGATGTGTTGATGCCGGGGGTGTTTGTTACGCAGATTCCGAGTTCGGTTGCGGCATCAAGATCGACGGAATCGACACCCACACCAGAGCGTCCGACCATCTTCAAATTTGGCAGCGCTTCGAGAACTTTACGCGTGGTGTGAGGCACAGTTCCAACGAGCAGCACATCGGCGTCTTTTGCTGCCGTGATGACTTCATTCTCGGTCGTTGCGGGTACATATTCGACGTCGATTCCTGCCTCGCGGATCACGTTCATCGTGAGATCGCTCGGTGGGCGGTTGTACATCGTGATAACGACCTTGAAAGCCATTCATTTTCTCCAGTAGTTGCTGATTGCGCTGAGGGTTTAAGTGCGGGCAGCAGCTTACCGCAATTGGCCAGCGAGCGGGGGTATTGAAGATCGAGCCGTACTGGCACACAATGCGGCGGGCTAGTGAATTGTGGCTCGCAGTCGTAGAAACCCGATACCAACACAGGACCTCAACGTGACATCTCAGTACGAACCGCTTATCGAACCCGGCCGGCTCATGATCAACATCCCGGTGCCAATGCGCGACGGGGTGAATCTTTCTGCTGACATATGGCTTCCAGACAGCTCGCAGGGCGATGGTCCGTGGCCGGTGCTGCTGCTTCGTACTATCTATGACAATCAGGAAGCCCGGTACATGGGTTGGACTCGTGAGTTCATCAAGCGCGGTTACGTTGTGGTGGCGCAGGACTGTCGGGGTCGGGGTGATTCTGGCGGCGAGTGGGAGCCGTACGTTTGCGAGTACGAAGATGGTTTCGACACGCATGAGTGGATCGGCGAGCAGGATTGGTGCGACGGGAATGTTGGCACTTTCGGATTGTCGTATCCCGGCTTCACGCAAACGCTACCCGCGGCGTTGCGATCGTCGTATTTGAAGGCCGTTGCGCCAATTGCTTCGCAGCAGGACAACTACGGGCACCACCGGGTGAACGGTGTGATTCACCACAGCGTGTCGCTCACGTTTTTGAACATGCTGGGGCACTCGATGCAGAGCGAATCGTTGAAGCACTACGACCAGATGGAGTTCTTCAAGGGTCTGCCGATCGACACTGCGATGGAGGTGATTACACCGACTCATCCTTACTACAAGGGCGTGGTCGAGCACGAGCAGTACGACGAGTGGTGGGACAGCTACAGCCTGCGCAACAAGTACGGCGAGATGGAGGTTCCTTCGCTGTTCATTACGGGCTGGTTCGATTCGCTTTCGCACGAGAATTTCAAGCTGTTCAACGGGTGGAGTAAAAACGCCCGAACCGAGGACGCTCGTAAAAAAACCAAGCTGATCGTTGGACCGTGGAGTCACCAGGTTTCGCCGTGGGGCCGGGTTCCGATTGGAGAGAACGGCGAGTATCAGGATCGAGCGTTTGGCAAGGGTGCGCTTTGGGACATCATCGACATGCACACCCACTGGTACGACCAGCGGTTGAAGGGTTTAGATACCGGGATTGACGATGAGCCGCCGATCAAGCTGTTCGTGATGGGTGCGAACGAGTGGCGGTATGAGCATGAGTGGCCGCTGGCTCGAACGGAGTGGCTGAAGTTTTATCTGCACAGCAACGGCGATGCTGCTGATTCTGGCGATGGATGGCTTTCGACTTCGCTGCCGGCCTATGGTGAGACTCCCGACGGGTTTACGTACGATCCGGCGGATCCAGTGCCTTCATGGGGTGCTCAGTACCAAAGCTTTGATTTGTGCGGTCCTCGGGATCGAACTGAGATCGAAAAGCGGTCTGATGTGCTGACGTTTACTACGGAGACGTTGACCGCAGATATCGAGGTGACGGGTCCGATTTCGGCAACGATATGGGCTTCATCTGATGCAGTTGATACCGACTTCACAGCGGCGTTGATCGCTGTTGAGCCAGCCGGTGATGGTACGAAGGGTAAGGCAATTATTTTGTGCGAGGGAATCGTGCGGGCTCGGTTCCGAAACGGTACCGATAATCCTGAGATGATGGCGCCGGGAGAGGTTTACGAGTTCGAGTTCGACATGTGGGACACTTCCAACTTATTCAAGGCTGGCCACCGCATACGAATCGAGATTTCGAGTTCGAATTTTCCAAGATATAACCGGAATCTGAACAGCGGCAACCCTGTAGCGACGGATACCGACATCGTGATCGCAAATCAGACGATTTACCACGATTCCACACACACATCTCACATCACACTGCCGGTCATTCCTTCTCATTGAATTAAACTGACGGTATGTATCGCCAAAGGCCTCCCGAACAATCCGAATCGCATAAATCGGTCTAGGCAGACGTGCTCGAGGCGCAAGTGCACGACGACCTGGACGAAGCTAGAACGAAGTCGTCCATCGACGGAGGTGCCCCAAGTAGGATCGGTGAGGCTCAGCAATCGCGTCGCTACAAGATAATTCTTGGCGTTATTATTCTCGTGATAATTGTGCTCGTTATATCCGATTGTCTCGATGGTTCCACCGCTACTGCGCCTCGCACCTTGTGAACCCTGCCGGCATTCCCCGTTGATGTAATAGACTGCCAGTATGTCCACACCTAGACGATAACGCGATCTGAATACGCCTCACGCTGGTGGTAGAGAGCGAATGCGAAATTCCAAGGGTTCCTTCGGATCGACCGGAGCTACCACTTCTGGGATCGGAGAGGCACCGAGTTCACGGCTGAAGAAATTCGGGATTATTTTCTTAATCTCCATGATTGTCTTGTTCATCATCATGGATTTCATTGATCGAGCGAATGTGAAGAAAGAACGAGAACAGCGGGGGCAGAGGTCGGGTCTATACATTGACACTAACGCCCAGCCCAGAGACGAAATTACCCGGCTAATCTGATCGTCCACAGCTAGACTGTACGGATGTCATCAGAACACGATTCGTCGAAGCCAGAGTCGCAGTCATCCGATAAGCCTGAGGATGACGGGTTCCAGCGTGCAAAAAGGCTCGATCCCGGTACTCCCGAGCCCGGCGAAGAGATCCAGCTCAACATGAAGAAATTCGCTCTGGTTCTGGGAGCAATTCTGATATTTGCGGTAATCGCAGCGATGTTCAAACAGTTTGTAAGCGGCAGTTAAGTGGCGCCTGCCGGTGACGCGCCAGCCACCAAGCGACTAAACTCGCTCGGCAATGACGACTTCACAAACTTCCTCCCAACCTCTGTACGGCGTTCACGCTATTCGTGATGTGATGATGCCGATGCGTGACGGCGTGCGCCTTGCTACCGATATTTTTCTGCCGTGTCACGGCGATGGACGACCTGTCGATTCGAGCGAGCAGGTTCCAGCACTGCTGGTGCGCACTTCGTACGACAAGACAGCCCCCGAGTGGGACGATGTGATTCCTTATTACGTGCGTCGGGGCTACGCATTCGTTGTGCAGGATTTGCGATCACGCTTTCGTTCCGAAGGCGATGGCCACTACTACCACACGATAAATCCGTGGGAAGGTGACGACGGCTACGACACAGTTGAATGGCTGGCGGAGCAGGACTGGTGTTCAGGCAAGATCGGGACGTTGGGGTCTTCACATCGGGCAATAACGCAAACCCAACTTGCACTAAGAAAGCCACCGCATCTGGCAGCTATGTGGGTCGAGGCTGGCCCGACGAACATCTACCGGCACGAGGCTCGTGAAGGCGGAGCGATGTCGCTGCAGATGTTTGGAGCGGCGCATTTGCACGCTCTTGATAGTCACGAAGTTGGTGACGATCCCGAGAAGGCCAAAATCATTCTCGGTGCCATGCGAGACATGGGCGATTGGCTTTTGAAGTTCCCGCTGAAGCCGGGCGAAACGGCGCTTCGAGTCGCTCCAGATCTTGAGCAGACCGTGTTCGACTACTACTACCGTGGCGAGTATGACGAGTGGTGGGCGCAGGAGGCTGCGAACCAGGAGTCGTACTTCGATAAGCACGCCGATGTTCCGATCACTGTTAGCTGCGGCTGGTACGACAATTTTGTGGGCGCAACGGCTAACTACTTTGTCGAGATGAACCGGCAGAACGAATCGGCAACAAGACTGGTGCTGGGTGCCTGGTGACACGGCGGAACACGATCCACTGGTCAGTGGCATGGAGATACCGACACCGGAAAAGAAAGTGTCTGGGGCAACGAGATTTACAACGTTGAACGGCTGGCATTTTTCGACCAGCACCTGAAAGGAATGCCTGCGCCTGAGAACGATTCGCCTGTCCGGATTTATGTGATGGGAACGGGCGACGGGAAGAAGACAGCGGAAGGTCATCTGAATCACGGTGGTTACTGGCGTGACGAGGCGGAGTGGCCGCTGGATCGGGCTCAGTTCCAGATGCTTTTTCTACACGACGACGGTTCGTTAGATTCGTTCGAGGCGATGGAGGACGAGAGTTCGCTGACGTACACGTATGATCCCGAGCATCCGGTGCCGACTATTGGCGGTCAGCTTGTTGGGATGTTCAAGATTGCTTCGCCAGAAGAAGGCGGTCCGGCGTTGGATGACGTGCCGGAGTTTCTGGATCAGTGGACGCTGGCTCGAAATAATCTTGCTGAAGTAATTGCCGCTGGTGGATTTCATCAGAAGGAAGGTCCTGAGTGGGTCGGAGCGCGGGAGCCGTATCCGCTTTTAAAAGATCGGTCTGATGTGCTTTCGTTCGAGACGGATGTGCTCGAAAACGACACCGAAGTTACCGGCGAGGTGATGATCAAGCTGTGGGTTTCTTCTACGGCGCTGGACACCGATTTCACTGTGAAGTTGATCGATGTGTACCCGATTAGTGACGACTACCCCGAGGGTTATCACCTGAACCTGACCGATACGATTCTGCGGGCACGGTATCGCAACTCATGGACCGAGGCGGAGATGATGACTCCGGGTGAGGCGGTCGAGATCACGATCACGTTGTGGCCGATTTCGAACGTCTTCAAGAAGCATCACAGGATTCGGTTGGATGTTTCGAGTTCGAACTTCCCTCGGTTTGATGTGAATCCGAATACCGGGGAGCCGGTGGGTCGGCACACGAAGATGGCTGTTGCGGACAACACCGTGCACACGGGTGCTGATCATCCTTCGAGGTTGATATTGCCGGTTATTCCGACCGGGGAGTAGCTGAGTTGGTCGGCCAGGTCGAGTTGTTATCTCGCTCAATGGTTTTAGATCCTGAAAATGAATTCAGGATGACAGGTGGCGGTGCCACATTTTCTTGCCATTGAATGGTGTTGGCTGAGACGATGGCGTTCCTTATCGTTCGAGGTCCTGAATCGAGTTCAGGATGACGATGCAGCTGTGGCAAACGCGAGCAGGCGACTGGATCGTTTTGGGCGGAAGCGAGTGTCAGTTGAACTTCAACGCGAACAGGCGACTGAATTGCTTCAGTCGCCTGTGTTATATCTCCGCTTGACGGCTTTCTAATTTCACCCCGGAGATCTGCGTATCGCTCTGAACAACGAGTCTGCCCTGAGCGAGGTCGAATGGGTGCCGTTCTATTGGCACCGAAAGTTATTCTTCTTCTTCACCTGACTGGCGAGACGCTATCACCTTTTGTGCGTCCTGAGGCGGCACCGGTTCATAGTGATCCATAATTGCCGTGAAGTCGCCCTGAGCATGAGTGAGTGAGCGGAGATCGGCTGCGTAGCGCTGAATCATCGACGCCGGTGCTTCGGCCATTATCTCGGTCAAACCGTTGCCCTTCGGCTCCATTCCTTCAATGCGTGCACGGCGAGTGTTGAGATCGCCCATCACGTCGCCAGCGTTGTTGTCTGGAACCAGAATTCTAAGCTTCATCATTGGCTCTAACAGGGTTGGTTTGGCATCTCGAACCCCCTGCCTGAATCCCATGCTGCCAGCAATTTCGAACGCCATTCCAGACGAGTCGACGGAGTGTGATGATCCGTCTGTCAGCATCACAGCAACATCGACAACCGGATATCCGGCCACAACGCCGTTGCTTGCCGCGTTCCGAATGCCTTTTTCAACGGAGCCGATGAAGTCCTTGGGTACGTTTCCGCCAACTACTTTCGACCCGAACGTAATGCCCTTGCCGGTTTCACCGGGTGAAATCTGGAGCACGACGTGGCCGTATTGACCTCGCCCACCAGATTGCTTCCTGTGCTTGTAGGAGACCGAAGTCTGGCCGCCAACTGTTTCTCTGTAAGGAATGCTGGGCAGTGCTGTATCGAGATTCACATCAAACTTGCGTGCGATTCGCTCTATTGCAAGATCGACGTGGATGTCGCCGAGCCCGTGTAGAACCGTTTCTGAGGTAGCGGCATTTCGCTCGATCTCAAGAGTTGGGTCTTCTTCGGTCATCCTTGAAAGTGAATCCGCCATCTTGTCGAGGTCGGACTGTGCTCTCGGGGTCACAGCAAGGGCGAACACTGGACTTGGCAGATCGACACCGCCGAGTTTTATTTCGCTCGCCTTGTCGCATAGCGTGTCGAAGGTCTGGGTGTGATTCAGTCGAGATATGACACCGATGTCGCCGCGAATTACCGAATCGACTCCTTCGGTTTCCTTACCGAGCGGCTGATAGACCTGCCCGACTCGTTCGGACTCGCCTTTATTGGCGTTCCAAAGTTGAGCGTTGGAGCTGAGAGTTGCGCCGTAAACCCGGAAGTATGAGAGTTTTCCCACGAACGGGTCGGCGGATGTCTTGAACACGAGGTTCGCCTGCACGCCATCTGGCACTTCAGGTACCTCAACATCGTCGGGCGAGGGCAACTGGTTGATGATTGCATCGAGTAGTTCAGACGAACCGGTGTTGTTCATTGCCGAAGCAGCGAAAATTGGGATGATGTCTCGGCTAATGATTCCGCCCTTGAGACCAGAGTTGATCTCGTCGGTCGTCATTGCCTCGCCATCGAGGTACTTCATCATCAGATCATCGTCGGCCTCGGCTATTGCTTCAATAACCGATTCAGCCAGATCGCTGGTGGTTACTGCGGTGAACGACTCGGCATCGCCGTCGACTCCGTGAACGGGAACGCACTGCCTGCCCCATACGTCTGCGATTTCGGCGCAGGTTTGTTCGAATGAAGAGTTTTCACGATCGAGCTTGTTGACAACGATCGCCGTTGGAATGCCCAGATCCTGAGTGTAGTTCCACGCCTGTTGCGCGCCAACTTCGATTCCTGACGCTGCAGAAACAACGAGAAGCGCAGAGTCGGCTACTCGAAGTGCTGAAACCATGTCGCCCCTGAAATCGGGGTATCCGGGCGTGTCGAGCAGGTTAACTCGATGGGACTTCCATGAACAAGGCAGAATCGAAAGCTGGATGCTCGATCCTCTGCGCTGCTCTTCTGGCTCGAAGTCAGAGAGGCTGGTCTTGTCATCGACCTTGCCCTGCCGGTTTGTTCCACCGGCTGTAAAAAAAAGGGCATCAACGAGTGAGGTCTTGCCTGCACCGTTATGCCCTATAAGCGCAACGTTTCGTATTTGACTCGTGTTCAAATCAGCCATACCGCGTCTCTCCGTAGATCCGAGGCTACTTGGACGATATCTGCCCCGGTTTTAATGGGTCGAGTTCGCTATGAAGCCGATATTAGCAGGTGAATCGGAGATTGGGTAAAAGTTGAACTGAGGTGTCGATGACACTTTGTTTTGCGAGTGCGCAGTTTCTTCGTGTGAGGCGACGCGTGCCGAAGTCATTCGATGACGCCCGGAGCCTGGTTTCAAGCTTAGAGTTCAACGGGGTCGACCGTTCGGCCCGAAGGCCTACAGTTCAATTACTCGACGCTTGCTCATCCAGTTTCATCCCTGGCAATAGTTGTGAATCGCCGAGTAATTGAACTGCTTCCTGTCCGTCCTGATATCTATAAAACCATGCCCATGTGAGGTTGAAATAGGACGTGTGTAGGAGTTTTGTTAGAAAACAAACTACAAACCTTCAGAACACAAAAAAGCTCATTGTTTCAATTGGAATCGCAATAAATGATTGCGCACCTACCCCGTTTGGAGTTACGCTGAACGTGAAATGATATTTCTTCACTCGTCGCTTACCGACTGCCTCTGTTGTAGCAATTCTCATGGCCCTGAGGAGATGGCTGTTTAGGTACGCGCACGAAACAAGACGAACCGAACGCCACCCCTCGCCTATTCGAAAGCGGGGGGTTTTTATTTGCCGGTAACTAGTTCAGTACAAAAATTTCAAATATGACACCAGTTATTCAACAAGAACCCGGGTTCTTTAGCTTTCCACACCCGATGAATGCGAGCGTCGCTCGTTCAGTCGCTGGCGGTGTGGTGGTCATGGCGATCGCAACAATTGCGCTCGATATGCCGTGGATCACGCTGGTTCTCGCGTACGGGTTCATCGCCCGTGTCGTAGCGGGTCCGCGACTTAGCCCTCTGGCTATTCTTGTCACGAAGATAATCGTTCCAAAATTTGGCTTGCCTTACCGACCGGTTGCGGGTCCTCCAAAGCGGTTCGCAGCGACGATAGGCGTTATTTTCAGCGTTTCGGCGGCAGTACTTGCTCTTGGCTTCGGGCTTCACGGTGCTGCTTACATTGTTCTGGGCGGATTGATTTTCGCTGCGGGACTTGAGGCGGTAATCGGATTCTGCCTGGGTTGCCAGATATTCGGATTCCTTATCGGTTGGGGCATTATTCCCGCGAGTGTTTGTGAGGATTGCGCCAACTTTGAGAGTCGAGCAAGACGCATGGCTGCTCGTGGGCTTCGGCCCGATGGGACCCCGCTCGCCGAGTAGGGTGGCCAGGTGGCTAGCCACTATTTCTGGATGAAAAAAAGCCTGACCACTGCCGGTCAGGCTTTTTTTTGTTCGGTTAGGTGGCAGGCAACGTTCTCTGTCAATGCGGGGAGGAACGACATGGCAATGGTGGGCATTTCGGAACGAACGTCGGGACTCAGAACGGCGCGTATTGAAGATTGACGTGCATCACCTCGCCACCGCTCCACCGAAGGTCTCTCCCTCCGCTGCGGTCGAGAAATCGGTTGTTGATGTGCGACGGTGTTAGCCAAGTCGCAACGTGGTTCCATGCCTGGGCTGATTGCCACGTCGAAGACTCCTCGCAATGACGGAAAATCCGGCAGCGGCAACTACGCTTCGCCGCGGGATTTGTATTCTTCGAAGAGTTTCCAGGTGTTGTCGTTGAAGGGGTAGTACTTGCCGGGTGAGCCGGGGTTCTTCCGCAGTTCCTTCTTGATTACGACTTCGACCTCTTCACGCTCGGCTGCGATTTCGAGTACTCGCTCGGCCATTGCAGTTGGTACGACCACAACTCCATCGTCATCACCGATGATCGCGTCGCCGGGTCGTACGACCACACCGCCGCAGTTGATTACATCGTTTACGCCCCATGGCTGCATTACAGCGGGTCCCTGCTTGGCTGTGGACGAATGGGCGAAAACCGGGAATCCGTAGTCCTTCAGTTCAGCCGTGTCTCTCACAGAACCGTCGGTTACGAGCCCGCCGACCTTTAGTTGAGATAGCCGATAGAACTTGATGTCGCCGCCAACCGATTCCCAGGGTCCCACCGACGACGCAACAAGTACCTCGTTTGGCCCACAGAGTTCGAATGCCACATATTCGGGCGAATCTTCGGCCTTGGGCTTATCTTTCAAGATATCGGGGCGCTGAGGGGCAAATCGAAGCGTCACTGCCCTGCCGACCATCTTCTGGCCCGGGGAAGATCGGTCGTGCGCCGTGGATCATCGCCTGTGGCCAGTCGTCGACCCACAACCCGTCGATCAGGGTTTGCGTTGGTAGTTCGCCCAGCTTGGCGAGTGTTTCGTCTGAAATTTCGTGTTCGGTTGTCACAGTTTTCTCCATTAGTGCCGCGTCGGTTGATGAAATCTTGTTGGCTAACTACGAGCCCTGTTTGAACTTGTCGAGAACTGTTACCAGAGCGGCGCTCGAAGGAACCGGGATTCCCGCTTCACGTCCGATTTTCACGACTGCTCCAAGAATGTCGTCGAGTTCGAGCGGTTTGCCGTTGTCGAGGTCGTACTGAAGTGAGGCCTGTGTTTCTTCGGCTTCGGCAATTGCGTCGGCCAGTTTCGACTCGACGCAGCGAGGTGGAAAGTTCACTCCCTGTGACTGCCCTACCGCAACGATCTCTTCCATTGTGGTTCGAACCGTGTGCTCGCCGTTTGGGCTTGCGAGAATCTCAACGAATGACGCGCGAGAGGCTGCCATCACAGATCCGATTGAGCCGACGCTGACCATCTTGGTCCAGAGAGTGTCAACAATGTTGCCGCTGACTTTGACCTGAATACCTTCACGTTCAAGAACCTTGCGGATAGCTTCTACCCGTTCGGTCTGCGATCCGTCGGTTTCTCCAAATTCGATCATGGCAGTTGCGCCGCTCTGATGAATATGACCCGGTCCGGCAATGCCGGTTTCGATATATGTGGCACCCTGAAGTACGTGTTTTGGGCCGAACGCTTCACCGAGGATCGACCCTGCGGTGGCACCGTTTTGAATCGTGAGTATCGTGGTGTTTTCGCCGATCATGCCTTTCATTGTCGGAAAGGCTTCTGGGTTCGAGTAGAGCTTGATGCAGTGGAGAATCAGATCCACTTTGCCGACCGTTGACGGATCGTCGGTTACTTCCACTTTTACGTTGAAGTTCCCCCAGTGGTTATCGACCTGGAGGCCGTTCTTTGCGATCGCGTCGCCGTGTGCTCCACGGGCAATCAGCACAACGTCTTCGCCTTGATTCGCAAGGACGCCGCCGAAGTATCCGCCTACAGCCCCTGCACCCATTACCGCTATTCGCATTTTCGCCAGGACCTTTTCCGTTGCTACAGTTTCGACCGTTTCGTTATGGGTCTCAGTCACGTTCGTTTTGTGACATATTTTTGCGCCGTCAACACTAACCGAATATCGTCGGGGTTGTTCGCTACGACAGGCTTTCTTGGCTCGATATTTTCGATGGTTCGGCATCATCGTTAAACAATGTTTACAAAATTCCTACGATATCGATTCTAGGTTTGGCCAATCCACTGCTAAAATCGTTGGTCGATTCACCAAAGGAACCTTCAATTTGACACAATCTACTCTCGTTCGATCAGGCAACCGCTCAGCAGCCGAGCAGCGACCGATCAAAATCACTCCCGGATACGTGCCTGATGCTGAAGGCTCAGCACTTATCGAAACCGGAAACACCATTGTGATGTGCGCAGCGACAGTAGAGACAAGGGTTCCGCCGTGGATGCGTGGCAAGGGGATCGGCTGGGTGACGGCTGAGTATTCGATGCTTCCTCGCTCGACACGCGAACGCGTTCGACGGGAACGAAGCAAGGTTGGCGGTCGCACTCAGGAAATTCAACGTTTGATCGGCCGGGCGTTGCGTTCGGTAACCGATCTTTCAGCCCTTGGTGAAATATCGATAATGCTGGATTGCGACGTACTGCGCGCCGATGGCGGCACTCGTACTGCTTCGATTACGGGGGCGTATGTTGCGCTTCATCAGGCTTTATCCGGATTGTTGGAAGCCGGGACGATCGAGTCGATTCCTTTGAAGGATTCGATAGCGGCGATTAGCGTTGGCATCGTGAATGGTGCTGCAGTGCTCGACCTCGACTACAACGAGGACTCGGCAGCCGACGTCGACATGAACATTGTGATGACAGGTAGCGGTGAGTTTGTAGAGCTGCAAGGTACGGGCGAAGAAGCCACGTTCACTCGATCACAACTCGACGAGATGCTGGTGCTTGGTGAAGTGGGAATCAAGAACTTGCTCGCAGCCCAACGCACGGCTCTCGGTGTTTAGGACATTTTTACTCTCGTTGCCTGATTTGGCAGCATGACTAGCCCAAAAAAATAACGAACAAAGAAGCTTAAATGGCGAAAATTACATCGGTTCTTGGTCACGAAATCCTCGACTCGCGCGGCAACCCAACGGTTGGGGCCACGGTTGTTCTTGATGACGGCACGACGGCTTCTGCGGCGGTGCCTTCGGGAGCCAGCACTGGGAGCCGAGAGGCCGTTGAACTTCGGGATGCCGATGCAAATCGATTCGGTGGTAAGGGTGTTCTCAAGGCCGTTGGTGGGGTAAACGGTGAGCTTGGTAAGGCCGTTGTTGGATTGCGGGCAACTGACCAGCGAGCGGTTGATCAGGTGATGATCGACCTCGACGGCACGCCCAACAAGGGTCGAGTCGGTGCCAACGCCATTCTTGCTATTTCGCTGGCGGCGTTGCGGGCAGGTGCGGTGAGTTCAGGCAAGGAAGTGTTCCAGCACATCGCCGAACTCGCCGGAAATGATTCTCCTGTAGAGCTTCCAGTCCCGATGTTCAACGTTCTTAACGGCGGCGCTCACGCGATGGGTTCGACTGATTTCCAGGAATTTATGGTTGTTCCGGTGGGCATCGACTCGTTCTCCGAAGCGTTGCGCTGCGGAGCCGAGATGTACCAGTGGCTTCAGAAGAAGCTTCACTCCGACGGCCACGCAACAACGGTTGGCGACGAGGGAGGGTTTGCACCTCAGGGTCTGACCAACCGTCAGGCGCTTGAGTACGCCACTGCGGCTATCGAGGGCGCCGGGTACAAACCCGGTGAAGATGTTTACATCGCACTCGACCCGGCTTCTTCAGAGTTTTACGTTGATGGCATATACGACCTGTCACGAGAAAGCCGAAAGCTTTCCAGCGAAGAGATGGTAGAGGAATACGCCATGCTCGCGAGGGACTTCCCGATCTACTCGGTTGAAGACGGGCTTGCCGAAGATGACTGGGCCGGATGGGAAGTTCAGACCGCTAAGACCGGTGACCGCATCCAACTGGTTGGTGACGATCTTTACGTGACGCAGGCACGATACGTGCAGAAGGGAATCGACACGAAGGCTGGTAACGCGGTTCTCGTAAAGTTGAACCAGGTCGGCAGTGTTTCGGAAACGCTCGACACGGTTGCCCTCGCGCAAAACTCAGACTTCGGCGTTGTGATTAGTCACCGTTCAGGCGAAACTGAAGATACTTCGATTGCGGATTTGGCAGTTGGAACTTCAGCTGGCCAGATCAAGACGGGTGCGCCGGCACGCAGCGAGCGAATCGCCAAGTACAACCGACTCCTTCGAATCGAAGAGCTTCTCGGAAGTAAGGCACAATACGCTGGTAAGCGGGTACTTCCGAGCTAACGGCGGAATTATTTAATCCAGAACAAGTAAGTTAGTAAGTACGAGCAGTAGAGGAGCGGGCAAGAAATATGGCAAAGACGAAGATTGGTATCAACGGTTTCGGGCGCATTGGTCGCCAGGTATTCCGCACGATTCAGGAACGACACGGCGACACGCTTGAAGTCGTAGCCATCAACGATCTTGGTGATGCTGCCACGAACGCTCACCTGTTCAAGTTCGACTCTACATACGGTCGATACTCGGGCACGGTCGAGGCCGAAGACGGTGCGCTGGTTATCGATGATCGCAAGATCACATCGTTTTCCGAGCGGGATCCTGGTTCGATCAATTGGGGCGACGAGGGCGTGGAAATCGTCATCGAGTCAACCGGTTTCTTCACCGACGCCACCAAGGCTGCGGGTCACCTGAGCTGTGGTGCCAAGAAGGTGATTATTTCGGCTCCTGCCAAGAACGAAGATCTCACGATTGTGCTTGGTGTGAACGATGATCAGTACGATCCTGCTGCACATAACGTGGTTTCGAACGCTTCTTGCACCACCAACTGTGTGGCCCCGATGGCCAAGGTGCTTCACGACAGCTTCGGCATCGAAAGTGCGCTGATGTCGACGATTCACGCTTACACCAACGACCAGAAGATTCTTGACCAAGTTCACGAAGATCTTCGTCGAGCTCGGGCAGCTGCTAACAGCATCATCCCTACTACTACTGGTGCGGCCAAGGCCGTGACTCTTGTTATTCCGGAACTTGCTGGCAAGATCGACGGCATGGCGTACAGGGTTCCGGTCATTACAGGATCGGTTACCGACCTCACTGTGAAACTCGAAAACAAGGCATCGCTTGCCGATGTGAACGAGGCTTACCGACAGGCGTCGATGAACGACCCGCTGCACGGTATTCTCGGTTACTCCGATGAGCCGCTGGTTTCTGTCGACTACATTGGCAACCCGAACTCGTGCACCATCGACTCGCTGGCGACATCGGCAGTCGGCGATGGATTTGTGAAGGTGGTCGGTTGGTACGACAACGAATGGGGATACTCCTCACGAACTGCTGACCTTGCCAACTTCATGGTTGAAAAAGGTCTGTAGATCCCGTTCCTACATTGCAATATCTGAAAAAGCCCGTGGCGTTTACTCGTCACGGGCTTTTTCTTTTGATCTCCATCCGCTCCACGGTTTGCTATTTCGATCAGGTGGATAGAAATAGCAAAGCCTTATGATGTGGCTGCCTTCGGCGTGCTTGATAGTCGGGATTATCGATTTCATATGGACGAATCAGAACCATGTGCTTTCGATAATCAAATCTACCGGAGTTACAAATGTTCAGTCCAAAGTTTGGAATCGTAGTTTTATTTATAGCGGTGTTCGCTATCTCTATGCTTTCTGCGTGCGGTAACGAGGGACCGGCCGCAGCCGACACCCCAGCCGTAGCGCCAACGAATGCACCGACACCCCAGCACCTCCGGCTCCAACGGCGACTCAGGTAGTGATCGAAATGACTGCTGCGCCGGTGCCGACGGAAACGCCAGTGCCAACACCGACAACTGAACCAACTGTTGAACCGACCGCGGTTCTAACCGACGAGATTTCGGCCAATTTCTTAGCCGAGACCAAGGCACAGCGTGAGATTGAATTCCCAGCTGCAATTTCGAAAGGCGCAACTGAACTTCCCGCCGATGAAGCACTGGGCGTATGGACTGACCTTCTGGTCGGATCGCGAACGGTTGCTGTAGGCGAATCGACGATTCTATAGTTTTGCGCTGATGGCGCAGGGACGGGGATTTGGGAGTTGGGCACGCCTTCACAAACGAACCAGCCGTTCGATGGGGCTTTGTCGGGTGACCCGGGCGGTTCGTGGTGTTCGACGATCGTCACCATCAAGATTCACGACAAGAAGATCTTTGATCTTTTGAACTACGCAGGCGGTGACGGTTTTAGAATCGGCCTGGCAGAACCCAACCAGTACAGCGACTGGCAGATCTACGAAAGCCTGACCTGCGCCTAGTCGATAGACCTCCGAATGTCCGCCGATCAGGGGGCGACCTCTGATCGGCGGATCAAATCCCTTAAACGATCGATTATTAGATCTGTTGGATGAGGTCGACTGGTTGCACCCTGCCGACTTCATCACCGGGTAGCCTCCGATCAAGCTTGTTTGCCTGGTCGGGGGTTTTTTCGTTGATCTGCGTGCGGAGATTTCCTTCTAAAAGTACGGCCTTCTCGCGTACACAGGCGTATAATTTCGGGTAATGCGTCAGGATGGCGCAAAGGTGTGGCGCGGGTTCGGTGTCGCGATCACATTTCACTTCAGTTTGGGCTTGAACACAACTCAGACCGATATGCAAAAGCCGGAAGGACCATATAAAAATGGCAACTACTCCCGTATCTACCAGCAACGGCGCTGGTGCGCAGCGTTGGAAAGAAATGTCAAAGCCCGAAGTGGGCGACTGGCGAGTAAAGGGCGGACTGGCCCAGATGCTCAAGGGCGGCGTCATCATGGACGTTGTAACCCCCGATCAGGCGAAGATCGCCGAAGACGCCGGTGCTGTTTCCGTAATGGCACTCGAGCGCGTTCCTTCTGACATTCGCCGTGACGGTGGAGTCGCACGAATGTCCGACCCCGATCTCATTTCAGGAATTATCGATGCCGTTTCCATTCCAGTAATGGCAAAGGCTCGAATCGGTCACTTTGTTGAGGCCCAGATTCTCGAAGCTCTCGGCGTCGACTACTGCGACGAATCGGAAGTTCTGACCCCGGCCGATATCGCGTACCACATCGACAAATGGCAGTACAAAATGCCGTACGTCTGTGGCGCACGAAACATTGGCGAGGCACTTCGCCGTATTGGTGAAGGCGCAGCGATGATTCGCACGAAGGGTGAAGCCGGTACCGGTGACATCGTTCACGCGGTAACGCACGCTCGCCAGATTCTTGGCGACATCCGCAAGTTGCAGCAGCTTCCAACCGAAGAACTAATGACTGCAGCACGAGATTTTCAGGCTCCTTACGAACTGGTGGTCGAAGTACACCGCACCGGCAAGCTTCCGGTTGTGAACTTCGCAGCCGGTGGAATCGCAACACCTGCCGACGCAGCACTGCTCATGCAGATCGGTGTCGAGGGTGTGTTCGTCGGTTCAGGAATCTTCAAGAGCGACAACCCGGCGAAGATGGCCGATGCCATTGTTCGGGCAACGACCCACTACAACGATCCCGACATGCTTGCCGAAATCTCTCGTGGACTCGGTGATGCAATGCCTGGAATCGAAGCCAGCAAGATTCCTGAAGACGAGCAGCTTCAGACTCGCGGTTGGTAAGTGGATTGAACGGAAACGCCGCTAACGTTGGTTCCTCAGGGCAGCCTCGAATCGGTGTGCTTGCACTACAGGGCGATTTCGCCGAGCACATTCACATGCTCAGCCTAATCGGGGTCAATGCCGTCGAAGTTCGGAAGGTTCAACAGCTTTCCGAAATCGATGGCTTGATCATTCCTGGCGGTGAAAGCACGACCATCGTGAAGCTGCTTGGAATGTTTGGTTTCGTTGATGATTTGCGTTCGCATGTGGAGTCGGGAATGGCGCTTTGGGGAACTTGTGCTGGCATGATCGTGATTGCTCGCGAGCTTGCCGATGCGTACCCAACTCCGCTGAATATTATCGATATCGGTGTCGCTCGAAACTACTTCGGGCGGCAGGTCGATAGCTTCGAGTCTGAACTCGAAATCGAGGGTGTCGAAGGCGATCCTATGCGAGCTGTTTTCATCAGGGCACCAATTGTTCAAAACACAGGGAACGGCGTAGAAATACTGGCAAGTATTCCTGCGAAGGCCGATGGCACTCCGGAGCAGTCTGTGGCAGTGAAGAGCGGGCGAGTTCTTGCAACGTCGTTCCACCCGGAACTGACTGAAGACACCCGGCTGCACTCACTGTTCGTAGAACTGGCCGAAGAAGCCCGCACAGACGCAATTCGCCGAGATCACCTGCATTTGACGGAGGAAACCCCGAGCACAGTATGATCCGCCACCTTCACCCAACAGATTCGCCCGGACTGCTGCAATTTAGCCAGTCGTCGGGTCGGGGTGAGACGTGCACTTTAGTAGGTGCACTTCGTGGCGGACCGGGCGGGTTTCCAACGGTCAAGTACGCCAGCATTGCCCTATCGCCTCGTGCATGGCAGAGCTGCTGGGTTGAGGCGCATCGTGGCCGGATCGACGCTGTGCTAAAGGCTGGGCCACGTTCAGGGCCCCAAGCGTGGGAAGTTGCCGAACTGTATCTGCGCAACTCGAAGTCTGATCTGGCACTTGAGTTGCTGGAACAGATTGCAATTCCTGCGGGCGGTGCAGGCGCACATCGTGTTTTCGTTCGAGTTCCCCCGAATAGTCGAATGAGCGATGACGCACGAAAAGCCGGGTATTCACCAATCTACCGCGAGAGTGTGTACCGCGCAGAATCGGCTCATGCCGCCATCGCCAATCTTGGGATTCCCAATCGTTCACTGCAACTTCGACCTCGAGTAGAGGCTGATGACGTAGCCCTGTTTCGAATGCACAACATCACAACTCCGATTGAGATTCGCATGAAACTTGGGCAAACTTCGCAGGATTGGGCGGCTGGTACTGAACGGCTCGGTCGTAAGGCGTCTGAATGGATTTTGGATCTTTCGATTGGCGATATTGGGGCTGTCATTCAGCGAAATTCGACCCGCTCTGGCCATACTTTCAGCCTAAACTGGGCACCTGAAGCAGGTTCGGAACTTACTGGTTTGGTTGCGGCGGCGCTGGCCGACAGTAAAGATGTGCCGGCTTCGACCGTTGTGCCTGAATATCGGCCTGCGCTATCACATTTACTGGTTACGCTTGGGTTCGAAGAACAGGCGCAATATGAAGTGATGGTCAAGCCGCTCGCTCAAACTGTCGCAGAAGCGAATCGAGCATTTGCGGCGATCAGTTGATCATTTCGCACACAACAACAAGACGTAGGTAAGCAAGGAGAAATTCGAACTGGCAGATCCCAACGCACAAATCGTGGACAACCTCGATGCATTCATCGAGATACTCCCAGAGGAAATCGCCAAGACGCTGCGAAAGCGTGACGATATTGGTGATCTTGTTGAGGTAGTTCTAGATCTCGGTCGTAACCCAGAGGCTCGATTCCCTGGCGAAAATGTCGTGCTCAGCGAATTTGAAGTATCTCGTGAGCAGATCGCGCAGGTCGTTGAAAATGTCGGTCACTTTGGTGACGACAATCGAGCTGGCATAGAGCGGACGCTTCACCGAATATCGGTGATGCGGAACCGCGCGGGCGAGCCGGTGGGGCTTACTTGCAGGGTTGGGCGTGCGGTGTTCGGGTCGGTTCGGCTTATCGAAGATCTCATTCGATCGGGCAAAAGTGTGCTGATTCTGGGTAGGCCCGGGGTCGGTAAAACCACGATTCTTCGTGAGACGGCCCGCGTGCTCGCCGATGAAGCCGGTAAGCGTGTTGTGGTTGTGGATACTTCGAACGAAATCGCTGGTGATGGTGATGTTCCGCATCCGGCTATCGGACGTGCTCGACGCATGCAGGTGGCAAACACCAGCCTGCAGCACAATGTGATGATTGAAGGCGTCGAGAACCACATGCCGGAAGTGATCGTCATCGACGAGATGAGCACTGAGCTTGAGGCGTTGGCGGCTCGAACGATCGCTGAGCGTGGAGTTCAGTTGGTTGCGACCGCGCACGGCAACACTCTGGCAAACGTTGTATCTAACCCGACTCTTGCTGATCTTGTTGGTGGAATGCAGACCGTCACGCTGGGCGATATCGAAGCACGTCGGCGACGTACGCAGAAGACTGTTCTTGAACGCAAGCACGATCCGACGTTCGACATTGTTGTTGAGATTCGAGAGCGCAATTCGGTTGCGATTCACCCGGAAGTTGGCACGGCAGTCGACCGGATGCTTCGTGGAATATCGATCCCTCAGGAAGCGCGGCGACTCCAGCCCGATGGACGAGTAGAAACCGAAGTTGAGGAGATGCCGGGTACAGAATCGGAGTTCATGCCGGCACCGTTCGAGGTGAACGAGGTTGGGCGAAGGCGTACGCGTCGGGATCCAGATCGTGATCGAGGGCGAGAACGCCGAGAGCGTGCACCTCGAAACTCCAACGGCAGCAACGGTAATGGTCGATCCGAATTGGATCTCAGTGAATTCGATGATCCGGCAGAGCCGCCCAAGCAGGTGGTCACGAAAGTCTTCCCATTTGGAATTCCGAAGACAGCTATCACTGAAGTAGTCGATGAGACCGATGCGCCGGTTCAGGTGGTCGATTTCGCCGATGCTGGTGAAATTTTCGTGACTACGAAATCGCACTACAGCCGACGCCCCACGGCGATTCGAAAAGCCGAGCGAGATGGCGTGATGGTTCACGTTTTGCGACGTGGGACCAAAGAACAAATCCGGCAGTTTCTCAAGCGGTTCAGCCAGGAGAAAGTTACCGCCAGCAGGGTGCTCGATAGCGACTTCGAGGAGGAGACACAGACGGGTCGTTCCCGAGAAGCCCTCAAGGAAACCGAGGCTGCGATAAGTCGAATCGTGTCTGGCGAACAACGGATCGAACTGATGGCGCAACCGCCTTACGTTCGCCGACTGCAACACGGTCTGGCTGCCCGCAATAATTTGGGATCGGCAAGCATGGGCAGAGAACCGTCACGGCGCGTTGTAATTAGACGGCGTAAGCGGTAGGGTTCAAACCATATTTCTGAGGCAGTTTTCATGCCTCGATCACAGCCATACATGAGGAACGCAAGTTGACTGCTAAAGAGCAGGAAGAAATGGACTTCGGGGCCGATAGCGAGCGCATGAAAAAGCGCACCGTTGAAGGTGGCCTTTTGATCACTTTCGAGGGCGGCGAAGGCGTTGGAAAATCGACCCAGTCGGAGCGTCTTTTTCACAAGCTTCAGAGTTTCGGGATCGACACGGTTCACGCACAGGAACCGGGCAGTTCTGATCTTGGAAACAATGTTCGACGCTGGATAAAGCGGTCTAATTCTTCTTCACCGCTTGCTGAAACTCTGCTTTTTGAGGCGGCCCGGGCTCAACTGATGTTTGAGACGGTTCGTCCGGCGTTGGATCGAGGAAAAGTAGTGGTTCTCGATCGCTATATCGACTCGACGCTGGCGTATCAGGGTTACGCCCGTGGTGGCGATCTGAAGACGATCAAGCAGCTGAACGATATTGCTACGGCGGAGCTTACGCCTCACCTAACAGTGCTGCTGGACCTCGATCCCAAGGTGAGTCTGGCTCGGGTTTCTAACAAGCCGGACTTGTTCAGCGGTGATACGGATGGATCAGGCCGGGTAGATAACGAGAACGAACGCAGGTTTGAGCAGGCGCCGTTGAAGTTCCACCAGAGCATCCGCAAAGGGTATCTGGAGATGTCGAAGACTGACCCACGTTGGTGTGTTATCAAGGCTGATCAGGCGGGGCATCGTATAGCCGACGCTATCTTGAAGCGAGTTCGCCGATTGCTTATCGACGGCAACATTCCTGAGAGCATTTTTAAGAGCTAGGACTCTAGCGCTTCATACAACGCCGCCAGCACGCGCTTTTGCCGACGATCATGCTTTGGTTCGCCGGGCATTCCATTGAAGATGAGTGATACCACGAGATTTTTATCAGGGTCAACGAACCCGGTTGATGATTCTTTGCCGCCGTGTCCAAATGTGGTCGGCGAAGCCTGCTGTGCCGTAGCCGTACGGGACTGCAGGGCTGTGGCGCTGGCTATCGACAAAGAACCCAAGACCACGATCCATCACGACACCGTATGTCTCGTCGAGAAGTCCGCTGTGCTGGCGGTTGTGAGAGTGGCGACGGTATCCGGAGAAATTATTTGTTCGTCACTTTGCGCGGCACCGCCGTTTAGCAGCATCGAGTAGAACTTCACCATGTCGTGAGCAGATACGTGGAAGCTGCTGCCGGGGCGGACGAATCGACCCAGATGTTCCGGGGTATAGGCTGGGTTGACGGTGTTTGGTAGGCGGCGTGAATCGTGCATGGTTGCGCGTTGGTCGCCTAGCTGTTGCGCAAGTTCGGGATCGACGTTCGGGTAAGTGTTGACCATTTCGAGCGGGTCCAGGATAAAACTTTGTACGAACGATTCGAACGAGGTACCGCTCACCCGTTCGATCACTTCGCCAAGAATGTGCCAGCCTGCAGTTGGTAGGTATGCCGATCGTTCCCCGGGAATCCAGTCGTCGACTGTTTCCGAGTTGTTTAGCCGGGTGATTACTTCCACTCTGTTCGTACCTCCGTCGGCAAGGGCATCGTCGGCCAGACCAGACGTGTGATTCATCAGGTGTTTGATCTGGATGGCAGATTTCCCGTTGGCAGCGAACTCGGGAATGTGCGTTACGACAGGATCGTCAAAATTCAGGCGCCCCGATTCGACCAGTACGCCTAGCGCCACTGCTGTTATCGGTTTTGCTGATGAAAATAATGGCATCGCCGAATTATTAGTCAGCGGAATGCCGGTTCCGGCTACGGTCTCGCCTACTGCGAAATCGGCGAGTAGCTGGCCATCTTTCACCACGCAAATCTGTGCACCGGGGTGAAGGCCGTCTTCGATCTGCTGCTCAAGAAGGTCTTTTACGGGCTGGAAAGCGGGGCCAAATACCGGGTTCGATTCGGAATTTGAGTTTGAGTTTGAAGAGGTCACGCCAACATGGTATTGATCCGAACTCGACTTTCAACACGCCTCGCGTGCGAGTATTCTCGTTCTGCCAGATCACCAACTAACAATGCGGAGACGATACGGGTGAACAAGAACACACTGAAACAGAAGCTGAACAACGGTAAATCCACCATCGGGCCGTTCGTGGGACTGCCTTCTCCCGGGATGGTCGAGACGATGGGCTGGATGGGCTTCGATTTCGTTGTCATCGACTGCGAGCACGGTCCTATGGATTTCGAAACGGCAGAGCACATGATTCGTGCCGCCGAGCTTTCTGGCACAACTGCGATCCTCAGGATCGGACTCAACGAGCAGCAGCATATTCAGCGCTACATGGATGCAGGTGCGGCCGGGGTGATGATTCCGCTGATCAACAATGCTGATGATGGCAAGAAAGTTGTCGACGCGGTGAAGTATCCGCCGATGGGCAAGCGCGGTGCGTTTGCGGGTCGTAACGCTCGATTCGGGCTTCAGGACATGGCTGAGTACATCAAAGAGTCGAACGAAGAGACGTTCGTTTCGCTCCAGATTGAAACCCCCGAAGGCATCGGAAACGCCGATGAAATCATCGCTACCGATAACGCCGACGCTATTTTTCTTGGGCCTGGCGATTTGTCGGTTAACTTCGGTATCTCGGGTCAGACCATGAGTGACAAGGTGGTCGACTCTATTCAGGATTTGCACGAGCGAATCACGGCCGCTGGCAAGCACACTGGCACGCTGGGTGTGACCGCTGAGCAAACACTTTTCTGGCATGAGCGCGGGATCAAGTGGATCGTTAGCTCTGCGCCGAAGTTTATGCAGGCCGGGGCTGCCGACTACTTAGGTGCGGTCAAGGACCCGCTCGGGCTGTAGGTCATTTCCGACTAACGGAATCATTATGTCGAATCCACGATTCACTCCACTGCAGGCTGTTGGCAATCGCATGAAAGCACGTGGGCTATCGCTCGACGACGTGCGAGTTGGGAAGAAAGTTCTGCTGACGTGGACAGATAAGTGGGGCGATCTAATGGCCGAAGCGCTGGGCGCAACTCCGGCTCCACCGATGATGTTTGGCAGCACCTACTGGGTGCGCACTGCCGACAACGATCAGGGTTGGGTGACAGTGGCATATGCTCCGGTGGGGGCTGCCGGAACGACCATGCTGATGGAAGACTTGATCGCGTGTGGAGCCGAATCGTTTGTTGGCGTGGGCGCTTCGGGTGGGCTTCAGTCAGATCATCCGGTTGGCGACGTGCTGATACCGAACGCTGTTCAGGTGATCGATGAGGGGACTTCCGGGCACTACCCGAATCCCGGGCAGACACCGCCGGTTGGCGATCAAGCGATGATTTCTGAGATGACGTCGTTGGTGCAAAAGCACGGCGGCCGTTCGGCGTCTGGCGACTGGTGGACGACTGATGGGTTTTATCGTGAGATGACTGATGATATTTCACGGCATGCAGAAGCGGGCATTCTGGGTGTCGATATGGAAACGTCGGCGATGTACCGGGTCGCTGAACATCGAGGCGTGAGTGTTTGCAACATTCTTGTCGCGAGCGACGAGTTGTGGGCCGACTGGAACTACGGAATCGACTTCAGCGAGTTCAAAACTGGTGTCGGCGCTATGCTGGCGGCCGCTATCGAGTGGGCGCGGGGCTAGCTGGTCTTAAGTTATTCGCCCGAGAGTTTCTGGCGAACTGTAGCCAGCACTTCGGTTGCGATTTCGATTGCGTGTGCTGAGTCGGTTGAGTCGTAGACCTCGGCTGGAATTGCTCCAGCGATGGCATCAGGGTTGCGAGCTGCGAGGTGATGCTTGTCGAGCAGTGCACCAACGGATTTCACGAAATCGAATGACGGGTCGAATGCCATTGCATCTTCGCAAAGATCAGAAAGATGGTCTCCCCAAACCATTTCTGCGCCCTGCTTGTACAGGAATCCTTTTACGGCCTTGGCAGCCGACTCATGGCAGAGAAAACATGCCAGTGCGTGACGGTTTTGATCGGCGTTCGCTTGGGCGGATTCGAGATCGGATGCAGCCTGGGCAATCCAGCTTGTTGATGGGTCTTTTGCGGTCATGTGGCGTTTACCCGTAGACCCTTTCTCCGTTGTTGGCGGCTTCATGAATCATACGATCGCCACCTACCGGGTTTTCAAATTCGTCGGGGGTGTAAACAAAGAAATTCATGCCGATTCTCGGGCGCAAATGAGTTGTCCAGAAATCGGCGCGACGGTGCACTGGTTCATCGGTTTCTTGAACAACGACGAGATCGAGAACTGTTTCGGGTCCGACCTCGCCGCGAACAAACGGGCCAACCAGGATCATCGAAACCATTCCAAGCTGTGGCATTTCGTCTACGAGGCGACCCAGCTCAGCTTCAAGAATTTGCTTTCGCTGGGCTCCAAATCCGTACATCATCGGCATATGACGATACCTGTCTGGTCGTCGAAAACAACCTTTGGATCCTCAAATTCCAACGTGGGTAGCCACCTCAAACTGTGTACAACGAAGGGGCGTTCGGAGCTGCATAAATCTCATTTTCGCTGAGTTCATACGCCTCTTTCTTGTAGATCTGAATGCGGTGGGACCCTGCGTCCGGGATGTACATAAGGTCGCCAACAACTCGCACGGATGCTGGGCCACGCAGGTTTTTCTCATCAACAAGGTCGATCAGTTCACGTGAGCGAAGCACCTTCGGGTTTGCGGTGATGTACTTGCGTCCGCTTACGGAGAGACCGGCGTTTCCGGTAAACACATCGACGAAGTTGCCGTTTTGGCCGAAGAGTTGGATTCGGTGGTTTCCACGGTCGGCAACGTATATGTCGCCGTGTTTGTCGACCGATACACCGGCAGGTCGTGAGAGTTCGCCTCGTCCACTTCCGGATGTACCGAACTGCAACAGGAACTCGCCGTTTGCCGTGAACTTTTGTACACGGTCGTTTCGCCAGTCGCTAACGACTATTGAGCCGTCGTCAGGATCAACATCAACACCCCATGGCATGTTGAACTGGCCATGACCTTCGCCGAGCTCGCCGAACGAAGAAATGAACGCGCCGTCTATCGTGAATTTCTGGATGCGATGGTTCATGGTGTCGGCGACAATCAGGTTGCCATCGGAATCGATAACAATGCCCGAAGGACGGTTCAGTTGGCCTTCGCCAGAACCGTGGTCGCCCCAGGATTTTATTTGGGGGCCATCTTTGGTCCAGAAGCTGATCGTGTGGTTGCCTTCATCTGAAATAACAAGTGAATCGTCGGGGCCAGCGATCATCTGGACAGGCCAGACAAAATCGCTACCAAAATCTCCCATATCCTCGTCATCCCAGTTGGTGTGGCGGATTTCTCCGCCTTCGCCGTCGACGCGATTCAGCACGTAGATATCGCCATGATAGCCGAGTGCAACGATGTCGGCTGGCGATGAGGTTACGCGGCGCATCCCAAGCGTGTGGTGATACGGAAAAGCAGCCCTTAGCAGTGCGTGTGGTTTAGTCATATTTAGTTCCTAAATGAATCGCCCGTGATTTCCAAAAGGGGCTAGACCATTGTCTTCGTGTAAGGGTTGAACTGTTCGAACTGGCCACCGACGATGTCGACAGGATCGAGTCCCATCCACTGATCCAGAATCGTGGAGTACACGCTTCTGAAGTCGATCGTGAAGTCCATGTCTTCGCCGAAAACCCAGTCGGCAACGGCAAGTGATGGGTATTCGGAATAGAGCCCGCCCTTCACGTTTTCGCCGATGAGGAATGCGCCACCACCGGTGCCGTGATCTGTGCCTGATCCGTTGTCCTTAATGCGTCGACCGAACTCGGTAAATACGAGAACGTTCACTTCTTCGGCTGCGTCGTGATCTCGAAGATCCTGCATGAAATCTTCGATAGCGTCGGTGAGTTCTGTCAGCAGTTTTGCGTGACCCGGAACTTCCTGTGCGTGGTGGTCGTAACCGGCGTGACTTGTGTAGAAAATCCGCGTGCCCAGTCCAGCAGTGTGAACTCGCACGACGTCTCTAAGCGCCTTTGCGATCGGATTGTCGGCGTACTCGACCTTCGACTTGTAATATCGTGGTGCTTCGGCAAGCATTTCTGCACCGCTAAGAACGTTCTGGCCAGTCTGGCTCAGGTAGTTCATCACCTGACCGGAGCCGATTGCCGGTGTGTACATGCGTTGGAATATCTGGAGATCGCGGTCACGTTCTTCTTGCAACTGGATACCCGACATGAGGCCGTAGTTGTCGAGATCGCCGATGGAGGTAGCGGTCACTCCAGGTGCAGCAAGTGCACGTGGCAATCCACGCCCGAAGTTCACTGCTGTAACCGGGTTTTCACTGTCGGGGTCGATCTCGCGAATCACTTTGGCGAGCCAGCCTTCTGTCGCAACAATTTCGGGCTCGCAGGTGTGCCAGATGTCCATGGCTCGGAAGTGAGATCGACTTGCGTGCTCGGTTCCGACTCCCTGGATGATGGCCATGTTGCCCCGCTCGTAGATGCGCTTGAAGGCAGCTGCAGAGGGATGCCACGCAAGAGTGTCGGTGAACGGAAGCGACTTGTCTTCTGAGATGCCAACCAGTGGGCGGTTGTCGTAGTAGATACCTTCGGTGAACGGAATCACCGTGTTCATGAAGTCGTTCCCGCCAGAAAGCTGAACGACAACCAATACTGGATCTTTCTTTTTCGTTGGCTTCTCAATGGTCGTCATATGGTGTTCTCCGTCGTCGTGATTGTGCAGATGGGTGGGTGCTGGCCAGGGAGCAAAGGTCAGGCGAACTGAAACTCTCGTGCTGAAACCACGAGGGTTAGCATTTGAACCACTCTGATTTCGCTGGTGTTCGCCGATGCTTCGGAACTCCAATCAAGAGGGCCTTCCGATTCAGCGTGGGCGATCAGGGTTTCGCGGGTTTCGGGTTGAACCTCGAGCGGTCCGACCAGATCGAGAATACCCTCAACAAGTTGCGTCGGTGATGTCGATTCGCCAGCGGCTTTGATGCGATCAATGATGGATTTCACACCGGGCTTAGTGGGATCGTTCAGGGTGTCGACCGCGTAGTTGACCCGTTCTGTCAGTGTTCCACCGTCGATCCACTCTTTGCCGGTGTGCCAGCCTTCAACGCTTGGCGGATCCATGAGTTTCTGGCCCATAGCCACAATCGTGCCTTCGAGCTTGTGAAGGTTTGGCCCCGGCTCGGCGTATTCGCCAGAAAGCTTCAACACTCCTGCGACGAATTCTGTAGGCGACTTAACGTGCTGGAATCGAGCTGCTTTGAACCAGTCTGAGTTAAACATTGTTCGCAGCACTTCACGGATATCGGCTTTTGAGTCCATCCATGTCTTCGCCATGTCGTCGATCGCCTTGGGATCGGCTGGAGGTTCGATGCTCCATGCGGGAACCTGTGCTTCATCGGCTACGAAGAAGTTGTAGAGGTGCCGGCCGATAAATCTCGCGGTGGCTTCCTGTTCGGCGATGATGTTGATGATATCTCCGCCGTCGAGTTTGCCACTGTGCCCCAGAAACGTCTTTTCTTCGAAATCGTGGTCGTCTTCTCGGAACAGGTATTTCACCGAACGCTGGCCGTATGGGTATAGCGGAACGGGCTGTTCGTAGGTCCAACCAGTGAACGCCCGAGCGGCACTTTTGATGTCGTCTTCGGTGTAGTTGCTAATGCCCATCGAAAACAGTTCGAGAATTTCTCGGCCGTAATTCTCATTGATCGCGGTTCCGTGATTTTCATTGTTGTCGAGCCAGAAAATCATCGCCGGGTCTTTTGAAATCCCCATCAACAATTCCCTGAAGTTCGCCATGCAGTTTTCGCGAAGCATCTGGATGTGATCGACAATGGTGGGAGTGTGCTCGCTCTTGGTCCAGCCGGTCGCGAAAACACCGTGCCAGAAGAGTGTCATCTTCTCTTCAAGCGGTTTTTCCGTATTGATCATCCTGTAAAACCAGCGACCGTTCCACGAAGCCGGGTTGTCGATTGCGGCGTGAAGTGCGGGGTAGTAGCGGGTCAGAACTTCTTCTTCAACATCGTCGAATTTATCCGGACTGAGCAGGTCGTCGACAACCTCTTCATAGCTTCGTTCGGCATACCGTTCGAGTTCGGCTCGGTCGGAACCAAACCCGGCACGCCTCAGAAGGTGCGCCATAAGGGAAAGGTCGGTGGCATTCGACGTTGTCATGTTCGGCCTCAGAATTTCGTAGCTATTTCACAGAATGGACGCACTCTATCGCATTTCATCGCTGTCTGAGCATTATTTGAAGTATTCTCAGCATCCCTTCCTTGTGCGTAGCGATTCTTCTGTTGTTCAGTTATCGTGCGGGTTTTCAACAGGCTGGCGATGCTACCTGTTGCCAGATAGCAAACGGGTGAAGAAGTTGAAGAGTCCAATCGAATACGCGTCGAACCTTGCAACCCACTATGGCCACGTGCTTGAGCGGTCGGTGGTGTATACGCAAGGAGTGGCGCTGAGCGGTCGGTTGCGTCTTCATGAACTTTCACCCGATTCGTCTGACGACCCATCTGGCGATATTGCATCGATCGTGGCCGAGTATCTGAACGATCATTCGGGGATTTTCAGTGAGTCTGACGGCACAGCGAACTATGCGGGAGTCTGTTGGGCTGACGAACTGGCGCGGGCTACGGGCGATGAGGCGTACCTCGAATTAGTGCGGTTTACTGCCGATCTGTTTGGTACTTCGGTTGATGAAGGGCCTCTCGATCCAGATATTCGGGTCGAGGATTTCTTTTTCGCGGCTACGATGCTGGGTCGAGCCTTTGAGACCACCGGCGACGAGAAGTACACGAGCTTGCTTGCTGAGTATTTGGATTCTGCCGACACGCTTCAGTCGAACGGTTTGTGGTGGCACTGCAAGGCGTCGCCGTTCTTCTGGGGACGTGGAAACGCCTTCGCTGCACTGGGATTTGCCGAGGCGCTGAGTTATTTGCCCGAGAACCACGCTTCTCGGTCTGAGTTGCTCCAGACCCATCTTCGTCATCTTGGCGGATTAAGGAGCCAGCAGGACGAATCGGGTATGTGGCACCAGGTGATCGACTTACCGGAGACATATCTGGAGTTCAGCGCAACCGCGATGATCGGCTATTCGATTGCCAGAGGATTGCGACTTGGGTGGCTCGGCAACGAGTGGCGTGAAGTGGTGAATCGAGCGTGGAGCGGTATTGCTCAGCGAATCTCCGATAGCGGTGAACTTGAGCATGTATGTGTTGGCACGGGCCCGCTTGCGACACTCGATGAATATGTCATCCGGCCCTACAACGACGGTCTCGACGATCGAGGTGGTGCGATGGCTTTGTGGTTTGCAGTTGAAATGGCCCGGCTTGAGGCTGGCGTTTAGTCCGCTCCCCGACTCAGATTTTCATCAAGGCACTTTTTATACATAGTGCAGCAACTGTCTGATCATCACACTCCCATCATGCGTTCCATGCTCCCGGAACTCTAAGGTGCCTCTGAACCTATGGTTATCGCAATTTGCGCGGTATTCCCGAGTGCTTAGCATGGACTGCAGCTTGTATTGCGACGGGAGACAGCTATGAAAATCGGCTTGATGTTCTTGTTCAGTGATCTTTCACATCTACCTCAGGATCGTGTGTTCTCGGAAATTCTTGAGGAGATCGACTACGCAGCGGAGCTGGGTTTCGACTCCGTCTGGGTACCTGAGCACCACTACGCAACGCCGGGCATCATTGGCAATCCGTTGCTTCTGGCCACCGCAATCAGTCAACGCACGAAGCGAATAAATATAGGGACTGCAGCGGTGGTTCTGCCTTTCCAACACCCGCTGCGAATCGCAGAAGATGCGGCACTGATCGACGAATTAAGCGGCGGTCGATTTTCACTCGGAGTGGAAAGAGGCTGGCAGGTTCCAGAGTTCGAGGCATTCCAAATCGACCAGACAGCATCACGAGGAATGTTCGCCGAGGCTATGGAGATAATTCAGAAGGCATGGACTGAGGAATCGTTCTCGTATGAAGGTGAATACCGGTCGTTCAAAGATGTTTCGGTATACCCGAAACCCGTTCAAAAACCACATCCACCGATCTACCAAACAGTGGTAACTCCGGGGTCGTATGATCGTGCCGGGAGCCAGGGACTTTCGATCATCCGTTCACTAAATTTCGTTTCGATCGATACCGTGGAAGCCGGGACAAACCTCTATGAAGCCTAGCTGCAAAAAAGAGGACAGCAGCTTTCAGATATCGATCTTCCACTTAGCGTGAAGATTCACGTGGCAGACACCGACGAGGAAGCCCAGCGTGATGCTGCACCGAACGCACAGTGGTTCTATGACGCTCTTTCAACATTCCTACCGGGTGCGCCCGGCAGAGAGCGACCATCCAGCGGATACGAGGAGTACCCGGAATCGCCTGAGAAAATTGCGGGGCTGTCGGCAGATGATCCGTGGAGTTGGGGTGCCTGCTACGTTTCGCCTGAAACTGTACTGAAATCGATGCAGGCGTATTCAGAACGTGTTTATACCAACCACTGGATGGCCTGGATGCGAATCGGTCAGCTGTCGCACGAGAAGGTGATGCGGTCGATGGAGCTGTTTGCAAAAGAGGTCATGCCCAAGCTCAAGGCACAAGCTTAGTTCGCACTCAGATTCTCTGGTAAGTTAGGCCGAAAGCGACGTATGCCGTGGATCAATTCGGAGCGCCGGTGAAGCTTCCTCAGTATCAGTGTGTCTGATCAGGTGGCAACAGCACATAAGAAGGGCAGGTTCGTTGAATTACAACACAGTGATCGTGGGAGCAGGAGCGGCCGGTGCTGTTCTGGCTGCCAGACTTTCTGAAGATCCAACTCGCAATGTATTGCTGCTTGAACCGGGCCCGGATTACCCGGATTTCGAAACACTGCCCGATGAGCTCAAATATGGTTTGAGCGGTGCGGCCAACGTCGCCGATAATCCACACGACTGGGCCTACCGGGCGAAGGGAACGGATGATTCTGAGCCGATACTTGTGCCGCGAGGGCGTGCCGTTGGAGGGTCGACAGCGATCAATGCCCAGATTTTTCTCAGAGGAGTGCCGGAAGACTACGACTCTTGGGCAGAATCGGGGCTCGACGAGTGGTCGTACAAGAATCTTCTATCGGCGTTCAGGCGATCGGAAAACGACCTCGATTATGGTGGTGATTTCCATGGCAAGGGCGGTCCGATCAGTTGCGAACGAGCCAGATCTGAAGATTGGCTGCCTACCCAGACCGCTTTCTACGAAGCATGCCGGGCGGCGGGAATTCCGGACTGCCCGGATCATAATCTGCCCGACTCAAGCGGTGTCGGGCCACTGCCGTTCAACAATATCGATGGCGTGCGAATCAGCACTTCACTTGGCTATCTGGCGGGGGGTCGACACCGGCTGAATCTCACTATCCGTGCCGATAGTTTGGTGCATCGAGTCATCATCGAAAATGGTCGTGCCGTTGGCGTGATCGCGGAATCCGGTGGTGAGATGTTCGAGGTACGGTCGAACGAAGTTATTGTTTCGGCTGGAGCGGTGGTTTCTCCGCAGTTACTTATGCTTTCGGGCATTGGGCCTGCCGAGCATCTGCGTGAACACGGAATTGAAGTGATTGTCGATCTGCCCGGTGTCGGCCAGAACCTTCAAGATCACCCGATGGCTCCGATGGTCTGGAACACTAAACCCGACTACAAATTTCACCTCGATCGAAAGCGGATGCAGGTGGGGCTCCGGTACACAGCCGAAGGTTCCGACAACCGGAACGACATGATTGTTTACGTAAGTTCGATTGCCACAGAGCGTACGGATCGTGGTGGTGACAGGAACACGCCGATCGGCATTCTGATGAATTTGACGCTGAACATGGCATTCAGCAAGGGTGAAATTCGATTGGCTTCAACTGATATTGCCGACCATCCGATCATCGATTTCAACTACTTCGACGACCCGTGGGATTTGACTCGCATGCGTGAAGGCGTGCGCAAGATGGCGAAACTGGTTGAGGGTCCCGAGTTCAGGGAGATTGTTGTTGATGGCGAGTATCCTTCAGGCGACATTCTTGATGACGTTGAGGCGCTGGAAGACTGGATACGCAGGGATGTGACAACCGGTCACCACATTTCTTGCACGAATAAGATGGGCGTCGATTCCGATCCTATGGCGGTTGTTGACCAGCACGGTAGCGTGCGAGGTGTGGAAGGCCTGAGGGTTGTCGATGCGTCGATCATGCCGACGTGTGTGCGGGCGAACATAAATGCAACGGTTATTGCGATGGCTGAGCGGATGGCGGAGTTGATCATCGCTTAGTACGAAACGACGGGACTGACTACGGGATAAAGGGGCGAACATGGATTCGATCTGGGCCAACACAGACGGCGATACCCGATGTGTGGTGATACTGACCTTCGACATCGATGGTCCTTCAGCGACGATGCGTCGAAACCCTGAACTCGCCGATCACCCGAGCGCTATTTCGATGGGTGAGTTCGGACCGCGAGTCGGTACCGCAAGAATTCTCGACCTGCTCGAAAAGCACGATATTCAGGCTACTTTTTTCGTTCCGGGCTGGGTGGCCGAACGTCATGAGTCGATCGTGAAATACGTGGCTGCAAGCGGACACCAAGTAGCGCATCACGGATATCTGCACGAGCCGCCTTCATCGCTGGGACCACACGAGAGTGAGGGCGGAATACTCGATCTGGGTTCCGACATTTTGGAAGGAATTACGGGTGAGCGGCCCAAAGGTTACAGATCGCCTTCATGGGAGCTTTCGGCTGATTCGCTTCGCCTGTTGCATGAGCGAGGATTCGTTTACGACTCGAGCCTGATGGGCGACGATATTCCATATTTCGTTGGTGAAGAGGGCCAGAGTCTTGTTGAACTTCCGGTTCACTGGGCGCTCGATGACGCCCCGTATTACACGTACATGCCAGTAGCGGGTCAAACTGCTCCAATGAACACACCGAACGACGTGCTAACGGCATGGCAGTGGGAGTTTGATGGGGCGTATCGGGCAAACAGGGCGTTCATGCTGACGATGCACCCGCACACGTCGGGCCGGTTCGCACGACTCGAAGCTTTGGACAGCCTGATAGAGCACATGAAACAGCGCGAAGGCGTTGAGTTCATGCGCTGCATTGACCTGGCGAATCGGTGGAACCGGATTCACTCGGCGTAGTGGCTGTAGTCAGTGCCTTAATCGGTTGAGAACCTGTCGAGTCCAAACTCGGCGATATCGACATCGGTCTCGCCGGTGGTGATCAGATCGGTCAATGCTCTGCCGATGACAGGTGCCAGCAGGATTCCCTTACCACCGGTGCCCGTGGCGATGAACGTGCCTTCCTTGCCGGGCACTTTACCGATTATTGGGTCGCCATCGGGTGCGATGGGTCGCATGCAAGCCGTTTGCAGCACCAACTGTTGTGATTCGAGCCCTGGGACCATCCGCATTGCACGTTGCGATAACGACTCGAGAGCCTCGCTTGACGGGGTGGTGTCGAAACCTGATCCGTCCTGAACGGTGGCTGCCAGCCAAGTCGCGCCGTCGGTTTTTTGTACCACTGAGCACGAACTTCCTAACGTGAAGCCGTGAATGTGCACCTCGAGCGGTGGATCGAAGCCCTTGACACGAACGATTTCACCTTTTTGGGGGACGATAGGCACGTCGATATCGAGCCACAGGCTTGATGCGCCTGACCATGGGCCGAGGGCGAGAACGACCGCATCGCAAGTGATTTGTTCATCGCCGACTTTTACTCCAACGGCGCGATCTTTTTCGAAGATGATCCCGGTGGCTTCACTCAAAACGTACTCAACGCCGCGTGCCTCGGCGGCCTGTGCGATCGCCAACGTCAGGTTGTAGCTGTCGAGAATGATCACCTCATCGATCAGCACACCGCCGTACACATCATCGGAAATGCGCGGCTCCAATTTCTTTATTTCATCTGGCTCCAGCCACGTCGAATTGAACTCTGAGAAGCCGTTTATCCGATCGATTTCCTTTTTGAGTTCTGGAAGTTCGGATTCTTCAAGGGCGAGCTCGAGGTGCGGGATGGTCAGGACCTGTGCGTCTACCCCTGACTCTTCCTGCACTATGTCGAGCATTTCTTTGTGCATCTTAAACGACTGGTGGTTCAGCGATTCGATGTGGCTGGTTTCGTTCGTTGGATTCAGCAGTCCCAGTGCATATCCGGAGGCGTGATTACCTATCGAGTCGCGCTCGATTACGGTTACGCTTGAGTCCTCGCTGGCCAGCCGGTATGCAATGGATGAGCCAATGATTCCGCCTCCGATAACTACAACGTCGCTGTGGGATTTCATACTTTGCTCTCCATTAAGAAGTTCCTGTCAGCCCTGTCGATTTCTCGCGAAATCTCTCGAAACCAAACTGTGCGATATCGATGTCGGTTTCGCCGGTCGACACCAGATCGGCCATCGCTTTGCCAATAGCTGGCGCAAGTAATACGCCCTGCCCCGCTGTACCTGTGGCGATGAACAGGTTCTCTTTTCCTGGAACGTTTCCAAGGATGGGGTCGCCATCGGGAGTTACCGGTCGCAGGCACGCGGTTTGAAGCACCAGTTTGCGTGATTCGAGTTCGGGAAGCATTCGTATGGCAACTTCCGAAAGCGACCGCAGTGCTTGGTTCGAATTGACTGTGTCGAAGCCTTTGCCGTCTTCTTTTGTTGCGCCAAGCCAAACCAGGCCGTCGCCTTTTTGATAGACGGAACAGGTTGTTCCAGCATGGATCGCCCGGAGATGAAATTCTAGTTTGGGGTCGAGTCCTTCAAGTCGTAGCAGTTCGCCTTTTTGAGGGACGATGGGAATGTCGAGCCCAATCCACAGACTTGCAGCACCCGACCAAGGACCCAGCGCCACGATCACCTTGTCGCAGTCTATACGGTCTTGGCCCATCCTCACGCCGACGGCGCGGTCATTCTCGTAGATGATGCCGGTCGCTTCCCTGAGCAGGGTTTCAGCGCCACGGTTTTCGGCCGCTTTTACCAGTGCTAGCGTGAGGTTGTAGCTGTCGAGGACAATGACGTCTTCAACAAGGACGCCGCCGCAAACGTCATCTGTGATTCGTGGCTCCAGTTTGCGGATTTCATCTGGTTCAAGCCACTGTGTCTTGAAATCTGGGAACGGTGAAATCCGCTCTAGCTCGGTTCGCTGGAACTGAACGCCGCTTTCGGTGAGAGCCAGCTCGATGTGTGGCATCCTCAGCACCTGTGCATCGACGCCTGACTCTTCCTGCACGTTTTCGAGCAGTTCCCGGTGCATGCGAAACGACTGGTGGTGCAGCGGCACGAGTTTGCCGGTTTCACTGGTTGGATTCAGGTACCCGCCTGAAAATCCAGAGGCGTGGCTGGCGACTGAGTCTCGCTCGATTATCGTGACGCTCATACCTTCGTTTGCCAGATGATATGCAATTGATGCGCCAACAACACCACCGCCGATGATCACCACGTCGCTTCGGGATCTCATGTTGATGTGGCCTCTGATTTCATCCTGATCCAGTCTTCGATAATTCCGCGGTCGTGTGCGAATGCCAGATCGGGGAGTTGGTCGATTTTGAAGACTCCGACGTCCAGAGTTTCGTGATCGGCTGACTCGAGTTTGCCACCTACGATTACCACTTCGTAGACCGCCAGAATGATCGAGTTCCCCTCTTCGGAATAAAGTCCAACGAGTTTGCCGACGGTGGTTTCAAGCCCACACTCTTCGAGTACTTCTCGTTCAACTGCTTTCTCGATTTTTTCACCACGGTTCACGTAGCCAGACGGGAAGCTCCACTTGCCGATCTCGGGTTCAATAGCGCGTTGAACCATTACGATTCCATCGTCCATCGGCACGATTGCGGCTCCGGCGACTTTTGGGTCGTTCCAGATCGTGCGACCGCACTCGGCACACGCAGGATGCCCGTGTGGACCCGGCTTTAAATCGGGCAGGTTGTGGTCGTGAGTTTCGTTCACTGGAAGCGGTTTCCAATCACAAAATCAGTATGCGGACTCGATCAAATCGAAAGGGTCTGGCGACTCTAACAGAGCAAGGTGCTGCTGGTAGTCGTCGATACGGGTTGAACACAACGGTAGAATGCCTTCACTGGCACGAGATTTCACACGGTGATTTACATTGACGAACAACTGGCTGAGCGGATTTCAGGGCGGACTCGGAAGTCTTTCGCTTTTGAGCGATGCGGAATCTCGTTCGATATCGGCCGAAAACCCGACTGGCGAACGTGCAAACGGTGCAAAGGCTCCATCACCCGATGCGCCACATCCTTCGCACCGATTAGGAGAGGGCTGGAAGGTTCGACCGGCGATAACGCTTGCACCCGGCGAGACCGTTGTGCTGGTCGATATCGAGGGTCCAGCTATCATCAATCACATCTGGATCACGCTGCAAGATTCTGGGCTTCGGGATGTAGTAATTCGTTTTTACTGGGATGATGAAGAGACGCCTTCTGTGGAGTCGCCTATAGCCGATTTCTTCGCCAACGCGCACGGCCTGCGCTATAACGTTAATTCGATTCCTGTGAACGTAAACCCTTCGGGCGGTTTTAATTGCTACTGGCAGATGCCGTTCAGGAAACGCGCTCGAATCGAAGTTGAGAATCAGCACTGGAACGAGATTCGAGGGTTCTTCTATCAGTTCGACTATTCGCTAACGGCGGTGCCTAACGAAGCCGCATATTTCCATGCTCAGTGGCGTAGGTCTATAACGACGCGAGAGAATCCCGAACACGTTATTCTTGACGGTGTGAAGGGTCAGGGTCACTACATTGGAACTGCGCTTGGCTGGACGCAGATGTCGGACGGATGGTGGGGCGAAGGCGAGGTGAAGTTCTTTATCGATGGTGACGGAAAGTACCCGACGATTTGCGGTACGGGAACTGAGGACTACTTCGGTGGGGCGTGGTGTTTTGACGAGACGTATTCGGCGCCGTATCTCGGATATCCGCTGTGGACTCGTGACGAGGACGATGTGCCTAAGCACGGTCTGTATCGCTGGCACGTACTCGACCCAATTCGCTTCAAAGAGGATTTGTGCGTGACGGTTCAGGCGTTGGGGTGGTGGGCCGATAAAACGTTCCAACCGTTAACCGACGAGATCGATTCGGTGGCGTTCTGGTGCCAGACCGAGCCACATGATACGTTCCCGGAGTTGCCGGGACCTGAGGGCCGGTGGCCGCGCACAAAGCGAGAATGGGCCGACTAGGAATCGATTAACCGCTATGAAGAAAATTTTCCGCAGCAAACTATTTCGATTCGTCGCTATACCGCTAATTGGGCTGGTGTTTTTGGTGCTGATTGGCGGTGGTTGGTACTTCTCAGGGGTTCTTGAAGAAGATGGGCTGAGAGTCGACAACGCCGCTCACGAAGTCAGTGTTTCGATCACTGGAATCAGCGCAGATTCGATCACACTTCAACTATTGCCTGATGCCGAAGAGGACAGCCTGAATATTTCAGCACAATGGGGTGTCACCGACGGGGTGAATTACGGTCGGCTTGGGGACATTCTTTCAGGATCTGGAGAAAAAGTGACCCGCGAATTCACACTGATGAGCGGTGAGTTTCAGGTTGGCGATGAGGTGTATCTGGACCGAACGGCGTTTCCTCATGACCCTCGATCGGCTAAGGGAATCCACTACGCGAATGTGCCATTTCAAAGTGAACTCGGTGAATTAGAAGCCTGGTACGTTCCGGTTGAATCAGCGAACGCTGGTCCGGAATTGTGGGCGATCGTTGTTCATGGTCGAACGAGCAATCTCGACGCCGCAATTAAGCTTCTTGATCACTTGAACGCCGCTTCGCTGACGATCAACTACCGTAATGATGAGGGTGCTCCTGCCAGTGAATCCGGCTACTACGACTTCGGCGCAACGGAATGGCGAGACGTAGAAGCGGCGGTTCAGTTTGCCCTCGACAATGGCGCCAAGAGAATCGTTCTCGTTGGCTTTTCTATGGGTGGCGGCGTGATCGTCAACTATCAGCTGAAGTCCGATCTTGCTGGACACACAGTCGGCATGATCCTCGAAGCTCCGATGCTGAATTTCGGGCGAACTGTTGACAAAGGAGCGGCAGAACGTGGAGTGCCTGCGCCAATCACGGCCATAGCAAAAATGCTTGCAAGCATGCGATTCGGGATCGACTGGGACGAGCTTGATTTCCTTTCACACGCTGATGAACTGACTATTCCGATTTTGCTAATTCACGGGGATGCCGATGACACCGTGCCGATCCAGACCAGTATCGAATTTGAAGCAGCTTCACCTTCTTTGATAGATCTACAGATATTCGAAAAAACCGGACACGTTGCGGCCTGGAACTGGGATCCGGAGAGGTACGAATCTTTGATATCGGAATTCACCAAACGTTTCGACTAAGACAGGTGTTTGCCGAATAGAATTAGACAAGCGGTCTGTTCGAGGCTGCGAGACGTAGGCACATCGCTTTTGTCTCATCTGATTTTTGGATCACCACGCATTGGCATCGGCAAACACAGACAAGTACTCAGAAGGCGATTTCTTCGTTGTACCGCTCAAGACGGGCGGCTTCGGATTGGGAATTGCAGTTTGTGTAGGGCTAAAAGGCACTGTGGTTGGGCGTTTTTTCGCGCCGGTTTGGGATTCGTTGCCAACCTTGAGCGATCTCGAAAATCTGACCGAGAACGACTCGGTTCATGTTGAACATTTTCGAGATGACGGCTTGAGGGACGGTTCGTGGCAAGTGATCGGTCAACACCCTGCATGGGATGCCTACGATTGGCCGATTCCTAAATTTGGCTGGTTTCAGGCTGCCAGCGACGATACGGGTGGCCGAAGGTTCGAGATGGAACTCGATGAGGATCTAAAGACGATTCGACAGAAGGAAGTTTCACTTGAGCAGTTCGAGATGTTGCCGCCTGAGGGCGTTTCGGGAGCGAAGGCAACTGAGGTAGCGCTGACTTTGGTGCTTACTCGGCCGGGCTGGAAGCGTAAGGGTTAGTGGGTGTGGTCACGGTTCGGTAGCCTCGCCACAAGTTATTCGGATGTGCGGGTTAGTTCGTGCAAGGGCTTGCGCAGGAATCCGATGAGCGACGAAATGACACCAACGATCCCGGCTATCGCTGCGACGATTAATATGGTGAACACCGGCCACCAGTCGGTTTGCAGAATGAACGGCGGCAGCAATGCTCGCCCCGTCTCCGAATAAGCGATCGCCCCAACGGCTACACGACTCGCCACCAGTCCCGCCGAGACTCCCACCGCAACTCCGATGAACGCCACGATGCCGTGTTCGATCAGTGCGCTTCGCATGAAGCCCTGTTTCGAGAGTCCCATCGCTCGCAAATAAGCCGAATCATGGGTTGTTCTGGTCGAATGCGCCACAAGATAGGTGACGTAGCCAAGCACCAGTGCAATACCGCCGATGATCAGCGATACGACGCCCATGCCACGCCAACCAGCGACTGTAAGCGGATCGATTACCGATTCTTCAATTCGCCGTTCTCGATCCAGCAATGATCCACTACGGAATATTTCGCGAATGTCTGCTGTGATTCTTGAATGGCCCTCAGAATCGATATCGAGGAAGACCTCGTTGGCGTCCAAATAAACAAGCCCGCGCAACTCCACGAATGCCAGCAGCGTTTTGACATCGAGAACCATAAATGGATCGTCATCCGGTTCGAGAGTTGGGAACAGATTTGCTTTGCCGATCGGAACAATCGGTATGAAACCACCCAGAATTTGAACAACTGCGGGCTGACCTATGACGATTCCTGTTTGCGCAAGAAAATTGTCCGAGACGATCACCGGAATGGGATCGCCGGTCGAGCTTCGGTACGCACCACGAACGCCGGTTACTGTCCCTCTATCGAGAACCATTTGGCCGATTACAGATCCGGGTTCACCGATACCAGCCGGTTCGGGAGCATCGATATAAACATCGTCCAGCCCTTCCGATGTCGGCAAAGGTGTCCACAGGCTTTCACCTTCGAAGTCCAGAAGCACGGTTTCGAAGCCGGGGCCAATCGCCACGAGATCATCAAACGACCAGGTTGTTGGAGCACCACCATCGTTTCCAGACTGCATGAACGTTACAAGTGAAATAATCTCGATCGGTTCCTTCAGATTCTTTGGTATTGAGCCGGACTGCTTGGACCATGTGTCACCAATCTGTCCTAAGGTCACTGGTGACTGTCGATTTTCCGCCCCACTTAGAACGATCCAGAAGAAGTGATCGCGGACGTAAGGATCTTGTTTGGTCCAGGCTGAAAGTTCGGTCGTTCCCAACGGCAACATCAGAGGCTCTGGTTTTGACGGTACGTTCACCCGATCGAGCAACAGTTCAAGTGACTCGTCTGAGAAGTCGTCCCTGAACCAGGCCATATCTGAAAAGCTGTCAGATTCAACAGCCAGAACATCGAACTCCATACCCCTGTCGGTAGTGCCGAATTTTGCTGTCTGCCTGAGTGCCCTTGTGGCCATATTGACGCCGTCGATCGCCATGAGTTCAGCAATGTCGGCATCGCGAATATCGTTTCTGATCCCGCCCGGCCGTATTCGCAAGCTGGTGCCATTGTCGTAGAAAATCTGCTCTCGGCTGCTCCGTTCCAGCGTTGAGCCGAGCGTGCCGACCATCACCCCGAGACCGGTGCCCAAAATTATCAGCAAAACTGGCCATGCATACCAGTAGGGGCTTCGACCGAGTCGCCAGAAACCTACTGCCATCGATGCCGAAGTGAAACGGGTTGCGATCCATGCGGTGGCATTTGTGATGATCGGGAAGGCTCTTAGCATAATCAGCGCAACTGATATCAGCAGCATGGCGGGAGCAAACAGCAACGTTGGATCGGTAACAATTTCGCCTTCACGATCGGTAGATGCGACGCCGCGGGTTGTGATCTCCCATAGGAACAGGCCGCCCAAAATGATCACCAGCAGGTCGATGTAAAGGCGCTGGAACACGGGCGGACTGTCGGGTCGAGCTCGGGAGCGATCGACATTTGAGACGCCCGATCGAGCGACCAGCAATGTTGGTAGAAGAACAATCAGGAATGCCACGAACGCTGCTGCTGCTGCCCACACCCAGGATATTGGTGAGAGTTCGACGGGGAGGTTTGCGTCGTGTGTGAGCGATGCAAATACCGGTAATCGGCCTGCGTAGGCGATTGCGAAAAAGGCCAGTAGCGGGGCAATAGCTGCGGGTAGACCCACAGTGGCTATCGCTTCGATTACTTGAACTCGTATCACCTGGTATGCCGAAAGTCCCCGTGATCGAAGCATGACAGTTTCAAGTTCGCGCTTGCGGGCGATTAGCCCTGAAACAAGGAACAGGTAATAGCCAACAACTGCAACACCAAGCGCTGCGAGCAGTAGCGCTGGCAGGCGCAGAAATAGCATTTTCTGTGACATTCGCTTTGTTGTTGCGCGTGCCCCGAGCAAGGCATTGGACCGGGGTAATTCTGTCGCGACAATCTCTTCATATTCGTTCATGGCAGCAACCAGAACGCCGGCTTTTGCTTCGGAAATCAACTGCGGATCGGTAAATAGCACCCGCATGTAGCTCATTGGCAAACCTGCGTTGGACGGTCCAACACCGGGAGCAATGGTGTCTTTAGCGGTGAACAGCACAATCGGCAAGCCCCGTCCACCGGCCTCTTGTGGCGGTTGAGGTTCAAGGATTGTGCCGGGGGCTCCCAGCCAGAACTCCCCTTGCGCATCGTTCGCCGCGAATATACCTACGACTTCACCTTTGACCACGCCGGATGATCGTGAAATTGAGGTCGCTTCGATAATGTGGCCTATTTCAAAGTCGAAGACTGCCTCGTTACGCCTGTAGTTCTTAGCTCGATTTTCATACAGAGCAATTTCGACTATTTGATCGCCGTTTTCGTCTGTACGCAAATTAGAAGTCGGGGGCCTGCCATCGACATAGGTGACGGCATCGAACAGGCCTTCCATTTCGTGGAAAAATGCACGCGATGCTTCTGGGTTACGAGGTATTTCGGTTTCAGTTTCGGGATCGTCGTCAGCCAGGCCCCAGTAGTGGGGGCGGGATTTTATGCGGGTCGAGCGGCTAACGATTAGGGGTTCCAATATCTCGTTGACCGCCGAGTCGACAACGCTGTTGGCGTGCTCGATTTCGTTTGCTTCGAGTGGAATCCAGTCTGATATCAGGCCAATATTTTTGTTGTAGATTCCGACCGAATTTACTACATCGGCCATGCCTATTCGTTCGAGCGAACGCAAATAGATTGGACCGCCAGCCATGACGGTGGCTGCCAGAAACACGGCGACCAGCACGCCGACTGTGAGGAAGCGATCACCGCGGGCGCGGCGTTGTACGAATCGAGAGAAATTCAAATTATTTCGGTCATCAAATTCGTGCGCACTGGTGTAACGAACGAGTCTCTGGTGTCCATTAGATAAAGCGACTGCATTTTATATGAAGGAAATCGTCGCTTGGCGGTGAAACAGAGTGCGAATGCTTGTGCACAACATCTTCCAGATAATCAGCTAATTGAGTTAACAGTTCAAAAGGCTTCGACAAGTTACACTTTTTACAATGCGACAGATGCATGTTCGAAAGCAATATATCGTTCCGCTAGCAGCTCTTGTGATTTCACTCGGGATTGTTTTGGCGAATCTTCTGGCGAGCGAACCGCTGACTGCCGAGGAGATTGTTGCTAAAAGCATGGAGCACTTCGAGGGGATCGATTCCTATCAATTGGATTCCTATTCATACTCGGCAGCAACCGGAGAACCATTCCCGAACTTACCGATGCAGTTGGTTCGCCCCGACAATGTTTTGCTACTGACCTGCCCCCTCAAACGTGTCCATCTGAAAGATCAGATACTGGATGTATTGAAGGGAGGCAGAAATGCCAAGAAAAGGAC
>DUCO01000047.1:0-355 GCA_012959765.1 Dehalococcoidia bacterium | reverse complement strand
TGCCCTGGACAAGCAGATCCTGAAAGAAGCGGCAGAGGGAAACTTCTGAGCCCTTCCCGTCGCCGCAAGTGTGTAGAGCGAGTCCAGAAGGTTCTGCCCGGAGTATCCGAGCGCAGAGCCTGCAGGGTGATCAACCAACCTCGACCGACGCAGCGCAGAACGTTGAAGTTTCTCGACGATGAAGAGTCGTTGACTCGAGACATCATCATGCTTGCAGTACGGTTCGGGCGGTACGGGTATCGCAGGGTCACTGCCTTGCTCCGTGACCAGGGATGGCAGGTCAATCACAAGCGTGTAGAACGTATCTGGCGACGAGAAGGGCTGAAAGTACCGAAGAAGCAGCCGAAGAGAGGAC
>DUCO01000046.1 GCA_012959765.1 Dehalococcoidia bacterium | reverse complement strand
TGGGGCATCGTAGGCACCACCCCGCCCCAGGTCCCTCGGCAGCCTAGGGAATTCGGTTGTTGGCAATGTGGGTAAAGGGATGGGTAGTATGTTGGTGTCAGAAAAGTTGCGAAGAGGACCGTTAAATGTCAGATAGTCAAGAAATACAGCCTGATGAAAACCAGACACCATGGTGGCGACGAAAACATCAATTGGCTGGACTTGCGCTTGGGATCGGTGTTGGAACAACCGTGGGCGGATCTTCTAGCACTCTCATTTCAGGGATACTCGTTGGAGTCGCTATCACCATCACTTTTGGTGTTGCGTACAACAAGGCAACTGAAAAATAATTGACCGTCATCGTTTTGTTTTGAATCGTGAATATCAGCATGTTCACCGTTTAAAACTACTCTACAGTTACGGAGTGTTTTAAAGCCGTTACTCGTCTTTCTTGCCCGTATCCAAAATTCCCTTTTCTTTGAGCGTTTTTTCTAATTGGTGCACTCGACCAAACGCCACCAAGCCGAGTATTCCAAATATAAACCCCATCCATGCCAACCCGTCCATAATTGTCTACTTGCTATTGGATCATTCGTCTTTGCACAATGCCCAATCTATGAGTGATGTTTATTAACCCACATAACTCATCCAGTTTTCAAACACCGATCTCCAAATGGGCAGCGCTACAAACTACAAAACAGTCTCGCACCGCGTTTCATCAGGGCGAGCCAACCGCTCAGGAGTCGATCCAAAATTATGAATTCAACAGTCTTTGAACCGATGAACATGACTAATGCCGAAACACTTCTTAAGGAAGCGAAGCAGATTCTTGATCAACTCGGCTTAACCTTCTTCTTACGACATGGCACATGTTTAGGTGCCGTACGAGATAAAGCGTTCATTCCATGGGACGACGATCTCGATATCGGGTCGATCATCGGCATGCACGGCTTGAGCGAAGAACTGGTTCATAATGCTGCTGACGAATTTAAAAATCAAGGATTCACTGTCAAGGTAAAAGTAACTGAACTGAACCTGAGTGTAGACATGCAAAAATATGACACACAACTCGACTGGACTTGCTACCGAATCATCGATGGCAGTATTTACCAATGGCCGGTCGTGAAAATCCCAGTGAGTCTGCATGAGAATCTGAAAGAGATCAATTTCCTCGACACAAAATTCATGGTACCGAACCCTCCTGAAGAGTACTTCAGACTCAAATACGGGCCCGGATGGCAGACCCCTCAGAAGGCGGGCGGGTTCGAACAAGATGTACTGAATCTCATGGCTGACAGAGTTGTCCCGACTGATGCTATCGGTACGATGCAGTTGGATAGCAAATATGAGGCCGCAAAACACACCGGCAGTTTGAAAGTCGTTGATCTTGAGGGAAAACCCGTACGAGGCGCTGAAATATCTTTGGCCGCTACGTCTGTGCTAACAGGGTTGCATAAGTCGAATACAAACAGAGATGGTTTGGTGTATTTCAGTCTTCCAAAGGAAGCTGGTTACGTCATTGCCGTACAGTTTGGCGATATCAACGAGATCCTTTATCTTGAACATCTGGCACCAAATATCGATTACGTCTACCAGCCCGATCCAGAGATAAGTAAAGGCAGAACTGACGCACTGGAGCCGCTAAACGGCTGACCGAACCTGGATTCTTAACATCTGACGTAGGAGCACTCGCAACCCAAGCAGCTTTGGATTTACAACAATTAAGTGAAAAGTCCCTGCATTTCTGCAAGGACTCCTCAGTTCAAGTTCAGTTGGAGCGGGAGACGAGGATCGAACTCGCGACCCTTTGCTTGGGAAGCAAATGCTCTACCACTGAGCTACTCCCGCTCGTTGTGATGAGGATATGTGGCGGGAGCGCGATGGTCAACGTCGCGTATGGCTTCGAACCAACGAAAGAACATCGTGCGATCGGAACGTGCTTCCATCGCCAAGCGAGGTACTGAATCAAGTTCAGCATGGCGGCCTCCAGTTGGCATGTTTCGCACCCACGTGCCCAGTTCCTGCCATAAACTCTTGCGATGGCTAAAAACACTAACTTATTCTGGGTCGATCTTGAGATGACGGGGCTGGGCGATGAGCAGGTGATTGTCGAGATTGCTTCGCTTGTTACCGATGCCAATCTGAACATCCTCGCCGAGGGTCCAGAGCTTGCCATTCACCGCACGCCTGAAGAGATGGCGAGGATGGAAGAGTGGCCTGCAAGGCAACACAAGAAATCGGGGCTTCTCGACCGAATCGAGGCTTCAAAGATCGATGTTGCTGAAGCTGAAAAACAGACGCTTGAGTTCCTGAAGAAGTGGACCGTGAAGGGCAAGGCGCCATTGTGCGGAAACTCGATCTGGGTTGACCGGCGTTTCTTGCACAAAGAAATGCCGACTCTTGAGGATTACCTACACTATCGAATGGTCGATGTTTCTTCGTTCAAAGAGGTTGTCGAGCGGTGGTACCCGAAGGGCACACGCCCGCCTGACAAGAAGGGCACCCATTTAGCTATGGCCGACATTAAAGAGAGTGTCGAGGAGCTGAAGTGGTACCGCGAGAATGTGTTTAAGGTTTCGGACGAGTAGGCTACGTACCCATTCGACTGGGTCGACCACCGCAAAGCCAGACACCCGCGACCCCGCACCAGATCCCTCAGCTACGTCGGACTCCGCTCGGGACACGTTAATCTTGGGATCTCAACAGGGCACTATTTACTGCACCGAGTAGCCACCGTCGATCGGGATTGAGACGCCTGATACAAACTGTGAGGCGTCGGATGCGAGGAAGATCGCAGTACCTGCCAGATCGTTGGGTTGTCCCCAGCGTCCTGCGGGAGTTCGACCTTCGATAGCGGCGTAACGATCCGGAAACAATCGGCCGAACTCGTCGGTCATTTCCGTAACGATCCAGCCCGGCAGAATGGCGTTCACCTGCACGTTGTATTTGGCATAGGCGATTGCGCAGCTCTTTGTGTACTGAACGACTCCGCCCTTACTCGCAGCGTAGGCGGGAGCGTATGGCGAGCCGAAGATCGACATCATCGATCCGATATTGATGATCTTGCCGCCGCCACGACTTGTCATGAGCGGGAACGCTAGCGAAGTGATGCTGTGCATGCTAGTGAGATTGGTGTCGATGACGTCTTGCCAGTCTTCTTCCGACAAAAGATGCGGCTCGTCTGCCCGCTTGTTGGTGCCTGCGTTGTTGACCACAATGTCGACACCCCCGAACTTCCCGACAGTAGCATCGAGCGCTGCCTGGATCGACGGTCGGTCGGTGACATCGCACTGAACGGCAAGAACCCGGTCACCGGCTCCCGCAGCCGTGATCTCGGCGACCGCCGATTCAAGCTTTGACTGGGTTCGAGCTGCAAGCACCACCGAAGCGCCCTGTTCCAAAAATCCCTTCGCCATGCCCAGCCCGATGCCACCGTTGCCGCCCGTTACGAATGCGACTTTGCCTTCCAAGTTGAACATGCAGTTTCTCCTGTGCGCCAAGTAGTGCCCGGCATCTTACGTGAAGGTTGCGATTCCAGTGTCTATGAGCAGATGATCCCAACTCATCATCCGTTGTGGTCAAAGAAGCGATTCCGTGATACACCTCCTCCCGCAGTCTGCTCAACGACATATAGCGTGTATCTACTACATCGTCACCAAGTTGGGATTTACCGATCTGGGGGTTTTGGGAATAGAATTCTCGATGACCTACTGAGACTACACGTACCGTCAACAAAATTACTGGCCAAGAATTACTGCCATTCTGGCCTGCACACCAGCACTCCCTCCCGAACTATGCACTCCCTTCCCAATCCTCATGGCATGCCCGAAGCGCTTGAAGGCGTGCGGGTTCTCGACTGTTCGCAAATACTGGCGGGACCGTTTTGCAGCATGCTTTTGGCCGACATGGGCGCCGATGTGATCAAGATCGAGAAGCCGAACGGGGGAGATGACACTCGGCGGATGGGTCCTCCGTTTATCGATAGCGAGTCGGCTGCGTTTCTCGCCATGAACCGCAATAAGCGCAGCGTAGTGCTCAACTTCAAAGAGCCGGCTGGCGTCGACGCGATGAAGAAGCTAGTCGAAGATGCCGACATCATCATCGAAAACTACCGTACAGGCGTGATGGAACGGCTGGGTCTTGGCTACGAAGATCTAAAAGCAATCAACCCCGGAATCATCTACTGCTCAATCTCTGGATTCGGTCGAACTGGTCCCTATGCCAAGCGGGGCGGATACGATTTGATTGCACAGGCGATGAGCGGGATAATGAGCTTTACGGGGGTGCCGGATACGCCACCTGTGAAAGCTGGTGTTCCGGTTGCCGACATGAACGCTGGAATGTTCTCTGTGTACGGAATTCTTGCCGCCTACATACACAAGCTCAAAACCGGTGAAGGCCAGTATCTTGAAATCTCGCTGCTAGAAGCGGCACTCGCCTACACCGTGTGGGAATCGGCGGGGTACTTTGCAACCGGTGAAGTTGCAGGACCACTTGGGTCCTCGCACCGCAACTCAGCTCCTTATCAGGGTCTCAAGACCAGCGATGGCTACATTGTTGTCGGAGCGCCGAATCAACCGAACTGGGAACGACTCGCCATGGCTTTCGGTTGTTCAGAACTGATCGCTCGCGAAGAATATTCGGACAACGCGGGTCGTTTGGTGAATCGTGCGAAGCTCGAAGAAGAACTCGAACTCACGACCACTCAGAAGACCACTGATGAATGGCTGGTGATTCTGGAAGAGGCTGGTGTGCCAGCTGGTCCTATTTTGAACATGGAGCAGATTTGGACCGATCCGCAGGTGCAAGATCGAGGCATGGAGGCTGTGCTGGAACACCCCACGGCAGGCACGACCAAAAACATCGGGCTCGCCGCCAAGTTATACGGAACGCCCGGAAGAATTACCAAACCTGCACCATTGCTAGCCCAACACACACGTGAAGTGCTGCTCAGGGCAGGCTACACTGCCGACGAAATTGATGCTCTGGGCGAATCGGGCGCTGCTGTCATAAACGACATTTAGTGTCCTGCTCGAAGCCTTCAAAGTGTAGGGGCGGTCATGCGAGGGGATCCGGACACAACTGCTGTTCGAAGATGGAGTACAACTGTGCCGTTGCCAACTATCGGCTTAAACCCATCAGCCACCGTAACTCCCGCTCCAACTTCAACGCCCGCGCCGCCTACCGCGACGCCGGCCATGCTGACGCCAAAGACGAAGATTCAAGGGACAGTACCGGCAGAAGCGACAGTGACTCTGGCACTCACGATTCCGGTACAAAGGATTCGGGCAGTAAATCGGGTGGAAAATAAACGGCGACCGCGACCGCTAGCGACCGTCGAACTCCGCACGCAGGTAGTTCACCAGATGCCACATCTCATTCTCACTCAGGTTGTCCGCTTGCCCGGGCATGCCCGCTGATGCGATTCCGTCGCGAATGAACTCAAACAGAATCGTATCGCTGTGGAGTGGAACGTGTACGAAAAGGTCGGCCGGTGATTTCGGTAGACCGACTCCGGCTGGCCCGTCGCCGAGTCCGCTGACTCCGTGGCAGGTGGCGCACATGGCGGCGTATAGAGGTTGCCCGGTTGTCACAGATTCAGCGGTCGGCGGAAACGGGTTACGCGTGTCTTCGGCAAGACCAATTCGCAAGACCTGAGTGTTCAAGATCAGCAGCAGACCCAACACGGCCACCACAATCCCCGGTGCGTAAAGAGTTCGCTGAGGGCTGACTGCACCGAACAGCGATCGGGCAATATTGCCTCGAACACCGATCGCGATTGCTAGTCCCCCGATAATCAACAGTTGAAGACCGAACAGCAGGCCGGCTGTATCGGCGTCAGGCTTGATGGCATCGGCGGCGGTTGTATTCGAACGAGCATCGAATCGGAAGGCGGTGCGCGCATCGAATGCATCGTGTCGCTGTACGAGCACCTCAGCTTGGTACTCGCCCGCAATATTCAGCTGAGCATCGTCGAGTCGCCAGATACCGGCACCAGTGTCTCTGAGCGATACCAGCGGTTCGCCGAGATCATCGTCGACAAACTTCAAACGCACTCGCACGTCGACCGCATTTTCGATAGCTTCACCGTTCAGTTTCGCGATACGAACTATCACATCATTCTCGCCGATCTCTGCAGGGCTAATCTTGATATCAAACGCGGTGTCATCTGCTTGATCCTGATACGCGACCTTGTCTTCGGCACCGATCCCCGCGCGACCAGCATATTGACGAGCTGGCTCCAAACTGGCGAGCCAGCCGACCGCAACTAACACGAGTCCGGCGATTACTACCTCGGCTAAGAGTGAGCGACCAAAGCGATTTTCACCACCAGAGCCAATCCGCTTCGCCAGCTTGAACCCGTTGTACCAGGCGACCGCGAACAGTGCGACTATCAGGGAGAGTTTCCCAATCAGGAACCAGCCGTAGGGAGTGGCTGTGGCAGCAGGGATGGTGACCTGCATGTAGCTTGAAAATATTCCGGTTGTGATTAGAACTCCGGCGCTGAGCAACCCGAGAACAGTGAATCTCGGGATCGCTGAGTTAAGGATTTCTGCTGCACCAGAAGTTCCAAGTTCCCGGATCAATACCGGTACCGAAATTGCGAGGTAAGCGATGCCTCCCAGCCAGATCATCGCTGCGACGAGATGCGCGACATCGGTTGTCACCGCAAAGGTCTTGATATCTGACGCCGAAGCCGCGTTGTGGCTGCTGGCGGAGATGAGCCCAAGAAATACTATTCCGAACACGGCCGCGGCCTGAGCAATGGCCGAATCACCGATCAGCGTGCCTTTGTCCTGATCCTCATCTTCGAAACCCTCGACCGGAGCACTCATTCGCTTCGCAACGAAGAAGAGCACTCCAATGCCGAGCGCAGCAATCAAGCGGTACGTCCAGAGTCGCCCCCAACCGCTTTCCAGCGCAACAGAACGCAGTACATTCATGTCGGGGGCAAAAGCGGAATTTCCAGACACAACGCTTACCTGTTGAAGTAGTTGGCCGAGCATGGCGATTATCAACACGGCGAGTCCAACAAGCGCAAATCGTGACCACGCGGCCGACGTAACCACTCCAGCCGACTGCCAGCTTTCTTTCGCCGATTCGCCATAAACGACCGGCACTCCAATTATTAGTTCAAAAACGAGTCCACCGGTGATGATTGCGGCGCCCAGAAACACGAGCCAGCGCAGCCAGGGATCAGCCACCGATTGCAGCAGCGGCTGTTCGACCGCTTCAAGCTGTGCACCTGCCGACAGTGGCTCACCGACGGAAAACACAAACGACCCGATCACCTTGTGCCCATCGACCGAAGAAAGGTTCTTCCAGACGACGGTGTAGGTGCCGTTTTCGAGAGGCGGCAAGCCAACCGAAATAACCGATGGTTCTGATGGATCGCGGGCAGAATCGTCAAGATCAACTCGCTCGGCAGCCGAGTTCAGCACGGTCACTACGCTAAACGATTCTTCGATCGGCTCGCTGAACCACACGATTACGCGAACAGGCGACGTCTCGAGTTCACTCTTCGGAGCCGGGTTCGAGTTGATCTGATTCGCGTGGGCCCTGACCGACTGCGTTGGTGACGCGACGAGCGCCCAGAATATCGCCATGGCGGCGAACACGAGAATCGTTTTGCGCGGTAAAACGACTGAAAACGAGTTCATCTTCAACGTTTACGCCTCGCTTTTCGCTTGTTGCGTCGCTCGTCCTTGCCTTTGCTCGCTCGCCACGATAGGAAGCCCAGCACGAGAAGAAGAACGCCGATACCACCGAATATCAAAAGCTCGTCGTAAGCACCACCCGAGCCATGCAGCAAGGGTAGGTCTTTCATTTCAATTGGAATCGGACTCACTGCTCATTTCCTTAAGAACCGCGTAATGCGCTTTTTTCCTGATCGCTGGAATACCAATCCAACAATTGCCAGTCCAATGATCACAGCAAGACCCACTGCCCACATTCCCAGAATCAATGCGTCGGAGGCTTTAGATCCAGCCTCGTTTGCTGCATCCAGTGCTCCCCGGGCGGCGTTTTCAGTCTCACGTGGCGATGCTAGTTGCACAGGAAATTGTAATTCCGTCGCAGCTGTTACCTCGTCGAACGTCGTGTTACTCGACTTGAAGCTCTCGTCAATCGCAGTGCCTTCGATCTCACCGAAGAATCGGAAGTTGTAGGCACCCGGTGACGTTGGAATGAACTCAGATTTATATTGGCCGGGTGAATTCCAGGCCTCTTTGAGATCCATGACCTTCGAGACTGAAGAAGCAACGTGTGTAACTTCAACTTGCAATGTGGTGATGCCGGCAACCCTCTTGGATTCACCGTGATCGGACTCTTCTGCCGGAACCTCGACTTCGCCAAGCGGGCCACTCATCACCACCGTGGCTTCGGACATGTGGTTCTCGAACCTTACGGTTGTATCGGCCTGAATCATGACCATCGCCGGCTCGAATCCATTTTCATGTATCTCGATAACTACTCCGTCCGTCGAAGCGCCCTCGTGTCCAACCATGATCGAGCCCTGCGTTTCGATTGGGTGAGCATGGAACGGTATGCTCAGGTTTTCGAAGTCCTGATCGAACGTGTATTCATAGTGAGCTCCAGCGGCCAACCCGCCAACGAACACTCCACCGTGCGAAACAATGTCGATGTCGCCGCCCATCTCCTTGCCGGCACCGTGATCATCGTGTCCAGCCTCTTCCTCTTCAACAAGAGAAGTGACACGAATCGAAACACCGTTCAGCGTTCCTTCAACCGCGGGTTCGTTGATAAATCCAACAACAAAGTTGTAGTCGCCAACGTCGCGACCTTCGTGTGCGAGCGCTGCACCTGTGCCAAGTACGGCAAATAGAACTGTAAGTAAAAGTGTGGCGTGTGTACGCCAGTGAAATAAAGACATCTCTTGTCTTACTCCTGTGAACAAGCCGTTCAAGTGGAACAGCCCCGAATAAACCAAAATGTGTAAGTGGTTATCCGAGTCGAGGAGGTCGTTCCAGAGGGCTCGCCGCTTCAGCGTCGAGCGCTGGGGGAACTCCAGTGAACATTGCGATCAGATGGTGGTCGTAGCTTGGAATCGATGATTCTAGAGTCGCGCCATCGAGCGTTAACGGACCGTGTACAGACGAGGCGGTAGATGTCGCCAATGAAACGCCGTCGCCATTGGGTCCTGATGAGTGATCGTGGATGGACAACGATAACGAGTGGTCGTGAATATTGGTCTCTTCACCAACAAGCACGTGGGCGTGGGCGGGTGAGCGGTCGACGTAGTGGTGGTCAACAGCGGGTCCGATGAAGGGCATGACCATCCCTATCACCATAAACATGGGGACGTAACTCATCGCGAACGATCGAATCGTTCTCATCAGCCTGATTATTGCCTGTACTGCCAAAAACCTTCAGCCCTTTTAGCCGGTACGATTGCGAATCGCACGCATGTCAGTGTATCGAAAATGAGCGACCGAGCCACGATCTGATCACGACTCAACATATTTTTACAGTGAGGATTACGCCGAGTGACCAAGCCAACTGGCGGTGAAATTGTTCGGGATCGACTTCTTGCCGAAGAGGTGCCTTACCTAGTTGGCATTCCCGGCCATGGGATTGTTGCGATGCTCGATGCTTTTCGTACGTCGCAAGATCAGATCAAGATTCTCCAGGTTCGCCATTGAATTCTATTTCGAACGGGCTTTCTTTTAGGGAGAGTGCTGATTTCACAATTCACCTTCGATAACGCCTGAACGCTTTCCTTTGAGTCGTATCGGTTGGTCGTAAGCAGTGGCAGTAAACATCTATGTCATCCCCTCGACCCAGCTTCAGCGGGCCGGCCGAGGGGATGATGGCGATATGGGTGCATGCACCCTCTCCCGCCGGGAGAAGAGATTCTGTGGAGGACGTTCGTTTAGTCGGTCCGTTGCAAAACAAAGCGAGTAAGATTCACCGCAGAAAATTACTGCACCAGATAAACAGGATCACCATGCCAAAGCGAATCAACCGCGCTATCGAACTTCTTGAGCAGGATCAGCCGATCTACTACGACGGAGGTCACACTGGGCACGTTCTCACGTACAAGCAGGGGCTCGAAGACGCACACACGTGGGCCGACTACATCAATGTAGGGATGGAGCACGGTGCGTTCGATATGACCGGACTCGACAACTACATGCGGGGTCTGGTCGATGGCGGTCCAACCTCGAGCGGGCATCGCACACCACCGATCATTGTCGAAACGCCAGTAGAGGGGTCTGGGGAACAAATAATCCGCTTCAACGCATGGCAGTTCCGAATGATTCTCGCCCGAGGGGTTCATGGCATTCTGCTCTGCCAGGCAGAAACGCCCGACGCCGTTCGAGCGTTCATAGAGTCGTGCCGCTACCCGATCAACATGAAGGGTGTTGGGTACGGATTGGAAAGAGGAACGCGCGGCGTTGGTTCACAGCCGACTTCCGCTCCAGTTTGGGGTGTTGACGCCGAAGAGTACGTCGACAAGGCCGACCCATGGCCACTAAATCCTGATGGCGAACTGTTGCTTGGCGTGAAGATCGAAACGGTTCGAGCGCTCACCAACTGTGAACAGTCGCTTGCTGTCCCCGGACTTGGCTTCGCCGAATGGGGACCTGGCGACCTCTCCATGTCTATGGGGCTATGGCGCGATCCCGACAAATCTACCAATCCGCGCATGCTCGAAGCTCGTGAACGCGTCAAAAACGCTTGCAAGGAAAACGGTCTGGCGTTCCTCGACGGCTGCACACCCGAAAACGTTGCCGCCAAAATCGACGAGGGTGTTCGGGTAGTTGCAGGTCACCGAACAGATACTGCAGAAGCAGGAAGAGCACACTCGAAGCGAACAATGCCAGTGGGGTGATGGTTGCATCAAATGATCGACCGAAACCTTCTGGATAAAGTACGTCCATGGATCGAAGCGTCGCTCGGCTACCCACTGCCCGAAGCGGGAGATGGCACGCCGACGCTCGGTGCGACTCCGGTCGGTGTTGACGTTGGCCCGTTCTTCGCCGTGCGAGTCGATGATGTCGTTGCAGTTTCAGCCAGAAGCGAGTGGCACGAAGATCTCCGACCTATCCTCGATGAAATCCATCCCGACCTGCTCTTCTCAGTCGCTGGCACATTCGAATTCAGCCGGGTAACCCTTCCCGACGGCGTTGCAGTTTGGGGTCCGGTTCCGTGCTACGTCGCTGACGAAACCACGTGGAAATCGGCCAACGACCCGAGAGTCGTAAAGCTAACTGAATCACAGGTAAGCGAGATCGATTGGAAGATTTTCTGGCACTGCGCAGGGCCCGAATCTCTGGCCCACTTCGGAATCTACGAAGGAGGCAAGTTGGTCTCGCTATCGTCGGTGTTAGATAAGGGTTTCAGCATCTACGAAATTGGAGTGGATGCTGTTCAGGGTTCGCAGGCTCGCGGACTCGGCACTGCGGTGGTCGGAGCGGCAGGCGATTGGATTCTTGAGCACGGTGCGACACCGTTTGCGAGTGCTGCGGCGTGGAATATCGCTTCGGGTCGTAATTTACGCCGGCTTGGATTGCAGTACACCTACTCAGCTTTGATCAGTTGGGAGGGTGAATTCATGATTCCGCCACAGCCAATTGGGCAGCCTCTGCCCGAACATGCGGTCTACGACAAGTACCCGAGATGGGCGATGAACAAAGATATTCTGGATAATCCTGAGTAGGAGAGGTCGCGCTAGCCGCCGTAGGAACGGTTTTCGAGAGACGCCACTTCGTAGGCTCCCGGAACGACTAGGTGCTGTTCGTATGCGAACACCACAACCTGCGTGCAGTCGCGCATGTAGAGCTTCGAGAGCACCCGTTTTACGTGGGTCTTGACCGTTCCTTCTGAAATGAACAACTCTTCAGCGATGTCGGCGTTGGTATCACCGTGAGCCATCAGCATGAACACCTCTTGCTCGTGGGCTGTGAGTTCGGCAATGGCACCGGTGTTGGGCGCTGGAACGGCTAGTTCATCTGGTGATGCAACATCTGAAGGATCCGGCACAGGCACCAGAATTGGCGTAACCGCAGCCGGCGTAAACGGAGTTAGAGCTGCCGTTTCCGGCGACTCTACTTCGGGTTTAGGTTCTGAATCTGTATTGCTTGCCAGCGAATCAGAGCCATCTGTTGCAGACTCCGATTCAGCGTTTGTCGACGGCTTTGGCGGGCCATCGCCGGTTGGTGTTGGCGAAGGAACTGGCCTGCTCGACACTCGGTTCGAGCGTGATCCCAGCATCAACTTCGCCCACCAGCCGTGCAGTGACGAGAACGCAAGGACCATGTGCGATACCAGCACCAGTCCAAGAATTACGATCGGCGTTAGCAAGGGGCCACTCACCGGAGAATCGACCGAATAGGTCCATCCCATATCGCTAATTATGTGAACTGGCTCGTCGTTGAATATACCGATTATTTGAGCGAAGATGAACGCCCCCACAATGGAGTAGCTCACTATCAGTCCAACGAATGCTGCTACCCCTACTGGGAACTGAGCAAACAGGTAAATGACGCCTGTTCAGGTCGTGGGGTCTACCAGTCGCACTTTTACCTGCGAACGGAAGTTGCTAACTCCCTCTAATCCCGAGGGAGGTCGTCTTATACGGCTCCCATTTGCATACTCCGACATCAGTGCTTCGAGATCACCGATCCATCTTGAAACAAAGAGAACAGCGAGCAGGATTATTGGCCCAACGAGGGTCCATATCAGCGAACCGCCAACCGAGAAGGTGACAACCAGCAACACGAAATACGCGATGCCGAGCGGGAACATAAGCAGCATGTGACCTGCACGCAAATAGGTGCGAAAGCCGATTACCGTCTGAAAGATTTTGCCTAGCGGTCCCCGGCTGGACGGATAGGCAGCGGCGAACGGATTGTACTTGTAAGTCATACCAACAGTCTCGGTCGGTTAAAGCTTACATGCGTCTCCCCGCAGAGGTATTTGTGCCTGAGGCACGTTTTATTTTAGGATGGTTGGTTTTTAGTTCGGGGTGAACTGCGGAATACTACCTGCCGGATATGGTTACCGGTGCCTAGTTACGGTGGCGCCGGTTCAAGAAATCCACGACGGTGGCGAAGGCATCGCCGGGAGCGCCGTAGTCCAATCCATGCCCCATTCCGGCAAACTTCTTCGTTTCGAAATCTCGCAACAGAGTTTTCATTTCTTCAACACCTGAATCTGGAAGAAAAAAACCGGTTGTATCGTCGCCTTGCAGCATTAGCGTAGGTGCGATCGTATCTCGTAGAGCTTGATTGATGTCTATTTCGTCGAGCATCGTTCCATCGGCAAGTGCTCCCGCAGTTTCGGGTCGCAATTGTGTTGCCGCTATAGCGAGTGATTCGATCTGGCCGGGTGTCATTGTCGGGAACATCTTCGCTTTGTTGATTTTTTCTTCCTCAACCGAAAATTTCTCTTTCACTTGCTCTAACGTTTCCGCCCGGGCTTTTTGCAACCACGATCCCATGTAGTTATCCCTGAACAGAGCGATAGGAATATCGCCAAGAATTAGCGTGTTGATCAGTTCGGGGCGGGTTCCAGTAATGATCATCCCGACCATTCCGCCCAGCGATGCACCGATAAACGCAACGTTGGGACCGGATACAGATTCGATGAATTCGGCCATGTCATCGGCGAAATCGACGAATCGGTAGGTGGCACGCCTTTCACTCGAAAGCCCATGCCCTGCCTGGTCAACCGCATATACGTGCCAATCGGTTAGCGCTTCTGCGTAGGCAGCAAGCCCCTGCCACCTGCTTGAGAATCCGTGAGAAATGACCAGTGCTGGTCCATGGCCATCGAACTCAGCGTAGTTGAGATCGATTTTGGTTCCAGAGAAAATTTTCTACTCGAAATCCCGCATTTTTCGCCCCCGATACCGCTCGTTTGGCGACAATTTATACCGAGGATGACATTTTTACCAGTTGTGAATATGGGAGTTGAATTTTGGCAGCCTGTGACGCCGCCCCAAAGCGACAATGCTTCGATTCAGTGAACACTCATTCGATCGAAAGAAAATGCGCCACTGGTGTTTAAAGCACCCCATCGATCGCTTCGAGTGATGCTTCGATCGCCAGTTCAGCCGATCCCGGTGCGAACACGCTGACGCCTACCTCGTAGCCGCCCTCTTCGAACGCAATGTCGGTGGCGAGATAGTTGATGTGGCCGTTGCTGAATCCCGAAAATACCGTGTTTGCTGAGCCTGATCGTTTCTTGACAGCATCAGCAAGCTCGACAAACGGTTCGACCGGAATCGACACCAAAACCGTCTCGCCAATCCGCATCGACTGAGCGGTTATTTCGATATGCCCGTCTTGCGAATTCGTGTCGGAAAGTCGAGCAACGCTCAGTTGAATGTTCGCCCGCATCACCTTCGAAACCGCTCGCCTTACTTCTTCTTCTGAGGCACCTGACGCTCTTGTAGCCTCAAGTTCCTTCTCCGCTTTGTCGAATGTCCCCAGTGCCTCTTTAAGCGACAGAACATCTCGGCTCGGAAGATCGACGGGTATGTTGCTCACGGCAACTGTATCGTCCGATTCGTTGGTAGGAACATCGGTGTAAATACCGAGATCTGCACCCGATACGAGAATCTGGTCAAGTCGTTCTTCTCGTTCGAGTGGATCGATATTGAGCCGCACACGAGAAGCCTCTGCGCCCAGCTTCGATCCGGCTTTTCTGTATACTCGCAGGTCGCCCGTGAATCCGTCGACCGGACCCTGATTCCCGCTTGCGCCCTGTAAGAAAAGGCAGAGCCCGCCCACCGTGTGCTCGACCACCGATCGCATCGGACCCGGGAAGTCGGGAGTTACCCACTGGTTTTCGTGCGCCATGATCGTTGGGTGCATGGCGTAGTTGACGATAGTTGCGATCGGGTTGCCATCGGCATCATCGAAGCTAACAACATCGACATCGTGATCGACTATTCCATCCCAGTTGCGACCGGTGAACAGTTCGCCGTTGTCACGCGCCGGACGGCGGTTGATGTTGATATCGCAACTACCTCGACCAAACCCGGTACGGGCCGGCTGGGCCGAGCTTTTAGCATCGACAACCGCCTTCGCACACGCCGCTGGAATCGTATTCCACCACTCGTTGGCAAGTTCAATACCGTCCTTGATCCACTGACCAAACGTAATCGGACCTGAGTGCGTGTGGGTGTATGCGAGCCGTATGTTACCAAACGGAATGCCCGATTCGCCAGAAATGAGCTGGCGGATATCGGTGTCTTGCTGGTTGGTGAAGATCCCTATGTCGACATCAACTATCGCAAGCTCAACATCGTCTTTGGTGACAACCAACGCAGTCACATGCAGGGGCATGTCGTTCCCGAGCGAAATTTGGTGGGTTTGAGCGCCCCACCCGGCGTGAGCCACGCCCACAACTGGACTTATATCGACTCGGGCAACTCCGGCATTGAGCAATTTTCAAACTCTCCAAATCCAACTGTCACGAAACCTAGCCACGCCGGGCAAGTCTAGACCTTGGGCGCGACATTCGTTAGTGGTTCAACGAAACGTCGGGAGTTGATCGGGCAACTGCGATTTTGACAATCACGGTACGTTCGTTCAATATGCCAAACAAGACACGCAACTGGGGAGACCGCGCTCAGCGCACCAATTCCCTCACTGCGTAACGTACCGACTCATCGAGCTTGACTTGTCGCTGGAGAGTCGGGTTTTTGTTGTCAAAAAATATGAGGCGTAAACAATGGATTCGTTCATAGAAGTGACAGGCGCGGGATACTACGACGAGCATCCGGTTGACCAGTGGGTATTGATAACAATTAGTGTCAGAGCCGCCAAGCAAGCGACATCAATGCGAGAGGTCGATGAGCTTCGCAGAATCTGTCTGTCCCACCTTCAAAATGTTGGTTTTACCGGCGAGAGATGACGGACGATGGCGGTTCGATCTGGCGCCCCTAGTGGGAAGTAAAGCAAAAAACCAAGGTTAGTACGAGTTCACGGGTAATCAGGCTGACACGCAAGGACATCACCCCTGTCTACCGCGCTATCGAGGCGATGGAACAAGAATTTGATAACCAGCGGTTCACGTTGTCACTGTCCACCGGGGTCGGTGAATACAAACCTGATCCAGCTGAACAGGCCGAGGCACAAGTTGCCGCGTACCGGGAAGCTCGGCACAAAGCTGAAGCATTCGTCAGTGACGCAGGATTGGCTATTACGGAATTGATCAGCGGGTCACAGACTGCAACAAACTATGTGGATCCACACGATCTCTATGGTGAAGCTGTCGCAATGATGAGTTTCGATCAGGACGGGACTCCCGATGGTAGTTCATTCGATCAAGAATTACGCGATTCAGCGAGGCGAGTAAAGGTCAACTACCGCGTGAAATTTTCTACTGGTGCTGCTGCCAGCTGATGATCAGGGATTGAGGCGAAGGGGCACGCGGGCGGTAGGCTGGGGGTGTTGAGAGCCGAGGCGACAAGGCTTCCATGCTCCCTCGACCCAACCTTCTCCCGCTGGGAGAAGGGATAAAGGAGATCGCGTAATCCGTCAGCTCCACTTACGCCCGCACTTTGCTTTCGAAGTTGATCTCTACGTGTGTGTCATCGCAGTAGGGCTTGGTTTTCGATGCGCCACAGCGGCAGAGTCGAAGCTTGCCGTGATGTGGATAGGCGTTGCCGTCTTCGTCGAGAACGTCGAACTTACCTGAGATATCGAGACAATCGTCGTCTTGAATGCGAATTTCAACGGTCATTATTTTGCCCTCGATGAATCGACGAAATCGCAGCTGCTGTGCGAGCCCGTGCAAAACGGTTTTTCAGTCGATTCGCCACAACGACACAGCCATGTCTCGTCGGTTAGTTCGAGCTTGTTGCCTTCTCCGTCGATCAAAACGAAGTCGCCTTTGACGTGGTACGGACCATCGTCACCGGGGATTATCGTGGCTTCAGCCATCAGCTGCTCCCGTTGGAAATCGGTCGATTCATGCGAATGCCGGTTGCTTCGCGGTTTACGAACTTATCTTAGATGCTACAGAGCATACTTTTGGCGCGATTGGCGCAGAAATCGACCGGTTCCTACCGCAGGTCGCACTCAACCCCGGCTTCGGCACAGTACGACTCGAACCAGTCGATCACTTCGCTGTGATACGGAATGCCGTCTTTGAGCCGCTTCTTCTCGTCCTCGTCTTCCATTAATCCCGCGTAGAGAACTCGCTCGAATCCTTTTGCCGGTGGCACGTCGACGATGTACTGGAGAAGAGAGTCCATGTCGTCGAGGAACTTCTCGGTGTCAGTAAACGCCTCAATGTCGTACGCCTGAAAGAAGTGACCACCCGAACCGCCATGGACCGGGCCCGGACCGTATCCGGACAGTTCATTGCAGATAATCTCGTTCATCAGCGCAAGTCCGTAGCCCTTGTGCGATCCGTTCTCGCGGGTGCCACCGATGTGAAGCAGGTAGTAGTCGCCGGTCTCAGGCGGAGCGATTTCTTGGAGAATCGGCTCGCCATCAAGTTGTGTAATCCAGCCGGGCTCTAAATTTGCACCAATACGCCGAGCCAGCCCGATTTTGTTATTCGCTACTTGAGTAGTTGCCACGTCGAACAGGAACGGAGGCATGTTGCGGGCAGGCGCTGCCCATGCGATGGGATTCGTTCCCATGATCGGCTTCGAGCCAAACGGTGGAATCGTCTGGTTCGCTCCGCCGGCAGTCATGCAGTGTCCGATCATGCCCTGCTCAGCTGCCATCATCGCGTAGTAACCACAGCCCGCCAGATGCCCCGAATTCTTCACTACAACGGCTGCCATGCCGAACTCTTTCGCCTTGTCGATTGCCTGCTGCATGGCCCACGGCCCAACGTGAATGCCAAGCGCCCCGTTTGCGTCAACCGTCATAGTGGTCTTCGATTCCCGTAACACCTTGAACTCGGGAGTCGCGTTCAGGGTCTTGGCTCCGTACTCGGCAACGTAGCGACGTAGCCCGTTCGAAACTCCGTGTGATTCGACGCCTCGCAGATCGTTTCTGATGAGTACATCTGCCGACGATGCAGCCTCACCAGCAGGTACGCCACTGTGCCTCAGGATCCCTTCGGTAGCAGCCCGAATACGTTCCACCGGTACATACACGCGATCTTTTTCTGGGACTTTGAAGCGTTCAAGCATTTAGACGAATCCTTTTGTTCAACAGATGGCTGAAGCGAGATGCTGCCCGTAAAAACACGCGAAGACTGACAGCGGCAACAGTCTATTGGAAATAGCTTTACCGCAGGTCGCAGTCGATGCCGGCTTCGGCGCAGTAAGACTCGAACCAGTCGATGACGTCGGAGTGGTACGGAATTCCGTCTTTCATGCGCGCCTTCTCCTCTTCGTCTTCTTTAAGACCCGCGTACAAGACTCGTTCGTGGCCTTTGGCGGGCGGCACATCGACGATGTACTGAAGCAAGGAGTCCATGTCATCGAGGAATTTTTCGGTGTCGGTGAACGCCTCGATGTCGTACGCCTGGAAAAAGTGGCCACCCGGGATGCCGTGCACCGGTCCCGGTCCAAATCCAGATAACTCGTTGCAGATAATTTCGTTCATGAGAGCGAGGCCGTAGCCCTTGTGCGACCCGTTCTCTCGGGTGCCCCCGAACGGCAGCATGAAGTACTCGCCTGCCGGAGGTGTATCGACCGGCTCCATGATCGGCGTGCCTTCGGAATCGGTGATCCACCCGGGTTCGAGTTTCGCTCCGGTTCGTCGGGCGAGGCCGAGTTTATTTCCGGCTACTTGAGACGTTGCGATATCGAAAAGAAACGGCGGCATTTTTCGTGCGGGCGCAGCCCACGCGACCGGGTTCGTGCCCATGACCGGTCTCGACCCGAAAGTTGGCACAGTTGAAAGAGTGTTTCCGGCCGTCATACAGTGCCCGATCATGCCCTGATCGGCAGCCATCATCGCGTAGTAACCGCAGCCTGCAAGGTGACCCGAGTTGATCACAGCCACCGCCGCCATACCGAACTCCTTCGCCCTGTCGATCGCCTGCTGCATCGCCCATGGGCCAATATGTGTGCCGAGCGCCATATCAGCATCGACTGTCATAGTCGTCTTCGATTCGCGAATCACCTTGTACGTGGGAGTCGGGTTGATCTTCTCGGCGCTGTACTCGCGAACGTAACGCTGCATGCCGTTCGAGACGCCGTGTGACTCGTTGCCGCGAAGGTCGTTCTTCATCAGCACATCGGCAGATATTTCGGCATCTTCGGGCGATACTCCGTTGTGCCTGAACATCACCTCGATCACAGCTCGCATCCGCTCCTGCGGAACATAAACACGGTCTTTTTCTGGAACCTTGAAGCGTTCGAGCATTAGGGCGATTCCTTTTAGTGCAGGTGGCAGGCCGGGTTGAAGTGGCAACCATATACCCAAGTAATCGCGGCAATGGCGGCATTGCCGCGATTACTTGTGCTGCACCTGGTGACCGGGGTTTGGGATCTGAATAGCGTGACCGAAGGCTAATCATAAAACTTTTGAACTTAGATATTAATAAACAAGGAGTAATCGATTGGCAAACGACTGGCAGTTAGTAGTGACCGCTGACGTGACGATGGGCGACATATCGGACAATCGCCCAGACGCAGCAGAGGGTGACCGAGCCGGTTCAACCCTGACGCGATAGACGGCCGAGTATTCATGGGCGGCGTGGAGATATCTGACTAAGTGCCAGTGGCACGTTTAGATAACCGTCAGGCCGCCGTCGATTACGAAGTTTGCTCCGGTGGCGTATGAGGCATCATCGGTCGCCAGGAACGTGATGAACGGGGCGATGTCTTCGGGCGTGCCGAGTCTGTTCAACGGCACCCTGTTCACGACCGTGGCTTCCCGACCTTCGGGATCCGGGTGATCGTCGTGATCAGGCGTTCGCTCCAGTGCCCCCGGACAGATGCTGTTGGCTCGGATTCCCTGATCGCCGTAGTGAACCGCTATGTGACGCGCCAGACCCACAAGCCCGGTCTTACCTGTTGAGTAGGACACGTTTGGCGTTGTTCCCGTAAGAGCAGTCACCGATGCGACGATGATCACCACGCCACCTTCGCCCTGCTTCACCATCTGCGCCAGACCGTACTTGCAGGCGAAGTACTGCCCCTTGTAGTTCACATCGTGGGTGCGGTCCCAGACCTCTTCGGGAAGTTCATGGAGATTGCGGTCTTCGTTGTGCATCTGAATCCCGGCGTTCGGCACGATGATGTCGAGTCGGCCAAACGATTCAACAGTTTGCGCAACGGCGACTTCGACCTGATCAGGATCGGATACATCGGTTGAAATCGCTATGGCTCGCCCACCGGAAGCGGTGATTTCGGCGGCTACGGCAATTACACCGTCTTGCGGAATACCGGTCACCGCGATGGAAGCTCCTTCAGCTGCCATGAGGCGTGCCGTTGCAGCGCCAATGCCGGATCCTGCACCGGTAATGAGCGCCACCTTGCCTTCAAGTTTTCCGTTTGCCATTTGATTCTTTCGTGTTTACTGCGCTGCGTTGCCGACTCAGTACCCGGCCGCGTGAGTTGGTTTTGTTTGGGGGTTAACTCCGCTCTTCCAAACGCCGTTGTCTCGAATGATTCCGTTTGGTTCTGAGAACGGCCACAGCATGAACTCCTTCGGGGGAAGGCTGTACTTGTGCCCTCTTTTGGCCAACTCTGCGAGAACGTCATCACCAAACGCTGGATTTATAACCGAATCGTCGGATTCAACGTGGATTCTCGGCTGCTCAACCGCTTCCTGTAGACCCATTCCAAAGTCGACTCTGTTCACTATTGTCTGAACCACCGCTGGCCAGATTCGCCGACCTCCCGAGCCTCCTATCGCCATCACAGCGCGGCCGTTTTCGTGGAGAATCATCGGTGTCATGTTGTTCAGTGCTCGCGCATACGCTGCGATTGAATTCACCGTGCCCGGCATCGGAGCCGACCAGCCCATTGCATTGTTCATCATCACCCCAACACCCGGGTTCACCACTCCGCTAAACCCAAGATTCGTCTGCGTCAGAGCGACCATGTTGCCGTCTTTATCGGCGGTAGTGAGAGAGGTTGTGCCGTCGTCAGGAGCTGCACCTGCCTGCCCTGGGAATCCGGTTGGTTTTGCGGTGTCCGCGAACGACCACGGATCGCCAGCAGTGAATTCTTGTGCGTGGGTCGGGTCGATCTCACTTACACGGCTTTTTGCGTACTCGGGATCGGCCAGAACATCGATCGGAAAGCCGTAAACAGCGGGATCGCCCATGAAGTTGAACCTGTCTACCGCAGCCAGCTTCACCGCTTCGATCAGTGTGTGCAAGAAGTTGGGGGTTCCGTGTCCCATTCCGGCGAGATCGAAATTGCTCAATATATTCAAGATTTCGAACACGGTTGGGCCGGCACATGGTCCGGTTACGCCCGAGACGCCGAGTCCTCTGTACGTTCCCGCTAACGGTTGTTCGTGGACTATCGCCTGGTACTGCTCAAGGTCAGACAGCCGCAGATACCCGCCGTTCTTTTCGACGTCGTCGACGATTCTTGCCCCGGTCTCGCCGCCGTACAACTCGGAAGCACCGTTGCGACCCAGCCGCTCAAGTGTTTCGGCGTGTTCGGTTTGAACGAAGTTCGCTCCTACCCTGAGTGGCGAGCCGTTATTGAGATAGATCGGCTTGGTCGCATCGAACCGTGACAACAGCGCATGCTTTTCGGCCATCGCTAGAGCCGTGGTTCTGGATAACGGGAAGCCCTCTCGAGCCAGTTTCACCGCAGGGGCGACCGCCTGATCGAGATCGATGGTGCCCCACTTTTCGAGTGCGGTAGTTAGGCCCGCCATCGTTCCGGGAATGGCAATCGACGTATAGCCCTCGACGTTTGCGTTGTTTTTCACCTTCATCCACGAGAACCGGCGAGAAGGGCCCTGCACGTCTTGCTCCTCTTCGAGCTCATACATGTCGGCACGAGCAGCACCCGGAGCCTGCATTCCGAAGTCGACCGTTCCACCGCCACCGCCATCGAGATGCACGGTCATCACGCCGCCACCGCCAACGCCGTTCCAGATTGGTAGCAAAACCCCGGTGGCAAACGCCGTGGTGATCGCTGCATCGACAGCATTTCCGCCGCGTTGCAACACCTCAACGCCTATTTCGGCAGCGGTAACGTGCTGAGCAACAACCATTCCCGAGTCTGCAGAAATTTCTTCATGTCGAACGATTGATGAGCTAGTTCGCAATTTATGAATCCTTATTGATGTATCACCGACGGCTCGGCGATATCTTACCCGGAGTAAGATTCAGCCCCCAGACCAAAAGAGGATCAATCGACGCATGGAATATCGAACCGACGAGCAGGTAATTGCTCGAGCTCACCAGATAGCACCCGTTACAGACGACGACATCGAACCACTAATCAACCTGGTCAACGGCGTCAGGGAGTACTGCGATCTCATGGAAAGCCTCATGCCAGAGCTAGGCGACGAGATCGACGTGACAAAGATGTCCCGAAACATGGATGGTGATGCGTAATGGTCGATGCCCCTCACTTCCTCGCTCTCTCCGAGCAGGCTCGGCTCATACGTGAAGGCTCAATTACTTCCGTAGAGTTAGTTCAGGCTCATCTCGATCAGATTTCAAAACTCAATCCTCAGCTGAACTCATTCATTGCTGTCGATCCCGAAGGTGCTTTGGAACAAGCCACCAGGATAGATGCCGCTCTGGCCAGAGGCGAAAATCCTGGCCCATTGGCGGGCGTGACAATAGGTCTAAAAGACGCCATCCCCGCGAAAGGAATTCCTTGGACAATAAACTCTCGCCTGTTCGAGGAGCGCGTGCCCGAAGATGATCCGCCGGTTGTTACCCGTCTGAAGAAAGCAGGAGCAATCGTCATCGGCAAAACCAACCTGAACGAGTTTTTCTCTCGTCCCACAGAGTCGGATCTAAACCCTCCACCATGGAACCCGTGGAACCCTGAACGAATGTCGGTTGGCTCCTCAAGTGGCTCCGGCGCTGCCGCGGCCGCTCGAATGGCGAGTGCAACCGTCGGGGTCGATGGAGGAGGAAGCGTTCGACTGCCGGCTGGTGCGCACAACCTGTACGGAATCAAGCCCACTCATGGACTGGTGAGTCGAACTGGCGTAGGCCGCAGCGAACACAGCGAGATATGCCCGCTTGGGTTCACGGCACTCGATACAGCGATGATGCTCGAATCGATGGTAGGGCACGAGCCAGCCGACGATCTGAGCTGGGCGGGTGATGTTCCTGAATACGTCGCCAATATCGATGCCGATGTGAACGGCTGGAGAATCGGCGTTCCGCGAGCGTTCATCGAATCTGCGCCAAACGAACCCGAGGTGATGAAGGGGTTCGAAATATTCCTGACAAAACTCGAAGAGTTGGGGTGTGAACTGGTCGATATCGACCTGCAGGGAATGGCTGAAGCCCGCGCCGCAACCTTTCTTACTCTATTTTCCAATTCTTACCAGCGACACCAAAAAACCGTCAAAACCGATTGGGATACTTATGGCCCCCAGTCCCGCGTGAACCTGCTCCAAGGAGCGTTCATGTCATCGACCGATCTGATCAACGCTGGAGACGTAGGGCGGGCGTTCAAGCGTTATTTCTCGAAACTGCTTCAAGACCAGAATCTCAAAGCAATAGCGACTCCAACATCGCCGTTCGCAACTGCAGAACGATCACGCCGACCCGGCGAGCATTCGCGGGGTATCAACGCCTGCTACACCGCTCCGTTCAACATATCGGGTCATCCATCGATAAGCCTTCCAGCGGGATTCGGCGAGGCAGGCATACCAGTTGGCGCAATGCTCACTGGAGAATTGCACGACGATCTCTCGCTTCTCCAACTGTCGCACGCCTACGATCTGGCAACCGATTGGAGCAGCCTGGCTCCCTCGATTTGATCACAACGATATGATTGCTTGAGTCAAAGGCGCATAAGCCAATAGTGAAATTTGGGGTTGGGCGAAGAATGATCGAGACTCTGCAGGATATTCGAGAGACCGTAATTGCGATGCTTTGCGCCGAGCTTGCGTGCACGGAATCGGATCTCACCGATGGACAGGTCCATATCTCAGTTCGCCAGCCCGATTCGCACGAAAATCCCGCTCACCGATTGTTCGATCCGCACCCCGGAAAAATCGGCATCGCATCGCTGGGTATTGGCGGAATCGTGTGCGTCGACGAACCTCATCTGCTGTGGGCCGAAGAGGTATTCGCACCAAAGCCGCGAACCACGAGAGACGAGCTGTTCATGCCCGATCGCATGGGGAAAATGGCCGATCTTGTACGTCCCGAAGGACTGATGCTTTACGGTCCATTCCCTCGTTTCGCCGTCTCACACAGCACGGTCACGCACGTCGAAGCGCCCGACGGCTACTCGGTGAGAGTGGTTGGACAGGAAGGCGCCGACAGCATCGGTCAGCGTGCTCAGTGGCACAACGCTATCTACAAAGACCCTACGATGACTGCGCGACCAACCATGATCGCCGCTATCGCAGAACGTGACGGCGAGATAGTTGGAGTTTGTGGGGCTTCGGCCGATTCACCCTTCATGTGGCAGCTGGGCATCGACGTTGCACCCGAGCATCAGGGTCGAGGTATCGCACCAGCACTTACTTCAGCGGTCGCAGAAGCCGTGCTCGATGAAGGTAAATTGCCCTATTACGGAACATCGGCTTCAAACATTCCTTCGATGCGAACTGCCCTCGCAGCCGGGTTCAAACCGACGTGGGTCGAGGTATTATCTCGACCAATTGACGATTAACGGCCACTGGCCGATTTAAAAAACCCGGAGTTCATGATGAGATTCGCCATTCTCGGCATTTCGCACGAGACCAACACGTTTTCGCTGGTTCCTGCGACCTACGAACAGTTTGAGAACGATAAATTGTTGCGTGGGCAGGATATGGTCGACGAGTATGAAGAGTCTGAGTACACGATCTCCGGCTACCTCCAAGGAGCCGTCGAGCTGGGATTCGAAGCCGTGCCACTCATGTACGCCCAAACGGGTCCGATCGGCACGATTACGAAAGATGCCTACGACCGTGTCTCGACCGAAATGCTCAACATGCTGCGAGATCAGGGTCCGTGGGACGGTGTTCTCCTCGCACTGCACGGTGCGGCGGTGTCAGAGGAATTCCCGGATATGGATGGCGAATTCACCCGGGCTGTTAGAGAGGTCGTTGGGCCTGATGTTCCGCTGGGTGCGACCCTCGACATGCACGCAAACATATCGAAGGCCACGGTTGCCAATACCGACGTCTGCATCGTGTGGCGAACATGCCCGCATCTGGATACAAAGGTGCGAGGTCGCAAAACCGCTGAACTCATCTATCGAGCAGCCATGGGCGAAATCAACCCGGTGCAGTTCATCGAAATGCCGCCAATGCTCGTCAATATCGTCAAGCAGTTCACCGGTCAGGAGCCGATGAAAGGGCTTGTCGACGAGTGCGTCGCCGCCAACGAAATTCCCGGCGTACTCGATACTTCCATCTCTGAGGGATATCCGTATTCCGACGTTGAAGAGATGGGCATGTCATGGATCGCTATCACCGATGGCGACGCCGATCTTGCCGAAACAACCGCAAAGGATATGGCGACTAGCGCGTGGACAAAGCGTGTCGACCTAAACAGACCGGTCGCGAGCATAGAAGAAGCACTGACTCAGGCGCAGGAGCGGTATGTCGGTCCAAAACCAGAAGGCGCTGAAAACTTCGTGCCGGACGATGGCTCAGCACTGGCGGAGGCCGAACCTTCCGATCACTCACATCTGGGTCCGATCGTGCTCATGGACGTTGGCGACAATATCGGTGGCGGTTCTTCTGCCGATTCGACTCACATCCTCAAAGTGGCAAAAGAGATGGGCGTCGATGGCTATTTGCAAAGTCTTTATGACCCCGAGGCGGTCGAAGCCTGTGTTGCGGCTGGGGTTGGTGCTGAGTTAGCACTGGACGTTGGTGGGCACACCGACGATATGCACGGTGAACCAATTCATGTTGTCGGAACCGTCGAAATAATTGACGAGGGCACGTTTGAAGAGACTCGGCCCACACACGGCGGATTCCGCTTCTACGACGATGGTCAACGGGTTCGATTCAACACCGTTGATGGCATTACGATTGTGCTGACAACGAAGCGGTCAGGAAACACAGCACGTGAGCAAATGTATTCGATGGGTATAAAGCTTGAGGACTACAAGATCATCGTGGCAAAAGGTGTGAACTCACCGCTGCCCGCATATCTGCCGATTGCAGCCGAGATCATTATCGTGAACAGCCCAGGCGTGACATCAGCCGATCTCGATACGTTTGACTTCGAGCGCCGCCGAGTACCGCTCTACCCGTTCGAAGAACCCGAGTACGCGGGATAGGTTCTAACCAATCAGGAAATAACAATGAGATTCGCTATTCTCGGCATTTCGCACGAGACAAACACGTTTTCGATCATCCCGGCTACTTACGAGGAGTTCGAGAAAAGTGGGATTTTGCGGGGTCAACAAATCGCAGATAAATATGCGACATCTGATCACACCATCGCTGGATATTTACAGGGTGCTGAAGAGCTCGGATTCTACGTCGAGTTGCTAATGCACGGCAGGACGGGACCGATCGGAACCATCACAAAGGATGCCTACGATCGTCTCTCAATCGAAATGCTAGGAATGCTGAGAGATCAGGGACCGTGGGATGGGGTGCTGATTGCCAACCACGGTGCCGCAGTTTCTGAAGAATTTCCCGACATGGACGCCGAGTTCACTCGCGCCGTAAGAGAAGTCGTTGGGCCCGACGTTCCTGTTGGAATCACTCTCGATATGCACGCGAATATCTCCAAGGACACCGTTGCAAATACCGACGTGTGCATCGTTTGGCGCACTTGCCCGCATCTCGATACCAAGTTGCGAGGACGCAAAACCGCTGAGCTTATTTATCGAGCCGCAAAGGGTGAAATCAAGCCTGTGCAGTTCATCGAAATGCCACCGATGCTCGTGAACATCGTCAAGCAGTTCACTGGTCAGGAGCCGATGAAAAGTCTTGTAGACGATTGCGTGCTGGCGAACGAAATCCCGAACGTGCTCGATACGTCGATCGCCGAAGGCTACCCATACGCCGATGTTGTAGAGATGGGAATGTCGTGGATCGCCATCACCGACGACGATATGGAACTCGCTGAAAAAGTCGCCAGAGATATGGCGGAGATGGCGTGGACAAAGCGAATCGACCTCAATAAGGCGGTTCCGAGCATTGAAGAGGCGCTGGAGCAGGCAATCGAACGCTACGTTGGTCCAAAGCCCGATGGTGTAGAAAACTTTCTTCCTGACGATGGTTCTGCTCTTGCGGAAAATGAGCCGTCTGAGCATTCGCATTTGGGGCCAATCGTGCTCATGGACGTTGGCGACAACATTGGTGGCGGCTCATCGGCCGACTCGACTCATATCCTCAAAGTTGCCAAAGAAATGGGCATCACTGGCCTTCTTCAGAGCATCTCTGATCCAGAGGCGGTTGAGGCTTGCGTTGTGGCTGGAGTCGGGGCCGAGCTGGCTCTCGACGCCGGCGGCAAAACCGACGACATGCACGGCAAACCTGTTCACATTGTGGGCACGGTAACCGTTATCGATGACGGTCCATATGAAGAGACTCGACCCACTCACGGCGGGGGGCGGTTCTACGACGATGGCAAGCGGGTTCGCTTCACCACTATCGATGGCATGACGATTCTGCTGACATCTAAGCGATCTGGAAACACGGCTCGTGAGCAGATGTATTCGATGGGGATTAACCCCGAGGAGTACAAGATCGTTATCGCCAAAGGTGTGAGTTCGCCTCGACCGGCTTACCAGCCGATTGCAGCCGAGATCATCATCGTGAACAGCCCCGGTGTGACATCGGCCGATCTCGATACCTTCGAGTTCAAGCGCCGCCGAGTACCGCTGTATCCGTTCGAGGAGCCTGAGTACGCGGGGTAGTCGCGCTTAGGACACGCAGCACCCAACGGCCTGTGTATCTACTCAACTTCCGTGGTCACCTGACCTTTCCCCTGCCTTCGTTTCGCCAAATCCTTACGACTTCATCGTTACGCGCCCAAACAATTTCATCGTGAAGATTTGTTACACCTTCCTGATAAGTCGGGATTACGGTTAATTTATCGCCCACCGAATACTTGCGATCTGTTCCACTCGAATCGACATGGCCGTGTTCGACCGATATCCCCGAGAATTTCAGGTTCGGATCTTCAATGATTAAACCCCACGGCATGGTCGGGAACAGCTGAAACGTTTTCATACTGCCATCGACGACTAGTCGATCCGCAGTAGGGACGCTAACGACTGTCGTCACAACACTAAGAGGACAGCGTTCTGGCGAAAGGCCATCATTGCCCTGAGCACCCTGAATACGACTCAGTCCTTCATACACATACGATCCGCTCCTGTGCTCAGTAAATCCCAGTTCCTTCGATTCCCACTCTTCACCAGTGCCGCCACCGCTGATGATTTCCAGCGATAGTCCCCGATTTGTAAATCGTTCGACGGTTTCTTGAATAACCGGCTTGGATGACAGCCTGCTCGGGTATGTCATCAGCCCTCGTAGCTCAAGACTGGGAAGCTCTTGAACCTGGACAGCCAATTCTTCGGCAGCGGCTGGGGACAAAACCCCGGTTCGGTTCCCGTCGGTGTCTAGTTCAATCAGTACACCTACAGTGACACCATCGAGATTCGCTTGTTCCGAAATTCCTGAGGCAACGGCGAGAGAGTCAACCGTTACGGTCATACGACGAAATCTCGCCAGCTCAGCGAGTCGCCTGACCTTCTGCCTGCCAACAATGTTGTAAGTCATGAGAACGTCGTCGAGGCCGTTTTTGGCCATATTCTCGGCGTCACCTAGTTTTTGGCACACGATCCCTTGCGAGCCAGCCGCAACTTGCGTCTTGGCGATCTCTGGATTTTTGTGGCTTTTTGTATGCCCACGAAGTGTTATTCCGAGTCCACGACAGTGAGCTGCCATTTCCTCAATATTCTTCTCCAAGACGTCGAGGTCGATAACTACTGCAGGAGTATCCAGGTCATAGATATGCAAAATTAGGCCTTCGATAAATCACTTGTATATGTGTTCAGGTTCTGCGCAAATATATCTGCTCGAGAGGATCAGGAATACTCCCTACCCCAGTCGCCTTCACCAGCCGTAAACTTAAACCCATGAAACCTTGGATTACAGTTGGCGAGGCGGTGTCGCCCGACGGCACACGGCTCGAACTTGTCGAACATGACGGCGAATACATCATCAGAGCTGACGACCTGCCGTTGATGTCGACCCGCATGCACTACTCAGAAGTCGAACTCGCCCGAATTGTGTGCAAGAAACTCAAGCCTGGCGCAAAGCTTATGATCGGCGGACTCGGCCTCGGCTACACGCTCCGATCTGCACTCGACCTACTTCCTAAAGACGGCAAGGTAGTTCAAGTCGAACTCGTTCCCGAAGTGATCGACTGGAACAAAGGCCCACTTGCCCCGTTCGCCGATCACCCACTCGACGATAAGCGAACGATACTCGAACTGGCAGATGTCACAAAGGTCATCAGGGGCGCTCGTAACGAGTACGACTCGATCATGCTCGATGTCGACAACGGCCCATCTCCGCTAGTCAACGAAAAGAACGGCTGGCTCTACTCCGACCAGGGTCTGCTGGCGATCAGAAGTGCACTCAAAAATGGTGGTCAAGTCGCCATATGGTCAGCCGATGACGAGCCAAGATTTATTTCTCGAATGAAGCGAAACGGCTTCCGGGCACAGAAGCACATGATTCAGACCCACAAAGGAAAAGGTGGAATTCGTCACGTCATATTCACTGGGCGCAAAACATAGCCTGCTACCGTTGATAACACCGCGAACCGCTCATTCTTGCTAACACTAGAATCGCAATTGACCACACGAAGCGAACGCCGCCAGAACAAATCGAACAAATCACCTGATTCAGGGCAAAAGCCGTGGATGCTCTGGGGTGGTGCTGCGATCGTCGTTATCGCGATCGTGATCGTTGCGTTTGTTGCCTTATCGCCCGACGATTCAGATGGATCGGCACTCGTTACGGGTGGTTCTTTTATCGGCGATCCCAACGCACCGGTAACCCTTGTCGAATTCGCTGATTTTCAGTGACCTGTCTGAGCTAATTTTGCCCTCGGGCCAGGGCAACAGATTATTCGTGAGTACGTAGACACCGGGCGCGTAAGCATTTTGTACCGACACTTTCCTTTCATCGGCAATGAGTCGTGGCGTGCAGCCGAAGCTTCAGAGTGCGCAGCCGAGCAGAACCGATTCCACGAGTACGAGGAAACTGTGTATCTCAATTGGAACGGCGAGAATCAGGGCGAGTTTTCAGATGCCAACCTTCGGGTATTCGCCGAGATGACCGGGCTGTTTTTGAACCAGTACGACGATTGCATGAGTTCGAACAAATATCTCGCGAAGGTTCAGGCTGATTTTGATGACGGTACGGCGGCGGGCGTGAACTCAACACCGACAATCTTCCTCAACGGCGAGATCATTGGCGGGTTGAGGGACTACGGCGGCTATCGGGTGAAGATCGAACAGGCGCTTGCTGAAGTAGGCGGCTGATGCCGGTCATTTCAGGTGACCCAGATCGAGCTTCACGGCTGTGGCTGTTTATTGCCCTGCTCGGACTCGCCGGACTCGCCGTTACGACCTACCTGACATCGAATGCACTCGCCCACTCCGAGGTCGCCTGTAGCCTGAACGGCTGCAACACGGTTCTCGCTTCTAAGTGGTCGAAAATACTTGGCATTCCAGTTTCGGCTTTTGGCATGGCCGACTGGTCGTTGTGGTGGTTGCCGGCGTTGGCGTGGTGGCTTCGATCTACCTGACGATCGTCGAGTTCTTCGTGATCAAAGCCGTGTGCCAGTACTGCGTGACATCAGGAGTTATGGTGGTAGTCGCTGCGGTGACGATGCTAGTTGCGGCGCGCCGAGAGGTCCCGTTGTGGCGCGCTATTCGGCGACGAACAAAAGAAGTCGGTGAGTTCGCATCCGACATCGACTTGTCGGATATTGACTAACGAGTTATCCAGCGTCGCCCGGCAAGAAGTGATCGATGAGATCGGCGCACCTGAGTATCGCCTGCTCTGAGTCTAGACCGTCGCAGAGAATGACCATGTTTCCGACTATCGCCCAGTCCTGATATGTCGGACCCGGTGCCTGCCGTGAGCCTCCACTTGAAACGTCGGTAACGCCTCTCGCCTGCCAGCGGTCTTTCACGCCTACGGTCCAGACCTGTTCATCTCGTTTCGCTTCAAACTCGGCTCCGGTTGCGTCAATAGCAAGCTGTTTTCCACTTGAAATGGCGATGTCGTGGGACTCGTAGAATCGAATCTCATAATCGTGGCGATCGTAGGGATCGGTGCCCCAAAAACCCTTCCAGGCATCGAGACCGTCGGGTAAGCCTTCGACCTTGTACTGCTTCGAAGTTTTCATTCCGAAGTCTTTCAGATCGTCGATCGTGTAGTCGGCGGGAGCTGTTCGAACCTGGACGAAGTTTTCGGCATCTTTAGCTGCGCCGCCACCACAGGCAGCCAGTGCCAGCGTTAGCGTAGTGAGCACTGCGAATAGCAGCGCAAATTTCGTCAACGGTCGAATAGTCATCACGTTCCTACCAGCCATCAGCAACTCTCCTCAAACTCAAGCTCGAATTTTCCGCAAGTATATGCGCGATCGTTGCATGCCCCTCGCAAACAACGTGCAACTCCGCCCAGCCACTGAAAATCCCTCCACAGGAGTCGGGAAATGAGAGGGGTTGTTTCGAAATGACTGGCGAAGTGGCGTAATGAAGAAAACCCGGCCTCGCCGGCCGGCGGTTACTTCATCACGCCGCTTGCGGCTGCCCTGTGTTGGGTGATGTGGGCATGGTCGCCTTTCAGGCGCTTGGCCATCACTCGTGGATCGACCGGCCATGGCAGAACTTCGGCTCGTTCAGCCCATTCGAAATACGCCTTCTCAAGCGCCTTCGCACGGTCTTTCTCGCCATCGATCAGGTTGTTCTGCTCGGTGCGATCGTCGCTGATGTTGTACAGCTCCCACGGCTTGTCCCACTCGGCAACCAGCTTCCAGTCGCCGACCCGAATGCCCCGGTTTCCTTCGTGCTCGATAGTAATCGGCTGCTCACGATTCAGCTGCCGACCCTGCAACGCTGACAGGAAGCTTTCGCCTTCGAGCGGGGTGATCTCGGTGTCGTGATGTTCCTCCGGATACTGCGCACCGGCGATTTCGTAGCAGGTCGCTGAAATGTCGATGATGTGCATCGGGTTACTGAGAATGTTCGACTTTTCGATCTGATCGGGCCAGTGCACGATAAACGGGGTAGAAATGCCACCCTCGTGAATCCAGCGCTTGAACAGTCGGAACGGGGTGTCAGAAACGTTCGCCCATGGCAGTTCTACAGCCTGGAACGTAGTGTCGGGTCCGGGCCGAAGTTCAGGGATGTCGCCAGCACGAACCTTCTCGCCTTGAAGCGTTAATTCGGTCTCCCAAAGCGATGGGTCTGGCCAGTCGTTATCTTCCTGAAACAGCTCGGCACAGCCACCGTTGTCCGAAAGGAACATGATGACCGTGTTGTCGAATTCACCCTGAGCCTGCAGAGTGTCGATGATTCGCCCCACCCCGCGGTCGACCTGTTCGACCATCGCTGCGTAAGTAGCCATTCGGATGTCTTCGTATTCTTTGTTTCGGACGTCTTTCCAATCTGGAGAATCGGAGTCTCGAGGCGAAATATCCCACTTGTCGTCGACAACCCCCAGGCCCTTTTGCTGCTCGTGACGCGACGTGCGCATGGCGTCGTATCCGGCCATGTACTTGCCCTCATACTTCACGATGTCGTCTTCCCACGCATGCAACGGCCAATGAGGAGCTGAGAAGGCGACGTACTGGAAGAACGGCTTGCCCATTTCGATAGATTCGTCGATCTGTTCCACAGCGTGGTCGGCGATGGCGTCGGTCAGGTGGAAATCCTCGGTTTCAACGTCGATAAGTACATCTTCGAGAATGAGCGACTTGGGGTTCCAGTACGATTCGGCGGCGTTCAGAATGCCGAACGAGCGGTCAAAACCTCGCTGCTTGGGCAACGGGTGCTTCTTGTCGCCGAGAATCCATTTGTCCCGTTGTCGGGCGTCCCAGCCTCCCGCAACGTGCCATTTGCCAGAAATCATCGTGCGGTATCCGGCGGTTTTCATCACTTCAGCGATGGTCACACAGCCTTCTCGCAAATAACCCTGATACGACGGCACACCGAGATCGGCGGTCAGCTGCCCGATGCCGGCCTGGTGAGGGTGCAATCCGGTGAGCAGTGCGGCTCGTGACGGGCAGCAGCGTGCGCCGTTGTACATCTGGGTGAATCGAAGGCCGTTGTACCCGAGCGAATCGATGTTCGGCGTACTGATTTCACCGCCGTAGCAACCAAGATCGGAATAACCCAGATCGTCGACCATAATGACGACTATGTTCGGTTTTTTATGTGCTTCTGGCAGGGTGTTTTCCTGGACCATTCGGTGTTCCTATCGGATATCGGAGTTTCTTACCCCCTCTCCATGGGGAGAGGGTTGGGGTGAGGGAGAAGTTTCTGAGTAGCAAATTACGTTCGAAAGCTCGCGCCTGAACTTAGAAGACATTCCCGCTCGATGTGTTGAGTTATGTAGTGCAAACTTTCTCCCTCAACCTAACCTTCTCCTTGGGGAGAAGCAATTAGTCTGGCGTTCTTATGTTTCTTTACTACGGCTTCTCGTAAGTCGGTGCTACCGTTCTCGGTGCGTTTGGCCAGGGGCGGGTCCAGCTTTCGTAGCCAAACGTCGGGTCCTGTGACATGTCGCCGTTTTGGGCCAGCCGATCGTCCATCGACGAATCGATTGACGACATCAACTCCTCCATCAGTTCCGCTTCTAACCTGCGCACAATGTCGGCGAACTCTGCGTTTTCGTACAGGTTCACCTGCTCCTGCGGATCGTTCAGCATGTCGAACAGCAGCATCTCGCCGGTGCGGTATTTGTGCAGCTTGTAGCGACCGTCAAAGTTCATCCAGCCATCGGCGAGCAGCCCGAATATGTTCGAGCGGCTTGAATCACCCGGCATGCCTTCGCCGGGTAACGGCTGAGCGTCGTACCAACCGGGCTGTTCGATGCCAGACCATGCGAGCATCGTTGCCGTTACATCACGCAGTTCGACCATGCCTTCTTGCACCTGACCAGCTTCGATTCCGGGCCCTTGAGCGACCATCGGCACACGTATAGCCGATTCGTAGAACGACGCCTTGCCGATGAGGTTGTGATCGCCAAGATAGTCGCCATGATCGGAGGCCAGCACAACGTAGGTGTTTTCGAGCAGACCCTTTTTACGAAGCGCATCAAGAATGGCGCCAACCTCGAAGTCGATCTGCTGGACGAGTCCGGAATAGTGCTTGCGAACCGTGTGCTTCGTGTCGTCAGGGAACTCGGTGTAGTCGACACCGTTCCACGGCCGCTTGTTGCCATCGACATTGCCCTGTCGCAGCTTGGGCGTATGACCGGGAACTTCAGGAGAAGCCTCGGGAATTTTCGATTCGTCGATGCCCTCAAGGAAGCGTTCGTCGGGGTCGTAGGGACAGTGTGGTCCGGGGAATCCAACCATCATCGCGAACGGCTGGTCGGCACCATATTCGTCGATAAATTTCACCGCTTCTGAGCCAACAAACCTGTCCCACGAATGCTCCCAAGGGATTTCGTGAATCACCGCGCCCTTGTTCTCGTGGTAACCGGGCATATCGTGACCATGAAGCTTCTTCAGACCGTGTCGGCGCAGGTAGTGGTAGTAGTCGTCACGCACTTCGAGCCAGCGTTTATCTTCGCAGATGACCCGGTACTGGAAGCCGCGCCGTTCGTCCCACGGGTAGAAGTGCATCTTGCCGATTCCGGCTGTGTAGTAGCCGTTTTCGCCCAGAATCTCAGGCCATGTGCGGAGTCCCGCATCTCGCCAGTCGGCACGCAGATTGTGGAGATTGCCGGTTACACCGTTGCGCACTGCATTCATGCCGGTGAGCAGGGCCGTTCGGGCGGGAACGCAGATCGGTGATGCCGAAAACGAGTTCGTGTAGCGCACCCCGTTTTCTGCAATGGAGTCGATATTAGGGGTGTTAAGCCAGTCGGCACCGTTGCAACCAGCGAAGTCGGCTCGGAACTGATCGGGGAACAGAAAAACGATATTGGGTCGCTTTGAATCTTCGGGCAAGGGGATACTCCAGCGGATAGACGAATCTGCCGGAAGACTAAGCCAGTTTCAACCCGGTATCAAGCCCACCAGTGGGCATTTTTTTTAGGGCATTGACGAACCCTGTGTACGATGCCATTCGTAATAAACTTTTGTACCCTTTGAATCACGATTCTCTACTAACGCTGACAACAATAAACATTGTCTGAAAACCACTTAAAACAAAATGCCCGATCGCGGGTGAAACTCGGCCAGACGAACCTCGAAGTCAGCCCGGTCGGAACCGGTACATGGCAGTGGGGTGGCGCGTTTTACTGGGGGTACGGGCGGGGGTATACGGATGAAGATCTTGCCGGTGCATATGCTGCGAGTATCGAACACGGAATTAACTGGTTCGATACTGCCGAGATATACGGGCGAGGCCGCTCGGAGACAATCCTCGGACGTCTGACCAACAGTCAGAAAACACTTTCCAACGGATCAAAAATAATCTCAGCACCACTGGTTGCCACAAAGTTCTTTCCGTATCCGTGGCGGCTGCATCGGTCTTCATTACGCCGAGCCCAGAACGCCAGTCTGCGTCGACTAGAAACGAAATCGATTGACCTCTATCAAATCCACTTTCCGATACGACCACGTGGCTACGAGTACTGGCTGGACGCACTCGCCTATGCTGCCCAGGGCGGGCTGGTTAAGGCCGTTGGCGTGTCGAACTATTCGACTGAGCAAACGAAACGAGCGCACGATTTGCTGGCTCAACGAGGCGTAGTGCTGGCGTCGAACCAGGTTGGCTACAGCCTGTTGAATCGCGTTGTCGAATCAAACGGAGTTCTGGATACATGCCGTGATCTGGGAGTGTCGGTAATCTCTTATGGACCGCTTTCAGAAGGGTTACTAACGGGCAAGTACCGCACAGATAATCCACCACCGCTGCTCAGGCGACTTCGCTGGGCGAGAAAGCGGTTGAAGATGCTTCCACCGCTGATTGCGCTGATGAACGACATTGCAAGTGTCCACAATGCTTCGGCTTCTCAGGTCGCGCTAAACTGGCTGATCGAAAAGGGCACCCTGCCGATTCCCGGTGCCAAATCTGCAGCGCAAGCAGCCGACAACGCATCGGCAATGACCTGGCAGCTGGCGAGCGACGAATTCGAGGCGCTAGACGAGGCGACGAACCGCTACGTTTAGCAAACATCCCGTTGCGCCAGAATCAAGCTTCGGGTTCGATATCAGCAGTTTCAGCAGGTTCATCGTCAGGCGACGTAATCAGCGAATTTAGCTTCTCGCTCAAAGCTTCTGGATCGTTTGACGAAACGAACCACATAGCAGGCGCACCGTCGTCACTTTTAGCGATATCCAGTTCTATTCCCGTGCCAACGCCAAGCACGCTCCATATCTGTAACTTGGTTCGGCTTCCGCTTTTCGCCTGACTTGCAACCCGTGTCATTCTCGACTTTGGCTCGGCCACTCTTACAGCGGTTATATCGGCGATGTTTACCGAAGCGGATTTCATTCCGAGCCTGACGTCGAAAACGCCATTTTCACCCGAATCAACTCGCAGGCTCATCGTCACGTAATTGAACATCACGTACAGCGTTAAGAGCGAACTTATACCGAACGCAATATAAAACGCCGCCGCACCACCGCCCGAAACCACTGGTTCACCAATCAGTCCCTTCACTGCGACTCCGGTCAATACACCACCGGTCACTCCGAGCAGCAGCCCAAGAAAACCGAACGCGCGGCCCGATGCTTTGACTAGGTGAAAGTAATTTTTCTGTTGGTCGTTCATGTTGTTAACCATTGAATCATGGAACCCTGGACAGGGTCGTAACTCTCGTATGCATGTTGTTAGAATTACGCTCGTTGTTGCACACTGAACTGGTTACATAGGTGCTTGCACGATCAGAATGCAACGGCGCTATTGATATAGTTCGGTTTTTCGCGCCCGCACAACGCGAACACACTGTAGAAGATTGACGAGTCGAATAATTTGTCATGTCTAACTATTTCTCACGCCTTGCTGGCTGGAGAAAAGCGATTCCCTTTTTAGGGCATCACGTATTTCTGGTGATGAGGAAATAGCTGAACTCAATCGTAGGTAGCAACGTGTATGAGCTCACAAACAGGAAAACGAGATAGCGATCGATCCGAGAAAGACGAATCCACCTCGTCGTTCGGTGAACAGCCGATGAACTGGCAAGAACTGGCCGCAATTGAATCGCGCGTACTGGGTGAAGTAAACGCCGCCATTCAGAATTCTTCGACCATCGATTCGGCAACAATCAACTCGATTGCAGATGCTGTTCGTCAACTATTTGTTTTCGATCGAATTTCACTGATTACAAGTGCCCCCGCAACTGGCGTCCTTTGCATGGGGTCATCTTCAGGGACATCGACATTCGAGCCGGGTCAGACGATTTCACTTGACGCCAAGTTGGTGTCGGAATTACTCGATAAGAAAAGCGTTAATGTTTTCGATAGTGTCGGGCGTAACTTCTGGCTCGACGCTCCGAATAAAACTACCTCTCGAAGGCCGTGGCTAAAAAAACGCTATGTGGGCGTTACTCCTCAGCGAGGAATTACCGGTAGCACCAGGTGCGAAGGTCGATCCGCCGAGTGGAATATCGTCTGCTGAGCAGTGCGTAACTCGGCATCCGACCAGTAGTCCTTGCCGGTGTTGTGGTTCCGGTCGAAATTCGGAAAATCTGAACTCGAAACGTACAACCGCAGCTTTTGGCCCGGCTTGAACATGCAGCCGATCGGGTTCAGCTTGATCGTGTACTCAACCACTTCTCCGGGTTCGAGCAGCGTTGGGTTTTCATAGCCATTTCGGTACTGGGCTCGCATGATGCCGTAGGTCAGGTTCACAGCCAGCCCGTCTTCATACACAACTGCAAGCTTTGCGGTGAAATCGGTATCGAGCCCATCGGTTTTAGCCCAGAGTTTAAGTGAAATAGGGCCTGTAACTTCGAGTTCCGAATCGAAAACAGGGAAGTCGTAAACGAGAATATCCTCGCGCTGATCGTGTGGCGACTGATCGACAGGGGCAGCCTGCGAATCGGCGCGCATCAGGCTCATCACCGGGTCGCGAGGGTCGTAGCTGTACTCGTCGTACTCTCTGTCGCTTGCTGCTGGCTGCTCAAGCGACAGAGAGCCGTCTCCACCAACGGTGTTTGCACTGCCCTGGGAGTGGAGATAGAAGTTGGTGTACTCAGTTCGAGCAAGCGGCCACTCATTCTCGCCACGCCACTTATCTTCACCAAGAACCCACATCTGAAGCGGCGCTTCGTCTTCCAGGCCATTGTCGATGCCCTTAAGATCAAAGTCGTACCAGCGGGCAATTAAATCGGCATACGTAGTCGCAGCGTCTGGACCGTAATCGACCGGGCCTATCTTGCCAACGTACCGGGTTGCATCGTGACCCCACGGGCCAATGATTAGCCTGTGCTTATCGCGCAATTCTTCAGGTCCGTTTTTGGTGAGTCCCTCGAAGTTGTCGATCGTGCCGATCAGGCGATCCCACCATCCAGTGATCTGGTAAATCGGGGTTTGTACCTTCGAGTGGATATCGCCGAAATGCTGGAACTCGCCGTTCTGGTTTCGGTGATAATCCTGTAGCTGCGGATCGAGCTCGGAAAAAACTGAACCTGGAATCTCACCAAGCGGCAGCCACCACATGTACTTCCCGCGTTCTACCTCACTCCAACGCTTGGCAGCCTCGGTCGGAGTCGTTGCGCCATCGGTGAGTTCGGCTCGCCTGCGCATGTCGGCGCCCATCCCGTAAGTCCACTCAAGCCGACGACCCGTTTCGAAAATACCGAAGTTGATATCAAGAATATTTTGCGAAATTCCGCTGGCAAGAGTTGAGGCGAGACTTGGCGGCTGTGAATCGAGCATCATCCAGATAGCCCAGCTGGCGTTTGAGTGGCCCCAGGTGCCAACCCTACCGTCGCTCCACTCAAGCTTCGCAGCCCACTCGATGGTGTCGTAGCCGTCGGGGGTGTCGTGGGTTTCGTTGCGCTCACGCCACATCCATTCGTAGTCGCCGTCTGATGCATAGCGACCCCGGAAGTCTTGCATCACAACTGTATAGCCTCTTGATGCGAGATCGGTGGCTGTCTCAACGTAGCGGGGAGTCAGCTTCTGGTACGGCGTGCGACAGACGAGCGTTGAGTACTTGCCGCCGCCAACCGGGTGATAGACATCGGCACGCAGCGTAATGCCATCACGGGTCGTTAGCTCGAGGTTGCCCTCGGTGGCAACTTCGAGCGGGGATGAGTTCGGGTAGCTTTTGTTGGATGTGGTCATGGCGGGCAATCGTACAGCTTGCGAATGCTCGACGTACTCGATCGCCGCAAAAGCATTGACCCTGTTTTCTGTAATAAACCTGATAGGCAATCGCTGATTGCCCAATATTTTGCAGGGAGTCATACTGTTCCATCATGCCCCCCTAACTATCTGCTTTGGATCCGCAAATGGCCTCTGAATCTATAACTGATCAGATAAACGTTATGCCCGCGGCCGAGATAACGCCCATCGCAGAACAGACCCTCGGCGGCCTCAAAATCGATGGCAAGATTTTGTGGCAGGCTCGTTCGATCGAGGTCACTAGCAAAGGGAATGGAACTGTCGGGCTTTAGAAGGTTTCGGGACTCGCCGATTCCGGGGGGCGAATCCATGAAATGGTCGTCAGTTCTGAAGATTCTGGATCCTCGGATCCGTGAACGGATCACCGGTCATGGAGCGGTAAAAGAGATCGAAGCTCTGAAATCAGGAGATTTGGAGCTGATCGACACCGCCCTGAGACCCGCTCCTGTTTTCGAACTTACGGACCAAGGCGACGAAAGTTACGCGCTGTGGATGAAAGACCTTTCTGACGGTGTTCAACCGCCCTGGACGGGCGAGCAATTCATCGAATCAGCTCGCCACATTGGGCAGTTCAACGGACTGTGGAGCGAGCACGACCATCCCACCGGCGGCTGGATTACAACTGATATGTCCGCCGATCGTCGATCTGGTGTCCTGGCCGCAATGGGCGACAGCATTTTGTCGCTCGGTTCTAAAGTAGATCATCCGAGCATCCGTCGACTGGTCGAGGGTGTTGGGATGGATCGGATGTTGCGACTCGTCGAATATGCCGGACGCCTTATCGATTCCACTCGAGGAAAACCAAGAACGGTCGCACACAACGACTGTCATGCGAGAAATCTGTTCCCGGTTGAAGAGAACGGAGAAAGAATTACTTACGCGGTCGATTGGTCGTCCACCGGACTGGCACCGGTAGGTGTCGATGCTGGCTTCCCTGGCAGGTGCGGCGATGACGTGGGACCAGTCGGAAGCCGACACTATCGCTGAATACGAGCAAGAAGTGTTTGCTTCCTACATCGGTGGGCTCCGAGATGCTGGCTGGACCGGTGAGGAGCCAGATGTTCGATTGGCCTACCTGTCCCAGCTGGTCACTTACGTCATTTTCTTTCCGCAAATCACGGCGATCACCTTACTTGCGGAACAACCGAGGAAAACATTCTTCCGCAGCAGGTTAGGGGTCGATGACGAAACCGCCGTCGAGCAGTGCTCACAGCGATTGACGACATTCATTCACCTTATCGACGAAGGCATGGAGTTGGTGGGGTAACCGGCAGACCCGATCTACTCCTCCGGCCACGGCACTTTCATCATTTCTTCGCCCCAAATTAGCTTGCCATTCCAAGCCTGCCTCGCTTCAACTTCTCGGGGGCCTTTCATTTCGGCGGTAGTAAGCCGTGCACCGATGTGGACCATCACAAGCTGCTTCACACCGGCCGCTTCCGCAGTTTCGGCTGCACCCAGAATCGATGACGAAGCATCTGCGTGATCGCTGTTCTCCATATGATCGTGCGACTCCCAGCACATCATCATCAACACATCCGCACCTTTAGCCAGTTCGGTCACCGAATCGCATGGTGCGGTATCGCCAGTTAGGACCACTGAACCGTCCGGTGTGTCGATTCTGTAGGCGAGTGAGTCGAGGTACGGCTGCACGTGATCGGCGGGGGCGGCAGTAACCTCCCATGTCGAGCCAGACTTGATGAGGCCTGGACCCATGTTGTGGGGATCGACATCGGGTTTGGTCCGAGGAAGAATTCCCCCGCGATCCTGAAACGTTACCTGCGATACGGGATGATGTACGCGCGCTTTCCAATCGTGGGCGAAGAGTCCGGTGTCCTCATCAATAATCCCGTTTGTGAACTCTTCGGTTAGCTTCGGTCCGTAGACGTTCAGCGTCTTGTCACGAGGAACCATCTGATCCCAGCGGGTGAGAATGAACGTTGGAAAATCGGCATCGTGATCGAAGTGATGATGGGTGAAGAACACGTCATCGATTTCAGTTGTAGAAATCCCGTTTCGTGCCAGCTTCCATGTGGTCGCGGGTCCGCAATCAAACAGTAGCTTCTCGTCGCCAATCTGCACCACGTACGACGATCCGAAGCGGTCGGGCAATGGTGTGGGTGTGCCACAGCCAATAATTGTCACTTCAGGTGTTAACGGCTTTTTTGCGCCCATGCTTGCTCCACTGCTGCTGAAATTCTGATCCGGATGAATATTAGGGCGCAGGGTACAGGAGTGTGCCGAGAGGAGGTGACCTCAAGCTTCTGTCATTGTGAGGAGGTTGGTACGCCAAACAGCCGCACCAACCCTCATCCCCAACCAACAGCCCACACAGCTCAGAAAAAGTGGCCTAGCCACCCGCTACGTCGGATGCGCCAGTAGCAGCGGCTTCTTCTGCCCCGGCCATTGCCATTTCTAGCATCTGGATCATTCGTTCCTGGAACATCTTCACCTGCTCCATAACGGCCATCAACTCGTCGATCCACTCGTTATCGTCGCGATCCAGCTCAACTCGAATCTGCATGTGACCAACGTCGACACCCAGTCCGAGCGTCTTCTGAAGCGGCGCCCTCGCGCCACCAGTTGGATCCTTCAGCGACAGCGTGGCACGAGTTTCGGTGGCGCTCACCAGTTCGATACCGGCAGCCTCCGCCATCACTCGCATGCGTGCCGTCTTCATCAGCAGTTTTACGTGAGTCGGCATCGGACCAAACCGGTCGCGAATCTCTTCATCGAGATCGTCGATCTCCGACTCGTTCTGGATACGGGCAAGTCGCTGGTAGATCGAAAGTCGCTGGGCAAGATCTTCGATGTAGCTATCGGGTATTCGTGCGTCGATGCCAATATCGACACGAACAGTCGAGAACTCTGGCGGGGCAGGTTCGAGCTCACCGTCGTTGTTCTGGGCTTCCTTCAGCTGGCGAACGGCTTCGGCAAGAAGCTTCGTGTAGAGATCGAACCCGATAGCCGATATCTGACCCGACTGCTCAGCACCCAGAAGGTTTCCGATTCCGCGTATCTCAAGGTCGCGAAGTGCAATCTGGTACCCGGCACCAAGTTCAGTGGCTGCAAGAATCGTGTTCAAGCGTTGTTCGGCCTGCTCGGTGAGTGCCTTCGCCCGAGGAACCATGAAATATGCGTACGCCCGGTTCGTGCCTCGTCCGATTCTGCCGCGAAGCTGGTAAAGCTGAGAAAGACCGAACATGTCGGCCCTATCAACGATCAGGGTGTTGGCATTCGGGAAGTCTATTCCCGATTCGATAATCGTCGTACACAACAAAACGTCGAACTCGTGGCGATCAAACGCTGCCATCACGTTTTCTAGTTCGTCTTCGCCCATCTGCCCGTGCCCGATTTGGACGTTTGCTTCGGCAACAAGCTTTTGAAGCTTGTTGCCGATCAACTCGATGTCTTTGACACGGTTGTGCAGGTAGAAAATTTGACCACCGCGATCGAGCTCTCGCAGAATCGCCTCGCGAATCATGTCGTCGCTTTCTTCCGAAACGTAGGTCTTAATCGGTAAGCGCTCTTCTGGCGGTGTTTCGATCGTGCTCATGTCACGAACACCGGCCAGCGACATGTGCAGGGTTCGTGGGATCGGCGTTGCGCTCAGCGTCATCACGTCGACCTCTGTGCGCAGCTTCTTGAGGCGTTCCTTGTGACCAACACCAAACTTGTGCTCTTCATCGATGATAACCAGACCAAGGTCTTTGAATCGCACGTCTTTTTGCAGCAGACGATGAGTGCCAATAACGATATCTACACTGCCATTGGCGATTTTTACGATCGATTCCTTCTGCTGACGAGGGGTACGGAACCGCGAAAGCATATCGACGGTCACCGGGAACGGCTCGAGTCGCTCATTGAAGGTTTCGAGGTGTTGCTGAGCGAGCACGGTAGTTGGAACAAGAATTGCGACCTGACGTCCCGATTGAACGGTTTTAAACGCTGCCCTTAGAGCGATTTCGGTCTTGCCGTAGCCGACGTCACCACAAACGAGTCGGTCCATCGGCTTCGTTGACTCCATATCGGCCTTTACCTCAGCGATAGTCGTCAGCTGATCGGGAGTTTCTTCGTACGGGAAGCTCGCCTCAAGCGAATCCTGCCACGGAGTATCGGTCGTGGCTGCGAATCCGGTGGCGACCTGTCGAGACGCATATAAAGCGATCAGCTCGCCGGCAAGCTGCTCGGTGGCTTTCTTCGCACGAGCCCTCGCTTTGCTCCACTCCTGCGTGCCGAGACGAGTTAGTTTCGGCGATGCATCGGCAGTTCCGTGATAGAGCTGGATGCGGTCGAGATGCTCGGTTGGAACATAGAGCTTGTCATCATCGGCGTACTCAAGAACCAGATATTCCTGGCCCTCGGAGCCCATCACCTGGGTGCCAGTGAACTTGGCGACTCCGTGCTCGACGTGAACGACATAAGAGCCGGGCTTCAACGTTTCGAGCGCTGGGCCTTTTCGAATCGGGCGCTTGCGAACCCGACGACGTTCCTTTTGAATACCGAATACTTCGGAGTCACTCAAAATCGTGACTTGGGTGCCGTCGGCGGCGTCGATCGAAAATCCGGTGAGCAGATGCCCCGGAACGACATGAATTTCGCCGGGTTCAGGGGCTGTATCAACAGTTGTTACGAGGCTGGTTTCAACACCAGCCTCCTCAGCTAGTTCGTGGAACCGCTGGGCGTGGTTCGTGATGACGACAGTGCGTTTTTTCTCTGGAATGCCCTTGCGAACAACTTCGAGGGCGGTTTCCACACCTCCACTCACCAGCGTCGGCAGCTTCAGGGGCAGTGAAATTGATCCACCTGGAAGCTCTTCGGCGTCGATGCCCCACGGTGACAGAGTGACACTCTTCGGTCGAGCATCGATCGCATCGGAAAGGAAACCCCACTCGATGTGCGGCTGTGCGAACCCAACTGGAACATCACCACGCTTTTCTTTGGCCGCACGAAGCGTAACCATGCGGCGATCCTGAGATCGAGCAGTTTCTTCAATCGCACCGGGGCGCAGCACGATCATCAGGCTCTCGGCAGGCAGGTAGTCGAACACGTTGCCGAGATTGAAGAATCCGGCGTAATATGAAATTTCGTCGAGAGGCTCGCCCGCAAGCGCATGGCTGAGTTCCGATGGGATTCGGCACTGTGCCTCTTCAGATGTACCGATAAGGTCCATCTTCCCGAGCAGGTTCTGAACTTGTTCTTCGTCGGCGAGTCGTGGCAGGGTTTCAAGGGCGGGCGGAATGGTGACACTGCGAACTTTGCCCCCAGAACGCTGGGTTCCGGGGTCGAAATTCCTGATGCTTTCGACCTCGTCATCGAACAGTTCAATTCGAACCGGTCGGCTACGAGATACAGGGAAGATATCGAGAATTCCACCTCGGCGTGAGAACGTACCGGGAATTTCGACTGTGGGTTCGCGGACGTAGCCCATCTCGACCCACTGGCGAATCTGAGCTTCGAGGTCGACTCGATTTCGAACGCTCAGTGTGTGCGTCGATGAATCGAATACCGGTCGTTCGAGCGTTGCCTGTGAAGCGGCGTTAATCGAACAAATAACCAGCGGTTGCTTCACACCCTTCACTTCACCACGCATTGCGGCAAGTGCTCGCAGACGGTTGTGACTCGCTCCGCGGTCGGGCACATAGCGTTCGAATGGAATGTCTTCCGACTCTGAAAAGTGGAAGATCGGAGCGTCATCACCAAGCCATGTAAACAGCCGGTCGTGAAGCTTTCTCGCCGACTCTGGATTCGGGGTTAAAACGAAAACGGGCGCGCCCGACTCGCGCCAAAGCGTCGCCACCGTACATTCGGTGGCGGGGTCTGGTGCCATAACTGCCGCATGTGCTCTGGGAGCACTGAGGCTATTTAGAAGCGCCGCAAACTGCTCGGTTTCGCGAAGCAGCGGGAGCAACCCTGACAGACTCATTCAGTTTCCCAAATACCCGTCTTTAAACAAGTCCAGCGCCGACACGGCTGCAATCAGCAACCAACACCTCGTCAACACAGCGAAAGGGCCATCGGACAAAATCCGGTGACCTTGGTGTAGTTCTACACTAGCACTGAGGGGCTCCGACGATACAAAATAACCACTACACATTTCAGTCACTACGCGGGGTTTTAAGGCAATATCAACTAGAGGTGTCGCGTACAGTCGCTTTTCGCACACCTAATTTGCGCTCGCCACAGGTAACTAATGGAACTCAAACGACCTAAACGAATAGTCGTGAAACTCGGCACCAACCTGCTCACAAGCGGGAAGGATTCGCTCGACCTCGAAGTAATCGGTGCAATCTGCGAGCATATCGCTGCTGTGAAGGCATCGGGAGTTGAAGTGCTGATCGTTAGCTCCGGCGCAGTGGCAGCCGGCCGTGAGTCACTTTCGCGAACACCCGGTAAGGGCAAGTTGCAGTTGGGAACAGTCGCCTACCGACAGGCACTGGCGGCTCTCGGGCAGCCCCAACTTATGATGACCTTTGAACAGCTCTTTGCCAGGAACAACATTGAAGTTGCGCAGGCGCTTATCTCACGGGGCGATCTACAGAGCAGGTCGCGCTACCTCAACGTACGCAACACTCTCGATGCGCTGCTATCGATAGGCGCGGTACCCATCATCAACGAGAACGATGTGGTTGCGGTTGAAGAGTTGGCGGGCGAGGTCTACGGCGACAACGACCGGCTTTCGGCGATGCTGGCGAACACTATCGACGCCAATCTACTGATTCTGCTTGGCGACATGGATGGCCTCCACGCAACCGATCCCCACATCGATCCCAACTCCGAACTCATCTCAACAGTCACCAAAATCGACGACGCGATAGAAAACTCCGCCCGCGGCCCACACGATCAGCGTGGTAGCGGTGGAATGGCCAGCAAGCTCGACGCCGCACGGCTTTCGATGGACTCTGGCATTCCGATGGTTATTGCTTCGGGGCGGGTAGCAGGGGTGATCGAATCAATCTGCAAAGGCGAAATGATCGGAACACGATTCGAATCAGCAGTTTCACGACCCGAAAGTCGAAAACGGTGGATTCTTACCGGCCGTTCTGAGCATCGAGGAAGCGTCGCTATAGACGCAGGTGCATCCAATGCCCTGAAGAACCGCGGCAACAGTCTTTTGCCGATTGGAATAGTCTCAGTTTCCGGTTCCTTCAAGCGGGGCGATATCATTGAAGTAACGGAAATCGACGGAACGACGATCGGATGGGGCCTCGCTTCATACCCTTCAAGCGATGTCGAACTGATAAAAGGTGTGAATTCCAAGGCGCTGCCCGACCTGCTGGGTCACTACTACGGCGCGGAAGTAATTCACCGAAATAACCTGGCGCTGCCGTAACCGCATAGGCTAAATCTGTAGCTAAATATCAACGATGACAATCACTTCAGCCACACTTCACGATCAGGCGAAAGCTGCCAGCACGGCTTCTCGGCGGTTAGCCACGGCTCCTGCCGAAGTGAAAAATGCAGCACTCATTGCCATCGCCGAAGCAATTGAGTCGAACCGGCAGTCGATACTTCGTGCCAACGAACAAGATCTCGAAGCCGCCAAGTGTAATGACATTCCGTTCAAACTGCTCGAACGAATGACGCTCAACAACAGCCGTGTGAAAGACATGGCCGATGCCGCTCGCACCATCGCCGCTCTAGACGATCCTATCGGCGAAGTTCTCGATTCACGAGACCGACCCAACGGCCTTCACATCGAAAAGGTACGTGTACCTCTTGGTGTCATCGGCGTTATCTACGAAAGTCGCCCCAACGTCACTATAGATATCGCAATTCTGTGCATAAAGTCGGGCAACGGCGTAGTGCTCCGTGGCGGCAAGGAATGCATCCTCACCAACACAGTTCTCGCTGGGATTGTGAAAGAAGCTATCGAAAGCGCCGGAATTCCTCGTGATGTCGTGCAATTTGTTGAATCGACCGACCGTGCGCTCGTAAAAGAGATGCTCGAAATGGACGATGTGATCGATCTGATGATTCCTCGCGGAAGTGCGGAACTGGTCAACTTCGTCGGTGAACACGCTAGGATGCCCGCCATTACCGGCGGCGTTGGCGTTTGCCACACGTATGTCGATGCCCAGGCCAATCTGGACGACGCTCTGGCGATCGTAGTAAACGCCAAGGTTCAGCGCCCTACCGTGTGCAACGCACTCGACACGGTGCTGATTCACCAGGGCGTGGCACGCGAGTTCCTGCCTTCACTTGCCGCCGAGTTCGGGATTCACGAAGTTGAGCTTCGTGCCGATACCCGCGCCATGAGCGTTCTCGATGCGCTGGCCGATGGCACAAAGGTTGTTCCTGCGCAGGAAGATGATTTCGGTACAGAATTTCTCGCACTCATCGCTTCGGTGAAGATAGTCGATTCGATAGGCGATGCGATGGACCACATCGCTGAGTACGGATCGAAGCATTCCGAGGCGATAATTTCCGAAAACGCAGAAGCAATTGAAAGATTCCTGAACGAAGTGGATGCCGCTGTCGTATTCGCCAACACTTCGACTTACTTCAACGACGGCGCCCAGTTCGGACTCGGAGCCGAAGTCGCTATTTCAACCAACAAACTCCACGCCCGAGGCCCGATGGGTCTCAAGGAAATCACCACTTACAAGTGGAAAGTCCGGGGCGCGGGTCAGATCAGGCAGTAAACGTTATGGCGCAGTTTTACTTTGAACGCGAAGTGCGCACGCCAACCGGCGAGTGCTACACGATTCTCGAAGATGGCAAGCCCATTGGGCGACTCGATCTGCACTTCGTTCCCGGCATGGTGCACGGAACGATGGTGGTGTCGGAATCGCTGACCCAGGAAGCCATTCAAGAGCTGATGTCGATGGTCGATGAAGACCTCACCGACGCCGTGGGAATCGAACGAGAAGATCTCGTAGTGCACGTCCACCAGGGTCGTGATCTCGGCGTCTTCTCGCACAACGATTCGACCCTCCACGAAGGCCAAGAAGGCAACGCACCTCCGCCCGCCGGGGCGTAGTTTTCGTTCGGAGAGTTTCGTGTGATCGCCTTTCTTACCTCCTCTCCATGAGGGAGCGAGGATTAGAGTCCCCCCGAGGAAACTTTCATTTCCCGAAGACCGCCGAGGGGTCTGGCGGGGTGTCGCGCGAGTTTTGAGGTGAGGAAACAACCTCGACAGAGTCGTCCATCTGTCGGTGAATATCTTCCTTCGAACGTCCGCTGGGACGTGCTCACTACCTACTGGCTGGACTCTCAAATAATTTCGCAGTTCGTCAAAAGCGTTACAAAAACAACTGGCTGACTCGAACTTGGCGAAGCCGAGCATCGGGTAATACCGTTGCTTGATTCCTCGATGATTCTGCTCCATACGGTTGTTCAGATACCGATTGTGACGATGCAAGACCTTACGTCCGACAATCCAACGAATTGCCTTCGTGTACGCAGGGTGTTTATCAGTCGTCATGCGCAGTGGCTTCTGCCCTGCACTATCGATCAGACGGCGTAAGGAACGCCGGGCAGCATGTTTATCTCGGTGCTCACTTAACCTCGAATCGAGCAGGTTTCCTTCTCGATCTATGGCTCGGTAGAGATAACGCCAACGGCCACTAACCTTGATATACGTCTCGTCCAGATACCAGGAGCAACCAGCCTTGCCACGACATTTGGCTCGAAGATTCTCGCTGATCAGCGGTGTAAACCTGAACTCCCATGCCCGTATCGTTTCGTAGCTGACTTGGAATCCTCGCTGCAAAAGTAGTTCAGCGACATCACGGAATCCAAGCTTGTATCTCAGCCGCCAGAGCACTGCCATCAGCACGATGTCGTTCGGGAATTGGAGATCGTTGAATGGTGTACCTGAACGTTCATTGAATCGTCTATCGCAGTCCGGGCAATAGAAAGTCCGATAACCAAGTGAGGTTCGATGTTTTCTATTGGATACGTACGTAGACAGGCAGAGTGGGCAGGATATGATTAGCTCTCCTTGTTTTCACAAAGGGAGATGCTATTCTGCCCCGACGCTGAGTTCTGACAGAATCAGGGAGAAGTTCCCTGAATAGGAAATCAGATGTCGAAAATCGCGAACAAGAGCGGCACAAGCGTCGCCCATCGAGAGGCCATTTTCAATCGAGAGGCTTCACCCTCATCCTAGCCTTCTCCCCCGTGGAAAGGGACAGGGCCCCGCAACACACCACAAACAAAACGTGCCAATGGCGCTCAGTACTTCTGGAAGAGCTTGCCCCAGGGGGTTTCCATGGCTTCTTTGACCCGCTTGCGGCCCACCATCGGAAGCCAGAACTTGTTGTGGTAGATGTTCGACGCCCAGTACGCCCATGGCGCAATTGGCGATCGAAGTAGCAGGCCTTCCAACGGCTTCAGGGGACCGTGATAAATCAGCTTTTGGCCTCGTGAAGCCAGTGTGCTTTCGCTATCGGCGAAGTTCCAGTTCACATCGGCAATATCGTCACCAACCACTTCGATTTCCGACGGCTTTCCAACGCCGAGTCCCATCTCGTGGGCAATGCGAATCATTGGAATCGACATCGGGTCGAGACCCATCATCTTCGCGGCAACGGCGTCGATGGCAACCTGATCGGCAGAAGCAAGAATCACGTTCTTGTTGTGGATGCGCATTGCACGCGGACCGGGACCATCCCCAGCAAACGTGCCGTCCATCACTGCGAACAGGCCAGAGTGAATCTCTTTCTGGATTTGAAGCAGATCGACAAGAGTTTCGTGGATAACCGAATGGGTCCAATGGCGATATCGATGCAACAACCCGCCAAATGCGTTCTTTAGAGCACCTGTCATGGTTGTGAAAACGTGAGTCTTCACGGTCGGCAGCTGAACAATGTTCGTGCCAGGGAACACCTCTGGAATAAAGAGCCCGTCCTTGAACACATCGTCGAGCACCAGCATCTTGGCGGTTGGCTTGTAGGGAATCCACTTCATAGGCGGCACATCGAGAACGACATGATCAAGCCCAAGTCGGTCTTCAACAACACCGTGCTTGTTCTTCTCACGACCCTCATCAGCGTTTACGACAACCGTGCCGTTGTGGGCAGCGGTTAGCTTGTCGAATCCGTCGGCCTGCAGCTTCTGCGCAACACCGTCGATCTGCCACGGGGCAGACGAACACGCCGGGTAGTAGTGCTGCCACGAAATGTTCACCTTGAGAAACGTGTCGATATTAGGGATCAGGGCGTCCTGGTAGTCGGCCAGATCCATCAGCCGTGCGTAATCTTGGATTACGGTTTCTGGCGTGGTATAAATCACCGCAACCTTGCCCATTTTGGGTTCAGCACGCGGTATATCGGGCTGAGTTAGAACTCGCCCCTCTTCCCTGATCATAGAGACCATCGGTGTTTGTTGTTCCTTTTGCAGCGGCGCTGCCGAATTATTTGTCGTTATGCCCGACTTCTGACTGAAGTGTGAGCATGGGCAAATAAGAATAGCCACACCCCATGCCTTGGCAGCAGGTAGACAGTGTATCTTTGGTCGAATTCAACGCACCACAATCGATAATGCCAGATTTGCCTCAAACTCCATCACAACTGATCGTCGATACTTGCACACATGTGCTGCCCGAAGCGTTTGCCGCAAACCGGGAGCGCATTTCTCGCGCCGATCGCACTTTTAGGGGATTATTTGCCGATCCGAAGGCGAAATTCGCTCAAACTGGCGACTTAATTACTTCGATGGACGAGGCCGGAGTGGATGTATCGGTGTGCGCGGGATTCGGGTGGACCGATCCTGAAATAGCGCGAGAATCCAACGACTACAACCTCGAAGCAGCTCGTTCGCACCCCGATCGGTTGGTTGCGTTCTGCAGCGTGAATCCGTTGTGGGGTGAAGACGCCGTAGCCGAGGTTCGGCGGTGCCATGAAGCAGGTGCGAAGGGAATCGGCGAGCTACACCCCGATACGCAAGGAATACTCGACGCCGACCTTGCTGCGCTCGCTCCGGTTTTCGATACAGCTAAAGAGCTGGGTATGCCGATTCTTATTCATGCGTCAGAACCGGTTGGGCATGGGTATCCGGGCAAGGGAACGGTTACGCCCGAGCTACTAATGGCGCTCGTGAACGCATTTCCGAACAACACGTTCATTTTCAGCCATTTCGGGGGCGGATTGCCGTTTTACGGTTTGATGCCTGAGGTGAAGTCGGCCCTCAAGAACGTGTACTTCGATTCGGCGGCATTTCCGTTCCTGTATCGACCCGAGGTGTTCGATGTAGCGGCCCGGGCAGTCGGGTCAAAGAAAATCCTCTTTGCAAGTGATTTTCCGCTCGTAAGCCAGAAGCGCGCGCTGGACGAATTCGGACAGTCAGGGTTGAACGACGAGGACTCGCTGCTTGTCAGGAGCGCGAACGCTACAGAATTATTCGGTATCTAGCAGGAACCCAGTAACTCGACCGGTTTCGGAAACCCGATCCCGATCTCGCCCACTGTCATGCTGAACTTTATTCAGTATCTATTACGATCCCTCTAAGACCGCTCAATCTGTGTTGAGCCGTAAGAAGCGTGTCCTCTCACCCACCAACCCACTCGCGACCCAGCACCCCGGAGGTCCTGAATCAAGTTCAGGATGACGGAGAACCGGAATTCGGAAATTTTCTCGTAACTTAACCACGTTTCGTACTCAAAACTGGCCATATCGCCTATCAAGACTTCACGAATTACCTATGCTTGAATTTGCCTTGAACTCAGCGGCAGGGGTACTATGGTCAGTAATTGATATGAGCAATTCACTCCGCACAACAACTACGAACTCGCAGCAGGCCTGTACCTGTATGTGTAGCTGTACGCCCACAGGGGTTCCTAGTTTTGCGTGTTGTACTTGTTGAACAGTAATAAACAAGTAGCAACGTAGAGAAGTTAGGGCCCCTGTCGCAAACAGGGGTTTTTTGTTGCCAAAAAAATCCACTCCACCTTCACGAACATCTAAACGAATAACCACCATGATAAACATCTTCAAAATCGCACTCACCGGAATACGAAAAGCGCTCGAATCTGCGCACGGACTCGGCATCGAGAACGACACTCTCTCGACAGCCCGCAAAAGCCGCTAGTTTTAGCGTCGGAAACAACTAAACGACAGCGGCTGTCATTCTGAATTTATTTCAGGATCTTTCTCCTCCATTTTGCAGCGAGTCCTCTAGCGTCACGAGCGCGTCCCCTCCCCAGATCCCTCAGTTCCGCTGACGGAATTTATCCCGATGAAAATCGGGACTCGGAACACGGAGAATGAGCGGAATGTGCCGGGTGCAGCAGCATCCCAGATGCCGCGAATCCTCATATCTAAACCTCCATACATCTCGGCAAATGAGTAACATTACGCCCCAACACGCACATCGCACTTATTCGACATCAACAACGTGCGATCAGAGGGCTTTGGAATGGCAGCGCTTACGGCAGAACAAAAAGAACACTTCGAGGAGTACGGGTTCGTTCACGTTCCTGGAGTATTTGATCCTGAAGGCACTATCGATCCTGTAATCGACGAATATGCAGGCGTTCTCGATTCTCTCGCTGAAAAGCTTTACAAAGATGGCGTAATTTCATCGACGTACTCGGAACTGGAATTTGGCGACCGAGTCACCAAGATCTACGTTGAATCTGGCGAAGTTCACAACCAGTATTTCGACTTCTCCCTCCCACAGAACGGCGTTAAGCCCGACACCCCCTTCTGGGCCGGACCTGCCGTATTCAACACACTCACTGCCCCCGGTGTAATCGATGTTGCGGAGTCAGTAGTGGGCAGCGAAGTGTATTCAAACCCGGTTCAGCACGTACGAATCAAGATTCCAGAATCTGTATCGCCTCGTGACGAGAATGGCAACGTGATATTCGGTGTAAGCCCGTGGCATCAGGACGCCGGAGTCGTCAACCCCGAGGCCGACGAAACCAACCTCCTAACGGTCTGGTTCCCGCTTATGGACGCCGGTGTTGAAAACGGCTGCCTAACGGTAGTTCCGGGTTCGCATCGGGGCGAGTTATTGACCCACTGCCCCGGCTACAAAGAACGACCGGGACTTCAGATTCCCGAGCACCTGTTCAACATCGGTGATTCGATGCCGGTGCCGGTGAAAAAAGGCGATGCACTGCTTCTCACGAAGAAGACTGTTCACGCCTCTCTGCCGAACGTGAGCAATAGCATTCGCTGGAGTTTCGATCTGCGGTATCAGCCAACTGGTGAAGCAACCGGCCGAAGCGTATTCCCAGGATTCGTAGCACGAAGCGCATCGAATCCTGGTTCAGAACTGCATGACGCCCAGAGATGGTTCAGCATGTGGGAGAACACCCGTGACTCGCTTGCAAGGGGCGACCAGCCGTCGTTCAATCGTTGGGACACCGACGATCCTTCCTGCGCTTGATTCCAACACCAGCAGAACTCGAAACACTACGAGAAGCGGGGCGAATCGCCTCTAACGCCCGGAATTGGGCCGCGGAAACTATCAAGCCCGGCTACCTGCTGCGCGATCTTCAAGAAGGCATGGAAACGATGATCCGGGAGGCCGGGGCGCTTCCTCCGTTTCCAGCGCAAACCAGTCGAAACAAGATTGGTGCGCACTACTGCTCCTCACCAACAGACAACTCGAAGTTCGAAGAGAACGATCTCGTGAAGATCGATGTGGGAGCGCATATCGACGGCCTGATAGTCGATACCGGGGTTTCGACCGATCTATCTTCTGATAAACGCTGGGCGACTCTAATTGGTGCGGCTTCGGACGCGCTGGACGCTGCTATTGCTATGTGCGCGCCGAACGTGGATGTTGAGGACATTGGTGAGCGGGTCGAATTGGTGATCAACTCTGCCGGATTCGTTCCGATCATGAATCTCACCGGCCATGGGCTTGGACGTTACACCCTGCACGACACGCCGCAGATTCCGAACGCCCGAATTGGCCTGAAGGGATCGCTTGAGGCTGGGTCTATTTTCGCTATCGAGCCGTTTGCTACCTCCGGTGAGGGCTATATCAAGGACGACGGTAAGCCTGAAGTGTTCAGGTTGGAGCGTCAGCCAAAGGCATCGAACAAAATAGATGCCGATACGCTGGAAGCCATGAACTCGTGGCGAGGACTGCCGATCGCTCGCCGTTACTTTGGGGATCTGCCGAAAAAGCCGTTCGAACGAACGCTAAAAGAGTTGATCAAGCAGGGCGTGATGCGGGAGTACCCGCCACTGGTCGAAGTAGCCGGAGCCCACATCGGCTGGAAAGAACACTCGATTTATCTTGGCCCGTTCGGAACTGAGGTGCTTACGGCGTAGGCGTGACTCGTCACCTAACCGCCGAAGTCAAACTCCAGACCAACGCCCTGTGCCTTCGCCTCGTCGTAAACCAACGATGCACACGAGATGTCCTGAATCGCAAGTCCAACGCTCTTGAACAGCGTAATCTCTTCGTCGTTTTCACGACCGGCTATCGTGCCGTTTATAACGTCACCCAGTGACCCGTGAATCTTGTCGGCTGAATACACGCCCTCTTCGATCGGAATCTGTATATCGCCGGCCTCGTTCAAGCAGGCCTGCACCTGATCGCAAACAATCTTCGACTTCACGACCGTAGCTGAATCAAGCTCTCGCACGCCCACGGCATGCGATCCGATGGCGTTGATGTGCGTACCCGGCTTCCACCATGAGCCTTCGACAATCGGCTCAACTGCACTCGTAATCAGGGTCACGATGTCTGATTCTCGCACGAGCCCCTCTACACTATCGGCAACTCGAACATCGACGCCAGTTGCCGCCGAGAACTCCTCAGCGAACGCCTGTCGAGTCGACCCATCACTGCGTGAATAAACAAGAATCGTGTCGAGATCTGCAGCTTCGGCGAGTGCCAAAACCTGGCCTCGGGCCATGACACCAGTGCCAAGCACACCCGCAATCTTCGAATCTTTACGAGCCAGATGCCGGGTCGCAACCCCGCTTCCCGCTCCGGTTCGAACACCGGTTAGAAATCCACCGTCCATGGCAGCAACCACAACGCCGGTCTGGTTGTCCTGAACGAGAATCGTGCCGATAGTAGTCGGCAATCCGAACTTCTCCGGGTTGCCCTTGTAAACCGTCACGGCCTTCACGCCAAGCGCGCCGCCCGACTTCAGGTATGCCGGCATGTAAGCGATCCAGCCGCCAACTGCCGCATCGATCATCACCGTTCGATCTGGCATTTCTGCCGTCCCTGCTGCAAGCTCTCCGAACGCGGCCTCTAGCACATCGATGGCCTTCGACATTGGGAGCAGCTTCATTACGTCAGATCGGTTGAGCAGTAGTGCCACGGGTGTTCTCCAGCTTTACGGTTTGGCGGGCGTTGCGAACTGTCAGTTGCCCGCTCAGATAAAAATACGGTGGGATTATAGCGGTGGCAATGTCGCTTTTATATTGATCGGCAACCCCGCATCCAGATAATCCACGCTTAACACTAGGAAAGCCTAAAAGTGCGAATCCGAAGGTATCGTTGATAGAAGAAGTAAAGTGATCACCAGAAGAATTGGTGCCAGGAAACGTAATTACGTGACGAAATCGAACGATCTTGATCCGCAGCTCGACGACGAGGGCGGCGCCAAGGGCGAAAAAATAGCAGAGTCTGAAGCGACGATCGAAGATATATCTGTAGTCGAATCTGATGAAGATCAGGTCGACGATTCCGCGTCTGAGGCTGAAGCTAGTTCGAATGAATCAGGCGACGCGAGGCCTGAATTCGTCCCTACCGAAGTTCCTGCACGAACACGCGTCCGGGGCGACAGTCTTGAGACGTATGGGGCGAACAGGAGCGGAAGAGATGGCTCTTTCACCCGACGTTCTGAAGCTAAGTTCGTGCCATCGGAGCCGAAAATTTACGTTGCGCCTGAGGATTCAGACGCACCAGACGAACCTGAATTCGGATTCCCAGAAGTTGCTGAAAACACACAGCGATTGTTCATCGCTATCGAGATTCCACGCAAGATAAAACGCGAGTTCAGCGAACTGGCTCGCAGTTTCCGACCCCGCGAGCACGAGCGTGTGCGCTGGATCGAAGAAGAAGCGATGCACCTGACGCTGAAGTTTTTGGGCGACACGCCGATCGATCAGATTACAGGTATCAAAAACGCACTAAAGCGAGCAGTCGAATCCAGCGGTAGATTCTCGATAAAGATCGGTCGCACAGGCTGCTTCCCTTCGTTTGTCGACCCTCGAATTTGCTGGGTTGGATTCACCGGCGAGCTTCGACGTCTTGAGCAGCTTCAAGGCAGGGTTGAAGGTGGAATTGTTGCACTTGGGCTTGAGGCTGATGATCGTACGTTCCGTGCTCACATCACTGTTGGACGTACACGACCCGGCATTCGGGGTCGATTCGCTGAAGATATCGGCTACTCGTGGCAGCATGCCCCGCTGCATTCTTCGGGCACCAGCGTTCCGGTCAATGCAATCGCCCTCTACCGCAGTCACATCGACGACACCGGCGACACCCAGTACCAGCAGCTCGCAAACTACGAACTGGGCTAGTTGGGGCCGGTCGGCCTCGACTCTCGATTTCCCGAAGGCCACCGAGGGATCTGGCGGTGTGTCGCGCTAGTTTCGAGGTGAGACTACTGCTGGCGGTCGCCTTCTCCCGTGCCTCCCCAAAAACCACTACTGCGCCGAAATCTCTCAGCACTTATACTTATCGCCGTTACAGGTAACGACGGAGACGCGGTCGAAATCACTCAGTCCTAATTAGCGAGCCTGATATGGTGAGAGCGGGCATAGGACAACATTCGATCATCACTCCCGAACCGTTCACCGAACGCCAGCGTGAATCTCGTTGGCACCAGGCTGAACCGTCCCTGCCGAACGTTACATCGGCTCAACTGAGTGTCCCGAAAAATTAAAACTAGCCAGCTAGTCGGGAAACCAGGGTGGTACCGCGGTACCGTTTTATTTCAAAACGCCCGTCCCTGAAGCATTAGAGGCGGGCTTTGTTTTTAACCCGCCATCGGCACGCAGGGTGCGAAGAGCGAGGAATAAAAACGTGGCGAGCCACTTCGATTCGGCAGATCCAAAAGTTGATTTCGTAGCCAACGAGGAAGCAATTCTCAAATGGTGGGACGACAACGACATCCCAGCCCGCTACCGAGCGCTGAACGACGATAAAAAGAAGAAGTTCGCCTTCATCGACGGCCCGATTACCGCCAACAACGACATGGCGGTTCACCACGCATGGGGCCGCACGTACAAAGACCTTTTCATCCGATTCCGCAACATGCAGGGCTACCGGCAGCGCTTCCAGAACGGCTTCGACGGCCAGGGTCTGTGGATCGAAGTTGAAGTAGAAAAAGAAAAAGGCTTCAAGTCGAAACGCGACATCGAGGAGTACGGAATCGCCCAGTTTGTCGAAGACTGCAAAGCCCGCGTCGACCACTTCGCAGCACGAATCACCGAGCAGTCGAAGCGACTTGGCTACTTCATGGACTGGGACAACTCGTACCACACCAAGTCCGACGAAAATAACTACACCATCTGGCACTTCCTAAAGACCTGCGCCGACAAAGGCTGGATCTACAAGGGTCGGGACGTCATGCCGTGGTGTCCACGCTGCGGAACCGGGCTTTCGCAGCACGAAATTGTCACCGAGGGCTATCAGGACATCACCCACGACAGCCCGTTCCTGAAATTCCCGCTGATCGACGATGGGCACGAGGGTGAAAACCTTCTCATCTGGACCACCACGCCCTGGACGCTTGCGGCAAACGTAGCGGCCGCCGTGAACCCCGAAAATGACTACCTGAAGGTCGAGGATCGAGGATCCGTTATCTATTTCAGCAAGGCGCTTCTTGAGTCGCTAAAGCGGGATCATGTTCTTACCGACGAAGCAAAAGTGCTGGCCGAACTCAAGGGTTCTGAACTGGTTGGTCTGCGATACAAAGGTCCGTTCGACGAGCTACCGGCACAGGCCGAAACGATAAGCCAACACCGTGTTCTCGCATGGGACGAAGTTGGCGAATCCGAAGGTACGGGAATCGTTCACACAGCACCCGGAGCCGGTGCCGAAGACTTCAAACTCGGCAAAGAAAACGGCCTGACTCCGATCGCCCCTCTCGATCAAAACGGTATCTACAAAGAGGGATTTGGCGAGCTCACCGGCAAGGCGGCCGCCGATGTGAAAGACATGGTCTTCGCATCGCTCGAAGAAAAAGGCCTTTTGGTGAGGGTGAACAAGTACACCCACAGGTACCCCGTTTGCTGGCGCTGTGGCACCGAACTGGTGTTCCGGTTGGTCGATGAGTGGTTCATCGGGATGGACGAAATTCGACCCAAGATGGAAAAAGCCACGAACGGAATGGAGTGGTATCCGGAGTTCGGCAAGGCTCGTGAGCTCGACTGGCTCAAGAACATGCAGGACTGGATGATTTCAAAGAAGCGGTACTACGGTCTCGCGCTACCGATTTACGCCTGCGACTGTGGCCACTTCGATGTGATCGGCTCGAAAGAAGAGCTACAGGAACGTGCCGTCGAGGGATGGCCAGAATTTGAAGCCAGCGGTGGTTCACCGCACCGACCAGGAATCGATGGTGTAAAAATCGCTTGCTCCGACTGTGGTGAAACCGTAAGCCGAATCCAGGACGTCGGAAACGCCTGGCTCGACGCCGGAATCGTCAGTTTTTCGACTCTCAAGTACAACACAGACCGTGACTACTGGAACGAGTGGTTCCCTGCCGACTGGATGTCTGAGAGCTTCCCCGGCCAGTTCCGAAACTGGTTCTACTCGATGATCGTCATGGCGGCTGTGCTCGAAGATTCGCTGCCAGCCAAACAGGTGTTCTCGTACGCGCTGATGCGTGACGAAAACGGCGAGGAGATGCACAAGTCGAAGGGCAACGCCATCTGGTTCACCGATGCCGCCGACAAGATGGGCGTCGATGTGATGCGCTGGACATTCAGCCGTCACAATCCGGCATCAAACATCAACTTTGGCTTCAAAACTGGTGACGAAGTTCGCCGTCAGTTTGTGATTCCGCTGTGGAACATCTATTCGTTCTTCACTACATACGCGAATCTCGACAACTGGACTCCTGAAGACTGCACAATTCCTGCCGTGTTCGGGTTCACAGAAGATGGCGAACAGAACGCCTACGAGTCGTGGACCATGCCGTCGGACGAGGGCTTTTCGGAGCTCGACCGCTGGATACTTTCTGAGCTAAACCAACTGATCGCCCAGATCACTGGCAATCTCGAAAACTGGCAACTGCCGTACGCCGCTGGCGAGGTGGAGCAATTCGTTGAAGATCTATCTAACTGGTACGTCAGGCGATCACGCAGGCGCTTCTGGAAGACAGAGGGCGACAAGGATAAGAACGCCGCCTACTCGACGCTGTACACCTGCCTAACGACCCTTTCACGCCTATTGGCGCCGTTCACGCCGTTCATCGCCGACATCATGTACCGCAACCTCGTCGCCGACCGGGTCGATGATGCCCCAGACTCTGTTCACCTCACGTCATGGCCGAAAACCAACGAATCGCTCGTCGATCAGGACGTGATGAACGAGACACGTCTCGCTATTCGCCTGGCATCGCTGGGTCGCTCAGCTCGGGCGCAATCGCGACTCAAAGTTCGACAGCCGTTGGGTGAGTTTGTTGCTGAAGTACGACACGACTGGGAGCACTTCGCCCTGGCAAAGATCGAACAGGTTCTAAAAGAAGAACTGAACGTGAAGGCCGTTCGAGACGCATCAGAAATGGGCGGGTTACTCGGATTCGAGATCAAACCGAATTTGCGGTTGCTGGGTCCGAAGTACGGCAAGCAGATGGGCGAGATTCGAAACGCGCTAATGGCTGCCGACGCTGATGAAATTGCACGGGCCTCAGAGGCTGGCGAGACAATCTCTATCGATGGATTTGAACTCGAATCAGACGAAGTGCTGGTCGAACGAGTTGCGTTGTCGGACTACGCTGTAGCGACCGATGCCGGATACGCCGGTGCGGTTTTTACGGTGGTTTCAGAAGAACTGAAAGCTGAAGGAACGGCACGAGAAGTCGTGCGAGTAATTCAGAACCTTCGAAAGTCGTCTGGACTTGAGATTTCCGACCGGATTAATCTTTGGATTTCTTGCTCAGAAAGCGTGACCGGCACACTAATGACACACGTCGACTACATCGCCGAAGAAACTCTCGCAAACAACATCGAACTTGGAGCCGTCCTTAGTGACGACGCCATGGGCGTAGCAGCAACCGATTCGATTCAACTAGACGACGACACCAAAGTAACCGTAACGCTCGAAAAAGCGTAGGGCGCTCCAGCCAGAAGATAAGGTCCCCAAAACATGAAAGCACTACTACTCGATAAGCCCGGTCCTGTTAGCGATCTTCGTGTTGGCGAACTGCCAACGCCGGAGCCTGGTCCCGACGAAATTCGAGTGAAGGTGCACGCTGTGAGCCTGAACCCTGTCGATTACAAGCTTGCGGGGCGTGGGAACGAAAACTGGGCGTGGCCGCACGTGCTAGGGCTTGATGTGGCGGGTGTGGTTGATAGGGTGGGCGCTGACGTAACGCAGTGGACGACAGGAGATCGGGTCTTCTACCACGGCGATCTCAGCAAGCCCGGCGGATTCGCCGAGTACGCAATCACAACTGCACACACAACCGCCAGAATCCCCGACGCTGTCTCATTCACAGCAGCAGCGGCTATCCCCTGTGCCGGACTCACGGCCTACGAAGCCGTAACCCGCCGGCTCGATGTGCAACCAGAGCACACAGTGTGGATGCAGGGCGGTGCCGGGGGCGTAGGCGGCTTCGCAGTGCAGATATGCGCCCATATAGGTGCGACCGTCATCACGACGGCGTCTGCGCACAACCACGAGTTTGTGAAGTCGCTGGGAGCCGATTTCGTGATCGATTACAACACCGAGAACGTGGTCGAGAGGATCATGGAGATCACTGCTGGACTTGGAGTTTACCGCGTACTTGGAGCCGTAGATGTAAACACCGCCAACGAAGGAATCGAAGTGCTGAACTTCAGGGGCGGCATCGCCTGCGTTGCCGGAATGCCAACGATCGACGACACAACGTTCGCCGGCGCAAAGTCGATCCACAACATCGCCTACGGCGGTGCGCATTCTTCAACTAACCGTGCAGCTCAAATCGATCTTGCCCGAATGGCAGAAGAGATGATCGCGTTAGTCGCCGACAAGAAGATCGACCCCATGATCGAGCAGACAATCGGCCTTGCCGACATCCCGGAAGGTCTCGCCCAGCTAGAAACCCGCCACGTAAAAGGCAAGATCATCGCTGAGCTTGGGTAGGGGGTGGGCGCACCTTTCATTGCCAGAGGCGCGCACCGACCTAACAAAAACCAGTTAGCAACGTATCTCCCGGGGCATGTCATCATGTGGCATACCCTCAACGGATTCGCCCGAGACCACGCCATCACAGAGTCGAGATAGCCTCTGGCGCAACCCCGATTTTCTAAAACTTTGGGCAGCCCAGTCGACTTCAAATCTTGGTCGGATGATGATGGTGCTTCCGCTTATTGCCATCCTGGTTCTCGACGCTCGTCCCTATCAGATGGCGATCATCGGAGGCGCAAGTTCTGCATCCGGTCTGGCGTTCGGGCTGATGGCCGGACCGTGGATCGACCGCACGAAACGTCGATTAGTGCTTGCAACCACCGATCTGCTGCAATCGCTTTCTATCGCCAGCCTTGCAGTAGCGCATTTTGTATTCGAACTTCACATCGAACACCTCTACGTAGTGGCATTCATCAACGGCTCGCTGGGAATTTTCAATGAGGTAGCGAACCGAGCGTACATGCCAAGCCTTGTCGGGCGCGATCGACTGCTCGAAGCCAACGCTAAGATGGGAGCTGCCGATTCAGTTGCTGAGCAGATCGGATTCAACGTTGGTGGATTCATCGCACAGTTGGCGTCGGCAATAAGCGCAAGCATTGTCTAGGCAGTCACTTTCGCCATATCCGGGATACTGATTCTGCTGATTCGCCAACGTGAACCTGAACCGGAAAAACCCGACCAAAAAGGCAATATTCGCAGCGAAATTATGGAGGGTTATCGATTTATCGCAAGGAACCAAATCCTGCTTCTCATAGCCATCAGCAGCGTCATCGTGTCGGTATCAGGCGGAATTCTTGGTGGAATGATCGCGCTATTTGCGATTGGTGAGATCGGTATTCAGCCGGGGCCGTTTGGAATCATCATCGGAATCGGCGGTGCCAGTTCGTTTGTTGGTGCCATATACACCACCCGAGTAACCCGCAAATTAGGCGTCGGGCCAACTATGGCACTGGGGTTGTTTATTTACGGCAGCGTCAGCTTCTTCATGCCGCTGGCGCCGACTGAAATCTGGTTGGCGATGGTGTTTTTCGTGATACCGCAAGTATTCGGCGATGGCTTTTGGATAATGCACGATATCAACGAGGCAAGCGTTCAACAGGCAGTTACGCCCGAGCATCTTCGAGGAAGAGTCGCCAGCGCGCTGAAAGTTTCCGAAAAGACTGGGATGTTGATCGGAGCATCGATCGCCGGTATCGTGGCCGAACTGGTTGGACTACGAATCGCCCTTGCGACAGGATCGGCCATATTCATGCTGGCAGGAGTGGTGCTGTTACACCCGACTATACGGTCGATGAAAACGATTCCGCAATCGCCTGGCGATTCGGCTAAATCTGGCGAATCCGGTGAATCCGATGGGACCGACTCTAACTAACCAAGCCGTTTCACCATTCGCTGGCAGGTGTCGACGATCACCTCTGATGAACCACCATCGGTCTGAATGCTCCACTGCAGCCGGGTTGGCTCCCCAACGGGTTCATATCCGAGCTTCTTGTACAGGTTAATGGCGGCCGTGTTGTCGATCGCCACGTCGAGCCGCAATGTCGTGTGGCCGTCAGCGAGCACATGTTCTTCAACAGCACGAATCAGCTGTGTTGCGAATCCCTGTCGGCGAAATCGCTGACCAACGTCGAGCGCGAACAGTCGGTGGGTGAAACCATCTCGATCGACACCGGGATCGATGCTGATGGTGCCGGCGAGTTCATTTTTGTGCTCAAGTACGAGTATCAATCGAAATCCTGCCCGTTGCTCGGTGAATCTATTCTTTAGTTGAGCGCGCGCCAGTTCTGGTGCGAGGCTTTGGACAAGGGCCGCGAGGTCGGACTCGGTTGCGGCTCTGATGTTTGAAGCGTTGATCATGGTTGTCAGCGTCAGTCGAGGTTCTGAATCCTCCGATTGCTTCTGGGCAGGCTAGTTCAGAATGACGGTATAAGAGCGCGCGGTCACCAACAGGTCGAATCGCCAGTTATCTGGCATCGTCCTCGTTTGAGTCATGGCGCATCGCTCCAGGTCCTGCATTGAAATCGGTTTCTTGGGCGCCTTCCGGAACCAGATTCGGCATGCCTGGAAGCGAAGCGGTTCCACGGATACGTTCGAGACTTCGTGACAGCGACTTGTTTCGCTTCTTCTGTTCGGTTTCAGCCAGATAGAACGCATATCTTGATGTCAGCATCGCCCCGACGAGCAGAATAATTGCTGAAACGTAAACGAAAATCATCAACACGATGATGGCGCTGACACCGCCGTAGATGTTGGTTGCGACACCACTCATGTTCCGCAGGTAGAAAACAAATATCGCCTTCGAAATTTCGAACGCTGCTGCGCCCGCAAGTGCCGTGGCCCAAACTTCCTTGAATCGCAGTTTCGTGTTGGGCAACCACCAGTAAAGCGTCAGGAACACGGTGAAGTTCAGGATCAGCGGTACGAACACGGCGGCCTTCTGCCAGAACCTTGCGTCGCTGATCGGCGCATCGGGCAGCCAGATAGCCGAAAGTTCCTGAATGAACGTGATAAGCCCGGTAATGAAAATTGAAGCGAACAACAGGGTTGCCGCGCCGAACATCAGAGCGAGGTCCATGAGCCGCTCGGTCAGGAACGGGCGAGTTTTGTTGATACCCCAGATAACGTTGATGCTTTTACGAATCGCACTGAACACCTGTTGAGACACCCAGAACAACCCAATGATGGCGACCACCCCACCGGCAGTACGACCAGTCGAAATGCTTTCGAAGAAGTTGCTGAGAAATTCGTCGTCGGCCTCGGCCAGAACCGGAATTTGTTCTTTCAACCCGGTGATTAGGTTTTGCTCAACCCCTTCTATTCCTAGAACAAGGGAGAACACGGCGATGAGTGCCAGCGAGAGCGGGAAGAGCGAAAAGAAAGCGTAGTACGCAATGGCCGCAGACATGTACGGCCCGTTCTTACCGAGGAACTCGTTGAAGTTACTGGTAATAAATCTATAGATAAAAACGACCACGCTAAACATCAGGCTGACTATTGTGCCAACACAAATGCCGTACGTGCAATCAGTGCATTAAACGTAATTCGGCGATGACTGGCGATTGGTGGGAGTGGATTTGTAGCGTGTTGATGCAGATTATTGGCTCGCATTAATGTGGCACTTGTCGTGGGGTCATGGCCATGCGCATCCCCACACCAGATCCCTCGACTCCGCTGACACCACTCGGGAAACGGTGGCCCACGCGTCAATCACCGTCAGTCCAACAATCCAGGAACAATGTCCAGACAAGTAGAAAAAGTGCCAATGGCACCCGCTGGCACCCTAGTCGAGTTCGCCTGCTCTGAACGCTGTGATGTAATTCATTGCGAAATCGTCGTTGCCTTGAAGCAGCTCCATCGCCAGCTTCACGGGCCCCGCTTCCAGGTCGATATCGAGCGAGCGCTCGGCAGATGTCGTCATCGGATCGATAATTCCGGCATCTGCACCAGCTTCAATCGCAAGGTACAAAAACAGATCGTTAATAAGTCGACGCTTTGGAATCCCGAACGACACGTTACTCATGCCGCCTGCGACGTGAATTTTGTCGCCAAACTCAGCCCTGATCTTTGTGATGGCGTCGAAAGCATGCTTGCCGTAGTTCGAATCAACTGCAATCGGGAAGTAAAGCGGGTCTACGAAAATATCCTCTTCGGCCATTCCCTTTTCGAGTGCCATTTCGAGAATCCTGCCGACGTTCTCGACGCGCTCATCGGCATCCGCAGGCATTCCGACCTCGTTCGAAGCCATCACAACTGCCCGTGCGTCGTACTTCAGTGCCATGTCGATCGCCTCGGGTCGCTCAAGGGCGATCGAGTTGAGCATCGGGCGTCCCTGCGTTCCACTGTAGGTAGCCAGGCCAACTTCGATGATCTCGGGATTCGATGAATCGATACTCGGCGGAACACTCGATACCGATTCCGCGAACTTCACGAGCCACTCCATGGTCTCTTTCTGCTCATGCAATCGGTAGGAAGATTCATCGACGTTCAGGTCAAGATAATTCGCACCGTTTTTAATCTGGCGGTTCACTTCGTACGTGATGTACGCCTTGCCTTCAGCCGATTCGTCTGCATCGCCATTGAGACCCTTCCACATAGCGATCATGAAGTGCTTCAGGTTGCCCTGTTCATACGGCTGAGTTTTTGTGAAGTGTTCGGGAATGTGCACATAGTGTCGCTCGCCGTCTAGCCTGTACTTCACGGCCTCGGTTCCATCGTCGAATACGTGGCCTCGAACGCCGCCGCGCTTCACAACTCGAGTGGCGTGGATATTCTCACCGATAACGGTGAACTGATCGGAACTGTTAATGGCTCTGGGCATGTATTTCCACTCTTGGGCGCACTCTATTTCGAACGAATAGAGCTGAGTTGCGAGAACGACTGAAGTCTAAAGCGAGGCTATCGATTATGCCCGAGAGTCGGTATCTTCGGGGTTCCTATTCGCGTGATGATCTCGTGCAAGAAACGTGTTTGCCCACGCCGATGTATTACGAAGCGACGCATCTCGGAACACGATAGGCCGCTGAAGCATTTTTGTCTCGTCTCCGAAAGGCTTTAGCCGGTCGTAAGCCCGAATCCAGATGCACTCCTGATCGAGAATTTCGCACTTTCCAGCCTTGGTACCGCCACATGGCCCGTTTCGCTGGCTTTTGACGCACTGCGACTCGGGACAAAGGTACGCGATGTCGGGCAGTGAGCAGTCGCCACAGTCTCGACACTGATAAGCGGGAACCTTCGTAGCCTGTTCCGCAATGTGAGCAATTTTCGAAAGTTTCTTGCTCTTCTCGACCTGGCTGTAGACCGCCTTGCCGACCTTGAAGCCAACCGTTCCTTCGGTAAACACACGATCATGCACGAACTTGCCGACTCGGAACTGCAGCGGAACAGTTACTTGTGCCTTGGCTCGGGCCGATTTCGATTTTGATGCCCGGTAACTCGGATTCACTTCGTTTGAGCTGAGGCCGGGATTGTCGCCCTGTTCGTAGTAGTAGAACTCGTCGGGTTGGGCGAAGTTGATCTCTTTTGCGAAGTCTTTCCAGTCGTTTTCGCCAAAAGAATCGGCCATCTCGAGAATGCCCTGCATTCGTTTGAGCTGCGGTCGCCCCGATATGTACGCCCCTCGATAGCCGATGCCTTTTAAAATCGCTATCTGTTTGGCAGCAAGTTCCGAGAAGAACGCCTTGCCCCGATCCTTCGACTTGGCCTTCTTATTGGCTTCATCTCGAAGCTCGTCCGAAACCCAAACACCCGGAACGCCCCAGTTATTGAAGAATCGGCCTGCGGGGGCTGTGAGAATAAAAACAGAGCCGATGAGCGGGATGTTGATGTCGTTCGACTGGACGTACTGATATAGCTCTGCAGCCTTGCGGGAGTCGTAACCGATCTGTGTAATCGCAAACTTAGCGCCGGTCTTCACTTTCAACGCCAGCTTGAAGTACTGAGTCATCAGTTCGCCTTCAAGCTTTTTGAACGGACTTACAGCACAACCGGCGAAAAAGTTGGTCTTTTCAAGGCGATCTTCTCGCCCGACGGAACCCCACATCTGATTCGGTAGCCCATCGTTCATCTTGCTCATCAGTTCGAGCAGGCCGACTGAGTCGATATCGAAAACCGGCTGTGCCTGGCCTTGAAACCCGCCAATGGGGTAGTCGCCAGATAACGCCAGTACGTTCGAGAACCCCTGGCTACCTAATGCCCAGAGCCGACTCTCAACGCCGTTCCGATTGTAGTCCTTACACGACATGTTGATCACAACGTCACAACCGCGGAACAGAAGATCCTGACCAAGCACCTCGGGTCGAATATGCGGATTGCCGCCCGGATTGTCGGTTAGCGAAACAAAATCGACCTTGTCGAATTCGGAAAGCCGTTTCGCAAGCTCGGCTGTTCTTCTTGAAGCCTCTGCCATGAGCAGCCCGCGGGAAGTTTCGATTTCGACCGCAGTCAAAAATCGATCGCTGTTTTCCAGCATGTTTCGCAGGTTGTGTGAAGTAGAACCAGCCGCTTCCAATAGAAGTCCTTTAGCTAATGTTGCAATGCGCTTGCAGTGCAAGCCTAACCGGTCACTGTGTCGAACACATTCCCCGTTCGCAAGTCTGTGCTGTGAGGTAAGGGGGAATTTTTACTAACGACTAGATGAGTTTGAGATCGGACAACGAATGTTGCAAACTCCAAATTCAGCAATTCGCACACAGTTTTAGGCATGATCGAGTAATACTGCTGCGGGTAGAATAAGTGAGCGTTCGCAGTTGACCGCTACCGGATAATGGATCCGTGTAACGTTTGCGTGTATTTGAACGGAGATGAAGAGGATACGATCCTCGGTACCGTATGAAAACAAAGCAGCAAGTCGTAGTAGTTGGACTCGGTCGATTCGGCGGTAACGTCGCACGCACACTTTACCAACTTGGTCACGACGTAATGGCAATCGATATTGATGAAGAGCGCGTCCAGGCCCTCATGGGTGAGGTGACCTACCCGGTTGCCGGTGACGCTACTCAGGAAGCAGTTTTGCGTGAGCTCGGAGTTCACAACTTCGACATCGGGATCGTAGGCATTGGTGCCAACATTGAAGCGAGCATCATGGTGAGCGTTCTGTTCCAAACCATGAACCTACCGTACATCGTTGCCCGGGCCCACAGCGCCCTTCACGGCAACACCTTGCGCCGACTCGGTTGTCACCGGGTTATCCACGCAGAAGAAGAGATGGGCGGAAGACTCGCACACAGTCTCTTCAACCCAGACGTAGAGGAATACATGGAGCTTGCCGATGCGTTCGGAGTGAGCAGGCTTCAGGTTCCCGACCGCTTTACGAATATGACTCTCAATGAGGCCGGATTTGCCAGCGCTCGAGATAAGTACGGAATTGCTATCGTCGCTCTCAAGCGAGGTGACGACATTACGCTGAGTCCTGATTCAGAAGAACGACTTCGTGCCGGAGACGTGCTTGTGGTTGCAGGACGTGACGAGTTCGTTAGCCACATTACTAACTGAATAAACACCGCTGATTTTCTATGCCATTCAACCGCGTACTGGCCGTCGTTACCGACGATCCATCTGACATCAACACCGTTTCTCGGGCAGCCGATATCGTCCGAGACGATCGTGGACGGCTGTACGTCATTTACGTTATTAAAGTTCAACGATCACTTCCGCTCGACGCCGAGATCGAAGATCAAATCGCTCGTGGCGAGCAGGTACTGCATCGTTCAGAACGCCTTGCCCGACTTGCCCGCCAGGACATCGATTCGCAACTGCTTCAGGCACGAGATATAGGACCTGCGGTTGTTCACGAAGCGATCGTGCGAGATGCCGATGCAATCGTGATCGGAACGTCGTACCCCACCGATTACGGCTCTTTTTCGCTCGGAAACGACATTCCCTACATACTTGAACATGCGCCATGTGATGTAATTTTGTGGCGAGAACACAGCAGTGCAGCCAAACCAGCGGCTCGTACTTCGAGAAATGGCCGAGGGTAGCCGTAGGCTTTGCCTGAATTGGCGAACACCAGACCTACTCAACAACGCTGAACACACCAGTCGAATCAGAAAATAAACCTGAATGAACGTGATAATTGTGGGAGCCGGGAACCTCGGCTCATCACTGGCTCGCAAACTGAGCGATCTTGGGCACCGGATCACCGTGATCGAGAAAAACCCCAAATTAGTCTCACTGCTGCCACGCGGCCGAGTCGATTCCGGAGCTATGACCATCATTCTCCGTGACGGCTCGACAGGTCCCGCCATGATTGAAGCCGGAATCGCAGATGCCGATGTGTTTATCGCTGCTACCGGTAAAGATTCACTGAACGGACTCGCGGCACAACGGGCGAAGTCTATTTTCAGGGTTGAAGAGGTGATGACTGCAGTCAAAGATGAAGGCGCCAGAACCCTCTACGACTCACTCGGCATAACCACGATCAACAAGGCGTCTATCGCTGCTGACCAGCTAGTAGCGCTGCTGGGCGAGGAGAAGTAACACGCTGTGTATCTCGTAATCGTCGGCGGCGGAAAAGTCGGAGCACCACTCGCATCGTCTCTCATAAACGAGGGGCACGAGGTGTTTGTGCTCGATCACGACCCCGATACCGTTGCTTCGCTCCAACGCGATCTGGGCATGGTTGCTACGATCGGCGATGCAACTTCAGTTCGGGCACTTCGGGACGCAGGAGCTTCACGAGCCGGGGCGATAATCGCGACAACCGATTCTGATGAAGACAACCTTGCAGCGTGCCAACTGGCGCGAACCAACTTCGATGTGCCTCGAACGATTGCCGTTGCTCACTCTCCCGAAAACGCCGAACTGTTCGATCTCGCAGGAATAGATCTCGTTGTGAATGCTACCGATCTGGTTCTATCGAACTTGGCAACCGCACTTCCAGCGCACCCGCTGATCAGGCTCATGCCAGTGGCCGATCGATCTCAGGAACTCGTTGCAATCAAACTCCCGGCGGCCGGAACAGTGGTAGGCAGTACCCTCTCAGAACTCACGCTTCCCTACGGCACTAAAATAGTATTGATGATCACTGCAGACGGCCGGTCGAAAACGCCCGACGCCGATACTTTGGTAGAAGCCGAAGACGAAATATTCGCCCTGTCGCCCGCCAACTCCACGGCAGAGCTGTGGGAATTTCTGACAGAACTGAGGTAATCATGCCCAAGACGGTCGCATTCCTTGGCCCCGAAGGTACTTACACCGACGAGGCCTGCTTCTTCTACGCTCCCGATGAGGAGCGGGTGCCGTTCGCGTCGCTCGGGCTTGTGACCGGGGCACTCGAAGATGGCAAGGTCGATGAAGCGGTTGTGCCGATCGAAAACTCACTTGGTGGCACCGTAATTGAAGTTGTCGATTACCTGATTTCTTCGGATAAAGCCCACATTAAGGGCGAAATTCTTCTGCCGATCGACCACTGCCTGATCACCCGTCTAGGTGTTCAACTTGCCGATATCAGGGTCATTATGTCGAAGCAGGAGGCGCTGACACAGTGCCGCCAGTTCTTGTCGGCGGAGTTGCGTTTTGCTGAACAAATCCCAACAACAAGCACGGCGCTTGCAGTTACGGATCTAAAAGAGGCTGACGATCGCACCGCTGCTATCGGTCCACGAAGGTCGGCAGAACTGGCAGGGTTGCCGATTCTCGCTCAGGGAATTCAAGATCGCCAGAACAATGTGACCCGATTCGTGGTGCTCAGCGCCAATGGCGATACCCCGGATGGAAGCGATAAGACGTCGATTGCGTTCGATTTTGACCGGCCCGATGCGCCGGGATTGGTTTTCGCAGCGCTTAGCCCGTTTGCTGAACGTGGAATCAACCTGCTGAAGATCGAATCACGCCCAACCGGCAAGGGTATGGGCAATTATATATTTTTGCTCGACTTCGAAGGCAGTATTGATGACGCAAACGTCAAAGAGGCGGTTGCAGAGCTTACGAAGCACACAGCGACGTTCAAAGTGTTCGGGACGTTCCCGAGAGCTGAAGGGCTGGCGATCCGTTAGGTCGCCGCTCTTCTAAAGATCCTCGTCGTCGAGGTCGAGATCGTCGAAACCATCGTCGTCTCGCATCATCGATGCCGCACGACGGCCTTCAGTGGCGGCGGTCGCCATGCGCTCTCTCGTGGCAGAAGTAAGCTCGTCTGCTTTGTCACGCCACTCTCGACTCTGATCCAGAATGAAGGCACGAGTTTCTTCTCCCGATTTCGGGGCGAAAATCATCCCGGCGACGAATCCGCCGATGCCACCCATGAGCAGTCCGAGAAGGAATCCTCCTCCACCGCCGTTGTCTTTCTCAGCCATTACTTACCTCTGGTGATTGCTGGCAGTGATCGTAAATTCGGCACTGCCAACCGCACCTTCTCTAATCGCTATCACCGTTCGATTCGCTCTTCTCGGGACTTTTCGAACCGAACATCCGACCAAATCCTTGGAACATGCCGACTATGCCCAGTCCTGTGGCGACGGGCTTCAACACCGCCGCGGCATCTTCAATAGCCTTGCGAGCTATCGCAACTCTGCCGAACGTTTCTTCGAATCCCGTTGCAACCTGCTCCATTCGATCCATGAAGCTACTCGCCCGGTGGTACAGCCGCAGGGAAAGAATCACCCCGAACAGCAGAACTGCGAAGGAAAACACGAGGAAGACGATCAGTACGATGTCTTTTATCTGGGCAATATTCTCGGCAGTAGTCATAGGTAGTTCAGTGTCGAATCCACCGATTTCACGTTCAGATCAAGTTGAAAATGAGCGTTTTACGGTTGGAACTGGTGTGTTCCCATGAGCTCATGGTACCAGTGGGTGGTTGATATTTGCAATAATATAAAGCAACCACTTCATAAGCGTTTGCTTTATTATCTACCGAAAAGAGACCCCGGCTGGCAGGCCCGGCAGTAACTCGTCTCCCGTTTATTCGCTGTGATAACGGTGATACTGCTACCACATCGAGGGCACTTTTCATTTTTCTTGCCATGAACGCTGAGGAAATCCCTGATCTTCCGATGGATCTGGTCGCCAACCCGCTCACGCAACACTTCTATAGCCGATTCAAAGTCACCGAGTAGATCGGACCCGTGCACTCGTGCCTTCTCGTCGTCGGAAAGTCGGGTGACTTTCTTGAACGGGTAGACCATCGCATCGTGCAAGATTTCGTCAGCGCAGGCGTTCCCGATTCCCGACACGAGTTGGCCACGTGTAAGCACGCCCTTCACTTCGCCGCGAAACGGTTTCAACCCCAACAGAAACTCGTCGAACGAGAGCTGTTCATCGAACACATCTGGACCCTGATTCTCGAGCCTGACAATCTCGCTGCGTTGATCGGGCGACAGGTAGTACATCTGGCCCATCTTCTTCTGGTCGATATACCGAAGCTGCTGACCCGATTTCATATCGAATATGAATATGGTCGATGCCATCACTCTGGTAGCAGGCTCGCGCCACATCAGCGCACCGGTAAGCATCGGGCTGACGATCAGCTCGCGGTTTCCAGATAGGCTGAATAGAAGCAGCTTGCCGTACCGTTCGATCGAATCGACCCGCTTGCCCACAAGGTCGTTCGCAAAATCGACGTCAGCATGTTGCGAAGCACGAGCGGCTTTCGTTCAGTAACACCAGTGATTTCGTCACCAACAAGGCGCGTCAGTAAAAACTCCCGAATTACGACTAGATCAGGAGCTTCTGGCATGGTTCACTGGTACCGAACGAAGGGTAATTTGCAGCTGCGACCAAGTCATCCGATGACGCCCGGAGCCTAAGACGAGAACAAGAGCGGCCAACCTCACGAGGGCTAACTACTCCAGGAAGTCCCGAAGCTTCTTCGATCGCGTTGGGTGGCGAAGTTTTCGCAGAGCCTTAGCTTCGATCTGGCGAATTCTCTCACGAGTAACGCCAAACTCACGCCCGACTTCTTCAAGTGTGCGACTTCGACCGTCTTCCAGACCGAACCGCAACTGCAGCACCCTGCGCTCTCGCTCGCTAATCGAGTCGAGCACATCGTCCACCTGCTCTTTTAGCAACTGGTACGACGCCGCATCTGAGGGCGCCTGAGTGTTGTTATCGGGAATGAAATCACCAAGCGAAGAATCCTCTTCCTCACCGATCGGAGTCGCAAGAGAAATCGGTTCCTGCGAAATTTTCAGAATCTCTCGAACTCGATCCGCCGGCATCCCCATTTCACGGCCGATTTCCTCGGAAGTCGGCTCTCGGCCAAACTCCTGAACAAGTCGTCGACTTACACGAAGCAGTTTGTTGATCGTCTCGACCATGTGAACCGGAATACGGATCGTTCGAGCCTGATCAGCAATCGACCTGGTGATCGCCTGTCGGATCCACCACGTTGCGTACGTGCTGAACTTGTAGCCCTTGCGATAGTCGAACTTCTCGACCGCACGTATCAGGCCGATATTCCCTTCCTGAATAAGATCAAGAAGCGACATTCCGCGGCCGATGTACTTTTTGGCGACCGACACGACCAATCTCAAATTGGCTTCTGCCAGATGACGCTCGGACCGCTCAGCCTGGTTTTCTATTCTCGAAAAATGTGCACCGAGCAGGAATTCGTAAACTACTAAATGCTCACGATAGGCCTTCGTTCCGGACTTCTTCACCAGTTGATCGAGCTTCGGATCGGCATCCAGCGCGTCCAGAGTTTCCGGAGCTACCAGAGCGGAATCAATCGAAAGATATTTGACCATCGCCTGCGCCTGCTCTAGTTCGCAGTTGAACGCATCGGAAAGGAAAGCCAGCAGCGGCTCATCGTGCGGACCGTCGATCAACTCACGAATTTCGGGGATTCCGAGCAGAGTCCCAAGAGTGGTTCCCTTAGGGAGTCCGACGAATCCTGCGATTGCGGCTGCAACATCGCTCTGCGATCCGACGCGGCTCAGCAGTTCGAGCGTGGTGTCTGCCGCAGTAGGCATCCGGCCTGTTTGGGCGGCCATTTCGGCCTGAATATCAGATAGTCGCTGTGAAACTTCCATGCCACGCGCCAGAAAGCGCTCGTCTTGGGCAGTGAGCAGTCCAACTCTCCCGATCTCTCGCAGGTACATTCGAACCGGGTCGTCGGGAATTTCAGAATCTTCAACCGCAGGGTTGAAATTCAGTGACGAAAAGCCTTCGGACTGTTTCGCGTTGCCCCAGGATTCAAGTTCAGACGAACTTGCGAGCACTGCAGATGAACGGAGCACGGCTGGAGTTGCACGATCCCCGGTATCGTCGTCCTCAGTCTCGCCCCCATCGAGATTGTTACTGCTGTTCGACAGCAATAATTCTCCTGAGTTAACAAGATCCTGAAGCTGGTCTTCGTTATCGGTTGTTGGGGTGGATCGTGCCATTTTTATGCCCGCCCTGTCATTACTTTGCGAAGATTTTCGTTAGGTAGGAGCGATTGGTCCAAAAGCTCCTCTGCTTCCTCACCCTCCAGCTCTTTGAGCCGTTCGGTTTGTAACTTTTTGATGTCCCTGAAGTGCCGTTCTCTCAGGCGCATCACGCACTCGGTGATTTCCTCAATATGACCAGCCTGATCCAACGGAGGAAGTTCACGTTCAGCCAGTTGATGTGCCTTTTCCGTCAAATCATCGCCAAGTTCGTGCGAAATTTCGCCGATTTTAGACGAGGATTGCCACGCCGTAAACAAAGCCCGGTTTTCTGACTGGTGTATAAATTCCGATGGCATCGCAATTGCGTGCTCTCGTAAATCGTCTCTCTGCAGTAGCAGTGCGAGCAGATGTTCTTCTAAAGCATCGCTTCCGGAACCACTGAGAACATCGCTTGCTTGCTCTGACGAAATTCGTCCCGTATCGCGCAATTCCGGCCTGTTTCCCCTTTTGAAAGAGGAATTTCGCCGCGCCCCTGAGCGTGAAGTAGACCGAGGCTTGTCCACGATCGACTTGAGCCGCTGCTCGGTAACCCCGGCAAGCTTTGCAGTGGCTGACCAGTAGCGATCCTGATCGTAGTCGTTCTTAACCTTGTAGATCAGGCTAGCGACGCTGTTCGCGAAATCAGCAATGCCCTGGCCCAACTCTAGGTTATGAAGCTTTGACTTTGCAACTATCAGGTAGTCAAGCAGAGGCTCGGCGTCGCCCAGCGACGCTCGCCAGCTATCGGGATTCGAACGAATCGCCTCATCGGGGTCTTTTCCGCCGTCCGGGCGGGCAACTTTTACCTCGACGTTTCGGTTACGCCCGGCGTTGATCTCATCAGCAAGCCCATCGAGTGACCGCATCGTGGCGGCCTGTCCCGCGGCGTCGGAGTCTAGGCACAAAATAATGGTGCCCGTCTCGCCAGCTGAAGCGAACCTCGCAAGCGTATCGAGTTGCTGCGCGGTTACGGCCGTTCCCATCGAGGCGACAACGTTCGTGAAGCCATGCTCATGGGCTGCGATAACGTCCATGTACCCCTCGACAACAATCGCTTCATTTGCAGCACGAATCGAATCGCCAGCCCAGTTGAGGCCGTACAGAATCGAAGACTTCTCGAAGGCGTCGGTTTGCGGGGTGTTTAGATACTTTGGCTCGGAACCATCGAGAGTTCGAGCGCCAAATCCGACTAATCGATCGCGAGGGTCGCGAATTGCGATCGTAAGACGTCCCGTGAACATATCTCGCCAAGAGCCATCGTCCTTGCTAGTGATGAGCCCGGCATCCCGAGCAGTACGCGCCGGTACGTTTCGGGTACGCAGATGCCCCGAAAGAGTTTCCATTCCGCTTGGAGCAAGCCCCAACCCACGGCGTACAGCAGTTTCGATATCGATTCCCCGGTCGCTCAAATATGTAACGGTTTCTTCGCCAACGGGTGCTTTCAGCCTCGAAAGGAAGTAATCGGAGGCGATTTCGTTAGCTTCAATAAGACCCGTAACTGGCTTCTTGCGGGGTTCGTTCTTGCGTTCTTCGATCTTGATTCCGGCACGATTTGCCAGATTTTCTAAAGCCTCGGGGAACGACATGTTCTCTTGCTTCATCATGAAGGAAATCACGTCGCCGCCCTCGGCGCACGAACCGAAGCAACGCCAGCTGCCTGTTTCTGGATAAATTACGAACGATGGCGAGCGTTCAGAGTGGAACGGACAGAGAGCTTTTGGCTGGCGCGACGAAGTGTCCAAGTCGACATAATCTGAGATGACTTGAACAATATCTGACCGGCTTTTTACCTCGTCGACTAGCGCCATATCGTTGAAACTCAACACATCCTAGCGGATGCGGCTACGAACTCCATGCGTTGATGTCACAGTGGGGATTTCCACACGGATTCGGGTAGGCTGAACTGTTCCCGAGAGTATACGGACACTATTCCCGCATAAACGCCGGGCAGAGGGTCATTTTGGGTCATTTTTATATGCGGCCCTGGAATACCCCGGCACTGAGTCCCGGTTTAACCTGCTCGGCCATCATGAGCGCATAGTTGTCGGTCATTCCGCAGACATAATCGGCTGCGGCTCGCTCGTCAGATCCCGACAGTTCGCGCAGCTTGGCCGGGATCAATTCCGGCTTACGGTTGAAGTGCTCGAACAGCAAGCCAACGATAGCCGCTGCCTTGCGCCCTTCAACCGACGCGCTGATCGGGTGATAGAACCGTTCGAACATGAAAACCCTGAGATCGGTGACGATTTTGCCAAGCTCAGGCGACATCCTGATCCACGGCTTTGAACTATCGCCTTCATACGATCCGTCAGAGCCTTCAACATCGATCTCGCCGGTGCAATCCCACGATGATTCGACAACATTACTTATGACAGTGTCGACCCGCTGAGAGTGGCGCTCGCCAAGGGCTTCGACCGCCTTTTTGGGCAGGTCTTCGAGCTTGATGAAATCGGATCGGAGTGCGTCAAGAATGTCGTGCGCCAGATACGCCAGCGCATCGGAAATTCTTACGATCTGAGCTTCCAGAGAAAGGTTCTCTACCGCTGATCTAGAAAGAAACTGCCCTTCAGGCTTCGAGTGATTACGAATCCCATCGATAACGTGCTCGGTGAGATTCAGCCCCCGGCCGTCTTTCTCAAGCAGCGTCACAAGTCGCACCGAGTGTCGACTGTGATGGAATCCACCGGAGAGCATCTGGTTGAGCACGCTTTCACCGATATGCCCGAACGGGGTGTGCCCAAGATCGTGTCCCAGCCCGATCGCCTCAACCAGATCTTCATTCAGGTTCAGTCCTCGTGCGATAGAACGGCCCACCTGTGCGACTTCAATGACATGGGTCAGGCGAGTTGTGAAGTGATCGCCCTGAGGCGCAACAAACACCTGGCTCTTGTGCTTGAGCCGTCTGAACGAGTTGGTGTGGATTACGCGATCACGGTCTCGCTGGAATTCTGTTCTGGTGGATGCGGGGTCTTCAGGAATCGCTCGAACTGAATCAACCGATTTCGAAGCGAATGGCGAAAGACTTTCTTCTCGAAGTTCCAGACGTCTGCGAACAGAATTGAGGTCGGGCTTCGTATTTCTAGAGATCGTGTCCATCGGATAAAAGACTATATGCGAAGGGACTGACGTACTACTCATCATGCGTTGGATCTTCGTGCAATTTTCTGACTTTTCGCTGGGTAACGAAGATCGTGAAGATCATTACAAGCATGATCACCGGCCCAACCATCATTCCAGCCCGTATGCCTATCAGCGACGCCAGAGTACCCGTCCACAGCCCGCCAAGTATTCCAATGCTCTGTGAGATTGCGAACACGCCCATTACACGGCCTCGAATGTCTTCCGGCACTCGCAACTGCACCGCAACTATCGATGAAATGTTGAACAATCCGTTGCCAAAATGGGCGAACGCAGCCAGGATCATTACCACTGCCAACGAAGGCGAGTTTGAAACGACCAGCATGATTGTCGAGAAAGACGCGGCTCCACCCAGTATCAACCAACCGAGACGACGGCCCGGTGAGAGTCGACCGGCAACCATGATGCCGCTGAACGCCCCGATTCCGGCCGACGAAAACATGAAGCCGACTTCCCTTTTGCCGCCGCCGAATTCTTCGACGAATGCCGGAAGCATGCCGATCCACCCGAAGACCATCAGCATGTTCGAGAAAGCCAGTATCAGCAGTACCAACAGCACGCGATGAGAACGTATGTAGCCGATTCCGGTGCCAAGATCCCGAAGAACACTGCGCTGAACTTTGAAAGTACCTCTACGTGGCAGTATCAGCGTTGCAACGAACATCGAGAACCAGCCGAGCGACGCGATGAAGAATCCGAGCGGTGTCCCGAATGCCGTCATGAGTATTCCCCCAACGGTCGGTGCCACAACAGACGCCGACGCCATGAGCGATCCGTTGATCGTGATAGCACTCTTCATTGCAGACTTTGGCACGAGCGAAGGGAAGTAGGCCTGGCGAGATGGCTGATCGGCCCCGGCTACGAATCCAGAGAAGGTGGCTATCGAGAATATGTGCCACGGCTCGACTGTATTAGTGACATCGAGCACGCCGAGCAGCACGAACATCATTGCGCCAATAAACGATGATCCACCCAGAAGAAGCTTCGCCTCGAATCGATCGGCAAACACGCCGCCGAACACGTTCACAAGCATCATCGGGATAGCAGTTGCCGCAGCGACCCCGCCAAGGCTCAGGGGCGATCCAGTGAGTTCCCACATCAGCAAGCCCTGAGCCACGGCACCGAGCCTGAGTGCGTTCATCGCCAGTACGGTGCCACCGAAGTAAATGCGGAACGGCTTGAACGATAGGGCGCTTGTTCGGCGTTCGATCTGAGCTGGCGCGGGCGCCTTTGGGGATGACGAAACAGAGCTCGTCTCTACCTCGCTCACGCCTCTTCCAGATTTTGGCCATTAAGGTTGCGAATCATCGGTTGGGTAATCCCAACGAACACGAATATCGCAGCGAGAATTATTGCGCCAATCATCACCGCTATCCGTTCATCGTACGCCCGGGCAATGATCCCACCCATCACTCCGCCAAGCGGTATGAAGCTGAAGGTGATCGTGTAGATACCCATCACCCGCCCTCGCATTTGCTCAGGCACTCTCAACTGCAGCACGGTCATCGCAACGACAAAGAAAATCGTATTGGCCATCCCGCCAATGAACAGAAACCCGAGGGCTATATAAAACGACGGCGCAAACGCAAATGAGATAACTGCGGCTGTAAACGTGAGCGACCCGGCGAGCATGATGTACCCAATTCGAGGTTTGCTGCGCACCTTTCCAACTATCAAAGTGCCAGTTAACGCCCCGAGACCCAGTGCCGACAACATGATCCCGAACCCGTCGGCATCGCGCTCGAAACGCTTTGCAAAGAAAGGCATCAACTGCAGGTACTGCATGCCGAAGAAATGGGTCGAATAGGTAAGTCCAATCAGCAGAACAAAGTCTCGTCTGGAAAGAATGAACTTCACACCCTCTACGATGTCGCCGATTACGTTACGTGACTTGTCGGCACGCGGCGAGGCGACCTTCAACGAGATCATCACAAGCAGCATGCTGGTCCAACCGAGAACGCCAACGAAGAAGACTGACTGGGTGCCCCCGAACGTAATAATCACGCCACCGATAATGGGGGTGACCAGTCGGCTGAACTGCCACATGACCGTTCCAAGAACAATCGCACTGGTCATGTGTTTACGCTCGATCAATAGCGGGAAGTACGAGCTTCGCACCGGACCATCGAAACCCATTACGAGACCCTGAGCCGAGGCAATTGCTACTACGTGCCAAATCTGTACAGCGCCGGTGGCGTCGAGAACTGCAAGCAGGAGCAACAACGCCGTAGATGCAGCCGAAACGACCATGATCAACTTGCGTCGATCTACTCGATCAGCGAGAACACCGCCGAACAGGCTGACAAGAATCGTTGGGACTGCAGTCGCACCGCCAAGAATTCCCACGTCGAGCTCTGTTCCACCGAGCTTGTCGACGATCAGCCAGCCCTGCGCCATGGTGACGATCTGAATCGCACCCACAGAGGCCAGTGATCCAAACCAGTAACGACGGTAATTTCTGTTACTTAGCGCACCAAGCTTCGTAGCCAGATTCTCTCGGAATCCAACCGGTGCCTGTTCTTCTGTGGTCGTGGCCAAACTTAGCTAAAAATCGATTCTGAATACGATCGTTTGCGGGAAACGATGATCTTACGCCTCGTTGGCATGCACTGTGAGTTTTATGGCGAGAGGTTGCTATTCGACCGTTACGGTCTTGGCAAGGTTTCTGGGCTTGTCGGGATCACGTCCCAATGCCAAGGCTGTGCGATAGGCGAGTAGCTGTAGCGGTATGAGGGTCATGAACGGCTGAAGCAGTTCGGGGCATTCGGGAACTCGTATAACGTTGTCTGCGATTCGCTCCACCGTGCCGTCGCCCTCGGTAACAATCGCCACGACTTCACCACCACGGGCTTTTACCTCGCTGATATTCGACAGCATCTTGGGATAGAGATCGTTGTTGGGAGCGCAGGCAACGGTTGCCATGTCGGGTCCCAGCAGGGCGTTCATGCCGTGCTTCATCTCGCCAGCCGGGTTGCCTTCGGCATGAATGTAGGCGATCTCTTTCATCTTGAGAGCGCCTTCGAGTGCGATCGGCAACTGGGGGCCGCGTCCGAGATACAGCAGGTCTTCGTATTTTGCCAGCCGGTCGGCGAGATCCGTAACTTCACCATTGAGATCAAGAGCCTTTGCCACAAGCGCCGGCAACTCAGCCATTTGGCCAACGATTTCCTTGACATGGTTCGCGTCGATCTCGCCACGAGCCTGCGCGAGAAATATCGCCAGTTCGAGGAGGGTCGTCATGCTGGCGATCATTGTTTTGGTCGATGCGACACAGATTTCCTGTCCTGCTCGCACTCCAAGCGTGAAATCGGCGACTCGGGTCGCCTGTGAGCCTTCCATTTCGAGTATCACACCCTGCGGTGCGCCCGCCCGACGTGCGTGTTCCATGGCGGCCAGCGTATCGGCAGTTTCGCCCGACTGTGTCATCGCAATGACCAGCGTGTTCGAGCCAAGTACCGGGTTGCGGTACCTGAGTTCAGATGAGTTCTCTGCCACCGACGGAATTCTGGCAAGAGTTTCGATTACCGAAGCACCAAACATCCCGGTGTGAAGCGATGTACCCATGCCAGTGAGCACGACCCGGTCGATGGCCATGATCTGATCGTGAGTCAGGCTAATTTCAGGAAGCGACAGCGTACCCGCAGCAAAATCTGCCCTACCCCGCATTGCGCCCTGAATCGCTTCCGGCTGCTCGGCGATTTCCTTCGACATGAAGTGTGGGTGATTGCCCTTTTTAGCGGCTTCGAAGTTCTGGTTCGTTACGACCGGATCGCGTTTGGTTGCGCTGCCTTCGAGATCGAACAATTGAACTGAACCCTGTGCAATTTCGACAACTTCGCCGGGTTCGAGGTAGATCACTTCACACGTATAAGGCAAAAGAGCGATAGTGTCGGACGCCATGACTGCCGCGTCGACGTTCTTCCCAACAACGATCCCGCCTGCGTTACCCACCCGCAGCCCCACAACAATGCTAGGCTCGGCAGCAGACACTGCAACCACCGCAGTGTTACCACTGATTCGGCTGGCAGCACTGATGACCGCCTCCCGCAGGTTGCTCCCGTTCGCAACGGATCTACCAACAAGATGGGCCAGAACTTCTGAGTCTGTATCCGATACGAACTCGATGCCCGAATCAACAAGTTCGTCTTTAAGTTCGAGAAAATTCTCGATAATGCCGTTGTGGGCGATCGAAACTGAACCACTGGTCGACGCATGCGGGTGCGAGTTCTTCTGGTTCACCTCGCCGTGAGTTGCCCAACGTGTGTGCCCAATGCCAACTCCGCCCGAAAGCTGACCATCGCCAACTGCCGCTGCAAGGTTTTCGAGCGATGCCTTGTGATCGCCTCGCTTGACCGTTTGAATAGCTCCAGACGAGTCGATAACCGAAATTCCAGCAGAGTCGTAGCCGCGGTACTCGACCGATCGAAGTCCTTCGATCAAGAGCGGAACGGCGTTTTCAGTTCCGGCATATGCAAATATCCCACACACTCAGACAGTCCCCCCCTTCAGTTCCCTAATATCACTTATCACTGTGAAACGTACTCAACAGTCTCGGTCAATTCAATATCGCACTGATCAGAGTATTCGCCCCGCTTGGCTTCGGGAAGCATTTTCGCAATTCTGACCATGATTTCTCTGGTCACATCGGTGGCTCTTCTACGCGAAAGACGCATATCAGATTCGGTCACAACAAACGGCTTGCCTATTTTCAGCCTGAGAATCGCAGTTGGTTTCACCACTTTCAGCACGTTCTGAAGGTTTTCTGAACCGGTGAGTGCGATGGGAACAACCGGCACTCCGGTCGATATCGCAAGATGCGCAAGGCCGGGCTGACCGCGCAACAGTCCGCCAGTCCTGCTGCGAGTTCCTTCCGGGAACACCATCGCTATACGGTGTTCAATTAATAACTGATCGGTGATCCAGTTGAGTGCCCGCAAATCGGCACGCTTTCGATCCACCGGATACGCACCATAAGCCCGCATCAACACGGCACCGAGTCGAAATTTAAACAGCTCTTTTTTGGCAAGAAACACTGGTGGTCCAGGAAGGGCTGCTGCAACTATCGCCGGATCGAGGTTCGACAGGTGGTTTGAAGCGACCAGCATCGGCCCAGACTCGGGTATGTTCTCGCGTCCTTCAACCTTGTAGTCGGAGAACAGTTTCAGAGTAGTTTTGAACCCTCTGTTGCAGAACGGGAACAGCCACTGGGCCATTAAAGAATTTCCTTAGCGAGTTCGGTCAGATGATCGACAACCTGGTCGAATGAAAGATCGTCGGTGTCGACTACACGCGCATCGTCGGCGGGCCTGAGCGGCGAATCGTCACGAGATGAATCCATAAGATCTCGCCTCTCCATCGAACGCAGAATATCTTCCAGCTCTACTTCATTGCCCTCTGCGAGGAAGTCGCGATGTCGGCGAATCGCTCGTGTTCGTGCCGTAGCGGTCAGGTAGATCTTCAGCGGAGCATCGGGAATGACGACTGTTCCGATGTCTCGCCCGACCATCACGATTCCGCCTTCCCCCGCCAATCGACGCTGCTCGGCGACCATTATTTCCCTAACTCTCCCAACGGCAGCAACCGCAGAAACGGAATCATCGACTTGAGTGGAGTGGAGTTGAGCGGTTACGTCCTCGCCATTAACAATGATCGAGTTGCCACCGTGATTATCATCTACAACTGAAAACTGCATCTGCTCAGCCGCAACCGATACTGCGCCTGAGTTGTTCACATCAACGCCCGATTGAACGGCGTTCCAAGTTGCAGCACGGTACATGAGGCCGGTATCGAGAAACCGGTATCCGATACGCGATGCGAACGCCTTGCCAACCGATGATTTACCCGATACAGCCGGCCCATCTATGGCTATCGTCAGGCGTTCAAATTCTGTTTCTGACAATCGATATCCGTTCATGTGTCAGTGTAGGCAACACGCTCATTTGATCGCATGCGTTTGCACTTCACTCCGAGTAGCATAGTCGCCTGCTGCTAAAATCCCGTTCACCCGACATATACGCGTTATGAATATTTCAGTAACGCTTGATCGATACCATCGTCGTTTAGTGACGATGAACTAACGGAACGTCTGAACGGCAAAAGTTGAGTGATTCGAACATGAACGCACTAGACTGGGTGCTTGTAATAGCTTTCGCGTTAACGGCTCTCTGGGGATACAAAACCGGGTTGGTCAACGCGGTGCTCAACGCTGTGGCAATTTACGTTGGTCTATTCTTAAGCGGACTGTTCGCGGGCCGTGTGTTGAGCCTTATTTGGGATGGAGTTGAGAGCGGAGCAGTTTCTACCGCGATCGGCTACCTGATTATTTTTGTTGCTGTGTTTTTGGCCAGTCGCATCGTTTCGTCAATCATCAAGAAGGCGCTTAAAGTCACATTTATGGGCTGGATCGACAATGTTGGCGGAATCGTGATCGGTCTTGTTGCCGGTGTGCTGATTTCGGGCGGAATAATGACCGTCGTCGCTCGCTACTCGTTCGTTGACGATCAGGCCGCTGAAGAAATCAATGCAGCAGACGTTATGACCGATGGGATCGAGGGCATGAAGGACAAGGTCACCGGGAACGTGATCAAGTTCGCAACTAACGCTGGTCAGAAAAATGGTCGAGAATTGTTAGTTGAATCCACGATTGTTCCTTCACTCTTAAACTTGCGTAGCTTCGTAATTGAGTTCGCTCCCGGTGAATTTGGAGTTGCACTCGATAAACTAGAACCGGCAGTAGACGAACAGGCCTGATTTACGATTTCATTCACGACATCCGAATCCTAATCATCGAAGCAGACGTTTTATAACTAACTGTTAAAATCAGAAACCAGCAATAAGTGGCCCAGAAAGAGTCACTACCGAAACCGGAAACCTAAATGACGACCGCCCATGCGAGCGAAAGCACAAGGGCACCAGTACTGGTGCTTAATCAGAACTATCAGCCGCTCAACATCTGCGATATTCGCAGGGCGGTGAAACTTGTGGGTAAAGGGAAGGCCGAATCGGTGCAGGACACCGGGCTTTATGTGAACACAGTCGACGATATTTTCGACCGACCCGATGTGATCAGGCTGGTCTACATGGTGAGCCGGCCGCTCCAGCGTCGGAAGATGTCACGCAACGAAGTTTTCGCCCGCGACAACCATTCGTGCCAGTACTGCGGTGCGAAGCCGCGGGATATGACGATCGACCACGTTCATCCCCGCTGCAAGGGCGGCGAGTACATCTGGACGAACGTTGTGACGGCCTGTAAGGCGTGTAACCACCGTAAGGCGGGTCGAACGCCGCAGGAGGCCGGTATGCGCCTGCGCAACAAGCCTTTCGAGCCACGACCCAACCCGTATTCGTTCCTGAAGATCGAATCGCTGAAGAAGACATGGCTGCCTTTTGTGCCATGGCTTGCACCCGAGTCGTTCTCAGAAGGTAACTTTACGGCTGCGGCGGGTAGTTACTAACGCGCCATGGGGCTGCATTCTTCGCACCCCGGCCAACAGCGCCCAATCTCGTAGAAAACGTGACCCATCCACTTACTCTTCGTCGAAGCTGAGCGAAGGCACTTTTGCCGGGTCTGCCCATGGCAGGTCGAGCATCAAAACTTCCAACGTTAGCTGGGGTACTGCGTTGGCTTCGAGCGCTGTCAGAGCGTTTTGGATCGAGGTTACGGCCCCTGCGATTTGATCGACTTTCAACTGACTCGCTATCTCAGAGAGCAGTTCCACCCATTCTGTGTTGGTCACCTGATCTTCAAGCTTGTGACGCAGCATCGCAACGTCGCGCCACCACTCGAGCCAGCGTTGCATCTCGGCCAGCACGGCATCACGATCTCGCCAGAACTGTCCGCCCGTCTGACGGGCGTATCTTAACCGTTCCTCGACGTTCCCGGTGATGATCTCGGCGAACCTGAGTATCGCCTGATTGTGAGCATCGATGATCGTCGGGTCGTTCAGCGCATCGATCGCCCAGCCGGGACAGCCACGAGCGAGTCGAGAAAGCGTATGTGCCTGTGACTCTTCTGCCTCAAGTTTTTCGATGAGTTCTGTTTTGATCACATCGGCATCGACAGGACGAAGGTCGATCCGCTGACACCGTGAAACAACTGTTTCAGGTAACAATTCATCGGTTGGAGCTGTGAGAATAATCAGTACATCGTCCGAAGGCTCTTCGAGTGTCTTGAGCATTGCATTGAACGCCGCCTCGACCATCCGGTGTGCCCCATCGATGATGAACACCTTCTTCGCGCCCTCGAACGGGGTTGTGGCCGAATCTTTGATCAGATCACGGATGTGCTCGATAGAGATCGTTTGCCGACCTCGTGCGGGCGCATCATCACCGTCGCCATCACCGCCGTTAGAATTGGTCGTTTTTCTCGAGTCCTTGTCCAACTCCGTATTCGGATCGATCATCCGTACGTCCGAGTGAATCCCTTTGCGAATTCGTTCTGCCTGCTGCGATGTCGAAAGGTCCATATTGTCGGCCTCGCCGAACATGTCGATAACCGGCTCGCTGTTGACCATGCAGGCGATATCGATTGCCAGAGTCCGCTTACCAACCTTGTCGGGTCCCGTGATCAGATAGGCGTGAGCAAGTCGCCCAGTTTCGTACGATTTCGAAAGTAGCCGCGTCGCACCCGGGTGACCAAAAGTTGTCCATCCGACGACCGCAGGACGATTGGTTGTGGGCGTGGTGGAATCAGTCAAGATCGAGGCTCGAAGCGAGTAGATCGGCGTAGGTCTCACGTCGGCGAATCAATCGTGCGCTGCCCTCGTTCACCATCACGACGGCCGGGCGGGTCTGCATGTTGTAGTTGCTCGCCATCATCAGGCAGTAAGCACCCGAAGCGGGTAGCGCCAGAAGCTCGCCGGTTTCGACATCTGGCAGGGCGACATCACGAGCAAGCACATCGCCAGACTCGCAAAACTTTCCAGCAACCGTGACATTGGAAGGGCGGTCTGCGAGCGGGCGATCCACAGGCACAACTGCGTATTCAGATTGATACAGCGCAGGGCGAATGTTGTCGCCCATTCCGCCATCGACGCTTACGTATGTGCGCACGTCTGGAATGGTTTTGATTCCGCCAACGGTATACACCGCAACGCCAGAACGACCAATGAGGGCACGACCCGGCTCCACGCTCAGTTCAGGCTCGTCGAGACCATACGTGTCACAACCCTTTCGAACCGCCGTTGCAATCTCTTTGGCATAGTCGCTCAAGGGCAGTGGCAGGGTGTCGGTAACGTAGCCGATAGCGAATCCGCCACCGGGGCTGAATCGTTTCATGTCGAGTCCGTATTTGTCGCGCATATCGGCGGCAAAACTCAGCACGTAGTCGATCGCCTCGGAGTACGGTTCGAGTTCAAATATTGGCGATCCCAGATGGAAGTGAAGACCCTCAACATCGAGGTTTTCCTGTTTCAGCACCTGTTCAACCGCTACTTCGGCATCGCCGGTTTCGATAGAAAACCCGAACTTGGAATCGAGGATTCCGGTTGATGTGAGCAGGTGCGTGTGGGGGTCGATACTGGGCGAGAGCCTGAGCATTACTTTCTGCTTCACACCAAGATCGCCAGCAACTTCGTTCAGTAGTTCGATCTCGGCGAACGAGTCAAGAGTGATGCACCCAATGTCATATTGAACGGCTTCGGTAAGCTCTTCTCGGCCCTTGTTGTTGCCGTGAAAATTAAGCCGCTCAGCAGGGAAGTTCGTCGCCTTCGCAACGGCCAGCTCACCGCCTGTCACAACGTCCATGTCGAGGCCCTCTTCTTCGACGATTCTCGACACTGCAGGATTAGTAAAGGCCTTCGCCGAGTACTCGACGCGGGTGTTTGGATACTCGGTTTTGAAGCTGCCGATGAAGTCTCTGCACATGGCTCGCAGGGTCGCTTCGTCGTAGATGTACAGCGGGCTACCGTACTGCTCGACGAGATCGCGCACGTCGCAGCCGCCTATCGCCAAGCGACCCTCGTCGCTCAGGCCAGCGGTTATCGGTAGAACTTCTGCTTCAGGAATGCCTGGCATTGGGTATTTCGTGTCGTGTCGTGCGAATTTGCTGCTCTGAGCAGATGCTAATGGAATTGATCGGGCTGCGGGCGTTTGGTCAGGTAGGCGGTCGGCCGAAAAACCAATTGTCGTTCTCAGGTGGAGATACGTCAATTTGAAATGACATGAACCGGATAACAAGTTTGATACACCTCAAAGCCCCATTTATGTATCAAATGACATGAACACGAGCGAGAAACACTCGATATTCACTCAGCGAATATGTCTTTATCCGCACAGTTATGGCACGATTCAGAGGCTATGAGTGACAAACCTGTACGACTAACCGAACTGGCGACCTGCGCCGGTTGAGCTGGGAAGCTCAGCCAGAGCGAACTTGCCCAGGTCTTGGGCAAGCTGCCAACACCGACCATCACTGATCCAAATGTGCTGGTTGGACTCGAGACCGGAGATGACGCTGCCATCTACCGGATAAACGATCGCGTCGCTCTCGTACTCACAAATGACTTCTTTGCGCCAATCGTTGACGACCCGTTCGACTACGGTCAGATCGCTGCTGCGAATGCCTTGAGCGATGTTTATGCGGTTGGCGGAACGCCGATTACGGCACTGAATATTGCTGCGTTCCCGCGGGATCTTGGACCTGATGTGATTGCGAAGATTCTCGAGGGCGGACAGGTCAAAGCTGAAGAGGCCGGGATCCTGATCATTGGCGGGCACACCGTCGACGACAAGGAGCCCAAGTACGGGCTCGCAGTTACAGGTGTTGTGGTTCCCGGCGAACAGATTACGAACGCTTCGGCTAAGCCCGGTGATGTGTTGATTCTTACGAAGGCGATCGGTTCTGGCGTTATTACAACTGCTGCGAAGGCCGGTACTGCACCTGACGAATCCGTGCAGGCTGCTGTGAAATCGATGGCGACGCTTAATAAGGGCGCAGCCGATGCCATGCTCGAGGTTGGCGTGAACGCTGCTACCGATGTAACTGGATTTGGGCTACTCGGGCACCTTTCTCAGATGATGAAGGCCAGCGGCACTTCGGCTGCGCTGAACTGGTCGAAGATTCCGCTTCTTCCTGGAGCACTGGAACTCGCCACGGCGGGCGCTGTTTCTGGCGGTACAGCTCGCAACATCGAGGCGATTCGAGATGTTGTGAACTTTGAGGACGGCCTTGGCGATATCGAGTTCACGATTCTTGCCGATGCGCAGACGTCCGGCGGCATGCTGATTTCAATTCCGGAAGAGCGTTCTGAAGCTCTTGTAAATAGTTTAGTTGCTAACCAAACACTTTACAGTTCTGTTGTGGGCAAAGTGTTCGATGGCGATCCGGGTATAGTAACCGTCTGGCAGTAACGAGAAGTCCTCTCCGGCGGGGAGAGGACTAAGGTGAGGGTGGAAGTTTTAGCTGCTTCCAGCTCTACGCCAATTACGCTTCCGTCTCGTCCCAAATTCGTGATCGCTCGGTGTCGTCCATCTCGGCAAGCACATCATCACCTGCCACTGCTTCTGCACGCATCACGTGATCTCGCAGGTTAACTGTTGCCTTGCGCAGAGCGGTTTCAGCGTCGATTCCAGCCGCGTGCACCTGCCTTGCAACCGCCATCAGATACTCCCCGGCTCGCTCTTCGCCGTCTTCACGCGATTCACCGTCTATCGATCCAAACGCCAGTGGCATTGCGTGTTGTTCCGGCCACGGCAACCCGGCCCGCATCACACGTCGCTGTACTGACGACGAATAAGCAAGCGCAGGCATCGCAGAAGGCAACGAAGCGATGATCGAGCGTTTACCACCCGACTCAGCCCGCTTCAAGGACTCCCATCGATCAACAACCTGCTCCGAATTGCTGATCGAATCATCATCCCCGAAAACATGAGGGTGCCGCTGGATCATCTTTTCTCGAACCGTGTCGCAAACCGATGCCGCACTGAAGCCATTTTCTTCTCGGCGAGAAATATCGGCGTGAAACAGAATTTGGATGATCAGATCCCCGAGCTCCTCTTCAAGATTCTTCGAGTCGCCTGAATCGATCGCCTCCAGCGTTTCGTATGTCTCTTCAAGCAAGTTGGGTCGCAACGAAACATGCGTCTGCTCGGCGTCCCAGGGGCAGCCTCCGGGATCTCTCAACAACTCAACAGTCGCGGTGAGCTCGGCAAACGCCTCTCCTGCCGCTTTCGCTTGTTCGGTCCTTATTCCTTGGGAACCTTGGGAACTCAATGACTTCTCCGTTTGGCTGGCTGACTGGCTTGCGCACGTACTAATTCAACTTGTGCCACGTATCCTAACTGCCATGCCCGCCAAATCGCCCACCAACTCACCCAGACCAACGTCCAAAAACGCAGACCAACGTCGCACATCACATCAAAACGGGCACACTTTGCCACTCGTCGGAGCGGCCATATTCGCGATCGTTCTCCCGATTTTTCTGATTCTCTTCAACACCAGCTACATCACGAACTCTGAATGGCTCTATGACTATGGCTGGTGGCGCAACGACATCGCAAACCGAACAGGGTTGCCGGCCGATCAGCTCAATCGGGGCGCAGACCAGATCAAGGAATACTTCAACAACGACGCCGAGTTTATTTATCTGCGAGTCGACTATGCAGGCACCGAGGTCTCGCTCTACAAAGAACGAGAAGTCCTCCACATGGTCGATGTCAAAGCGTTAATGCAGTCGGTATTTGCCATCACACGTTGGTCGGGTGTCGCCTTGCTTCTGCTGCTGGCTATCGGCCTGATAGTTCTCAAGCAAGATGTATTCGCCCTGCTTCTAAGAGCGCTCAAGTGGTCGGCAATAGGAACTGGTGCGTTTCTCGTAAGTTTCGGGGCAATCGCGGCGATCAATTTCGGCTGGCTGTTCACCCAGTTCCACTTCTTGAGCTTCGCAAACGACCTGTGGTTATTGGATCCCTACAACGACTACCTGATCATCATGTTCCCGCAGCAGTTCTTCTTCGAAGCGACACTGTTCATCGGGTTGCTGACGATCATCGACTTCGGGCTAATTACAGCAGCCGCAAGATTCGCCCGCAAGCGTCTGGGCTAGTCGTCCAGTGATTCGATCCACTTACCGACAACCGCGGGCAGTTCAAGCACCGTTTCAACTGTGAAATCGGGTTTGGCGGTCTGGGCGGTAATCGTTTGTTCGGAAGGAACCTCGCCTTTCGCCCAGACAGTCGACATCCCCAGCGCGGCTGCACCGCGTACATCCGTGTGCAAATTGTCGCCCACGTGAAGCACTCGTGAAGCCGATACATCAAGCGCTCGAATGGTCACATCGAAAATAATTCTGTTCGGCTTGGCAATTGCGATTTCGTTCGAAAAGGCCATGTAATCGAACCTGCCGAGAAGGCCGATAGTAGCGAACCAATCGCGCTGAGTGCCGCCACTCGTGAGCCCGGTGTTGGTCACAAGCCCAATCTTCAGCCCGAGCTCTGCAATTTCGTCGATCACCTCAAGGGAACCATCGAGCAGCGTTGGGGGTAGTTCAAGAAAAGCCCTGTCGATAGCGGCACCAAAAGTAGCGACGCCAACCTCACCGATTCGACCAGGCAATCCCGCATCAATCTCAGAAAGGGCAGAACGCACCCACTCACCAAAGTGCAAATCACGTCCACGGCCGTGCCCTTTTGTTATCTCGTCAGACACGTCATTGAGTACCTTGAACAACACGTCGCGGTCGACCGATTCACCCATCGAACTCAATTCGTCGACGCCGTACTCTGCCCTGAGGGCACGACGTTCCCCTGAAACCTGCTGTTGATCAGGTTCAAATATCAGCGTATCCCATAAATCAAAAGTGGCCGCGGCTGGTCGTTCTAATATCACGGCTAGTACTTCACCATACTGAATACGTCGAGTCCGCTGGGCAGAACATGTCTGCCTTTTAAAAATTCCAATTCAACCAGAAATGTAGCCGAAATGACTTCCGCCCCCAGAGATGTGATCAGCTTCACCCCAGCCCCCGCCGATCCACCAGTTGCAAGCAAATCATCCACCACAGCCACCCTTTGTCCATCGGTCACCGAATTTGTACTCACTTCAAGGCGAGCCGTGCCATATTCGAGAGCGTAATCCGTTCCTACAATCGGAGGCGGAAGCTTACCTGCTTTTCGAATCGGAACAAACGGGATATCGAGTACTGCGGCAACTGGTGCCCCGAAAATGAATCCGCGAGAATCTATCGCGGCAATGGCTTCGATCTGAAGCGATTTCAGGTGGTTTGATAGCACTTCTGTAACGCGCTGCATCGCCCCGGGATTCGCCATGAGAGGCGTTAAATCACGGAACAGGATGCCTTCTGAGGGGTAGTCGGGTACATCACGAATCAGTGACTTCAGATCCAAGTCAAACCACCAGATCATTTGTGTGCATACAGCCCGCCGCACCTCCAGTGCAGAGGGCACAGCGACGCACACTTAGGGAAAGAACGCCTATCCTAAACCCCAAATTGATGTCTGTGGGTAAAAATCGTTCCATGCGAACCAGAAAACATTGTTCGCATGCAGACGTTCCAGAGCGTTTCCTGATAATTTCCCGTCAACTGCCTGACCGGTGAATGGCACCCACAATGTGACGGTTTGATCGTCCTGAAGCCACTCACAGCCATCACGTTCGATCAACTTGAAGCTGAAGTTCCTGGTCGGCCACAACAGCCCCGTATGCCAGCGCTGTGCCGGTAGCGGGGTCGAAGTAAACAATAGTCGCAGCCCCGTCGTGTGACGTGTGAACTAGTTGCTGCGAACGCAACTCAGAATGCGGGAACGCAACAGGTTCAGAATCGAACCCGAGATCCAGCACCAACTCTTTGGTCGGCAACCGATCGTCTTTGTTCGACTCGCCGATCACACCAGCCGAACGCCCACCGTAGTAGCCAATGTACGGATCGCCCCCACGATTACCCTTACGCAGGGCTACCGTTTCCGGGTGCGTTTCCTTCCATTTATCCCATGTTGTGAGTGTCAGTGGAATAGTTTCGAGTTTCGTGCCCATAAGTTCGCCTCGGACCGACTGCGAGAGAAACTGGCTCCATAGCGATTCGGTCTCTCGGTCGTACATGACGAGGGCGTTCATGATGAGCTTTCCTGAAACCCCGAATTCGTGAACTTCACCGTTTATCTCTCTGGAATACCCGATTCCAGTAAAGCAAAGCGGTCACCAGGTGACGGCTATAGGTTTGCCGCCAACCACATCGTTAACTATTTCGTGTCGACTCAGAAGCGGCACCGAATAAGCTCGGGCGTCGCCATCTATCTCGACTCAAAGCACGAGTTCGTCCGGATAATAGGTCTCATCGGCGATTTCAGGATCCACGAAGCGCGGATCCTCTATCGAACGGATCGAATCGAAGTCAAGTAGCGTCACGATTTCGAGTGACTTCTCTTCGGTGGCGTTTCTGGCCGAATCTGAATTTATCACCACGGTTTCCCCCTGCGCCACCGTCGTCCCCGCCGTGGTAATCCATAGGACATACCCCATCAGCAAAGCGATTAACCCGATTCCAACATCCTTGTGCATCATCACCCCACAACTCGTTTATCTGTACGCAGTAATACGTTAGATGCCACTACTTGGGTTTTCGACCCAGCACCGATGCTAAAATTTGCCGTCACCGGGCCTGATTAAAACCTATTTTCAGGTCCGATCAACGCCAGCCCACCAGAACTTACGTCAGCCAGAACTCACGAAAGGCACTCCGATCTACATATCGAGGCTTTCCCTAACTGGTTTTAGAAACCACACAAACACCGAACTAGAACTCCGCCCCGGGCTAACGCTGTTTCAGGGCCAGAACGGTCACGGCAAAAGCAACTTGCTCGAAGCCGCCTACATGCTGGCGATAGCGAAATCGCCAAGATCCTCCCACGAACGAGAACTGGTCAACTGGTCGTTAGCCGAAACCGGCGGTCACATGCAAATTCTTGGTGTTGGGCGTGACGGCGATACGACGATTCAGGCGCAGATCGACGTCGATGTAACTGCAGCAGGTACGCCTAAAGGAACTCCAGGATTCCGCAAGGGGCTTCGTGTGAATGGCATCAAGCGCTCGGCAATCGACTTCGTTGGAAACCTGAACATCGTGTTCTTCGAGGCCGATGACCTGGAAATTGTGTATGGCTCGCCGGGTCGAAGGCGCAGGTATCTGGACATACTGATTTCACAGTCGAATCCTGCCTATCTGAAGTCGCTCCAGCGATACGGCCAGGTCGTAACCCAGCGAAACCAGCTACTACGGCGTATCAGAGATGGCGTTTCTGAAGAGAACGAACTGCTTTTCTGGGACGAACGGCTGGCGTACGAGGGTGCACGAGTCACCGACGCACGGAGACGCTCGATCGATGGACTAAACGATCACGCCGTGCCTGCTCACAGCGAATTGACCGACGGCGACAAGCTCGAACTCAGGTACCTCCCTCGTATTACGGCATCATCAAGCGACCGGCCAGACGTTGGATCGATGACTGCCGAGATGATCGAGCAAGAGGTGAAACAGGCGTTGCCCGCGCTCAGAAGGCGTGAAATAGCGCAGGGAGTAACCGCAATCGGGCCGCATCGAGATGATCTGGAAATTCGGCTGAACGACCAGTCGGCGGGGCAGTTCGCATCACGTGGACAGGCGCGAACTATCGCACTGTCACTGAAGCTGGCTGAAGCGGTGTTTGTCACTCAATCGACAGGCCGGACTCCCGTACTTGCCCTCGACGATATCCTTTCCGAACTCGACCCCAAGCGGCGCGAGCTTGTTCTCGAAGCCGCCATAAAGCACGAGCAGGTTCTGCTCACATCTACAGAACCGGGGATCGTGCCCGAACCGTTCCTCAAGACAGCCGACATCTACACCGTGATGAACGGACGAGTCACCCAGGACGCTATCGCCAATCTCAGTTCAAATGACTAATTCGCCAACTACCTCATCCGCATCAGGCTCATCGTCATCCTCATCTGGACTCGAATCTCAAGCGGAAGAAATCGCAGATATCATTCGAGAATCTGAGTACGTAGTAGGCATGACCGGCGCCGGGATGTCGGTCGAAAGCGGTATACCACCCTTCAGAGGCGCTGACGGGCTGTGGACCAAGTATGGCAACCCGCCGATGGATGGCTACTCGAAATTCAAAGAGGACCCGACTGGTTGGTGGAATCGCAGAACAAACGAGAAGATCGACGCTCATATCCTTGAGCTACGCGACGCCCTTGCGAACGCCAAACCCCACGCCGGTCACTATGCCCTTGCCGCGTTAGAGGAACAGGGTTCGCTGCAATCGGTAGTAACCCAGAACATAGACGGACTCGATGAAAAGGCCGGGCTGAAGAACCTGAAAGAGATTCACGGCAATCGCCAAAAGCTTCGTTGCATCGAGTGCGGCGACCGCGTATCGCTCGGCGAGTTCGTTCCGCTGTTCGCTCCTGACCCCTGCGAAAAGTGCGAAGGGCTAGTCAAGTTCGACACCGTGATGTTCGGAGAGCCAATTCCCGATGATGTGATGACTGCCGCACGAGCTGAGATCGACAAGGCCGACTGTGTACTCGCAATCGGCACTTCCGCCACTGTTCGCCCTGCGAGCGGCCTGTTGTGGATCGCCGAAGCTGCCGGAGCGACGATTATCGAAATCAACCCCACAGAAACGAAACTTACCTCACTTTGTGCGGTATCTTTGCGCTCGTCCGCAGGCGAGGCATTGCCTGCACTGCTAAAAATCCTGTCTGAATGACGATATTTCGATACTGGCAACAAACAAAATGACGACCCCACTCGAACAAGAACTCGCAAACTACTCTGCTGCAAACCCGAAATCGGCGGAACTGCATGAAAAAGCAACCAGGTTCATGCCCGGTGGCGACACTCGAAATTCGATCTTTTGGGATCCCTTCCCTGTTTACGTGACCGACGGCACCGGCATCACCCTCACAGACGTCGATGGCAACAAGCGCACCGACTTCGTCAACAACATGACGACACTGATTCTGGGTCACCGTGCACCTGAAGTGAGCGCCGCTCTGGCCGATCAACTCGACCACGGCGTGTCATACCCGGCCCCAAGCCCATCTGTTGTTCGATGGGCCGAGTTAATGTGCGAACGGGTGCCGTCACTCGATAAGGTCAGGTTCGTAAACACTGGAACCGAAGCGACTCTCAACGCTATTCGAGCCGCAAGGGCGTTCACCGGCAAGCAGAAACTCGTGAAGTGTGAAGGTGCGTATCACGGAAACCATGACGCTATCCAGATCAGCATATATCCGCCGCTCGATAAAGCCGGAGATGCCGATTCGCCAAACGCCGTCGCAGCATTCCCTGGGATTTCAGAAACCGCAGTTGACGATATTTTCATCACGCCCTTCAACGACATCGAAACCGCCGAGCGAGTCATCCGAGAACACGCCGATGAACTGGCGGCGGTTATCGTAGAGCCAGTGAACGGTCAGTGCGGAATGGTGGCAGGTAAGCCAGAGTTCCTTGAAGGACTCAGGCGAATTACTGACGAACTCGGAATCGTTCTCATCTTCGATGAAGTTATCGCCTTCCGAATCGCCTACGGTGGTGCGCAGGACTACTACGGCGTCACCCCCGACCTCACCTGCTTCGGCAAGGTAGTTGGCGGCGGTATGCCGGTTGGTGCTTTTGGGGGCCGTGACGACATCATGTCGATGTGGGATCCGTCTGACGGAGGTGCCACGGTTCAACACGCTGGAACCTTTAACGGCAACCCAATGACCGCAGCTGCTGGAGTCGCCACGCTCGAAGCGCTCACACCTGAGAAGTACGAATATCTGGATGCACTCGGAGAATCGTTGCGCTCAAAGCTAAGGGCGCTGTTTGCCGAACTGGAAGTCCCGATGGGGGTCACCGGGATTGCATCGCTTTTCGCGCTGCAATTCACATCGACAGAAGTAGTCGACTACCGAACGTTCGCCACCAACGATAAGACCATGGCAGAAACGATGTTTATCGGTCTCCTAAACGAAGGATTCCTGATGTCTAACAGGTGCGCCGGAAATGTCTCGACGGTTCACACCGAAGACGATGTCGACGCGTTCGTAGCAGCGGTTGGGAACGTTTTGAAGCGTGCCGGCTACGCCTAATTTACGAACTAGCCTAAATCGCTCAGTTCGTAAGGAACTTAGAACTTGATGCTTGAGTCTTCGCCCGCGCCGCCGAACTCTCCACGCATGATCGACTTCATCGACTCGTTCTCGACAGGTGCCGGCGCGAACTCGTCCATGTCATCTTCCATTCGAAGTTCGTCGTTGATCTCCATCGGATCATCGAGATCGAAGTCGCCTATCTTCTTCTGAAGGTAGGAGGGGAAGGATGCGATACGAGCCTGAGTTGCAGATCGCTTAGTCTCTCGCACGACGACGATCACTTCAGAATCGGTTAGCTTTGCAGCGAGCACTTCGTACTTGTTGCCACCATCGATCATCTTGCGAATCCGGGTGGCAATTCGCACTTCCAGCGTTCAGACGTACTCGCCGCTCGAAGTATTCACACTGGCTATCGAATCCTCGATAACGAGCTTGAACTTGTCGCCGGGAGAAACAGCGGCAAGAACTTCGGAGTTTGCCACTTTTTTCAGTTCGGAAACGGTAGCCACCGCGGGGTCGGAAATGAATAGTGCAGAGTTGGTCGCAGTGCCGCCCGATGTCCGTCGAGCAATACCGCTACTGTCGAGCTTCGAAAGCCTGTCTATCTGGCGGATCGCAACTCTGTTGAGAGGATCTATCCCAATGGCCTTGTCGAGGAGCGTGCGCGCTTCCTTGTATCGACTCAGTTCCAAATAAGCCTTCGCCAGCCGATTCAAACAGCTACCGTCATTCGCATCAATCTCCAGGCCTTCGAGGTTCACTTCAACGGCCGATTCCCAGCGACCGGCTAAAGCGTGCTCAACAGCATCTTCGGCGATTTTCTTGAAGGATCGTGGGCTCTGGTAGGACTGACTCTGGCTAACCATTATTGGAGTTCCCTAGGCAGTGATTTCAGCGAGTAATTGCAGTGTCCTCTGCTTTACTACAGACGTGATATCTCCAGATTTAGACCTCTTTATCGGGGTTAACCCACCATTCTTAATGTGCGCCTGCACGTAGGTTTCGTCTAGGCGGAACTTGTGATTAAGGTGTGCGGCATCTGATTACCAACGAGCGGAGGCGTGTTTCACACCAACCCACTCAAACGGTGTGAGACGACGTTTAAGAGAAGGTTTAACGAATCGTTTGCGCGACGTAAGCCACGAATTGCGGGGCATATTTCAGCCGGGACCGACGGAAATCGATTTTCAGGCTTTTTTTCAGATTCTGGGGGCTATCCGCGAATTCGCAACCACGAAAGATGGAAGAAGGCTTCGACAATGATGCCGAACGACATCTTGGAAGAACCTCGTGTTCGATCCATGAACACATAAGGGTGCTCGACGACGTTCATTCCAGCCTTCTGGCACCTGTAGGCCACTTCTGCCTGGAATCCGAATCCGGTGAGTCGCAAGCGTTTGATTCCGATAGATTCGAGCGTATTGCGACGAAATCCCTTGAACCCTGCCGTGGCGTCTGTCACCTTCAGCCCAAGGATCAGTCGAATGCCAACGTTGCCCCAGTAGCTGATCTGGCGACGCCCCCAACTCCAGCTGGGATCGACTCCGCCGCCGGGCGTATATCGCGAAGCCACCGCGACGTCGGCGTGCGCAAGCTCGCCCAGCAGGCCACTAATAACTTCAGGTGGGTGTGAAAGATCGGCGTCCATTTCGACGATGCACTCGGCACCGGCGTCGAGAGCGGCCTGGAAGCCGGCCATGTAGGCGGTACCCAGCCCCTGCTTGGCTTCACGATGAATGACTATAAATACACCGGGATAGTCGTCGACAAGTCGGTCAGCGATGTCGCCGGTACCGTCTGGCGACCCATCGTCAACTATCACGAACCCAAGCCCATCGATGTTCTGTTCGGCAACTTTCGCTATCAACACGGGCAGCGTCTCAGCTTCGTTGTAAGTCGGAACGACAACCGCTACCTTCAGCGGATTGTCATTCTCATTTGACCCAGTCGCCATATTTGCCGGTTCGTTAGTCAATCCTAGAGACCCAACTTCATAGATTTGTGCTCGACCATGATGCAGGAATCCATGATCACGGTCAGCCCGCCCTCCGATGCGATAACTGCCGCATCGTCATTTACAACACCCTGTTGCAGCCACAGTACCTTCGACCCAGCGCTGACGGCATCCCTCGCCAGAGGGATAATTTCAGTTGATCGCCTGAATACATCGACGATATCGACTTTGACCGGGACATCCAGAATCGAATCGTAAACGTCCAGCCCGTTCCACTCGTCAAGATTCGGATTCACGGGGTAGATCGTGTAGCCGGAGCGCTGCATGTACTCAGAAACGTACTTGCTAGCTCGATCTTCGCGATTTGAGATACCGATAACAGCTATCGTCTTTGAATCATTGAGAATGGAGCGGATTTCGGGAGTTGAAGGGTTTGGAATCACAGCTATGAATCTCCCTTTCGCGCAACGATTTTGTACTTGCCAAATAAACTATTCACGCCCACACGAGCCACATCTAGCACTGCAAGCACACCCTTCGACAGCGTCATTTTCGAACCCTCACCATAGCACCAGTCGATAGGCACCTCAACAACGGTGAATCCGGCTTTTTTTGCCATCACAAGTAGTTCGACATCAAAGGCCCAGCCATCGAGCGACTGGTGCGGGAACAGCTTGCTGGCAGCTTCAGCCGAGAACAGCTTGAAGCCACACTGAGTGTCTTCTATCCCTCGCAGTGCGAGAACCTTCACAGCGTAGTTAAAGAGACGACCTTTTATATGGCGGCTGCGTGGCTCGTTGAACCGCCGCGCTCCAGAAGCTTCACGTGAACCAATGGATACGTCGAATCGAGGTTGTGGAGAACCGGAATGCCCGCCGGTATCTTCTTCACCGAAAAATCGTCCCAGATTGTCGGCAGGCATCGAAAGATCGGCATCGCAGAGGAATCGCCAGTCTCCGGTCGCTTCATCCATGCCTCGTCTTACGGCTGCGCCTTTTCCGCCATGAGGAGCGTCGATTAGCCTGACGCGTTCGTCTGTAGCACTTATCTCAGAGACGATCGCAGCCGTCGAATCGGTAGAACCATCGCTTACTACCAGTAGCTCCCATAAACGAGCGCCCTGCGACTCAGTAGACTCTCCATACCATATCTCCAGATAGTCGACCAGCGCCTTCACCGTCGACGCGATCCGAGCCTCTTCGTTGTAGGCGGGAATCACTACGCTTAGGTGCGGCTGGGTCAAGATATGTATTCGGGTTTGGCTTTGTACCGTGAATCAGGTGTTCACGTCACGAGTCTATTCGGTCTTTTCGAGTTCAAACGCATCGTGTAACGCCTGAACTGCTTTCTGAACCTGATCACGCTCAATGATTGTTGTGATGCGGATCTCTGAAGTCGTGATCATATCGATATTCACATCAACTTCTGAAAGCGTAGAGAACATTTTGGCAGCATATCCGGGCGCATTTTCCATACCAGTGCCGACAACGCTGACTTTGGCAAGATTGGAACCGGTAACAACTTCGGCGTATTCAACCGTGGAATCGCTTTCGATAACTTCCGCTGCTTTTTCCACGCTCGCCAATGCAGTTGTAAACGTGAAGTCGGTCGTGCCGTCTGAAGATGTGTTCTGAACGATAACGTCGACGCTAACTCCTGCATCGGCCAGTGGCTGAAGCAGTCCTGCTGCGATACCGGGGCGGTCGATTACGCCGCGAACGGTAATTTTTCCAACATTTCGATCGACAGCAATACCGGTTACGACCTTGCGGACTTCCATTGTGTGCTCTCCTCCGTGGATAAGCGTACCGGTTTCGTTTGAGAACGACGATGCCACGTAGATAGGCATGTCGTACACAAGGCCAAGTTCAATCGAACGAGGGTTCATTTTCGCCCCGAGAACAGCCATTTCCAGCATTTCCTGGAAGCCAATTTCGGCAAGTTTTCTAGCTTTATCGGTGAGTCGTGGATCAGTTGTGTAGATCCCTTCGACATCTGTATATATCTCGCATCGTTCAGCCTTCGTGGCTACCGCAAGCGCAACTGCAGTCGTATCCGAAGCACCACGACCAAGAGTCGTTATATCGCCAGATTCGGCGAGACCCTGAAACCCGGCGACAATAACGATGCGACCTTTGTCGAGCTCCCGACGGAGTCGATCAGTCTTGATATCTGCGATACGCGCCGATCCATGCACGGCGTCGGTTTTTATTCCGGCCTGCGGACCGCTCAAGCTCACGGCATCGTGCCCACGTGCCTTTAGCGCCATAGCCATCAGTGTTGAGGTAACCAGTTCACCGGTCGAAAGCAAAGTGTCCATCTCGCGTGGATCCGGAGTCGCTCCTTTTGTGACGGCTTTCGACAGTGCGTGTAACTCGTCGGTTGAATCGCCCATCGCCGATACGACCACAACTACATCAACACCCTCTTCGCTTTTTGCGATGATGCGGGAAGCAACTTTGTGAATCATCTCGGGATCGGCAAGCGAGCTTCCGCCGTATTTCTGGACGATAACCGGGCGATGATCTTGTTCGGATTGAGTCGTCATGAGCTCGAGATCACCGATGCGCCTTCGGTTGCGATTGCCAGAATCATCGGCTTACCTTCAACGCCCAGAATCCGAGCCGATTCCGCCATTTCGTAGCTGATAGTCACTTCTCGCCCGGTCGCCAGAGCAAGCACTGTGGGTCCGGCACCCGATAGGAAAGCGCCATGAGCACCACCCTTGATTGCGGCTTCAATAAGATGCGGCATTGCGGTGAACGCCTGCGCACGATGAGGCTGATGAAGTCGGTCATCGGTGGCGTATTTCAGCAGTTCCAGACGCCCTGAAGAAAGCGCATTCACAAGTAGCGCCGCACGCCCAATGTTGTACACGGCGTCGGTACGACTGATCTGATCTGGAAGCCGTGCCCTCGATTCGTGAGTGTTCATCTCCATTTCAGGAACAAACAGCACGGCATATAGCTCTTCGGGGAACTTCACCTGATCGACGATCCATTTGTCGGTGCCATTGCGCACACCCACCGTGCACCCGCCGTAGATAGCAGGAGCAACGTTGTCGGGATGGCCTTCGATATCGGCAGCCAGAACGGTGATCTCCCCTTTCGAAAGATCAGCACCAGAAATCACCGATCCCGCAATAAGTCCGCTCACAATCGCCGAAGAACTACTGCCCATGCCCCGGGCGAAAGGCACCCTGTTGGTCTGTTCGTATTGCAGCCCGGGCACTGGCTCGCCGATGTAGTTGAATACCGCTTCAACACCTGTTACCGCGAGGTTCCGGGTATCGAGAGGAACGATGTCCGCGCCTTCGCCAGATGCCGACACGCTGAAATCTCCACGCGTCAGCGTCAACTCATTCCAAATATCGAGTGCCATGCCAATGCTGTCGAATCCGGGTCCGAGATTGGCGGTGGTTGCTGGGGCGCGTACTGTTACTGAGTTCAAATTCGTAGTGGTGGGGATGGGATTGAGATGTCAGGTTGTATAAAAGCCGAACGGTGAATGGACTGGAGCTGGCAATTTTGAAGAATCGCTCATTGACTTGCATTTCGATCCAACCTTGTAAGTATAATCTGCCGTCGTACATACGCACGTACGAGTAAGTAATTCGTTTTAGCCACATTAATAGCCACAAGCCCAGAAGCAGAGCAGCACAAAATATGTCGAACATCGTAGTAATCCTCGGTCCGAAATCTCCTCTTGCTGAAAGAGGCAACACGGAATCACAGGCGGCAGCGGACCGCGTAGGCGGAATTGACCTCAGGTTTGTCGATAGCGATCTCTCGTTCGACGAAATTGCTGACCAGTGCCAGGGTGCTGTGATGATTCTTCCAAAGGGTCGATATCCGAAGCTGGTCGAACTCGTCGACAAGCTCGGAACCGTAAAGCTGGTCCAGACCTCAAGCGCCGGTACCGACTGGATAGACAAGGCATCACTCGCCGAGATGGGCGTGGATGTTGCCAACAACGGCGGTGCGAACGCCGTGGCAGTGGCCGAGCACGCCATTGGGCTGATGTTCGCGGTCAACCGAAAGCTCGATGTGCAAATCGAAAGTGTAAAACACGGTACGTGGATGACCGGTGTTGAAGGCGATCGAACTGAGTTCCACACGCTCGTCGGCAAGCGCGTCGGAATTATTGGTCTCGGGAGAATCGGGTCACGGGTGGCAAAGCGACTTAACGGCTGGGAGTGCGAACTCGTTTACCACGACGTTGTTGACCACGATGCTGAATACGTTGCAGCCACTGGTGCCAAACGCGTCGAGTTGGATGAGTTGCTGTCGACTTCCGACATCATCACTCTTCATGTTCCGCAGGACAGGGTGACCACTGGCATGATTTCCGATCGTGAGCTGAAATTGATGAAGCCCACCGCAATCCTCATAAACACCTGCCGGGGACCGGTGGTCGACGAGAACGCTTTGATCCGGGGTCTTGAGGCGAAAGAGATTTTCGGTGCGGGTCTTGATGTGACTGAGATCGAGCCGATCGAAGCCGATAATCCACTGCCGACTATGACCAACGTTGTAGTTACCCCGCACGTTGCGACTCGAGCGCTGGAATCGGAATTGAACGGCGCACAGTTCACGATGGAAAACGCAGGCCGAATGGTTCGAGGCGAAACCCCAGACTGGATCGTAAAACCGGTATAAGTGCCGGGGGCACGTTTTCATCAAGTCATAGCTGAGATGACAGGTCAACATCTGTCATTGCGAGGAGCCGGCCCTGCGGTGACGTGGCAATCAGCTCTCGATAAGGGAATTCAGCGCGATTCGGCCAGTCGTGAACCTAGCGAGGCTACCTGCGAACCGATGTACCACATACGAGCATGTTCAGTTTGAATTGGAATGAACAACCCTCGTACTTTGATCGCTGATTGCCACGTCGTACCTCCTCGCAATGACAAAACCGGCGGTTCCACCCAAAAATCTCCATGCCAACAATCCCGTATCCACCGCTATAATTGAATAGCTCATCAGTCGGGGTGTGGCGCAGCTCGGTAGCGCGCTTCGTTCGGGACGAAGAGGTCCTCGGTTCAAATCCGAGCACCCCGACCATGTATTGCAAATAACAAAAAGCCCCAACCACAACGGTCGGGGCTTTTCGTTTGTAGTCACCCATATTCTCATTAACCAACACAAAACTTGAACCAAATATGCGAACCCGAATCGCCACTCGGCTCCCGACGGGTTATGATTCCGGTGCTCGATTTGCCATTCCATTTCCGAGATATTTAGCTTTGAAACTTCCGAACATTCGACTGTTGATACCGGTCCTCGCCATCGCACTTACCGCCACCGCAGCCTGCGGCAGCGGCGATGCCACAGCTGCACATCGGGAGTCATTCGAGAAAATTACGCCTTCTGAGCGCATTTTCTCTATCGACGATTTCAAGGCGGTTCGATTCAAGACCAACACTGAATACGACGTCTCGGAACTTCCTGCCGCTACCGACGCGTGGTTCGGCTTCTGGACACCATCGGGAACAGTTTCTAAAGAATACGAAATACGGTTTTACGGCTCCCACGCCGAGGCCAAGACGTTTGGAACCAGTTACGCGATCGAAGGATCCGGTGAAACAGCGTTACTCGATGAAGAAGATGCCACCTGGGATGAAGGGCTCAAAGATCGTAAGGCGTACTTCGCGGCTCCATCGTCTCATGGCAGCGGAAGCGTTCAGGCCCTGTATGGCGGCTATGCGATCTACGCCAACATGGTACTTCTGTGCGAGGGAGCGAACGAAGAGCATGCCCTTGGCCACTGTGCCGCACTGATGACTGCGGTCGATCCACAGGTAATCGAGTAATCGAATGACCAACAGCCTCACCACTAAAGCCGCCGAAGAGTACTTGGCCAGCACTTCAAACCTGATCCTAGCAACACTCCGGAAAGACGCCGGTCCTCAGCTATCGCCGGTCTGGTTCGTGTGGCGTGACGGCACTTTTTTCATATCGACAACACCGGCAACCGCAAAGTGGCGCAACCTGGAGCGGGACCAACGTTGTAGCGGAATAATCGATCACCCCGACGGCAGGTACATATACATTGCGGGTATCGCCGAACTTTCGACCGAAGTTGAGCCTCTCGAAATCACCACAGAGATCGTTCGCAAGTACAAAACGCCAGAAGAGTTCGATCCTTATATGGAAACTGTCCATGCCCGTGGCACCCGAGGCATCATCCGCCTAAAACCCATCAGCATCGTCACACGCCTGCTCGACTGATCAAGTCTCTGAATCATCAGCAGGTATACACTCCCGGCGGCAGCGTCCTGTCTAACAATTCACCCCGAGGTAATCCCGTTGAAAGTCACTGGCATCAAGACAACCGTTATCGAGAACGAGGCTCCGTACATCGGTGGCAAATACTTTCTGTTTCTTGAAGTTGAAACCGACGAAGGGATAACGGGGCTCGGCGAGAAAGTTACCGGCAGCTCTTTCAGCAACAGCGGATGGAAGGCGTTCACCTCGCAGATCCAGCTGATCCACGAAACATGCGAAGCGTTTCTGATCGGGCAAAACCCCTACAATATCGAGAAAATCTGGAGTGACGCATACGGCAGCCGGCACGACTATCGGCACCCGAGCCTTCACTACACGTCGGTGCTTGCAGCAATCGATATGGCGTGCTGGGACATCATCGGCAAGGCAGCAAATCAGCCGATCTACAACCTGCTTGGCGGCAAGTTTCACGAGCAGCTTCGAGCGTATGCCTACATGCCCAATGGCTGGCAGGACAGCCCTGAGCGAGCGGGTGAAATAGCGCGCCAACTTCTCGACGAAGGCAACACGGCATGCAAGCTCGACCCCTTCTCACCGCTCCACCCCGGACCACGTGATATTTCGCTTCCGGAAATCAGAAAAGCCGCAAACATTTTCGAGGCCATTCGCAAAGAGGTCGGTGACGATCTTGAGGTTGGAATCGGCACTCATGGCCAGCTGACAACGTACTCGGCGATCCGAGTCGCAAACATCCTTGAGCAGTACAACCCGTTCTGGTTCGAAGAGCCTGTGCCGCCCGAAAACTACGATGAAATGGCGAAAGTTGCTGCACACACCAGCATCCCAATCGCCAGCGGTGAACGACTTGTGACCAAGTACGAATTTTCGCAACTGATCGAAAAGGGCGCAGCCTCGATCATTCAGATCGACGTTGGGCAGGCAGGTGGAATTCTCGAAGCCAAAAAAGTGGCGGCAATCGCCGAAGCGCACTACGCCATGATCGCCCCTCACATGTACTGCGGGCCCATCGCCGCCGCTGCAGCCATTCAGGTCGATACCTGCTCGCCGAACTTCGTAATTCAAGAAGCGAACCAGGGGTCGCTGCACAAGACGATATTCAAAGAGCCAATGGTGTTCGAAAACGGCTTCATCACCCCGCCAACAGGCCCCGGTCTGGGCGTTGAGCTGGATATGGACGTAGTTAACGCGCACTTGGTGGAGTAACCGGCGCAAAAAATAACCACTCAGGACTCCGAAATCGTCAGAATCAGGTCTTAGACTGCGGGTGATTCGAAAAACCCTGAGTAGAAGAGACGCCTCTGACTTACGAGATACGACTGGTCGATTACGACAACGACCTTCCTGAACTAGTCGCGATGCTGGATCAGGTGATGACAAACGGCATGACCAAGGTTACAAAACCGGTTCTAACCAAAAGCAATGGGCGCCATGAACGCAGAACTCATTTGCTCCACTCGCAACTGCTCAGTTGTGCTACCAATTCATAAACTGACCAGTCAGTTTTTATTTATCGCGCTTTTATCGATCGCAAATCCCTTCGTTAGCCGTTAGCCTTGGCTGAGACCTTCGATGAACGAGTCGACGAGCTTCTCAGCATCAGCCAGGTCGGGGTTAGCATCCCAAACTCCCCGGCTCAAGAAGTAACCGCCACCCAGCGACCCTAAAAACGAGATCACCGAATCGGTGGAGTAGGCAGGACCTATCCCGCCCTGATCTCTGGCTGATTGAACAAGAGCAGTGAATCGCCTGGCCCACTCTTCTCCCAGCTTCGATTGACTTTTGCGCACCGCAGGGTTGATCAGAACCTCAGCCCAAACAAACATGCCGAGCCTGATCGAGTCCTTGAAGTCAGCGCGCTGAGATCGCCGAATGGTTGCCTTTACTACGTGTGCAACGCCGTCAATGGCCCGAGGCATGGTCTCGGCCGTTTCAAACACCTCGTCATCTATCGTTTGCCACAACTGGCTCAAGCCGTCGATCATCGCTTCTTTGCTTTCGAAGTGAATGTAGATCGAACCCTTTGAGACATCAGCCTCGGTCGAGATATCGTCGAGCGTGGCAACATGAAAGCCTTTTTGCGAGAACACTTTGGTTGCGGCATCAAGGATTTCTCCCCGTCGCTCCCGCATGTACTCGGCGCTAACTTTCGGTGCCATTCAGCTTCCTATCAACTGGCTACCAACTGTCTAAAACGATCAATACTGACCGGCCAGTCATTATTATGCACGTGCCACAGATGACGTGCAAGTCGGACGGGTCGATGAGTCTGCTCGCAGGCTCTTATTTCCCGACCACAACGAAGTGGAGGGGAGGGATCTGTAGGGGTGTCGCGCATACCTCGCACAATGCACGGCATTTCTATCAAACCACAAGCGTCCCACCGCCAGATCCCTCGGTTCCGATGACTCCACTCGGGAAATCAGAAGTGAATGATCATCGTGACGAAACTCAGCGACGCAAATCGCAGCCGAACCATCCCCGTAGACCAAAAATCACGTCCTGTGCGAATAATTGTCTACCAGCGCGGCTAAAAACCGGGTAATTTTATTTCGGGATTTCATAACGGCCCCAGAAGTCGATGGCGAACCGAGCGAGAGAGTGGATAATTCTTGGAAAACCACAGCGTGATTATTGCCGGAGGCGGACCCGGCGGGCTTGGTGTGGCCGCAACCCTCGAGGGCTGGCATCCAAGATTCGAAGGCGACTACGAGTTCCCTTCTGACGACGTGCAGGCGCTCGCACGCGAGCACGAGCAAAATCCCCTCGCCCTTGATCAGCACGTGCTTCTCGAACAGGGGCACCGGCCGATCGAGTTCTTTCGCATGCGTCACCACCCGATTCAAGACGCCGTGCCGCTGGACGAGTGGACACTGAAGTTCACAAAGCGGAATCGAGCCGACTGGTTGATGCTTACAACCGATGGGCCGGGTGGGCTTTGGAACAGCGTGCCGCGGGAGCAGATGACGCTGGGTCCGGCTCACTGGATGGAGCTATCGCACTACCCAATCGGTAAGTTCTACGAACAGACCGGCAGGAATCGGGATCTCAACGCACTCGTGCACCGCGAAGATCTGGTTCCCTACTACCAGGCATACGCAGAAGAACTCGGGCTTACACCTCACATTCGATCCGGTATCAAGGTCACAAGCATCAAACCTGCCGACGACGATGTAGCGGCTCGCTTTGTGGTCGAAACGGTTGATCAAGAGACAGGCAGCGAAACCAGCTACTCCTGCGACCATCTTGTGTTTGGCGTGGGACCGAGATCAGTTCTAAGGAAGCTAACCGCCCGGGGTACGGATCAGGACTACATTTCGTTCGCCTACACCCACCCGGACGACTACCCGGGCGAGCGAATACTCGTGATCGGTGGCGGGAGATCGGCCGATTGGGCGGCGCAGGAGCTTCACGACGCAGGACGCATGGTTGTGTACGCCATGAGACAGCACCCGGAAGGACACCTCAAGCTGATCAACGACTCCCGGTACCTGCCGTACTACCGACGCTGGGCCGAGATTCTCGCGGGCGGTCAGGAACGGATGGGGCTTTTGTATGGAGCCAACGTAACGGCATTCGAGCCAGACGGTGTCACAGCGATTTCGACCTCTGAGGGGCCGATACAACTTCAGGTAGATCACGTCGTGGTTGAAATAGGTGGCGATCCCGATTACGAGTTGCTCAAATCTTTTGATGGCAATCTCACTTTCCACGCCAAGCACGACAACTTTCGCTTCCAGCTGAATCAGCTGGTGGTCGATCAGGCGACCTTCGAATCGGTCGACATTCCAGGTCTTTACCCCACCGGATATACAGCGCAGGGCACTGGCCTGAGCGTCATCGGATTCCACGCCGCATGCTTCCTGATAGCCGGCGACATCCTACGAAAACTAGGTGCTGTCTAGGGCTACCTGCTTAGTCCCTACTCTCCACCCCCCTCCCGCCCTTCGATGAAAGACATGAGCGTTCACGCTGAAAAAAAGGCGCCTAGCACCCCGCTTTCCTCACTGGCTCCCGTCGGAATGCAATCCTCCGCCACTCCATGAACTTGATTGTTTCGGTCAGGGTGGAATGGCGACTTCCACGAATTCAGCGAGGTATCGGGATGAATAACCTGATAACAGGTGAAAAAGTGGTTGAGGAAAAAACGAAATCTTCGAGGTATGCGACGGTCGACGCGGGGGCGCTGATACTGCTCGCATGCGTCATGCCAATAGCTATACAAGAGTTTTTGGTGATCGACCCTGCGGTGATCGGAATGGTGGGCATTCCAATGATCATTCTGTTGGGATTCATCGGCAGCGCAACTGTCGTTGTCCCGGTACCTGTCCTACCTCTGGTTTTCACCGGAGCAGCGATACTGAATCCGATTGGATTGGTTCTCGCCGCTGCGGCCAGCATCACAGCGGGCATGGCTGTTTTGCTACGTGCTCGGTCGGCGGGACCACTCGTGGGCTGCACGGGTAGCCGAATCGCAGCCCAACCTGCCAGCGCCAATATCGAATCTGTACTCATGGTCGACCGACAACGTTGGTACAGCCTCATTCCTTATAGCGGACACTCCCAACCCGATGTTCGACTACGCCGGGTTAATAGCCGGGGCGGGTCGACTCGATGTCCGCAGGTTTCTGGCGGGTACGTTCGCAGGCAAAATTGCGCAGGCATCGGTAATCGCGTATCTGGGGCACACGCTTGGCGAAAAACTCTTCACTATTCTCTGATCACCGCTATCGCGGCTGTAAAATAAACTTGCAGCTCTTAACAACAAAAACGCCCCGACGAAAATCGGGGCGTTTTTGTTTACTTACATGTTCAGCAGAAAGCTAAGCGACTTTTGCCTTTGAATGCATCAGCGGCAGTCGGTGCTTGATTCGGTATGCAACAGTTTTCGGGTTGATACGTGGGTAGAACTGCACGAGGTAATCGGCGTGCATCTCATCAATTATATTCGAGTTGAACCCACATTCCTCGCACCACATTCCGAAATATTTTCGGTCGTTACGAACTGGCGCAGGTTTTACTCCACAGCTCGGGCACTTTGTAAATTTAGGCACTCTCATCGGTTAGGTCACCTTGCTCACGTGCGTTTCCGCGGTTATCTATCCGTTCACACTACCGGGTAAGTGCACTGCGCTTCCCGTGTAACGATGTCGAACTGGTGCGAGTGAACACTAGTATTTGTAAGTATTGTTACTTAGCAGGATGCGCCTAAAGTTTCATTTCTAGACTGGTTTAACTCGGCACAACTTGGTTATGGGATAAGTTAATGCGTGCATCGTCAAGGCGACGCACCCAATCGGAAACAGCCGAGATTAGTCGCCCGAAACGCTGGCAGGGGCCGATGCTTCAGCCTCTTCTTGCCAGCCCGACTTCACTTCCATCACATGCTGATAGGCAGACAGAGCAGCTATTGCACCCTGAGCCGCCGCAGTGACCGTCTGTTTCAGTTCAGTGCCGTCTGTAAGGTCGCCAGCGGCGTAGATACCCTCAACTGAAGTATGCAAGCCCTTATCCACATGAACTTCACCGGTGTTCGGGTTGATCTCCAGGCCCAGCTGGTTCGGAATCTCGAGGCGCGGATCCGCCCCCGCTTCAACGAACAGGCCATCGATGGTCAGTTCGTCCTGACCCTCCCACGGCTTGCTCAACCCAATTCCGGTTAGCCCGGCTTCATCCGAACCAAGAAGTTCCGATACCTCGGTGTTGAAAAGAACGTGTACGTTCTTCGTTTGCTCAAGCACTTTTAGAAGAATTGGCTCTGGTCGAGTCAACTCGCCTCGTCGGTAGATGAGATAAACATCTGCAGCGTATTTAGCGAGAAGAACTGCGCCTTCAACGGCAGCGTTACCGCCGCCGACAACTGCTGCGGCCGCCTTGTTACGGTAAAGAGGTGCATCGCAAGTAGAGCAGTACGAAACGCCGTTGCCAGTCCACTTTTCCTCGTTAGGAAGCATGAGTTTCCGGCGTTCACGTCCAACAGCGAGAATCACGCTTATAGCGTCGATCTCAGTGCCATCATCAAGCACCACCCTGAACACATCGCCGTTCTTTGTAGCCGATTTCAGATTCGAGTAGGCGGTTGGAGTTTCGAGTTTGTCGACCTGCTCTTTGAACTTCATCATAAGATCAAAGCCGTCCATGTCGGGCTGGCCGGGATAGTTTTCGATCATCCCGCCAGTTGCAGTTTCACCGCCGAACTGCTCCCCGGCTATCAGAGTGTTTACCTGATAGCGCGACGAGTACAGGCCAGCTGCGAACGCAGCAGCACCCTGACCACCGATCAGAACATCAACTTGCTTGATTTCGCTCATATTCCCTCGCGCCGCAAAGTAACAGTGTCTGAAGACAATCGCGGAATCGCTCCGCTGCGGTTCACCGTTACCTATTGGCAAGCTTAGAAGCACCCGGCAATTGTGTCGATAGGCGCTTCACCCTTTAAGTCCGTCATTCTCACAATCAATCTGTTCGACCGAAGAATTCGGGTTGTCTAAAAGTTTAGATGCAACAGGGATGCAATGAGTTCCGAACCTGTGGCTGACTAAGCGGCAGGATCTTCGTCTTTCAACTCGAGCATCGACGCTATTAAGTCTTCATCGACGTCGTCAAGATCAGGATCGAGCGGGTATGGCTCAGCTTCCAAGCCGTCGTCCGCATTGAAGTTGACCAAATTTACTTCTGGCAGGTCGTCTTCAGATTCATCGTCGGATGGCGTAAACGTTTCTGCGGTTTTCTGTTTCGCTTCAACTAGAGCTGAGATTACGGCTTGCTCAGGCTGTTCGGCTGTGGTGTCGGACTCCCACTCGTCGTTGGCAGAAAACAGAGCTGATATTGCATCTTGACCGAGATCGCCAGCCGGCGCCGCTTCTTCAGGTTCAGCCGTTGACTCGGGTTCCGGATCATCGTTACCAGCAGCGAACAGCGCGGAAATAGCGTCCTGGCCCAAATCTACGGAGTCGCTAGTAGTAGTTTCAAGTTCGGGTGATTCAGATGGCTTACTTACTGAAATATCGGCAAGAGCTGCGGTCACAAGATCAAACCCGGGTGCTGAGTATTGATCTTCAGCTTCAACCTCAGCAGCAGCTTTCGTGAACAGCTCTGGAACTTCACCCTCGGCTGGAGAAACGAACGTCCGTAGGACTTTCGCCTCTTTTGGCAGTGCATTCGACTCGAGCTCCTCACCCCTGGCAATGCGGGCTAGTTGCTCACCTTCTTTGATAGCAACCGAACGGGTCGAGTACCGTTCCTCAACCAGTTTTTGCCCGGCTATCCCAATACGAAGCGACCACGTAGTCCAGCGGTGTAGAAGCTGAAGCGCGTATGCAACGGCATCTGGTTCATCTTCGATACCGATGTAGTTCAGATGGTTCTCAAACCCGTGATCCCCATCGAGCTCGCCCAGCGAAATTAGAGGCACACCGGCAGAAAGTGCAAACATTGCAAGACCGTACGGCAACCCACGCCCGGGCACCGTTACACATGCCCATGACCGTTCGATCAAATCGACAATAGGTTCGACATTTTCGATCACAGCCACTGTAATCGGCAGTTCACGTTCAGCAATGTCCGCTTTGAGCTGATCTGCCTCATCACCCCGCACTACGACTACAAACTCGACGTTTTCGATCATGTCTTGAGTCTCCGAAGCAGCCTCTTCGATCAGTGAAATCGAATCGTCACCAGTCACAGACCCCCCCACACAAGACAACAGGATGCCTATCGGGATCGGTAGCAAGCCCTATCGAACCAAGCAGCAAGCCTTTCTCGTATCCGGTTTCAGACAGGTATTCAAGCTCCCAATCAAAAGTCGCTGAAAGAACGTTTGCTCTCAGTACACCCAGATTATTCACGAGCTTCGAAGGGATCGCTCGCAGGCCAGTCTTGTCGGTCCATAAGTTGTATACCAGATCATCGGCCGACGAAACGTGAGGTGCGTACGAGCGCATTGAAACGAACCTGCCGACAACTCCAGCCCGTGGGCCTAACGTTCTAACAAGTTCGATATCACGGAATTCGCGCCGATTTGCCAGTACCGACCACCAGAGACCGTTTGTTTGCGAAAGCCAACTGGGTCCGCTGTGCCATGAAACTCTGTGGTCTTTAAGAGGTTTTACAACCTGGCCGCCACTTGGAGAGAAGACATGAACTTTCGCAAACGACGATGCGTACCCGTCGATCACGTCCTGAAACGCTGAGTAGTGTCCACTCTCGGCGATCGAAGAAATCAGCGCGTAACCACCGCAATGCCACGGGGCTGCGGCTGGAAGTCTATTTGGAGTTCTTCCCCTGTCATATGGGGCATCTGGCATTTCTGTCGATCTCGCGAATCCTGCTGAACAACTTCAAAGAAGTAGTAGCCAGATCGACATATTTGGGCATTCGGCAAATTGCGCAATTGCTCTACGCCCGTACATTAACGTTGACTACCAGTGTCACCCCTGTACGACCTCCCGGATGTAGTGGGTTCGCTCACTGCGCCGTGGTTGCATCGCACCAACTGCTATATCGCATATCTGAAACTCTAAGTGACAAAAAGACTCACTTCACGAACCCGGAATATGGGTCAAACTTCCTATAACTCGCATCGAATACTCAACGCTTCGGTAACACTAGTTAGGTAAATTATTAGATATGGCAGCTGACATCCTCAATTTCTCTACGGAGAAGGATTCTCAAGTGACACGCACTGGAACGGATATCGCAAGCGAACTCCTCGACGCACTCGGCGAACTTGCCGTAGCGCAAGAACGAGGCGGTTCTCGCGAGCATTTGGGCACCCTCGGCCGAAGCGTGGAAGCTGCCGTCCGGCGAATGAACGAGATCTCTGACGTCGATTCAGCAGCCTAATTCCATCAGGAATCGCTTCAACCGCTGCTGTTATACTCCCAGTTCGATTTGAACTGCCACACTTTCAAGTTTTAGCCAAAATCAACGAATCTGTTTGATCACAGGCTGGAACGTTCTTGTTTAGTGCGGTATTTTCTCATTTGCGAACTTAATTAGCACTCGCTACACACAGCCCCAAACGCATAGCCCCACCTAGCCACGGACCTCGCTGATTAGAACTTGATTCTGAATAGCGAACCGAACCAACATTTGCCATGACACTCCCTATTGCCTCAGTGCCTAACGGCACCGTTTCTTCAGCCAAGGGCTTTTCTGCCGGAGGTGTTTTCGCCGGCATTAAAACACCCGGACCCGGAAAACTCGACATTGGACTACTGGTTTCAGACCAGCCGTGCACGGTTGCAGGAACCTTCTCGCAGAACAGCATCGTTTCGCCTACCGTAACTCTAGATAGAGAGAGGGTTGGCGTCGACAAACGAGTTCGGGCTGTCATCGTGAACAGCGGTTGCGCAAACACCGCCGTTGGCGAACACGGCCTTCTCGATGCGAAAGAGATGACTGAAATTGCAGCAGAACATCTCGGCATAGATGTTGAGCAGACTTTGGTCAGTTCGACAGGAGTTATCGGTGTCGAGATACCGATGGCTCTCATGCGTGAGTTCATTCCGAAGATCGAAGTAGCTGAGGATGGCGGAGGCGATTTCGCAAACGCTATTCTCACGACCGACAGGCGCACGAAAGAGATAGCGGTGTCGTTCGATGTCGATGGCGTGACTCACACCGTTGGCGGTGTATCCAAGGGCTCGGGGATGATTCACCCTAACATGGCCACGATGCTCGCCTACGTAACGACCGATGCAAACGTAGATCCTGCGTTCTTGCAAGCGACGCTTTCTGCGGCCGTAAAACTTTCGTTCAACCAGATCGATGTCGATGGTGATCAGAGTACGAACGACACCGTATTGCTCTTGGCGAACGGTGCAGCCGGTGGTGCCGAAATTTCAGGCGGCGACGATGCTTCAACAGCGTTTTCCGAGGCGGTTCACCAGGTTTGCGAGCATCTGGCGATAGAAATCGCACGAGACGGCGAAGGTTCAACAACGCTGATCGAAGTAACAGTTGAAGGTGCCCACTCTGACGACGATGCACTGAAGGCTTCCCGCGAATGTGCGTCATCCCTGCTCGTCAAAACAGCCGTTTACGGACGTGATCCCAACTGGGGCCGGATTTTCATGGCGATTGGTAAGTCAGAGATTCCGCTCGATGAGTCGAAAATCGATACCTTCGTGAACGACATTCAGATCGTCGCAGACGGCAAAGGTATTTCGTACAACATCCAGAGCGTGGTCAGTGCGCTTGGCGGCGATGTGGTGCGGCTTCGAGTCGCTCTCAACGTTGGCGATGGCTACGGTCGGGCGTGGGGCTGTGACCTCACCGAAGAGTACGTGGTCTTCAACTCGGCCTACACGACGTAGTCATCATCAAAGGGACATCGCTGTGAGAGGCCAATTTGGGGGCGAGCCATTGCTCATTAACCCCGCCCATTCGTATTTGTACTGTTCAAAGGTGGATCAGAAATGACCACTTCGAACAAACGCGACGTTTCTGGCAAGACAATCGTCATCAAAATCGGCGGAAGCACGCTCGGCGAGGGCGACAGCACTGTTCCCGATATCGTCGAGCTGTGGAAGCAGGGCGTGAAGCCGGTTGTTGTGCATGGCGGCGGCAAGGTCATCAGCGACTGGGTCATCAAGCAGGGCATTCACCCTGAATTCGTTCGTGGGCTCAGGCGCACCGATGAAGCGACTCTCGATGTGGCGGTTGCTGTTCTTGCAGGCCTTGTTAATTCGCAGTTAGTAGCTGAATTTCAGGCTGCAGGCGCAGACGCTGTTGGAATATCTGGTGTTTCGGGTGGACTACTTCAGGCCGAAGTGCTTGATCCCGATCTCGGCTACGTTGGCAAGATCGTCAAGGCAAACTCCAAGCCGGTTGACACGGTACTCGACTCCGGCAGCATTCCTGTGATCGCTCCAACAGCACTTCACCTTTACCCTTCAGAAACGGGTGAAGACCGCATTTTGAACGTAAATGCCGATACCTCGGCCGGTCACATCGCAAAAGCCGTAAGGGCTGATCAACTGGTGTTCCAGACCGATGTCGAGGGTGTTTTGGACGCCCGTAGACGCCTCATCCCCCGTATGACTCGTGGTCAGGCTATGGATTTGATTGCAGGCGGAATTGCTGCCGGTGGCATGATTCCCAAGATCGAGGCGTGTGTCGATGCAGTGGCAGTTGTTGGATCGGGCCACATCATCGACGGTCGGCTTGCTGGGGCACTGTTAGCCTGCGTTCGCGGCCAAGATATCGGCACGAGAATCGTTTGAATGCTAGGCAGGCACAGCCTGTCTAAATCAGCGGCCGATCATGCTGCCAATTAAGTAGCGCGGAAACAAGGGGCTCAACATGGACACAGCCGGTCACGTCATTGCGATGCTGATTGTCGGCTATCTGTTGGGGTCGATTCCGTTTGCCAAGCTCCTGACCATGCGGGCGGGTGTCGATCTATTCGAAACGGGTACCGGCAATCCCGGTTCAGCCAACGTTTTTCGCAAGGTCGACAAGCGAATTGGCACTGCCGTCTTTTTCGCCGACGGTCTGAAGGGTTCAGTTCCGGTGTTGATGGCGTGGGCTATGGGAGCACCGCAGGATCTGTGGTTCATCGGTGGAGTGGCGGCGGTTGTCGGGCACTGGTACCCGCTGTTCAACAGGTTCAAAGGCGGCGCCGGGCTTGCGAGCGGTGCGGGGGCGGTGGTCGCGCTCATGCCGTTGGCCGGGCTGATCGGATTAGCGTTGGGCATGCTCGTTATCGCAAAAGTGAAAAGCAGTGGACACGGCGCGCTGGCGGGTCTAATAGTGATCGTTGTATCTGCTTACCTGATCGATTCGGATTGGCCCGTCGGAGCCGAATGGCCAGCCATGGCCGCGGCCATAGGCATTGCGATCATCCTCTTCGGCAGAGCAGCCGCCCGAGGCTGGAAACCCGGCCCCAAGGACTAGCCTCACTCGGTCAGAAGGGCTCAAACGTTTGTTGTCATTACGAAGAACTGCCCTGAGCGACGTGGCAATCAGCGGACAACTTGAACCTTCGTTTGGAATCAGAATTCAGCTAACTTGCCACCTCTGACCTGTTCGCGTCCCTACCGGCGAGCAGTCGATGGCAAGACCGAAGATGGTCTAAGTCGGTCAAGCGGCGACGCGCTGAACGTGATTGACACGTCGTTCGTACCTCACTTCTCGCAATGACAATCTCAACGCCCTCACCCCAACCTCATCGGCTCTGCGATATAGTTCTCGTTCTGCAAAACGCAGTACGCATCTTGCAGATGTCACCGTATTGGCGGCGTTTTTGGAATAGGGATCACCCCAGAGTGTCGACCCGGACGAACACCCTCGTTTAGAACAAAAGAGAATCAATATGACTAGCTCGGCTGACTATAAGGACCTCGAATCCAAGTACTACATGCAAGTGGTGAACCGAATGCCGCCTGTGCTGGTGCGAGGCGAAGGCACCCGAGTGTTCGACAACGACGGCAAGAGCTATCTCGACTTCACAGCTGGCTGGGCGGTTCTCAATCTGGGACACAGCCACCCGGCAGTCACCGAAGCAATTCGTGACCAGGCCGGCAAGATCATGCAGATGTCGAACCTGTTCTACACGACACCGCAGCTTCCGCTCGCACAGATCATCGTCGACAACTCCGCCGTCGATCGTGTTTTCTTCTGCAACTCTGGTGCAGAGGCAAACGAAGGCGCATGCAAAGTTGCTCGCAAGTGGGGCAAGACCAAGCTCGACGGCGCATACGAGATCATCACCACGTTCGATTCGTTCCACGGTCGCACTCAGGCGATGATGGCAGCCACCGGCCAGCCTGCGTATCAGGAGAAGTGGACCCCGCTAATGCCGGGATTCGTGAATGTTGACTACAACGATGTTCAGGCGATCAAAGATGCCTACGTCGAAGGTCGCACGTGTGCGGTGTTACTGGAGCCAGTTCAGGGTGAAGGTGGAGTGAACATTCCGTCTGACAACTACCTGAAAGATGTCATGGACTTCTGCCACGAGAAGAACATTCTGTTCATGCTCGATGAGGTTCAGACCGGCATGGGTCGAATCGGAACGTTGTTCGGCTACCAGCAGTGGGAGGGCGTTGAGCCCGACGTTATGACGCTGGCGAAGGCTCTCGGTTCGGGTGCTCCTCTGGGCGCATTCACAACCAAAGAGTTCTGTTCGGTACTTGAGCCCGGGGATCACGGATCCACGTTCGGCGGTAACGCTTTGACTACTGCTGCAGGTTCAGCTGCGGCGAAGGTCATTGTCGATGAAAACATTCCTGAGCTTGCGAACGAAACCGGTGCTTACTTCCAGGGCAAGCTGAACGCACTCGCTGAGAAGTACGATTTCATCACCGGGGTTCGAGGCATGGGTCTGCTGATAGCAGTCGAGATGTCGAAGGAAATCGCCGGAGCTACGGTTACCGCGAGCCTGCCCGAGGGTCTGCTCATGAACGCAGTTCGACCCAACATGATTCGCTTCATGCCGCCGCTGAACGTCACCCGAGACGAAATCGACGAAGCAGTAGCAATTCTCGACAAAGTACTCGAAGAGACCGGCGCTTAGGGCGTTCTTCTCATAACTGTCATCTAAAAGCCCTCGTCGACAATGCCGGCGAGGGCTTTTTCTTCTGTCATTGCGAGGAGCCTGCCCTGAGGCGACGTGGCAATCGGTGGACTCAGCAGAATAGCCACTCGATTCAGTCGAATGCTTTCAACTCTGAACACATACTGCAGGATGGCTCATCTTCAGGAAATGAACGCGATTGCCACGTTATCGAATTCCTCGCAATGACAGATATACCACCCCAAACACCACTAACAAAACATTAGTAACTATCCTCTTGTGAAATTTCGTGTAGGGTTGAATGTATGGCGCAGGCTAAACAGGAACACCAACACGACCACGCAGCATCAGCCGGCATGTGCCCGCACTACGAAGCGGCAATGGAACTGCTTGCACGTCGCTGGACCGGCCTCATCCTCACTTCGCTGATGCGAACACCTGCCCGATTCTCTGAAATCAGTACCGCAGTCGATGGAATCAGCGACCGAATGCTTTCGCAGCGCCTCGTCGAACTCGAAGAAATCGGCATGGTCGAACGCAAAGTTGATGTGAAACAACGACCAGTGCTGGTTGAATACGCTTCGACCCAGATGGCACATGAACTCTCGCCTGTGTTCGACGCCCTCCAGAACTGGGCCGAAAAGTGGATGCCTGGGGGGTCGGACGCGTAGTTCGCGCTACTTCGCTTTCTGCGCCTGCTCGTCACGGAACCGCTGCTTGAGTTCTTCGCTTGGTGGATAGTAGCGACCCGCTGGAACCTGCTCCTCGTCCACCAATTTTGCGATGAAACCCTCGACCTGATCGTGCTCCTCGATCCAGTCGATCACCTGCTCAGCAAGCTGTTGTGGAATGACAACTACGCCATCGTCATCAGCAACTATCAAGTCGCCCGGCACCACCAGTACACCATCACAACTAATCGGAACGTTGACCTCGTGGAACGGGCTTCCTGCCAATCCGGTTATCGCCGAACGCCCGGCTCCGAAAACCGCAAGCCCGTAGTCGTCTCGAATCTTGTCCAGATCTCTAACCGACGCATCTGTGATCAGCCCTGTGGCACCTCGAGACCAGAGTCGGCGTGTTTTCATATTCCCGAGAATTCCAATATCCGCCATCCGATTCATGTCGACCACCAGCACATCGCGAGGGCCACAGGTCTCAATCGCCTCAAACTCAGGTGAATCCTCTCCACGTCTAAGGGCCGCAGCCATGTCGGGACGTGGTGGGAGAAAGCTCAAAGTGCGAGCACGAGCTGCAATTTTCCGACCACTCGTGAGCGGCTTCACGTTCTTCATGTAGCAGTTGTTCCAGGAAGAGCTGGTGTCACCGTTTTTTGCCGCTATAGCCTGGTTGGTGATGTACGACAACGCCCCGGTGCAGCTTTGCAAACTAACCTTCTCGAATCGCCGTAAAATATCGTCTGAAAGATCTATCTTGGGTTCTGTGCTTGCCATTCCGGTGCCTGCTCTTGCTGTCTCTGTAAATATTCTTCGCGATTATGGCTGCACTTTACTGGAGCAGTTACCCGCTGACCACATAAACTCCATATCATTTAGGCTGGTGCCAGCTGCTTCGCCCAAGTAGTATCCGGCTCAACCCACACCGGTTGTTGAAAGGATCAGAACATGGTCGATACCGCCACCACCAATATCGACCAGATCAGGGCCAGCGTCCGCGATCGAGTTCTCTGGCTCGCTACTTCCATCGTCAACCACGCCAACAACGTCCGTCCCAACTCAGATGGCACCAAGGTCGGCGGACACCAATCCTCCTCAGCGTCATCGGTCGCCATCCTCTCAGCCATATTTTTCGAATCGATGGAACGTGAAGACCGCATCGCCATCAAGCCCCACGCCTCGCCCGTATTTCATGCGATTCAATACCTTCTGGGTGAGTTGGACGAGTCGTATCTAGAACGATTCCGTGCATACGGCGGGCTGCAGGCGTACCCGAGCCGAACAAAAGACCCCGAAACAGTCGATTTCTCGACCGGATCGGTCGGACTCGCAGGCCCCGCTGCATCGTTCGGGGCATTGACACGCGACTATCTTCAAACTCACGGTCTCGAACCGACATCCGGCCGTTTTTACGCGCATCTGGGCGATGCCGAAATGGACGAAGGCTCGATGTGGGAGGCAGTAATCGAACCGGCATTGAACGGAGTCGATCAATGTACGTGGGTGGTAGATGTGAACCGGCAGAGCCTCGACCGGGTGGTGCCGGGCATTCGAGTTCGCCAGTTCTCCGACATGCTGATTGCAAACGACTGGACGATATTCACCGCCAAGTACGGAGACCGGCTGACCGAACTCATGGAGCGCCCGGGCGGGAAAGCCCTCAGAAGGCGCATCGATGACATGTCGAACGAGGAGTATCAGGGGCTACTTGTATCTGATCGAAGCGAGCTACGGGGTCGGCTTTTATACGGATCCGGTAAGGGCCGCAGCGACCTCAATCGGTGTATCACCGATGTCGATGACGACGAGCTTTACGAACGCATCACCAATCTCGGCGGCCACGATGTCGGCTATCTCTCCCGACTCCTGAAAGAAGCGGACGAAACCGAAGGCTCCACCGCAGTATTCGCCTACACCGTGAAGGGATGGGGGCTGCAGAGCGCTGCCGATCCACGTAATCACGCCGCAACTCTGACACCCGAACAGTACGACCAACTGGCGGAAGCCATTGGCCGTGACCCAGAAAATCCGTGGGAGCGATTCCCCGAAGACGGCCCCGAGCACGAGTACATCGACGCCGCTATAAAACGGCTCGGAATAAGAGACAAAACTTCAGAGCCACCGCTGCAGTTCAATGACACCGACCTAACTATTCCAAATGTAGCGTCGACACAGGACGCGTTCGGCAGAATGCTCCTGGAACTCGACCGCAGTTCGCCGGAATCTGCAAGCCGAGTTGTTACGACATCAGCCGACGTCGCCACTTCGACGGGCCTCTCGTCGTGGATAAACCGAGCCTCCGTTTGGGCGCGCCAGGAAGACCCCGACTATCTGGGGTTCGGTGAACGTCTTCTGAAGTGGATACCAACCCCGAACGGACGGCATATCGAGCTCGGCTTGAGCGAGATGAACATGTTCCTCCTGCTATCACAGCTCGGACTTTCCGACAGCATGTCGGGCAAGCGGCTCATTCCAATCGGCACGGTGTACGACCCTTTTATCGCCCGTGGAACCGATGCATTGATCAACGGCCTCTACCAGGGATCACGGTTCATTCTCGTCGCTACTCCATCTGGTGTTTCGCTGAGCACGGAAGGTGGTGCGCATCAGGGATTGATAACGCCATCTCTTGGCATCAACACGCCCGGAATAACGTACTTCGAACCGGCGTTTGCTCGTGAAGTCGAGTGGATACTGCTCGATGCCGTCAGATCGATCGGATCGGGAGAGGGCGAGTCGTACATGCTCCGACTCAGCACGAAACCCATTGACCAGACGCAGTTCCCAGAGCCGTCGCAGCAGTTGCAGGAAGCGGTGCTGGCCGGCTGTTACAGATTCCGGACTGCACCGCCTGAAAGCGATGCAATCTTGAGTGTGTTCGCTGTCGGGGCAATGGTAGACGAGGCGATCAGCGCCATAGAACCGCTTGAGCGAGAAGGCATTGGCGTGAGCCTGTTCGTAGTGACCAGTCCCGATCTTCTCTATCGACAGATGAACGACGCTTCAGCACAAGAGCAGGCAGGCAACGACGAGGGCAGGTGGGATCCCACTGGTCTGCTCGACGATCGTGAAATCGGCCAGCCCGTGCTGACCGTTATCGACGGGCACCCTCACTCGATGTCGTTTCTCGGTGCTGCACTCGATAGCCCTTCAACAGCACTTGGCGTCACCGGCTACGGGCAGTCTGGTTCGAGAAACGACCTGTACCGCCATTTCGGTATCGATGCCCAGGGAATCTACGAAGCAGGCCTCAGTCTCGTAGATCGATTGCGACGCCGAAAGTAGGGCTGTCGCTATATCCTCATAATGAGGAGCTCGACAAGCGATTTTTTGAGTTGAGATGACATCTACCCCAACTAGCGAGAGAATAGTTAGGTTGCTTCTTATCGCAATCGCAACATCACGCTCCTCGTACGCCAAAACCCGTTAGGAAAAATACTCAAACATGGCAAGGGAAAAGTGCGTTCTCGCTTACAGCGGGGGCATGGACTCGACAATCTCAACAGTCTGGATCCAGGAGAACTACAACATGGATGTTGTAACTCTTACTGTCGATCTGGGCGCAGGCCCCGAAATCGTTGGAGTGAAGGAACGAGCCAAACAGGCTGGCGCCATCGACTCCCTCGTTTGGGACGTTCGAGACGAGTTCGTGAACGAATATGTGTTTCCCGGTCTCAAGGCCGGAGCCATGTACGAAGGTGTATACGCACTTTCGACAGCACTTGGTCGTCCGCTAATGGCGAAGAAGCTCGTTGAAGCCGCACGTGAAGTCGGAGCAACCGCGGTTGCACACGGCTGCACCGGTAAAGGCAACGACCAGGTTCGCTTCGACGCTGGAATCATGACGCTATCAGCCGCCGGCGAGCCTTTGAAAATCGTTGCACCTGCCCGTGAATGGGGCATGACCCGTGACGAGGAAAAGCTATACGCTCAGAAAGCCGGACTCGAACTTCGCGAAGTCGGATCCGACCAGCGCGTCTACTCGATCGACCGCAACCTGTGGGGTCAGGCGATCGAGGGTGAAGACCTTGAAGACACATGGCTCGTGCCGCCCGAAGATGCTTACTCCTGGACCAAGCCAATCGAAGAAACTCCCGATAAATACGTCGAGGTGGTGGTCGGTTTCGAGAAGGGGATCCCGGTTTCGGTCGATGGCTCGCTGAAGTCGGGCGTCGAACTGATCTCAATCTTGAACGACATGGCTGGCGAGCACGGCGTGGGTCGTATCGATCACATCGAGAACCGTTTGGTCGGCATCAAGTCTCGCGAGGTTTACGAAACTCCGGCTGCAATCGTGTTGCACACCGCCCTAAAGGCGCTTGAGACCTCGACGATGTCTCGTGAGCAGCAGCGTGTGAAAGAGAATCTTTCAGCGATTTATTCCGATCTCGTTTACGACGGTCGCTGGTTCACCGAGCTTCGCACGAACATTGCGGCGTTCATGGACAGCGCCCATGAATACTCAACCGGTGATGTTCGCCTACGTCTGCACAAGGGCTCTTGCATCGTGGTGGGCCGACGCTCGCCGTTCTCGCTATATGATTTCGATCTGGCGACCTACTCGACAACCGACTCGTTCGATCACGAGGCAGCCACCGGATTCATCGACATCTACTCGCTGGCAGCCCGAACCCAAAGCCGAAAGCAAACCAACTCAGAAAAGCGGTAGCGAGGCTTATATGCTGCCATCGCGACGAATTTGAGGCTCAAGCGAGGACCAAACATATGTCGCCTAAAAAAACTGGTTACCAGACGTTTCCAGCAGGTGCTAATCATCGCGGTAATTCTGAGCCTCGCACCTGTGATCGGTTGCGGAGACCAGTGGTTTCTCAGTGTTCAAAATGAACTGGATCACGACATTGAAATTAGAGTTAACCCTGTCATATCTCCTAAGGACGATGTAATGATCACACGTCCCATAGAAGTGTTTGGAACTACAAAATTACCGCTTGGCAATCTGTTAGATATCGAGTTCTACGATGGTGCACCTGGCTCTGCAGAGGTATATACCGTCCTATTGGTTACGGATTCTGACAATTACTTCTTCTGGGTCAGCAACAATGCCTTGTTAGAAGCACGGTGTGAGGTATCGGTAACCGAATCATTGACGAATTTTCTAGATTCGTTTACGCCTCCCGAAGGTCAGATCGCTGCAAGCCCCGTCATCATTGTTGATGATCCTCTAATTCTGAATCCGAACTATCGAGAACTTCCCGAAAACAAATGTGACGACTACTAGGAATCTGATGAGGAACAATAAGTTCTTGTTATCAAGAATTCTGGGGCAGACGATAATCGAACCTCACTCTGAACATGACAAACAAAAACGAAAATAAAAACCCCGCCGCTGCTGCTCGCGGTAGCGAGCTTGCTAGCGATTTCACGGTGTCGATTCACTACGACCGCAGGTTGTATCGTGAGGACATTGCGGGGTCGATCGCGCACGCCCGCATGCTGGGTCGTCAGGGGATAATCGAGCCTGACGATGTCGACAAGATCGTTGACGGTCTCGGCAAGATTGCAGTCGAGATCGAAGCCGGTGAGTTCGAATGGAAATCTGACCTCGAAGACATCCACATGAACGTGGAATCGCGTCTTTTCGAACTGATTGGCGATTCCGCAGGCCGTCTTCACACAGCCCGCTCACGCAACGATCAGGTAGCCACCGACACCCGTCTCTGGACGCAGGGAGCCTGCGCACGCGCCTTCGACGCAGCAGTAGTCCTCCAAACAGCTCTCGTAACCCTCGCCGAAAATCACATCGACACCATCGTTCCCGGCTACACCCACATGCAGCGCGGTCAGCCGGTCGTTCTCGCCCATCACCTGATGGCGTACTTCGAGATGTTCGACCGCGATGCCACCCGCTTCGCCCAAACCGCCGAGTCAGCCGACGTAATGCCGCTTGGCTCAGGCGCAATGGCCGGTGTTCCCTACCCGATCGACCGTGAATGGGTTGCAGGCCAGCTCGACTTCGGCGATATCTCCCGCAACTCGATGGATTCGGTTTCCGACCGCGACTTCATCGTCGAGTTTCTAACCGCTTCATCGCTGGCGATGGCTCACCTATCGCGCCTCGCCGAAGAGTTGGTTATCTGGTCATCCGACGAGTTCGGCTTCATCAAGCTGTCCGATGAATTCACGTCCGGCTCCAGCATCATGCCGCAAAAACGCAACCCCGACTTCGCCGAGTTAATAAGAGGCAAGACGGGTCGTGTTTACGGCTCGCTGGTCGGACTTCTCACCACGATCAAGGGTCTGCCGCTTACCTACAACCGTGATCTACAGGAAGACAAGGAAGGCCTCTTCGACGCCGCCGATACCGTAATAGCAGCGCTCGAAGCAGCAGCCGGAATGGTCTCGGGAATGACCGTCAGCGCCGATCGCATGCGTCAGGCCGCCGAAAAGAGCTTCGTGCTCGCAACCGACATCGCCGACTACCTCGTAGGCAAGGGCGTGCCGTTCCGCGAGGCGTACATTGCCGTTTCCGATCTCTCAAAGCAATGCATTGCCGATGGCGTCGGATTCGGTGAATTAACGCTCAGCGATTTCCAGAAGGCATCTTCGCTATTTGACGAGGGAGTCATGGAAATCACTCTTGATTCTGCCGTCGCAGCACGTAACGTACCCGGTGGCACCGCTCCCGACCGTGTTCGTGCCGCAATCGCCGAAGCGAAAGAGATGCTCGGCAAGGCGAATGAGTAGCCGATCACAGCTACAATCCTCAACAATCTGAATACTGCCTTGCCCGTAATCTCCGAAGCACGCCCTCCCGAAAAGGTCACCAGTGACAATAGTCATCGCTCACCGCGGTCTCGACGAGACCTACCCCGAAAACACCGTGATCGCCTTCAAGGCCGCTCTCGAAAAGGGCTATGCCATCGAGATCGACGTTCGAGGCACGTCTGACGACGAACTCATCGTGCTCCATGACGACACGGTTGATCGCACAACAGATGGCGAGGGTCGAGTCGCTCAAATGACGCTCGCCGAAGTCAAAGCACTCAACGCCGGTAGCTGGTGTGGCGAAGAGTTCGCAGGCGCGCAAATTCCAACCCTCATGGAAACGTTCGACGCTGTGAAAGAGTTCGGAACGGCCGAAACGACTCTGATTATCGAGATGAAAACGCTGGACCCCGGCTGCATCAACAAGATCTGCGACGGTCTCGCTGAGCGAGGGCTGCTGAGCAGCACGGTCGGCATCGGGTTGATTCACCTTTCCGTAGACGTACGTCGGCGTTTCTACGGTGGAAGCCCCGATTTCCAGTGCGCATCAGTCGCCAACGTCGCAGCCGAGCTGCCAGCAGCGATTTCTGACCCCTACTCATCATGGATTTACGTTCGGTACCTGATGAGTGCCGAAGATGTGAAGGCCGCCCATGACGGCGATAAGAAGGTCATAGCATCGGGTCCCGACGTGATGGAAAACCTCGACAACATGGTGCTGAGCGCCGAAGCGGGCGCCGACACGATAATGGCGTACCATCCGGATGCAATTGCTGACAGGCTCGCCTGATTTTCTATAACCGATCTGCCCTGGTCGTTGAATAAGCAAGGATCATTAAAGAATCTTGGCTCCCCACATCAAAATCTCACCATCGCTTCTCGCAGCCGACTTCGCGCATCTTGCCGACTCGATCGCTGCAGCAGAAGAAGCCGGTGCCGACGAACTTCATTTCGACGTGATGGACGGCAGTTTCGTGCCCAACATCACGATTGGAATCCCCGTTTTAGAGGCGATTCGCCCTCTCACCAAACTGCCTATCGACATCCACATGATGGTTCTCGAACCTGCTCGATATGCCAAAGAGTTCGCTGATGCAGGTGGCGACATATTCACGATGCACGCCGAAGCCTGCGACGATCTAGAAGCCTCACTCGGCGACGCCCGAGTAGCCGGAATGATCGCCGGGGTTTCGCTAAAACCGGACACCCCGGCTTCGGCCATTCAGCCGATTTTGCCTTTGATCGAACGAGTCCTCGTAATGACCGTCGAACCGGGCTTTGGAGGCCAGTCGTTCATGCCCGAAATGCTCCCAAAAATCACCGAACTAGCCGACATGGCACGCGCCGCAGGAACGGAACTCGAAATAGCAGTCGATGGTGGCATCAAGGTCGACACCGCCGGGGAAGTAATCGACGCCGGAGCAACAACGCTCATCTCAGGCACAGGCGTCTTCAACTACCCCGACGGCATGAAGTTAGGAATCGAAGCGATTCGTTCAGCGGGCAGCTAGTCTCCCGTTCTCCAACACTCCTTTTCCCGAGCGGAGTCGAGGGATCTAGGGTTGGGGTCGCGCTCGGACATTACGACAGGAACATCCTTGTACCCTACGTAAACAACAACGGTGTGAACATTCACTACGAGGTACTCGGATCGGGCAAACCCGTCGTACTAGTTCCCGGCCTTTTCGGAAGCATAAACCACTTAAAAGATCGAGGTTGGGTTGACCTTCTCTCCCCCGAGTTCCAGCTGATAATCGCGGAAGTACGTGCCCACGGCGAGAGCGATACACCTTCTGATCTCACTCAGTACTCACTGAAGCACCGCATGTCCGACGTGATTGCAGCGATGGACGATGCCGGTATCGACACTGCCGCATACCTTGGATACTCAATGGGTTCAGCAATCGGTTTTGGACTGTCCGAACACTTCAGTGAAAGGTTCAACTCTTTCGTACTCGACGGCGCACATCCGTACCCGAAAGACCTCTCCTGGGTAAAAAATCTAATCAATGACCGGCGAACTCAAGGACTCATACCCGACGATTTCGACCTAACCCCATTTTTCTCGATTCTCGATCATGAGGAAGAAGGCACGGGGGTCGATCCGACCTTGGTTCAAGAACCATGCTTCGTTTTCTACGGAGGCAAAGATCATGGGATCAACGAAGCCCGCCAAGTAGCCCGGGAGCTTCCAAACTGTGAGTTTCTCCAACTGGCAGGGCTCGGCCACAGAGCTGCGTTTGAGCCTTCAGACGAACTAGTCCCAGTAGCCCAACGCTTCCTTCGCGAACACGCCTAAACGAACGAAATCTCGGCCAGGACGCCCGCGAAAAGCGTAAGATAGCCTTCGAGGAAATCTTGATGCCAGAAAACACTGAATTCGAAGAGTACGGACTACCCAGAGCAACCCACGAAGAGGCCGACGGTCCTTCTGGTTCGGTGGTGCTTGGCGAGGGCGATTACCGCTACGAAGTTTCTGGCAAGAACTGGGGCATGCTGCCCGATGGCTGGAAATACAAGGAAGCAACCGCTGTCGGCGTCGATCAGCAGGATCGTGTTTTCGTATTCAACCGCGGTACCAGCGCAATCATTGTTTTCGACACCGACGGCAACATGATCGACAGCTGGGGCGAAGGAATTTTCAAGAGCCCTCACGGCATATCTTTCGACCCCGAAGGAAACCTGTTTCTGGTCGACAACGGCGATAGCACGGTAAGAAAGTTCACCCCCTCTGGCGAGTTGCTCATGACACTTGGGGAGCCGAACAACCCATCGCCACCAATGAGCGGAATACCGTTTTGCGTGCCAACCCACGTTGCAGTCGACCCCGGAACTGGCGAGTTTTTCGTTTCCGACGGATACACGAACGCAGTCGTTCACCGATTCAGCCCAGAAGGCGATTTGCTTGCCACCTGGGGAGAGTCGGGTACAGATCCCGGCCAGTTCAATATCGTCCACAACATCGCTATCGATAGCCAGGGACTGCTCTACGTTGCCGACCGAGAGAATCATCGCATCCAGGTGTTCAATCGAGACGGCGAGTTCCAGACCCAGTTTGTGAACATGTCTCGCACGGCTGCCATATACATCGACACACGCCACGACAAAGATATCGTCTACATTGGCGAGTATTTTGCAGGCATCGGCTCAAATCACATGGGCACGAATCTTGGACCACGAGTCACGGTAATGAACACCAAAGGCGAAGTTTTATCTCGGGTGGGAATCGAAAGTTACGGTTCGCAGCATGGCAGCTTCTTCACGCCACACGGAATATCGGTCGACTCCCACGGCGACGTGTATGTCGCCGAGGTTTCGCACAGCGACTACGGCAGCAACTGGAACATCGATCACGAACTACGCTCAATGCAGAAGTTGATCCGGCAGCGCTAATAGCGCGCACCTCTTTCCCGTGTCCCGAGTGAAGTCATCGGAACCGAGGGATCTGGTGCGGGGTCGCGAGTGCCCGTGGCTGTCGCTTCATTGGGGGAGAAAGATACTGAATCAAGTTCAGCATGACAGTGTTCGCGGCTCTCCGGCCTGTGGTGCTATCCCACTCGTCACGCCACGTTTCGCTGGTGTGGTCTTCGAGCCACCTGCCATCGACCAATCTGAAGTAAAGCTTATCCACGATATCGAACGAAGCATCCCCACTATCAGCAGGTGGATGGGAGATCGCGTCGTACAAAATCCTGCAGAGAACCTCGTCGAATTTGAGGTCCTTGACTTCCACGATCTCGATGTCCGGATAGTCGCTCCATGCTCGCCCCATAAATGAGGCCATTTTCATCTGCTCAAGCGTGGCGTTTTCGTTTTCAGCGGTAGCGGCGGTTCTAACACTGTCCATCGCAGATTGCGACCGAGAATGATAAGCAACGAAGTAGCTGTGCAGTGCCGCAACAACGTCATCCCAATATATTTCTGAGAACGTGGGAACAGGTGTTGGCGTGGGTGCCGGAGTAGACGTAGGTTCCGGTATCGGAGTCACTGGGTACGGGCGTCGGCGTATCGGCCATCGAAAACGTGCCGTCACCTTCGGGGGTCAGTAGGCTTGGATCAACCTGGTCGGAAGCAGCCCCACCCGCCGTAGCAGTTTTATTCTGCGAAGCTTCCATGGTTCGAACAACTCCGCCCTCATCCCCGCAGCCTGCGAGAACTGTGGCACCCAACACCGATAGCAAAACGATCAACAAGCGTTTCAATGTTTTGAGTCCAGTCTCGCCTGCTCAGTAAAAACGCCATTCTAAGTGTCTGTGGCGCGACTCAGAATGTAACACGTTGACCCAGAACGTTCAGTAATGGCATCGTTCTGATACGAGAACAGCTAACCAAACATCAAACCGGTCGTACGTTCCAGATATCGAAGCCAACAAACGATGAAATCGCCATGTCGGGGGCATCGTCGCCTTCAGCAGATAGTGCAACTGCACCGATCCCAACGCACGACATACCCGCCGCACGTGCAGCCCTGAACCCGGCAACTGAATCTTCGAACACGACGCACTTCGATGGGCTGACGTTGAACAGTTCGGCGGCCTTTAGATATGGCTCAGGATTCGGTTTGAGATTCGTCACATCATCGAGTGTTACCGATCCGCGGAACACATCGTCCAACTTCGCCATCTTCATGAAGCCATCTGCGTAGGGGCGTTCGCCAGAAGTCACTAGCGCAATCCGAATGCCGGATGCTGCTACCGATCGCACCGCTGCATCGGCTCCAGGCAGCAGATCGAGACCTTCAGCGGCGATGCGCTTCCACTGTGTCGAAGATACTCGGCGAGCACCTTCTCTCCATCCCCTAGCCCGTAGTGATCTGCAACCATCTGTGCCCCGGCTTCACACCATGACCGAACGTCACCGGGTGGTCGTCAGCGAGGTCTGTAATTCCAAACGCCTGAACGGTCGCACGCTCGGCTTCTCGATGAGGCGGCCCGGTGTCGATCAAAGTGCCGTCAAGATCGAAGAATGCTGCGGAGAAACGAGGATATGTCATGGCTGTGCATTATGGCTTATCTCCGAGTAGGTAACTGCCGACGGTACACCCATACTACCGCGATTAGTACGCCCGTTCGATTCCCGTCAATTTTCGTCCGCCCAAACTATTTACAGGCATAAAAAAAGCCCCTCTCAACTGAGAAGGGCTCTAAATGCAAATCGAAACGGATTCTACTCAACTGAAAGGAGCGAAATCCCCTTCTTATCGAGAGTGCGCATCTCGCGGGCGGTCAACTTGACTCGGTGACGCTGACCATCGATGACAACCCACTTGTTCTGCAAGTTAGGCTTCGAAATCTTTTGGGTAGCGTTCAGTGCATGTGATCGGTTGTGACCGAACAATGGCTTGGGACGGGGTCCAAGACCCAGTTTTGCCCTGATCTGATCGGAGCTAGGCATAGCGATTAAACTCTCGAAATTATATCTAGATGGTGGGATTGTCTCTCGCCGTGTGCAAAATTTACTCGTAAAGAGCAGCAACACTCGGATAAGACTCCAGCGATTAACGCTAACATGCAAGTCGCGCAGTAACAACCGAATTCTTGTTCAATGAAATGCGAGTCTAGACGGCCATTCTGAACTGTAATCAGTGGGAATTAGCCAGGAATCACAAGTTCATGCAGAACTCTTCGACGAAAATACCAGCCGCTACCTCAGCTCGACTGAGCGACATGATCCGCGCCACGACTCTGGCCATCGAAGCCAATCGTGACACGATCAATGCGCTTAACGTGTTCCCGGTCCCCGATGGCGACACCGGCACCAACATGCTGCTCACGCTCCGATCCGTGGTCGAGGATATGCCGCTAGACCCCAAAGAATCGGCCAACAACGTTGCAAAAATCGTCGCTCGTTCCGCCCTACTTGGTGCCCGCGGCAACTCGGGGCTGATTCTCGCTCAATACTTCAAAGGTTTGGCCGAAGCCATTGGTGAAGACACCGAACTGACCGGCGAGCATCTGGCAAAATCTATTCGCATCGCCACAACAAATTCTTACAAGGCTCTGCCAAATCCGGTCGAAGGCACAATGCTCACGGTCTACCGCGAATGCGCGGAAGTCGCTGAGAAGTCGGCACTGGCAAACGACTCGCTTGAGAGCGTACTCACCGATGTAGCAGATGAGGCGCTTGCATCGGTACGACGCACACCCGATCTGCTTCCTGTCCTTGCTGAAGCCGAAGTGGTTGACTCAGGTGGATTCGGATTCGCCGTGATGCTCGATGGCGCGCTCAGGGCTTTGCGAGGCGAAACGCCTGTGGGTCGTGTCATCGAAGTACCAATGCCCGGAAAGCAGAAATTCTCCGGCTCGGTGAAGGCCGACTTCGTAAGCGCATCTGAAGAGATCGACTGGGGCTACTGCACGGTATTTGCCATCCAGTCGGACAGCAAACTCGATCTCGACAAAATCCGAAACCACATGGACAGGATCGGCCGGTCGCCAATTGTCGACGGCACCGATGGCATCGCCAAGGTTCACGTCCACATGGAAGACCCCGGCGAAGCGCTGACTGCGGGGATCTCCTACGGCCAGCTATCCAATATCGAAATCGGCAACATGGACGACCAGACCGCCGGTTGGGCAGCCGACAGACGATATAGTGCAGCAACGGCAGCCAAGCCCGCCACCCCAGTCGATGTTGCAATCGTTGCAGTCGCCGCCGGCGATGGTCTGAACGATTTGATTCTCAGCTCCGGAATGGGAGCCGCTTCTATAGTCGAAGGCGGCGACACTATGAACCCGTCGGTCGCTGATCTGCTTGAAGCCGTAGAAGCGGCACCTTCCGATAAGGTCATCCTGCTGCCGAACAACAAAAACGTTGTACCTGCAGCAAAAGCAGTGTCCGAACTAAGCGAAAAAGACGTTCGCGTCGTTGCCACACGTTCAGTTCAAACAGGAATCGCTGCGCTGTTGGAGTTCAATACGACCCTGAGCATCGACGAAAACGAAGAGGCGATGAACGATGTTGTCGGCGAAGTAGGCGATGGCCGAGTGTGCCTGGCAAGCCGAGACGTAACCGTTTACGGCCACGAAATTCGCAAAGGAATGGCGTTCGCCACATTCAACGATGAAATCGTTGCCGTTGGTCGCGATCCGCTGTTCGTGCTCACGAAAATGCTCGAACTTCAGGCAGGCGACGCCGAGATCGTGACGATCTATACGGGGGAATCGCTGAGCTCGGAGCAGGTCGAAACAGCGACCGAATCTCTTACAAACAAGTTCAAAGAGCTCGAAATCGAAGTGGTGCACGGCGGACAACCGCACTACGAGTATCTGGTTGCAGTAGAGTAGCCTGAACGCCAGACATCACATGGGGTGCGCTTACACGATGCTGCCCGCTGAGCATCAGTCAATCCGGCGCCAACCTGTGTAACTCCGCAGTCATTGGAGCACATTAATGAGCATCGCAGTCGTCACCGACAGTACATCCGACCTACCGCCAGATATAGCCGCCCAGCACGGCATTTCGGTCGTGCCGCTAAATGTCCACATCGAGGACGAAACCTATCTGGATGGAGTAACCATTTCTGCAGACGAAATGTACAGGCGGCTTCCCGATCGAAGCGTAATTCCAACTACTTCAGCGCCATCGGTCGGATCGTTCGTTGAGATATACGAAAAACTTGGCGAAACGCACGATGAGATTATCTCGATTCACCTGTCGGCAAAGCTGAGTTTGACCCACGGTTCAGCGGTGAACGCGGTCGCTGAAATGGGTTCTTCAGGGCCAAAAATCGAGGTAGTAAACACTGAACAGGCGTCGATGGCTCTCGGCTGGACAGCCGTTCAGGTTGCCGAAGCGATTGCCGCGGGAATGAGCCTAGAAGGATCCGTTGAACTCGCCAACAGCGCTAGTGAACGGGCGGTGTTTATCGGAATGGTCGACACGATGAAGTACCTTGTGCGTGGCGGACGAATTGGCAAGGCGCAGGGATTCGTGGGATCGCTGTTGAAGATTCGACCCATTCTTACTCTCAGAGACGGCGAGGCTCACCCGCTCGAGCGCGCACGTAGTCGCAAAAAAGGCATAGCAAGAATCAAGGCGCTGGTCGAAGAGTACGCACCGCTGGAAAAACTGGCGATTCTGTACACGACCGACGAGATAGACGCGCAAGATATCGCTAATGAAATGGCAAGCTTTGCTCCCGACGGCGAACCAGTCGTGGCGCAACTCGGCCCGGTTGTAGGGAACTACGCTGGGCCGGGCATGCTTGGACTTGGGCTTATTCGATCCGAAAACAGCTGATGAATGGGCGTGGACGCTACACGGCACAAGCCCCCAACACCGATCGAGCCGCCAACGCGCTTCGAAACATTCTGGAGTTGGAGCGAAAGCTCGAGTTCACGGATCGCGCCGTAACCGGAGGTCTCGACAAGTTCATCGAACGTTCAACTGCGTCTATGCCGTGGCTTCGCGATATCGAGCCGCTGCGAGGCACGAACTACGCCGCACTACAACCGGGACAACGACATCGATGGGCATCAGCAGTAATGGGCCGATTACGCGGCGCTGCGACCCCTGTACCCGACTCTCCACCAGCAACTAAAAAGCCAACACCCCGCAAAGCTCCCAAAAAAACCGCCTCGCGGGCTCACGTGGTGTACACGCTTGATACTCCGCTTGAGGATTTGAAATTCATCCATAAAGCGACCCGTCCAAAGCTCGCACAACTCGACGTAACGAACCTGCGAGACATGATTCGCCTGTTCCCAAACCGGCACGTCGACTACTCGCAGGTAACGAAAATATACGAAGTCCTATTTGGCGAGCAGATGACTGTTGCGGGGCGTGTGGTCCGTTCGGAAACAGCGAAAATCGGACCACCACCCGGTGCTGCCAAGATCCTGATCAACGACGGCACAGGCGTTCTTGAAGCAACATTTTTCAGGCAGGCGTACCTGGCAAACAGGTTCAAGCGCGGCGATATAGTGGCGTTCTCGGGTGATATACGGGAGTTCAACGGCCGGGCGCAGATGCAGAATCCCGAGTACGACCAGTTGCCTGCGAGTGCTGCCCAATCCCAATCAGGAAGCGACGATCTACAGCTGACCCACGCCGGGAATCTACTGCCGGTCTACCCATCGACCGACGGTCTGGTTCAGCGATCTATTCGAACAGCAACCAGAAAATCTCTCGACAACGGACTGGCGTTGTTGGACGAGTATCTGACCGATGACCTGAAGCAACGTCATTCGTTCACAAATCTCATAGAAGCGGTCGAATCGATGCACTATCCCGATTCGGCAGATCAACAGTTTCAGGCACGACGCCGTCTGGCGTTCGATGAACTGTTTATGTACCAACTCGCCGCACTCAAAAAGAAGTCGGAGTGGCGGCACCGTAAGAACGGCATTGTGATCGATTCTCTCAAAGGCAAGCCAGTAGTAGACGCCTTTCTGGATTCGCTCGACTTCGACCTGACAATAGACCAGAGCGAGTCGCTGGCAAGCTTCCTAGAAGACATGGCCACCGGCATTCCGATGGGTCGACTACTTCAAGGTGAGGTCGGAAGCGGAAAAACGGTCGTCGCACTCTCGGCGCTACTTGCCACGAACACCTCAGGGCATCAGGGCGCACTTATGGCGCCTACCGAAGTTCTCGCTGAACAGCATTTCCTGAGCATTGCGAACCAGCTCAAGGCGGAATCGCTGCTGGGCGAGCCAAAAGACGCCGTGCGCCATGCCAGTCTGCCGGGAAGTGGCAATCGCCGAATTACGATGGTGCTGCTGATAGGAAGCCTTCAGGGATCGATCAAAAAACGCATCCAGCAGATGATCGCCGAGGGCGAAGCCGATCTCATAATCGGCACCCACGCACTGCTGCAGGAACAGGTTGCGTTCGCGAAACTCGGGCTCGCAGTGGTCGACGAGCAGCACCGCTTCGGAGTCGAACAGCGAGGTGCGTTAACCCAGCGAGAGCCTCGGCCGCACCTGCTGGCGATGTCGGCAACGCCGATACCTCGAACGCTGGCACTCACCGTTTACGGCGATCTCGACATCACAACACTGAAAATCCTGCCCAAAGGCCGAAAGCCCATCACGACGATGCTCGCCAACAACACCGTCACCGAAAACAACGCCTACGAACTGATCCGCACCGAAGTGGCCAAAGGCAGGCAGGCGTTCGTAGTCTGCCCGTTGATCGAACCGTCCGACGTGATCGAAGCTGCATCAGCGCTTGAAGAGTTCGAACGACTATCGATGGGTGAGTTCAAAGACCTGACAGTGGGGTTGCTTCACGGCCGTATGAAACTGCCCGAGAAGCAAGAGGTGATGGACAAGGTTCGCAAACGAGAGATCGACGTGCTGGTGGCAACTCCGGTTATCGAAGTCGGTGTCGACATTCCGAACGCTACCGTCATGATGATCATGAGCGCCCAGCGCTTCGGTCTCGCCCAGCTGCACCAGTTGCGTGGGCGAATTGGCCGTGGTGAAGACGCTAGCTACTGCGTGCTGATGACGAACTCGAAGGGCGAGACGGCAAACGAGCGAATCGAGGTCGTGCTGAACAGTAACGATGGCTTCAAACTGGCGGAAGAAGACCTGCGAATACGAGGTCCCGGCGACTATATGGGCACTCGCCAGAGCGGCTGGGATGATCTGAAAGTTGCGACCATAGATGATGTTGATCTGCTGCAAATCGCCCGCCGGGAAGCATCAGACTTGATGGCTGACGGTACGCTCGATTCGCTAAACGCAAACCCGGTGTTTGCGAAGGAGCTCGAACGCGTCACTTCAAACCACTTCACCGAGTTTTCATAGCCATCTAGATGGGATTAAATTTGCCAACGCACCTATCCACAGCAAGCATGTTCAGATGAAATCCAGAAAAATACTCGTAACAGGCATGAGTGGTTTGATAGGTGGGCTTGCAGGACGCAAGTTCGCCGAGAACAACGATGTAACCGCGCTTGGCAGAAGTGAAGTGGATGGCTTTCCGACGACCGCCACCGACATTGGTGACGGCATCGAGGGAATACTGCCCGCACTCGAAGGCGTCGATACCGTCGTTCACATGGCGGCGTCACGCGGCAACGTCACCGATGAAACGCACATGAAGGCGAACATCATGGGTGTCTACAACCTGTTCGAGGCATCCCGAATCGCTGGTGTAAAGCGCATTGTTGCTGCAAGCACCGGGGCAGTAGTTGCCGGATACGAGAAGGACGACCCGATCAAATCACTGGTTAACGATCCCGATTTCGAAATGCCATCGCCACGCCCCATGCTCACCACCGATTCCGCCACCCGCCTGACCAGCATGTACTCGGTATCCAAAATGTTCACCGAGAACTTAGGCCAGATGTACTCGGAAACACACGACATGTCGGTAATCTGTATTAGAGTCGGAAAAGTCGAGATCAACGATGTACCTCTGAACGCACGAAACGCGTCGGTCTGGTGCAGCCATCGGGACATCCTCCAGATGATCGATAAGGCAGTGCATGCGCCAGACGATCTCAAATTCGCAGTAGTCTTTGCATGCTCCGACAACCCGACGCGGTATCGTGATATTGAACATGCCAGAGAGACGCTTGGATTCGTTCCGCAGGATAGTGCGGCGGGTCACGGTTTCTAGGAGAACTCGATGGGCACCAGCCTGAGCGGTCCTGAACACCTGCACGATATGCACACCCCAGACAGGGTGCGGCAGCGGTTGGAAGACGGCACCCCGCAGAGCTACCTGAAGGATATGGTGTACGGCGGGATCGACGGCACGATCACCACGTTCGCCATAGTGGCTGGGGTTGTGGGTGCTGATCTTTCTGCTGGAATCGTAGTGATACTCGGACTTGCGAACCTGATCGCAGATGGCTTTTCGATGGCTGTCAGCAACTTTCTTGGCACGCGCGCTGAACAGCAGTTCCTCCACATGATTCGCACTGATGAAGAGGAACAAATTCGACTCATTCCTGAGGGCGAACGCGAAGAAATTCGCCAGATCTACGCACGCAAAGGTTTCGAAGGTGAACTGCTCGAACAGGTTGTAGAGGTGATTACTTCGGACGATCAAGTTTGGGTCGATACAATGCTCACCGAAGAGCACGGGCTGCTGCTCGAAGGTCCGGAACCAGCAAGGGCAGCTTGGTGGACGTTCGTTGCGTTCCTGGTAGCAGGAATCGTTCCGGTCACACCGTTTATCGAGAATTTGCTTGTCGATGGCGGTATTTCGACCCCATTCCTGTGGAGTTCGATAGCGACTGGCGCAACTTTCTTCGCCATCGGTATCTACAAGGCAAGAGTCGTTGGCGCCAACAAGATCAAGGCGGGATTCGAGACGGTCGCTGTTGGTGGTGCGGCGGCGGTTATCGCATATGGCATCGGTTGGGCGCTGCGAGGCGTCGCAGACAATCTTTAGTTGCCGAGGGCAACACGACTCCAATTAGCGTCAAAAGAGATACATAAATGCCAATAAATCCACCTACCGATTACAAGCCTCACCCAAATCTGAAACGGGTCAGAAAAGGGCTGCTGGTTATCAACACCGGGAACGGCAAGGGTAAAACCACCGCCGGATTTGGAATGATGCTTCGGGCCTGGGGCCGAGGGATGAACACGATGGCGGTTCAGTTCATTAAGAGCGAAAAGTCGAAGTACGGTGAGCAGATGGCCGCCGAGAAAATTGGCATCGAGATGATTCCTTCAGGCCGAGGCTTTAGCTGGACATCGAAGGATCTCTCGGAAGACGAAGCTTTAGCGCAAAACGGCTGGCAAATCGCCAAAGAAAAGATCACTTCAGGCGAGTACGACGTGATCATGCTCGACGAGATAACTTACCCGATCAGCTGGGGCTGGATCGACGTCGATGAAGTGCTAGAAGTTATAGCCAACAAGCCCAAAATGCTGAACCTGATCATCACAGGACGCGACGCACACGAGAAACTCATCGAAGTAGCCGATCTTGTAACCGAAATGCAAGAAATCAAGCATCCGTACGCCGATCAAGGAATTCCGGCTCAAAAAGGAGTTGAATTCTAATGTCACATGTGACATTTCCGGTCGATGGTGAAAATCAGTTCAAAATCGAACCGATCAGCCTTAAGCACCTAGAAATAGCCCGCGCGCGCCAAAAAACATTAACAAAACCGGCCGTAAGTTTGGGTCGACTTGAAGATATTGCCTATCAACTCGCCGGGATTCAGCGGAAAAACAAGCCGGCAATTGAGGACAAATGGGTCGTGATTGCAGCAGCCGATCATGGCGTTGTCGAGGAGGGCGTTTCTGCCTTTCCGCAGGCCGTTGGAGAATTAAACAATCTGCTCCCTCCCAGTCTGGGAGGGAGGGACAAAAACTACCCGGCGGCAAGGGTCAGCTACTCAGCCAACCCCCACCAACCTTGCAGAAAAAATGCCAACTGCACCAGAAAAGGCGAGTCGTTACACCATTACCTGGCCGCCATCGCATTGGATGGTCTGGCCTGTGATGTTGCGGGCTTCTTCGGAGGCTAAGAATGTGACGAGAGCGCCGATGTCTGACGGCTCCTGCGGTCGACCCATCGGGATAACTTCTTTCAGTGCGCCCATGAACACATCGAACTTATCCTTGCCCGCTACTGCCTCATCGCCAAGGGCCTCGCGCTCTGCCATCCAGTCCTTGTGGAACTGTGTCCATATTCGACCCGGAGCCACTGCGTTCACGTTGATGTTCGCAAGTGCGAACTCACGAGCCAGCGCCTGGGTGTAGGCAACGACGGCCATCTTGGTCGTAGCGTAGTAAGCGGTCTGGTACTTGGCGGCTTTGGCGGCAACTGAAGAAATGTTGATGATCTTCCCTGCCTGTCGTGCTCGCATCTGCGGGAGAACGGCTTCTGTCACATCGGCGAGACCCTTCACGTTTACCTGCCACGTGAAATCCCAGTCAATGTCTCGGAATCCGGTTCCGGTAGATCCGGGAGCACCTGCGACACCCGCGTTATTGACCAGAATGTCGATCTGACCAGCTTCGGTGGTGATCTTCTCAACTGCGGCGATGATCGAGTCCTTGTCGGTTACGTTCATGTTGGCGGTGTAAGCCTTGCGGCCCATCGCCTCGACCTGCTTTGCGGCTGCGGCTGCGGTTTCATCGCTGATGTCGCCGATTGCGATGTCGGCACCCTGACCTGCCAGTTTAAGCACGATGCCGAGTCCCAGACCCTGACCACCACCGGTAACCAGCGCTACTTTTCCACTCAAATCTGCAAACATTTGTTTTTTCCTGCTTTTCGTTTCGTACGGGCTGTAATTCGGATATTCATCGACTTTAGGGTCGGCACTTTGAAATATTCAGACACGTAAATCTACCAAGAATTGTTATCTCTTGATCGCCAAAACGGACTAAAGTCGATTCATGACTGAAATTCGCAGAATCTACATCGCTGGCGGTTCCGGAGTCGGCAAGACGACTCTCATGAAACAACTCTCCGAGGTAGTTGGCAGTCCAGCGTTTGAACTCGATCACCTTCTCTGGACGAAAATTGGAACAGATGAAGGTCTTTCTGAATCCGAGCGAATAGCAGTTGTTCACAAAATAGCGATTCAGCCAGCGTGGATCGCTGAAGGAGTCTATGTCGGGTGGGCACAGGAGTTGTGGCGTGAAGCCGATCTGGTGATCTACATACGCTCCCGCCTTCGAGTCATGCTCTGGAGGGTGTTCCTGCGTCACTTGAAAGCCGAACTAAGGCGAAATAATCGCTACCCGGGCTGGCTGAGGCTCTTACACATCATGAGAACTATCGCCAGACAAAATCTCAAAACCGAGATCGGTGATATCGACGACAACCAGGACGAAATTCTTACGGAAGCGAAAATTAGCGCCAAGGCGGATCAACAGCGGCACAAAGTACTCGAGATCGACGGAAATCCCCACATCGAGCGAATTCTGGCACTCATCAACTCCAAATAACCCGGCATCGGCAGTACTATGCGTTCGCAGCGACAAACGTCCAGTCGCAATCCGACCCTGAGCTACAAAGCCGAAACCCAATGCCTGAACTCGTAACGTCAAACACAGTATTTGAACCCGTACCCGGTTGGGCGAAAGTTCCGCACGGGCTCTGGCTGCGTGAAGCGACGGCGGTTGCGGTTGATGCCAACGACAATGTTTTCGTTTTCAACCGAGGCAACAGGCCAGTTCTGGTGTTCGATCCCGATGGCAACGTGATCGACATGTGGGGCAGCGACAATCCACCCGGCAAGGTGCGAATTCTCACCGACCCCTACGGAAACAAATCGCAGTTCTGGGACACGTGGTTCACTCGACCCCACGCCATTACTATCGACCACGAAGGCAACGTATGGCTAGTCGATGACACCGGGCACCAGATCAACAAGATGTCGCCGTCGGGTGAGTACCTGATGCAGATCGGTACCGGCGAGCCTGCCGAAGCGCAGAGCGGCGAGATGTTCAACAAGCCGACCGACGTGGCGATTTCCAAGAAGACCGGCGATATTTTCATTTCCGATGGATACGGCAACTCTCGTGTGCACCGTTTGGACAAAGACGGCAACCACATCCTGTCGTGGGGCACTGCAGGAACCGACCCCGGCGAGTTCAATCTGCCGCACAACCTTGCATTAATCGACGATGAAGAAGTGATTGTTTGCGATCGCGAGAGTCACCGTGTGCAGGTGTTCTCGATCGATGGCGAGTTCCGCCGGCAGTGGAATTCGCACAAGGCGGTGGCGGTTGAAGTGACTGGCACTGGCGATGATGTTCGCATTTACGTTGCGGAGCAGGGTCCGACGAACGGTTCGCCAACACGCGGGAACGAAAACACCGGCAACCGGGTTGCTGTGTACGACCGTGACGGCAACCGCTTGACGAGATTCGGCAGCAACACGTTTGGCAACGAGCCAGACCAGTTCCTGTGGCCGCACAGCATGGCTATCGACTCGCAGGGCAACGTTTACGTAGCCGAAGTGTCGTACGTCGAATGGGGCCGCCACCAGAACCCGCGCCAGGAACAGGCGTCTCTGAGAAAGTGGCGACGAGCTGAGGGCTAGTCGTGCTCGTCGGTACCACTTCGCTGCACGCTGTCGATGGTTAGCTTGAACGCTTTTTCTATCGAGTAACGCTCGGTGTAGTCGAAATCCCGTCTGAACTTTGAGGTGTCGGAACCCCATTGCTGGCCGAAATCTTGCTTTGGAACTTCGGTAGTTTCTTCTGTGGCAATAATCCGACCTTTCCAGTCAATCAATCTTGCCACCAGTTCATGCATCTCCATGAAGCTCAAAGCTTCTGGATACCCGAGGTTGTAGATACGCGTGCCGGGGCGTCTGTCGAGCGCACACTCGATCAGCATGTCGGCGATGTTTTCCACGTATCCCCATGTCCAGTGGAAATCGGCGTACGACGGGTGCAACCTCAGTTCGTTCCCTGACTCCCGCAATTTGTCGATCATTTCTCCGGCCCTGCGCTGATAGTCATGGAGGCCGAAAACGGCTGGCAACCGTGTGATCGTGACGTCGAGAGCATCCTGCCCGAGGGCAACTCGCTCGATGTGGAGGTTGCCGATCTCTTCTGTGTGACCAAAGCCGGGTTTCGTTCGAAGTTTGCTCTCTTCTGTTCGTGGCGACTCCGGATAAGGACCGGGTTCCGTTTTGTGAAGCCGGCCGTAAGCCATATAAACGTCCATGCTGCTGACGAGTACGTATCGATCGACCACACCGGTCAGAGCATCGACGACAGCCTGCGTTCTCGGCGTATCGAACTGCGTCGTGTCGATTACAGCGTCAGGACCAAACTCTTTGATCGTGTCGAGCTGGTCAGCAACATCAATGTTGTCGCCATGTATGTGCAACACGTCGACCAGATCTTCTGGCTCGGTCTCGCCGCGGTGATATACGCCCACTTCGTGTCCTAATTCGGTCGTCCGTTCAACAACCGCTCAGCCAATGAACTTCGTACCGCCGATTACAAGTAAATTCATGGCTGAATCTCTCCGTGCAATTCCAATTCAAAAATCGTCCACACCTCAATTCGAATGTTCTCCCATTCGCTCTGGCTACTTGCAATCGTGTGAATTTCCGATGCTACCGGATAGAAATCTGACATAGCGTTCCATCACCGCCTGCTGCGAGTACAATTCTTTGCCGTTGGGCGTGCGCGCCCCGCCCTTTTTCGATACCCACACGAACGCTAGGCCGAGCTATATATGAGCAATGTAACGATTCGAGATATCAAGACGATCATGACTGAGCCGGACAACATCCGACTCGTAATCGTCAAGATCGAAACTTCCGAACCCGGCCTTTATGGCATAGGCTGTGCGACATTCACACAGCGTCCAACCGCAGTGGCAGCCGCTGTCGATGACTATCTTCGACCCTTCCTGATCGGCCGAAACGTCGCCGACATCGAAGACATCTGGCAGTCATCGTACGTTTCTTCGTACTGGCGTAATGGCCCGGTGCTGAACAACGCTCTTTCGGGTATCGACCAGGCGCTGTGGGATATCAAGGGCAAGATGGCCGACATGCCCGTGTACGACCTTTTGGGCGGTCGAGCTCGAGTTGCGGCTCCCGTTTACGTTCACACTTCAGGCGAAACAAACGAAGAGGTTGGCGACAAGGTTCAGGCGTTTGTCGAACAGGGATTCCACCACATTCGAGTTCAGATATCGACTCCCGGCTACGCAACCTACGGCAACAAGGGTGCTGCAACCGGCACAGGATCGGGCAGTAACCAGAACACGCTCGAAGGTCCGGTAGCCAACTCTGATTGGTCGCGAGAATATGATCCCGACAAACTTTATGCCCACCCGGGCGGAGTGTTCGAACCCAAGCCGTACATGCGATCGGCACTGGGCCTATTTGAGTACATCCGAGGTCGCTTCGGATACGGTCTCGAGATTCTTCACGACGTTCACGAACGCATTCCACCGATTCTCGGTGTGTGGTTCGCCAAAGAGGTTGAGAAGTACCAGCTGTTCTTCCTCGAAGATCTGTTCAGCCCCGAAGACCAGGCCTACTTCAAGATGGTCCGCGAGCAGTGCGCTACTCCGATCGCCATGGGTGAGCTGCACAACAGCCCGCACGAAGTAATCCCGATGATCCAGAACCGACTGATGGACTTCATACGCATCCACATATCGCAGATCGGTGGAATTACGCCGGCTCGCAAGATTGCTGCGATGGGCGAGCTCTACAACGTTCGAACTGCGTGGCACGGTCCTGGAGACACTTCGCCTGTGGGTCACGCTGCCAACATGATGCTGAACCTGAACACCTATAACTTCGGTATTCAGGAAGCCAACATTCCGTCAGAACGAACACGTGAGATGTTCCCGGGTACGCCGACCCTGAAAGACGGCATGATGTGGTCGAACGGCAAGCCGGGCCTTGGTATCGATATCGATGAAGAGATGGCAGCGAAGTTCCCGTTCCGAGAACGAGAGTTCGGCGGAGCATGGGACACAGTCCGCCGAGCCGACGGCTCGATGGTCAAGCCGTAGTTCCTACATCCCGACCGAAGCGGAGCGGAGGGATCTTCAGTGGCTGGGTGCTGTGTGGGTCGTGCGAATCGTTATGTCACGCGCAGCGTGTCCCCAGCCCCAGATCACTCTACTTTGGATGCCGAGCAAGCTGACCGGCAACCTAATGAGACATTACGTTCATAAGCACCGCAATCACGTGGTTAATCGCATTCTTCGCCGTCACATCGACGGCGTTCGCTGCATTCACCCGTGTAATCGATACGGGGGCAGGCGGAGCCGAATCTCATGCAAACGCCGACCAGTTGCTGATCGACGATATTGAAAGTTCGCTCAAACTCATCAGCGCTCGACAGTCAGATGGGATCACCAGTTTCACCGACTACGGAGGCCGGTACTCTATCCAACTGAGCTACGGGGGCTATGGTCGAATTCTAGTCCAAATACAGGTGAATCCAGTCCTGGAATCTGGAACCGACGTCGTCGTAACCCTCACACCCTCAAGCGGAATCACCGAATCAATTACGCTCGAGGCTTAGGCGAGACCTATATCTCCGCCATATCAAGCTCTTTTGTTATGTCGATGCTGGTGTAGATGCTTCTGTACACCGGGCATGAGTCGGGGTGCAGATCAAACGCCCGCTGAATGGCCGCTTCTTTAACGGCGTAGAGTGCCTTTTCGACGTTCAGGTGATACGTAACGTGAATTCGCTTTATGACGAGAACGTTGTTCTCTTTTTCCAGCTGACCTTCTGATTCTGAGTACAGAAAGCCATCGCCAGCCGGAATCCCGCGGGCCTCAAGGGCACCGCCAAATGTTCCGGTCATTCACCCGGCTGCAGCAGCGATCACGTAGTCGAGAGTGGTTGTGTACGGGTCGACTACGTTGTTATCGACTCCGTAGTGCTCAGCGACTTCCGAGTGAACTCCGAGCATCACGGGGCCATCGTGCGCCGGTATAAATGCTCGTCGAATCGGGCCTTTTACGCGCTCAATGCGCACATGCGAACGGTATGCGATCGGGTCTATCTCGGTGTTCTCGCTCAACGATTATTCTCCTGAGTCAAACTTAGTTGAACCAGCCTACACTTTCGATCAAGCAAGATAACGGTCCAGTCCCTCTTTGATAGCGATCTCATCGTCGCCCTTCGCCCCTAAAAGCGCGTGTTGCAGTGCGAAGGTCTCACGATAGATGAGGGCCCGATCGAGCAGATCGTCAATATCCGGATATGTAGGGCGCACCTTTTCGATGAGCAACTCACCCGGTACAGTTGTTGCAATAAGCCCTGCGACATCGACAGCGGGATCTCCAAACCCTGCGCTGCCGAAATCGATCACTCCAGTCAAGTGCGACTGCCGATCGAACAGGAAATTCCCAAAACCTAAATCGCCGTGACGCAGGACGGATTTGAACTCAAATCGGTTGATTTTGGCTATGGATTTGCCGAGTTTTCGATTCAACCGGTTCCAAATCGATGAAACAACCCGAGGTTTCAGATAGTTTCGGGCGTCGGCGATTAGGCGATCCCACTGCTGTTGATTGTCGTAGTCAGGAACTACTGAACGGTTGAACTGCGAAACCGGCGTGCCATGAAGCGTGTTCATGAATCGACCCAGATCCCTGCCAAGTCGATTTACCGCAACGGTGTCGAGCGAGTCGATTTGCTCGCGCTCCAACGGCTGTCCAGCGATAGTCCGGTACGCCATCACGGGCCATTCAACGCCGGGAATCTGTACAACTATCTCCGGGTCGGGGGTCAGTACCGGTAGCCGACCTTGAACGGCTCGGAGTACAACGACTTCCGCTGCAAATGAATCGGCAGCTCCGGAATGCAGTGGAACACGGAAAACCCACTCATCGTTGGCGAGAATTGCGATGCTGTTCTGGCCGACACCGAGCACACTCCATGTTTCGATTTCGAAATCCGCTGCTAACAGTTTTTCAACGAATACTTCAGGCGATGTGCTCATACTGACCCGACCATCTGCCTCTACGGACCCTTCGTGACCCAGGGCTGTTTGCGTGGTTCGCCTATGCCCTGCAACAGCGCGGAAATGTAGCCGTAGCAGTACGCAAACGCGGTTCCCAAAGGGTCGTCACCACTGATCCAGGGAACGTGATCGGGCATCAGCATGTACTTGTATCCGACCTCCTGGTACACCTTGACGATCTCGGAGAAGTCGATACTGCCTTCATCCGGAAACGTCTCTTTGAAGTCGAGCTTGTGACCGCGAATATTGCGGAAGTGAACGTTGAAAATCTTGTCTCGACTTCCGAACCAGCGGATCACGTCGGGCAGTTCAGCGTTCGGGTCATCGAGCATCTCGGTGACCGTGCCCTGGCAGAAGTTCAGACCGTGATAGGGGCTCTCATGCATCTGAACGAACTTCTTCATTCCCTCGACTGTGCCAAGAACGGTGTCGACGCCCATCCAGCCATCTGGGATGTAGGGATCGTGGGGGTGGAGTGCCATTCGCACTTTTTCCGACTCGGCTGCCGGGATCGCCCGCTCTAGAAAGTAGTCGATACGCTCCCAGAATAGATCGGCAGGAACTTCGCCAGCGAGACCGAGAGGTGCATCTTGATCGGCCTTCGACCACCTGAACGCGGACACCGAAGAGCCGCCACGACCCATTTCTCGCTCGGTTCGAGGATCGCCAACGATGCACATGTTGTACTTGACCGCTGGAATGCCAACTTCAGCACAGATTCTAATCAGGTTCTGAATCGACTCGATTTCTCGATCTCGTTCAGGGCTTTTGCCGAGCATGATGTTTGGTGATGCTGAATTTTCGACCGTAGACGATGCTAGCGGCAGCTGCACCATGTCGAGTTCGACGCCGTACGAATTAATCTTGTCACGATGTCGAGATAGTGCGTCTTTCGTCCAGTCATGCGGATTCCCTGGCAGGTCAGCGCAGATGTTCACCACACCAAGCTGCGCCCACTGTTCAAAGTCAGCGTCGTTTCTGGCGCCTACCTGTGTTCCAACGTGCATCCGTTACTTCTCCGTTCGAGAATAAAACTTATGACTATCATCCTGAATTCATTTTCAGGATTTTGTAACGTTCAGAGTTGTCTTCAGCTAATACTCTGGCCGAATCGAAAAGTAATTCGCCAGCCTAAGCTTTACCCTCACCCCCTTTTTGGACCGGGCGCGCTTTCGCACTTGGGCCCAGTCTGCGACGCGGCTCCCACTGGAAGAGGGGGTTACGAACAACTAAGACAACACCGCCCATAGCTGAGAAAAAGTGTCACCCCTTCGCCACTATTTTGTTTGGACCGTCGCTGTTGAGTGCTCGCCGGGTCCCTTGGTTACCCACGCCTGCTTGCGAGGCTCGCCAATGCCCTGTAGCAATGCTGAGATGTATCCGTAGCAGAACGCAAAGGCCGTACCCTGCGGGTCGTCACCACTGATCCACGGAACGTGATCCGGCATCAGCATGTACTTGTAACCGACCTCCTGGTAGACCTTGACGATCTCGGAGAAATCGATCGAACCCTCGTCCGGGAACGACTCCATGAAGTCGAGTTTGTGACCTCGAATGTTGCGGAAGTGCACGTTGAAAATCTTGTTGCGTGAACCGAACCAGCGAATAACGTCGGCGATCTCAGCGCCCGGATCATCGAGCATCTCGGTCACGGTGCCCTGGCAGAAGTTCAGGCCATGATAGTCACTCTCGTGCATCATCACGAACTTCTTCATGCCTTCGATCGTACCAAGCACCCGAGTGACACCCATGTAGCCGTCCGGGGTGAAGGGATCGTGCGGGTGGCACGCCATTCGGACTTTCGCCGAGTCGGCGACGGGTACTGCCCGTTCGAGGAAGTAATCGATCCGTTCCCAGAATTCGTCGACACTCACTTCACCAGCGATGGTTGCGGGGTCGTTCTGGTTCATCTTCGCCCAGCGGAACGTGGATGCCGAGGCACCACCTCGACCTGCTTCACGCTCGGAGCGCGGGATGCCGATGATGTTCATGTTGTACTTGACCGCTGGAATGCCGACTTCGCCACACATGCGGATAATGTTCTGTATAGATTCGATTTCACGGTCACGCTCGGGGCTTTTGCCGAGCATGACGTTCGGTGACTGCGATTTGTCGAGCACCGTCGACGACAGCGGAATCTGCACCATGTCGAGCGTGATGCCGTAGGAATTCAACTTGTCCTTATGGCGGGCCAGATCGTCCTTCGTCCAGGAGTGTGCGTCACCCGGAGGGTCGGAACAGACGTTCACAACTCCAAGTTGCGCCCACTGTTCAAAGTCTGAATCGTTCCGTGCGCCCACCTGTGTTCCGACGTACATAAATCGTACCTCCGCTGCTTACCTTTTTGCCGTTTGGCGGCAGGTTAGCACCGACAGACAGGCTCAGGTGGCGTCACGGGCGGCTGATGGCGGAAGCAATTGCCTGAATGATGGCGTCTTTGTTGGCTTCAGCGAACTGTTCGATCGAGCGGGGTTTGTTGCCGGTGATGCGCTCAACGTCGTTTGAAATCATCTCGGCTGTGCCTGATCGAACTTCCTCGTAGATGTCTGAAATATCGCCAGCACTCGCTGAATCCTGAATTTCGAGCTCGGCTCGGTAGGTGTCGGAGCGGGATTCTGGCAGCCAGCAGCGCGGCTGCAGTTTCGCCAATGTCGTAGGTATCGATGGCGCTTATTACGCCGTCTCCGGTGGGCACTTCAAGCGTCACGTCGCCCGCGCGGTTCACTTTGAATAGTACCAAGAAGCCCTCCATGAAGTAGTTGGGGCGAATGAACGAGTAGCCAACGTACATGTTGGTGACAGCAAGTTCGATGTCGTGATGCGCCACTGCCCAGTACGATCGCCTCAGTTCGGCATCGCTCGACGATAGCTTCACGATGTGCTCAACGGCTGCTTTGATTGCGGTTCTGGCTGTGTCGGTTTCCCGTCGTACTTGTTCCTTGCTATCGGAAACCACCAGATACAGGCCGTCGCATCCGGTTGCTGCACTTGCTATCGAATCCTGGTCGTCAAAATCGCCAAGCGCCAGCTCGACCGCCATCCCGAGCGTCGCCATCTTGCCCCGTTCGATATCTCGTACAAGTGCCCGCACGCCGACGCCGCGAGTCACCAGCGACTCGACCACGCGCTTGCCGGTTTTTCCTGTCACGCCTGTTACCAGAACCGTCAACGTTTCTTCCTAAATACGTGGCGATGTGCGGCGTAGTGCTTCGAGCCAGCCTGAATACAGGGTATTGCGTTCCGACTCGCTCATCGATGGCTCGTAAACAGACGATGCACTCCACAACGACTCAACTTCGGAGTCGGAGCGCCACAGCCCGAGACCTCTGCCAGCTAAAAACGCAGCGCCCAGAGCAGTGGTTTCGGTGATGCTTGCCACCTCGACGGGTCGATCCAGAATATCGGCCTGAAACTGCATCACAAACGGGTTATTGCTTTGGCCGCCGTCTGCCCGAAGTGGCTGACTTGATCGAGGTCTACCAGCCTCCATAGCGTTGACCACATCTTTCACCTGGTAAGCAGTCGATTCTAGAGCGGCTCGAACGATATGGTTGCGATCGCTCCCTCGTGTGAGCCCAGTAATCGATCCGGTGGCGTCGGGTTGCCAGTGAGGCGCGCCAAGGCCGACAAACGCAGGCACAAAATAGACGCCCTCATTCGAACCCACGTTCATTGCCATGTCCACGGTTTCAGGGGCGTTGGAAATTATGCAGAGGCCGTCTCGTAACCACTGCACGGTTGCTCCGGTGACGAATACCGAGCCCTCGATGGCGTAGGTTTTGCGAGATCCAATCCGGAACCCGAGAGTTGCCAGTAGCCCTGCGTCACCCGCACCCGATTTCTGAATCGGTGCAGTTGCGCCCTTGTTGGCAAGAACGAAGGCTCCGGTTCCGTAAGTGCACTTGATCTGGCCGCTTTTGAAGCAAGCCTGCCCATACAACGCCGCATGCTGATCTCCAGCCATCGCAGTGATGGGAATCTCGGCTCCAAACACCGGTTTGTGCGTAACTCCAAAGTCGTCGGCCGAGCCGCGAACTTCGGGAAGCATGGCTTTCGGGATGTCGAAGAGATCGAGCATCTCGGAGTCCCATTCGAGATCATGCAGATTCAGCAGCATCGTGCGCGAGGCATTCGTGGCGTCGGTTGCGTGCACCTCGCCGTTCGTTAGGCGCCAGAGCAGCCACGAGTCGACGGTACCGAAGCAAAGCTCGCCGGCTTCGGCGCGAGCCTGGCCGTTGGGGATTGTGGCCAGCAACCACATTATTTTTGTCGCACTGAAATATGGATCAACTACCAGACCAGTGATCTGGCGAATGTTCTCGGCATGGCCGCTCTTAGCGATATCTTTACAGATCTCGGCGGTCCGGCGGTCCTGCCAAACGATTGCGTTCGCTACGGGCCTACCGGTTTCACGTTCCCAAATGATCGTGGTTTCGCGCTGATTCGTGATTCCTATTGCCGCAATATCTTCGGGCGCAAGATGGGCGCGTCCAATGGCCTGCTTGGCGACACTTATTGCCGCCTCAGCGATTTCGATCGGGTCATGCTCGACCCAGCCCGATTGAGGAAAGTGTTGCGTGAGCTCGACCTGAGCGGACCCCACAGGCGTAGCCATGGAGTCGAAAACAATCGCCCGTGTTGAGGTCGTTCCCTGATCAATTGCGAGTATGTGTTCTGGCATTTCGCACAGTACTCTACAGACTCGTCAGGCTCACCGCCGTTTGAACTGTCGGGTCACCAGCCTCGAACCCATCGGCTCATACCGATATCGGGAATCCCTGATGTGCCTTGCATGCCGAAGTCTGATGATTAAAGAATGATCAAGACAAAAGGCGGAACGCTCGTGGCTCTTGCGACTTTGCTCGCGGGATTTGTTGCGTCATGCTCATCGGCCGAAGTGCCCACGAGCACCGTTGCTCCGACCACTGTTCCTACTGAAATTGCAGCTCTGCCGACTATCGGTCATCCGCCCGGTGCCACTCCTGTTGCTTCAGATTCCACCGCCGTAGTAGCTGAGGCTATTTCTCCGCTGGAGATACATCCTGAGTCTGGTACGCATCGTGGTCCAACTATTGTGAAGATCGATGCAGACGTTCCGTTCGGAACCGTCGCCTACTACACGCTGGACGGTTCTACGCCCGATTCGCTTTCTGGAATCCTTTACGAAGGCGAATTCGTGATTGTTGACGATGCGATTGTGACTGCAGCCGGCGTTGTAGACGACAGCACGATGATCGATCTGGCAGTTCGAAAAAATGTCATCGACAAGCCACCGCCTGACGGACCCGCCATTGCGCTCAGCGACGGACTTTATGTTGGCGTTCAGAACGTCTCAATAGAAAACAATGAGCCGGGATACGATCTGATATACACCCTCAACGGCTCTGTTCCTTCTGTTACGAATGGCACGGTGTATTCAGGGCCTATCACTTTCTTCAAGTACACCTGTCACGTTGACAGTAGTGGCTTCACGCCCGGGATTCATCGATTCCGAACCGGTGTCCGCCGCATATCGGGTTTTAGGCAATTTCGAAGAAAGCCCGCAGTCAATCGTGCTTTCTGGCGACGATATTCTTGAGATCGCTGGCACTCACTATCTTCACCGCGGGCCCATCACGCTGAGCGGTAACGCGAAGCTAATCATCACCGATTCGGTGTTTGAACATGTGAAGGATTTTTCGTTCGAGCACGAGCTCAAGGCGACCGAAAACTCGGAAGTGATCGTTCAGAATTCTGGTATCGGAACTTCTTGCACAGGTTCGTTTAACTGGGCGTTTTTCGATAATTCAAAGCTGACCGTGAATGGAATGGATCCTACGTTTTCGCAATGCAATACGTGGAATTTCATGAGCGGGTCGTCGCTGATCGACAGCGTGGTGGGAGTTGATCCTTCTGGCCTTGAAGACCCACCAAACGGCGGGAACGTCTACGCCCGCGGCAACGGTCAAGTAATCCTGCGCAACACAACGGTTTACGGCGAGCAGATCACGCAGGATTCTGGCGAGATAGTTGTTGAGTAGGGTTGTGTGACGGTTTCCGCTTCGTGAGCGGAGTCATCGAAGTCGAAGGATCTGGGGCGGGGACGCGCGCAGCTAAGGCGGGAACTTGCTTTGCTTTGGCAACTGATTGCCACGTCGTTCGGATGCCTCATTCCTCGCAATGACAAATGCGCGCCACGCTCGTCGACGACTTATTCCTGATGCAGCGTTACTGATCGCATTGGTGGGGCGAACTGCTGGGAATTGAGGTGTATGGCCTCTTTCTGGTAGACCTGAATGCGGTACGACCCGGTGTCAGTGATGTAGAGCCGCATGTCGGAATCGACTGCTATCGAGCGTGGCTGGCGTAGTCGCTTCTGTGGTTCAAGTACCGCCATGTCACGAATGCGATTCGGGCTGGCGTTGGTCATCATGTACTCACGTCCGATCTTCGATAACGTCGCGTCGCCAATGAACTTATCGACGTATCGAGCTTCGGCGTTGAACAGCTGCACACGGTTGTTTCCGCGGTCGCAAACATAGATATCGCCATCGAGATCAACCGCAACGTCGGTAGGCCGGTTGAACTCACCGTTCGCACTACCCGACTTGCCGAACTTCATGACGAACTCGCCATCGGTAGTGAATTTCTGCACCCGGTCATTTCGCCAGTCGGCAACGTAAACGTCGCCAAGCTCATCGACCGTAATGCCCCACGGCAGGTCGAACTCGCCGTCGCCATCGCCATGCGAACCCCACTCAAGAAGGAACTTCCCGTCTTTGGTGAACTTCTGCACACGATGATTCTTCGAGTCGACGACGTAGATATTTTCGTCGGCATCGAAAACGATTCCCGCCGGACGATTCAACTGCCCCTCACCAGATCCATATTCTCCGAACGTGCCGAGAAATTCGCCTTCTTTATCGAACGACGAAATCCGGTGGTGTGACTCGTCGGAGATAAACAGATTTTCCTCAGAGTCGGCGATTATCGAAACTGGCCACTGCAGCTCGTCTTCGCCATCTCCAACCGTCCCAAAGTTCCCAAGGTCCTCGTCATCAAACGAGTACTTGCGAATTTGAGCCAGATCTTGCTGACGGTTCAGGATGTAAATGCGGCCTTCAGCCCCAAGCGTCAGATCGACCGGGTAGTTGGTGAGTCGACGCATTCCAAGCGACTTCAAATACGGGAATCCCGCTCTTAGTAGTCCATACGGTCGTGCCATGAGAATTTCTCCGAAAGTTAGGCGGTTTTGAAGGGGTGAAGTTGCTCGTAATTGCCTTTGACGATGTCTTGCGATTCGACGCTCATCCACTGTTCCAGTAACGTGGCGTACACGCCTCTGAAGTCGAACGTGTGCGCCAGATCTTCGCCGTTTGCGAACGTCTTTGGGTCGAGCGACGGGTACTCTGCGTAGAGCCCGCCTTCGACACGCTCGCCGATGACGAACGCTCCTCCGCCAGAGCCGTGATCGGTGCCGCTACCGTTGTCCTGGACACGACGACCAAACTCGGTGAATGCGTAGATGATCACCTCTTCGGCGGCATCGTGTTCTCGAAGATCGTCCATGAAGTCTCGCAACGCGCCAGATAGTTCGCCAAGCAGTCGTTCGTGGGCTGGCATTTCGATTGCATGATGGTCGTACCCGGCGTGCTGAACGTAGAAAATCCGAGTGCCAAGACCAGCGATGTGGGTTCTGGCGACATCTCGAAGGCTCTTGGCGATCGGATTGTCTTCGTACTCGATCGTCGACTCGTAACGACCCGGCACTTCCTGAAGCCTGTCGATGCCGGTAAGCACATCGTCGCCGGTTTGCTTGAGGTAGCTCATCGTCGCTCCACTGCCGATGCCGGGAGTGTAGAAACGCTTGAATATGTCCATCGCCTCGGCGCGATCTTCTTTGATTTCGACCGATGTCATGAGGCCGTAGCTGTCGAGATCACCAACTGAAGTCACTCGTACTCCGGGTGCCGCCATTGCCCTTGGCAAACCTCGACCAAAGCTAACTCCAGTGAGCACGTTCTTGCCGTTTGGATCGAGCTGTTGAATCGCCTGTGCCAGCCAGCCTTTGGTCGAAATCGTTAGCGGTTCTGCCGTGTGCATGATGTCCATGGCACGGAAGTGCGACCGGTTGGCGTTCTCGTAGCCGATGCCCTGAATAATGGCGACATCGCCCTTGTCGTACATCTCCTTGAGAGGTGCCGCTGCGGGGTGGAAACCCAGCTTGTCGTTGATCGGAATCACCCGATCCTCGTCGATGCGCACCGTGTGGCGGGAGTCGTAGTAAATCCCCTCCGTGAACGGCACGAGCGTGTTCATGAAGTCGTTACCGCCGGTCATTTGCAGTACAACCAGTACAGGCGGCTTTTTGCTGCCGTTTTTTGTGCCATTTCCGTTGTCAGACATGTTCGAAATATCCTTTGTGCGCAGAGTGTTGCTGGTTGTTAGGCGTATTGAAAATCGGGGGTGGAAACCATGAGCCGAATCATGCGAACGGCCCGTGATCTATCGTCGTCGACTTCGGTTTTTCTGGCGTAATCGACGAGGGCTTCACGAGTTGAGTCTTCGACACTGATGGGGCCCATTGCGTCGAGGGTGGTATCGACAAACGATTCGGGTGTGGAGAGCGATCCACTCTCGACAAGGCGATCGATGATCCGCTTGATTCCGGGTGAAAGACCGTCGCCGACCTGATCGACAGCAAAGTTGATGCGCTCGGTCAGGTTGCCACCGTCGATCCACTCCCTGCCGGTGTGCCAGCCTTCCACTGTTGGCGGATCAAGCAGGATCTGGCCCATCGTGAAAGTTGACGATTGCGGATATTTCGCCAGGTCGTGCCGGAAGTCGGTGTGCTCGCCGGCCAGCTTCAGAATCCCAGCCACCATTTCGATCGGGCTCTTCACCTTCTTGAAGCGGGCGTTTTTGAACGAATCGGAGTTGAACATCACCCGGAGTACGCTCTTGATCTCGCCATCGGAGTCCATGAACGCTTTACACATCGCGTCGATCAATTCAGGGTCCAGCGGTGGCAGGTCGTTCCATGTCGGAACCTGGGGTTCGTCGGCGACGAAGAAGTTGTAGAGATGGCGTGAAATGAACGCTGCGCAGGAGGGTTGCTTCACGATGATATCGATAATGTCGCCGCCATCGAGATTTCCGGTGTGCCCCAGAAATTCCTTATCGCCGTTATCGTGATCGTCTTCTCTAAAAAGGAAATCAGCAGGGTAGTAGCCGTGTGGGTAGAGCGGCGGAGACTGAGCAAATGTCCAGCCGGTGAACGCACGCGAGGCGTGTTTGATATCAATTTCGGAGTAGTTTCCGACGCCAAGAGAGAAGAGTTCTAGAAGCTCTCTGCCCCAGTTTTCGTTTGGTTCACCGAGATGGTTTTCGTTGTTGTCGAGCCAGAAGATCATCGCCGGGTCTTTGGCGAGGTCCATCAGAATTTCTCGCATCTCGCCCATTCCGTTCTCACGGAACATCTCGATCTGGTTCGAGGAAGAGAGAATGTGCTCGTTCTTGACCAGACCCGTGGCGAACAGCCCGTGCCAGAAAAGCGCCATCTTTTCCTGTAGCTGGTTCCGAGAGTTGAGCATTCGGTAGAGCCAGATTGCCAGATAGGCGTGTGGCGCTTCACCACCGAGGTAGCGTTTGAGCTCGTCTTCGGGAATCCCGGTTTCAGCCGTGGGGTTCAGCAGAAATTCGACAGTGTCGGAGTAATCCTCTGTGGCAAGTTGGTCGATTTCGTCTCGGTTGATCCCGAACCCGGCTCGTCGATATAAATGTGCAAGAAGTGCTGGGTCGGTCTTCGCCTCGACCGCTTTAGTGCTCATGTTCCGGGATCTCCTTGCTCACACTTCAGGTAGGTTTCTTCTGGTCAGATCGCCACAATTCCCACTGTGGGTGACTATCCACCCATTGCATGCCTTGTATTCGAGGCAGTCTAGGACGGACTAGCGCGTAGAGCAATACACGCGAGGCGTGGTTTTGGGGATAGGAGGGGAGCGCGGGGCACTGTATCGACACTGTCATTGCGAGGAGCCTGCCCGGAAACGACGTGGCAATAACGTCCAATCGCCTTCATGTTCTGATTTAGCGAACAAGTCTCAACGAGCGGGTTTCGTGTTTAGCATTTACGGGTCGTTGTGGTACCCCGCAGCGGTTCCGATTGAATACTGATTGCCGCGTCGTTCGTTCCTCACTCCTCGCAATGACAATCGATAGATCCTGCTAGTGCCAGTGGCACTAGCTGTCGAGAATGCCGTTCAACTCGTCCATTTCGTCGGACGTTAGTTCCCATTCGGCTGCCGCGGCGTTCTGGCGGATCTGATCCGAGGTGCTGGCACCGGCGATAACCGATCCAACCGACCTTCTGTCCAGAATCCACGCGAACGCCAGTTCTACCATCGAATGACCACGCTTCTCAACGAACACTTCCAACTGATCGAGAATGTCGAAGTTGGCTTCAGAAAGTCGCTTTTCCTGTGCGTTGGGGGTTAGATCAAGACGTGTGCCTTCGGGAACCGCTTCGTTTCGGCGGTACTTGCCGGTTAGGAACCCGTGTGCAAGCGGGAAGTACGGCAGGGTGCCGAGTCCATACTTCTCAGACACCGGCAAAACCGCCCGTTCAACGCCGCGCTCGAGCATCGAGTATTCGGGCTGCGATGAGATGAACGGCACGTAGCCAAGATGCTTTGCTGTCCACTGAGCATCGGCGATGCGCCAGGGATCGAAGTTTGATAGACCGATATATCGCACCTTGCCGTCACGAACGGCGTCATCGAGTGCCCTGAGGGTTTCTTCGATCGGGGTTTCTGGATCCTGTTTGTGTATCTGGTACAGATCTATGTAATCGGTTTGCAGACGCCGCAGCGAGCCCTCAAGCGAGTCCATAACATGCTTGCGGGAGCCGCCCTTGCCGTGGGGTCCGTCTTCCCACAGCATGCCGAACTTCGTTGCGATCAGTGCTTCGTCTCGTCGATCCGTCAGCGACCGGCCGATGATTTCTTCCGAGTTGCCGTGCGAGTAGATGTTGGCCGTGTCGATGAGGTTGATGCCTTCGTCGAGAGCGGCGAAGATCACTTCACGAGCTTCCTTGAACTCCACGCGACCGCCGAAGTTGTTGGTTCCAAGACCAATAACACTTACTTCGAGTCCAGAGTTTCCAAGGTGTCGATATTTCATATTCGTTTTTAGTCCCCAGCGAGTTTGATCGCTTTTTCATCGCAGTGTGCTCGGCGAATGTGCGCGGTTTGTGAACAGCGGTGATTATAGTCGGCGATTTTGGCGAACGGGTGTGTGGATGTCAGTGACCGTGCTCTGTCATTGCGAGGAGGGACGACGTGGCAATCACGGATGTTCAGATTCTACCGACCGATTGGGCCAACAACGGTCGAGGCACACCGCCTGACTCTAAAGGACGTAGTTGCCAGCGTAACGCCAGTTACCTGATTTGTTAGATTGTTCCGCGATGATCTCTGATTGCCACGTCACTCGTTCCTCACTTCTCGCAATGACAAATTTCACCCCACCAACATGACTCTCGAACAACTCATAATAGGGCTCATTCGTGTCGCCGGTTCGCTTCCGGTGTTGCGCTGGGCGTTCGCGGGTGCGCTCATCGCCATCGTGGTCGACTTTTCCGACCTGTTTTTCATGGGTGTGCTCGATCTGGGAGGTTTGGGCAACTACCAGGCGTTCGATAAGTGGCTCGACATTGTCTACATGCTCACGTTTCTTTGGGTAGCTAACAAGTGGACAGGGCCTGATCGGAAGATTGCACTGGCTTTATTCGGGTTCCGAATGATTGGGTTTATCGGGTTCGAACTCACCGGAAACAGGCCGATTCTACTGATATTCCCGAACGTTTTCGAGTTTTGGTTCGTGTTTGTCGCAATGCGGAAGCACTACTGGCCGAACTACGAAATGTCCCGGCAGCGAATAGTTAGGTGGCTTCTAGTTGTGCTGGTGCTGAAGCTGGGGCAGGAGTGGGTGCTGCACGGCGGGCAGTACCTCGATAGCTTCACGCTTTTCGAGGCGGTAGAGGCGATCTGGGATTTCCTTGTGTTTTGGTGAGGGCGCTAGGCGTTTTTTTCTGCAGTTCCGACTGTTGGTTGGTTTTGAATTGGGTTGAAAATTAAGCACTTGACCAGACATCAGCGACGGTGCATGAGGTGAGATCGCGGTTGGCTAATGCGCATTGTCTCCGCAGGTCGAAGGCTGATTGCCACGTCGTTCGTTCCTCACTCCTCGCAATGACAGAATCTCGCCGAATCTTGTAACCCGAAAGAATCAGCCAACGCGGGGAACCGCAGAAAGCGTGGCTATGCCACTTACCAGACCTGGGCGTCGGCTTCTCTTCTGGGGTCTGATGCCGCGAACAGGGTGTTATTTTCGAGATCAACCTGAATAGCGCCCTCGCTTCCCGCACCCTCCCATGCTCCGGTCGAGCCGATCGCCTGCCCACGCTTCTTGAGACCTTCGATCACCTCGTCACCGGCACGAAGCTCGATGTCGAGCGTGTCGGTTGGCGGATACGGTGCCACCGACCCTGTATTTGCCTGGTTGTGTGTCCAGCGAGGACCGTCGATCGCCTCGGATACGTTCAGCCCGAAGTCGAACACGCTCGTCACGATCTGCATATTGGTTTGAACCTGCGTGTCACCACCCGGCGTACCGCAGACCAGTTCGAGCCTGCCGCCCTGATCAACGGGCTTCGAGAAGACCATCACCGGGTTCATGGTGTGGCGAACTCGTTGACCCGGGTTCAGGTAGTCGATGTGATTCGGATCAAGGTGCCAGTAGGTCATCCGGTTGTTCATCAATATTCCGGTGGAACCAGCGATTACGCACGAACCGAACGACATCTGAATGCTCTGCAGCTCGCCGACCGAGTTGCCCCAGCGGTCGACAACGCAGAAGTGCGTCGTGTCACTACCTGCTTCGTGGATGCGACCGCCAACGCGGTGTTTCTTTGCGGCGTCCGGCGAGCGATCCATGAACGCCCACGGATCGCCCTCGGCAACGTCCGCTGCTGTTCGTCCGATATCAATCAGCTTTGCCCTATCCGCCAAGTATTGGGGGCTTAGCAGACCTTCTATCGGAACATCGACGAAGTTTGGATCGGCCAGGTACGCCTCGCGATCGGCAAACGCCAGCTTCTTGGCCTCGACCATTAAATGAACCGACTCAGGGGTCATGTAGCCGTACTCACTCGGGTCAAACTGCTCGTACATCCCGAGTTCCTGGAGTAGAACGTGCCCACTCGTGTTTGGCGGTGCCTCGTAAACCGTTCGACCTCGATAGTTGATCGAAATCGGCTCTTGCCACTCGACCTTGTGTCGTTTCAAATCGTCATATGTCAGCAGACCATCGTTGGCTTCCGAGTAGCGTGCGATCTCACGCGCTATGTCACCTTCGTAGAACGCATCCCGACCCTGATCGGCTATCTGCTTGTACGTACGTGCCAGATCGGGATTTCGGCGAAATTCACCGGGTTCCAGCCAGTTTCCGTTCGGCGCGAACACCGGACCTGACGTTGGGGAGCTTCGAAGTACCGGGTACGTTGCAGCCAATCGAGACTGGAACTCTGAAACCGGAACTCCATCTTCGCAAAGCTCAATTGCGGGCTCCAAGCACTGTGCGAGCGTGAGTGTGCCGTATTTTTCGTGCGCACTCAGAAGCGCATCGAGAATCCCTGGAACTGAAGTCCCGAGTATGCCCGTGTGAGGAATCCCGTCACTGTATTTATCGGCAGTTGCGGCCCCCGGAGCTGCCCCGGTGCCGTTTGCGACTTCTACTGTGGCGTTAGCGGCCATGTGGATCATCACGAACCCATCACCACCGATCGACGATCCCTGCGGTTCGGCCATGCCCAGCGCAAACGCAACTGCGACTGCCGCATCCACCGCGTTTCCACCCTTGTGAAGTATGCGCATTCCAGCCTGCGTCGACATCGTGTGGTTCGAAACCACAGCGCCCTTGCTTCCAATCTTTGGCGGCCGGTATGCCTCGCCAATCAGGCCGTGGGGAGAAAGGTTGCTGTCCATTGGTCGAAAATCGTCCTTGCTTACGTGCGTGATTTACTTGCGCGATTTCATGGGCACTCGTGGGTGATGTGATACGAGTTCGCCGGCAGTTTAGCAGTCTGCAGGGCAGGTGCCATTTATCGAAAAGCTGCTGCTCGCACGAGGCGTTCAACATTACTTTATTACACTCAATTCAGATCGCTTTTGGTATCTCACGTGTAATATGCGACTCAACGGCCCACCGGGCGGAGGCGAAGAAGTGTCGCCGTCTATGGCCAAAACTCGAGTTGGTGTAGAGAGGGCTGTCAATACTGCGCCAATCGGGCTACCGATCGTGGGGGTCTGGCTACTTCCAGCAAAGAGGAGCGCAACAGGGTTACTACCATCGTTAGAAACGATCAGAGAACCAGAGTCACCGCCACCGCTTAATGCGCGACCTTTTTTACCCTTGATTACAACCTGTCCGGTGAAGAACGCTACACCGTCATCTTCACCGTAGTTGACGTTCACGTTCGCGTTGATCACATCGACTTTACCGTCGGTAGAACCAGTCGTTCTTCCGTACTTGGTAACGCTTTGGCCAACAAACGCATCCGTAATCACCGATGACGGTGTTCCGTAACCTTCACCAGAAGATGTCGAGTTCCCGAGCTGACCAACCGTTGTGCTCGCTATCGCAGCGTCTACCAGATTCGAAGAACCGTCAGCGAAATCGATCGACTCGAAAGCGACCAAGTTGCCGATGACATCGGACGAAGTTACACCGCCATCAATGGTAATCGGCTGAATGACTCCATCACCAAGAGAAGCCTGGTTCACATCGGCGTATACGTGGTGCGAAGACATTTCCATCACCGTCTACCAAGCGTGCACCGATTGTTCCAGCAGTTATAGCCGGATGCCCAGTAGATACACCGATCGGCGCAGGGCGAGTGAATCGACTCGTTCGATCAACTCCACTATCACCAGTTCCCGGTCGCGGTTGGGCGAACAATTACGTCACCGACGGCACCAGGAATCCCTCTGACACCTGCATCGGTAGTCAGAGCCAGTATGACGTGTCCACCGCCACCGCCGCGTCCGACTCCAGTACCAATCACGCCGTCGATCGCCATAAGGCTGCCTGTGTTTGCGTTCTGGATCGCAATGGCGTTACCAAGATCGGTTTCACCCGCTGCTGTAGCGCCGCCTAAGTTGCCAAATGAGGCAACGAGTACCAGTGCCAGAACTAGTGCTAGTGCTAGTGAGATAACTCTATGAATAGAAAATTTGAACATTACCCGAATCTTCGTGAGTGAGAATGAATTCAACACTCAGTCATTTTTCTGCGATCGCCCCAATATGGGCGGCACCGGATTTGACCGCAGAGTGTTCGTGCGCACACGCGCTATTTTTGATGCGGAAGGTTCATTCTTCTCAACTTTGAGAGTCAACTTTATGGGGTGGTCCGTTTGGAGCAAAAAAAGACCCGGTTAGTACGAACCAACCGGGTCAATAATCGCGTTCTAATTACAAATTTCGAACTGCGGACCATCTATTCCAAACTACGGTCGAACGTAGCCAGCTTCTGCGTGCGTCGCCCAGAGCCCATCGAATACCGCAGTAAGTTCGTCTTTGGCAGACTGTTTCACTACGCATGTCGAGGCGATGAAGCAATCACGCGAGTACTTGCCTTGAATGTCAGCAAGCCCCTGACAGCCAATGCGAACTCCATCTCGATACGTCGCATCCGCCAGTCCTGCAATGCCTTCTTCCGAACACACGCCGTAGTAGAAGTTGCCGACCTCCCAATGGAGCGGTGTTGTGGCATTGAACATGATATTGCCTTGCTCAACTAACCACGGCGCTACTTCCTCATCAGTAAGATCAGCGACTCCGGCGCTAAAGTTTTCTGATAGATCATGCTCGGCAAATTGTTGTTCGAAGCCTTTTTGGGTCGAGTTGAGCCAGCCAGCTGCAAACGGAGAAATTACCAGAAGAAAAATGATTATCAGAGCGAGCACTGTCTTCTTCGTAGGGTTACGAATCTCCCGCTGTAGGCGTGCGAGAATGGAATTATCTTCGTCGTACTGGAGACTCATACTGTGCTCATCCTGAAATGGCGTGATTGCCACGACTCAACGAAGCCAGATTGCTTCGGCGATAACCTTACCTGAGTTCGGGGCACAGTCTATAAGCACTGAACGCCCGTTACGGCAGAACTTGCTGCTCTACTGCGATGTTTGGCAGCACGAATCCGGCGTCTGAGAACTCTTCCCAAAGAGTGCCCATCGCTGCTCTGATCTCTTCCTTCGCAACCCCTGGCACGTTGCAGTCGCTCGCAAGGAAGCACGTTCCGGAATACTGCTGCTGAATGCCGTCTAAGTCGTCACACGCACCGGCAACGGCAGAAGTGTATTTACCTACAGGTAGTTGAGATAGGTTCCCAGCGTTACACGGACCGTTTCGGAACGAAACAACCTGCCAGTCGAGCGGCCCTTCGGCAGCGATCATGGTGTTTGCCTGCACGGCAAGCCAGGGAGTTATCTGACTAGGAACAATTGCTGTCATCGAGCTCCTGCCAGCGTCGCCAAGATCTTTCTGCTGAGCCATCGCCTTGAAGCTGCTCTGTGCTGTGCTTACCCAACCCGGAGCGAACGGGGCCAGAAGAACAACCGCAGCGATGGTTCCGATGATGAATACCGTGAGTAGAGACGGGTTCCGAAGTTCACGCCTGAATCGCGCTAAGCGAGAAGGAGCGGTATCGAACGAAAGATCCATATTTGTGTGGATGCCTTTTAACGGTTCATCGACCGTGTGACAGGAGTCGCCCTAAACTGACGACCAGCATTATCCATGCAATTCACCAATCAATGCTACGCCTGATTTACACGCGGAAACACGCGAATTAATGCTGTTTAAATGGCCGATCAGTCGCGTACCTGGCCCTGATCATCCCCGGCTGGCTGAACGAGATTGGCATCGGAAAACGCCACTTTAAGGCGATCGAGCACCACCTGTAATTCAAACACGGCTTCTTCGGGAATGTTGCACGTTGACGTGTTTGCACAATCGGCAGCGTACTTCATCTGAACTTCATGGAGAGTCCCGCAGGCTGTCTCGATGGCGTAGGCGTATTTGCCCACCGGAAGCTGTTTCATATGTTCCGCCAAACACGGGCCATTTATGAACGAAATTCCGCGCCATTCAATCGGAACGTCGGCTTCTTGCATGCGTTCCGCTTGCCTTCTCAAGAACGGGTAAACCCAGCTTGCCGCGGTCACGTTTACGAAGTGACGTTCTCGAGCCTGCTGCACGTCAGACCAGTTGCTTTTAGCGACTGTAGAAACCTTCGGGGAAATAATGATCGATGGGATCGCGATAGCTATGAGTACAAGCAGAAACACCGTACGCATAGGCGGATTTCTGAGGTGCTTCCTCAGTCGCCCTTTGAAGCTGCGGTCGTCCGCGACAAAGGTGATCTTCGCTAATCGAGCATGTCGACTTTCGAGCGCCGGCTGTTTTCGAGTGTTATCTGGGTTGGAGTCAGATTTATTTTGACGATGAGTATCGTTGTTCACTAGAAGTTCAGCCTACTCTAGTAGGGATCAACTCTGAACTCCGAAATTACGTCTTCGTTCAGCTCGAAACCCAGACCGGGCCTGTTTGGAACTTCCATAGTTCCATCATCTGTAATTACGAAGTTCGGCAACAGCAGGTTTTCAACAAGCGGAGTTGCAGGAAACGCTATCGGGAATTCGAAGTAGGGCATATTGGGGGCAACGGCTGCGAGGTGTAGTTCGGCCGCAACTCCAACAACGTGGCACCAGGTGTGCGGAATACACAGTGCTCCGAATCGATAGGCATCTTCAGCGATGTTCAGGATTTCGTGCATCCCGCCGGCTCGAACAGCGCTCGGCTGAACAACATCGAGCCGCCCACGACGTAGTAGATATGCAAACTCGTGACGCCCGCTGAAACCCCAGTCTCCAACGGCGATTCGCACACTGGTAGCTTCGGCGAGTCTGCGATAGCCCTCTATGTTGTCGGCGGGTAGAGGTGCCTCTATAAAGAACGGTTTGTACTGTTCGATCTCTTCGATGGTGCGCAGTGCCTGACCGACGTCACGCCAGCGATTCTGCACATCGATCATCAGGTCACGTTTGGGGCCCAGCACTGAACGGGCCTTCTCGATTACCGCGATATCGATATCAACATCTACGTTGCCGAACTGACCCGGCCACTCTTCGATTTTCACTGCCTTAACGCCTCGCGAAATGGCGATGTTCAGGCGTTCTTCAAGTTCTTCAAGGCTTGATCCGGGAGGATAGACGGTGGCGTACGGGGTCACTCGCTTCAGAGGTTCAGTATCGCTTGCAGTAGTAGCAAACGATCGCCAGATAAGTTCGTGAACCGGCTTGCCAGCTGCTTTGCCAGTGATGTCCCAGAGGGCAGTCTCCACCGCGCCAATCGCGCCAATTACAACTCCCCTACGGCCATATACGCCGGTCGAGTTGTACATTTTCTGCCAGAGACGTTGCACCTGAGTCGGATCTTCTCCTACGAGCAGGGCTTCAAGTCCCTGCGAAGAACGAATGATGGCGTCAATAACGAGACTCGGTGCCTCGCACTGCCCGATCCCGCTTATCCCGGCGTCGGTGTGAACGCGAACAAGCGTGATGTCGTACCCGCCCGTGCTGGCAGGAGCACCGTCAGTCTTGGCACTCTCGGCAAACGATGGGTTCCACGAAGTTACGGTTCCATCGGCGTCGTCTCGTAAGGCGATGGTTTCAATGCTTGTAATTTTCATATTCAGACCTGTTCACCGGGAATGTGAGAGTCGGCGTCTTCTGGGAGGTCGACCTTCTCGACTCCGTCTGGAAAATAGCTCTGCAAGCGCTCGTACTCTTCTTTTAATTCGGGGTTCGGCTCCCAATTTTCGCCGTATCGCACACCCAGAACGCCGGCCTGAAGCATTTCCTTGGTGCAGCCGAAGCAGGGTCGCCAGGTTGAATAGAGGATCGAACCTTCTACGGCGATGCCGAAGCGAGCTGCCGATAGAAGCGCGTTCTGTTCGGCGTGAACACAGATGCACAGGTCGTAGCCGGTGCCCGATGGGTAGTCGTCACGGTTCGAGCATCTACCGCAGCCGCCCTCGTCGCAGTTTGGGGTTTTGTGCGGAGTGCCGTTGTACCCGGTTGCAACAATGTGACCATCACGAGCCAACACCGAACCGATGTGGCTGCCCAGACAGTTGGCTCTTGCTCGAACGCCAACCGCGATCGCCATCATGTAAGCGTCCATATTGGGTCGTGGTGTGATCGGCTCTGCCAAAAGTGCGGGTTCCTCGAGAATGATCTGTTGAACGAAAATAAACGAGTGCAATCTGAACGGCCCAAGCCCTCAGAAAGTGCGACTAGTCGCCTATCTCCGCTGCTATCCTAGCTTGCGATTGAGCATCACGCTCCAACTCCGGGTCAATTTTCGTGCCCGACTTACATCGCTAGCAACCATTTACGTACTGATTTTTCGATGACATCAACTTCGTCAGCTTATGATCCCGGTTCTGATTCGCTTCCGAACGCATTGGGTCGATTCGGCCCTTACGGCGGTAAATTCGTACCCGAAACGCTAATGGCCGCACTCGCCGAACTTGAAGCAGCCTTCGATGAAGCGCGACAGGACGATTCCTTCTGGGCCGAGTTCGAAGACCTGCTAACAAATTATGTTGGTCGTCCGACAGCGATGTACCACGCGAAGAATCTTACCGAGAAGCTTGGTGGACCCCAGATTTACATCAAGCGTGAAGATCTGAATCACACCGGCGCTCACAAGATCAACAACGCTATCGGCCAGGCATTGCTCGCCAGGCGGCTGGGCAAAAAGCGGATCATCGCCGAAACCGGAGCCGGGATGCACGGAGTTGCCACTGCCACGGTGTGTGCGCAGATGGGCCTCAAGTGCATCGTGTACATGGGCGATACCGATATCGCTCGACAGGCGCCAAACGTGTACCGAATGCGAGAACTCGGGGCGAAAGTCGAGCCGGTGTCGTCCGGCAGTCGAACGCTAAAAGATGCCACCAACGAGGCGATTCGCGACTGGGTTGCGAACGTGGAAACCACTCACTACATCATTGGCAGTGTTGTCGGACCGCACCCCTACCCGAAGATGGTTCGAGATTTTCAATCGGTGATAGGTGCGGAAGCGCGTGAGCAGATCGTTCAGAGGGCAGGGCGTTTACCCGACTACGTGATTGCCTGCGTTGGCGGTGGATCGAACGCAATGGGCATCTTCTCCGGGTTCATTAAGGACGACGGAGTTGGGCTTGTTGGTGTCGAGGCTTCGGGCGAAGGGCTCGACAAGCGGCATGCTGCGACTATGACGAAGGGGCGACCTGGCGTGTTGCACGGTTCGCTCAGCTACCTGTTGCAAGACGAACACGGGCAGGTGACCGAGGCTCACAGTATCTCGGCGGGTCTCGACTACCCGGGAGTTGGGCCTGAGCACAGCTATTTGAAAGACATCGAGCGGGCTACCTATGTTTCGGCTACCGATGACGACGCGCTTGCCGGGTTCAGGCTGCTGAGTCGAACCGAGGGCATCATTCCCGCACTCGAGCCGTCGCACGCTATCGGCTACATGATCAACTGGATTCCGACGCTGCCGAAGGATCAGATCGTGTTGTTGCTGCTAAGTGGCCGAGGCGATAAAGACCTCGACACCGTTGCACGAGCTTCCGGCGTGGAGATTTAGGCGTAGATAGCAGGCGCTCAATCCAAGTTCCAATCCGGAAATCACCGTCATCCCGACCGTAAGCGGAGGGACCTTGGGTGGTAACGCGCGCAACAACCCTTCAACGGCGCACAACGAAATTTACGATTGATCGCGGGTTCCTACACCTATGGCCAAGATCCCTCCGTTGCGCTATCGCTTCGGTCGGGAAGGCGGTAGCTGGCTGTCGCCTGGGTTGGAGCAACGAATGACGGCATCTGCCGCGATTGGAATGACCGAGGGAAATCCCGCTCTACCCGAGTGTTTTCAGGTAGGCGATCAGGTCTTCGAGGTCGGACTCTTTCAGGCTGGCGAAGGTCGTCGGCATCAGGTTGTTGAAACCATAGACGATTACGGCTGCCGGGTCGACGATCGACTCCAGAATGTAGTCGTTGCCCTTTGAAGAAATGCCCGAAAGACCGGGTCCCACTAGCTTGTCAGAGCCTGTTGTATGGCAGGCACTGCAGCCAAGACCCTTGAACAAGCTTTCGCCATTTGCGATATCGGGGCCGGATACGACCGGTTCGCTCCCGCCTGATGATGCCTTTTCGGTTGCCGGCACTGGCGTGGTGGTTCCAAACGGATTCTCGGTTGGCTCGACGCAAGCGACGACCGCGAACAGTGTGAACACTGCAAGTACAGAGATAACAAAAATGTTTGAGCGTTTAAACACGAAACAAGCCCCAGAAACTTCCGAAAACGGTGTGGAGAACAGGTCAAAAAAAAGTCGCACCGACAAAAAATAGCTGCGCTCAACTCCCCACCATAGGTGAAAACTCACCATAGAAAAAGGAATATGAGGTGAGAAATACGTGATGGTGTGTTCGCACCAATTTCGCGAAATACTCACACGACTTCCGATCATGTCGACATATATTCGCGTGGGTGCTTCGTCATCAGGTAACGATCCAACCGCGCTTTTTAAAACTTTTGAAACGCCGTGAGTTGGATCGAGCGCCTGTCTGAATGTCTGACACACGTAAAAGGTCAATACGGCTTGATTATCAACACAGAAGAAACTGGCCAGACAGAGGTGATCGTTTCCGAGGCGCAATCGGAGGGTGTCGATCTCATTGCGATGGCCACACGTCGCGAATCGGCGCTCGCGAGAGGTGTGCTTGGCAGCGTGACCGACCGGGTGCTTCACTCAACGTCGATCTCTATTCTTACGCTGTATTCGGGTGAAATACACGAATTCAATCGCACAAGTGGTGGTCCGAAAAGGGTGATAGTCCCTCCCGACGGGTCAACTCTTTCTGAAACTGCAATTCAACCGGCAGTCGAAATTGCCAAAGCTGCAAATGCCGAAATAGTTTTTACCGAAATTCTTCGGTTGCCGTTCTTTGGAGTGGGCGTGGCAGGCATCGAATACGGCGCAGGCGATTACCCTGGCGACTATGGAATCGAAGTGCAGAAAAAAGAGATTCCCAAGTATCTGCAGGAATTCATCGATGAAGCCAAAATGGCTGGGCTCAATGCCAGTGCCAGTCTCCGCACCGGTAGCCCGTCGCAGCAAATAGTAGAAGAAGCCTCACAAATCGAAGACAGCATCGTGGTCATGGGCTCCCACGGAGCCGGTGGACTCAAGCGGTGGGTCGTCGGAAGCGTGGCAGACAAGGTAATTCGTTCTGCAGGCCAGCCCGTTCTTGTAATTCCTCCCACAACGGGCTAGTTGGCTAAAGCAGATCGAGCAGGTCTAAACGTAGCGCTCGGTTTCTAAAAAGCCGGGCGTTTTCGTTTTAAGACGGCATTTGCCAACATAAAGTGCCGATCAGCGATAACATCTGCCGAATCTAACTGAAACAACACCCACACAAAAAGAAAGTGCCCATGGCACCAATGGCAGGTCCGTTAGAAGGAATTCGAGTTCTTGAATTCGGTAGTTTCGTTGCCGGGCCGTGGGGTGGGCAACTACTCGCCGATATGGGTGCCGATGTGGTCAAGGTCGAACCACCAGTGGGCGATCCATGGCGACACGCCACCCCGTTCGCCCCGAACGAAAGCCGGGTGTTTGTTCCGCTAAACCGTGGTGTTCGGAGCATTTGCATTGATCTCAAGCAAGGTTCGGGTCGCGCCGTGCTCCAAAAGCTTATTGAGTCGGCCGATGGAATCATCTCGAACAATCGGATAGACACCGCACGGAAACTTGGAATCGACTACGAAACCGTTTCCAAGATCAATCCACGGCTCGTGTATGTCGATATCACTGCGTACGGCCCAAAGGGTGCGATGGCCGACTCACCCGGCTTTGATCTTATTGTTCAGGGCTACACCGGTGCTGTGATGAGCGAAGGGAAGATCACCGACAACGGTCAACCCGAGGTTGTCTGGTCATCGTCGTATATCGATTTTTCGACTGGGTACGCCGCCGCAAATGGCATTCTGGCTGGAATAGTGGGTCGCGGCAAAACGGGCAAAGGCCAGCTGGTTTCAACGAGCCTTCTTTCTAATGCCATCGCCATGCAAACGCTTCGCATTGCCGATATCGAGGGCCTGCCTGCACCTTCCAAGACCTGGTACAAAGAGAGGTACCCTGAACTGCTCGAACAGGGTGCCGGATACAAGGAAATTCAGGACAGCTACCAGCAGGCCGTTCGACCGCTGATATATCGGTGCTACTACCGGGCATACAAGACCATCGATGGCGGAATTGCCCTCGGAACACTCGCTGTTCACGCCAGAATTCGCCTGATTGACGTCTTAGGGCTCAAAGACCCTCGAATGACTGAGCCGGGCTATGACGATTCGACGCCTGAGGCTCAAAAAATGGGCTTACAGCTTGTCGAAGACTTCGAAAGTATTTTCGCCAGCAAAACTACCGATGAGTGGTTCACTGAACTGCGCTCTCACGACATCCCCTGTGAACCGATTAGGTTTGTTGAAGAAATGGTCGATGACGAGCAGGTTCTTGCGAACGACTATGTCGTGGAACTCGATCACCACACCGGACACAAAATCCGGACTTCGGGTCCGATTCTCCAGTTCGGTGCAGGGATGCCTGAGTTGAAATCGTCTCCCGCGCTGGGTCAGCACACCGACGAAGTTCTGAGTGATATTGGGTATTCTGGCGACGAGATTTCATCGCTGCGGAGCGACGGTTTGGTCAATTAGGGTTGATCAGTAGTTTTTGACCCCGTGAACATTGGCTCTGGGGCTCTGACAGAAGTTTACGCAATCGATCAGGAGCGTGAATCCGGTACTACACCCGTTCAGATGGCTTGAGCGAAAGGCACTCTATGTGCCAGAACGCTCGTTCCGCGGAACGCCCGATCACGTTGGACTTGAGTACACCGATGTATTTCCTGTGACCGCTGACGGCGCGAAGCTGCACGGCTGGCACATTCCGGGGTCTTCTGGCGTTGTATGGCTGATATTTCATGGCGATTCAGATCGAACTGTTTCGTACGAGAACGCTGAGCGGATTTTCAGTGCGGCTACGGAGCCCAAGCAGTTGGAAATAATTGAGTGGGGTGACCACGATGGACTTGATCTGGTCGATCCCGATCGCTATCACTTCGTACTCAGTGAATTCCTGAGCCGTTACGACGCATTATGAGCTTTGCTCGACCGGTCGCGCTGGCTGGTGCCGGATCGTCGGTAGAACTGGCGGAAGGAACGGCTTGCCTCGTACACCGGAATCGTAGATAGGTCGTTCAGGTCGCTTCTGTCTCATCGATGGAGTTGGACCGTCGGGTCGGAACTCGTCGAGTACTGAAATTGTTACCGACTCAAGCCTGATTCCCTCTTCCCTCTGCTGTGCGAGGTTATCGAGGGCGTTGTCTGATAGTCCGGAGTTTGGGCGACGTTCTTCAGGGAATTTCCTCAGGCAAACTCGCTCGGCCACGAGCGCTGGTCGGGGAGTTGCTCCGTTGCAGGTGTGTGCCCACGGGCACATGTAGGCGATGCACAACGTGGTTTCGCCAACTGCCGGTGCTCCAGCGGTCGACAGTCCGATTCGTGCGAGGGCATCGCGCTGCGCTCGACGCAGTCTGCGTTTTCGTCTATCGATCCAAATTTTGGGAAGTCCAGCCATTTGCGGGTTTGGTAAGTCCTGAGGATCTGTTGTGTGTGGGTGTGTGCGTGTAAATCGTTACACACCCCAGCATCGAACGCGCCAGAACGTGTCTCGATGCGAAAATCTCGATAAACGTAATTTACATGGGAGCGTGTTGAACCAACAACAGATAGGGCTTCGAATAATTGTCATTGCGAGGAATGAGGAACGAACGACGTGGCAATCAGCTGCATTGAGTAACGCTCCGTCAGGATGCTGGAATCCACTGGACGATCGGTTACGCCCTTGAAACCTTGTTGGCGGATACGAACAGTTGTACGCGCCCAAACGGTATTGCCACGTCAGCCTCAGAGCCGGCTTCCTTCGCAATGACAGGTTCACGCCATTCGCTCTGCTCGGGATGAAGGAAGACAGGCAATGCCTGCACCAAACCTAAACCCAGTGGCTACACTTTGCATCTGAATAAACGTAAAGCCCTACAGCCTCAGGCCTCAGGCCAGGATCAATTCACTTGCCGACGCCAGAACCTATCGACATTCCACGTTCTTCTCTCGAACAGATCTTCGCTCACGCCCGCGAATCGTTCCCTGACGAATGCTGTGGCTGGATTACTGGCGATAAAGACTCGAACGCTGCTGGCGGAGTTCGGCGGGCGGTAAACGCCTACGAGCCCGAAACTCACCCAACGGCGAAAAACCGTACAGCGCAAACGGCGTTCGTCATCGCCGATCAAGACCTGCTCGACCTGAACCACACACTTGATGACGACGTTCGACCTCGAATCATCTATCACTCTCACCCCAACGGCCGTGCCTATTTTTCGGAAACCGACAAGGCAAACGCTTCTGATCCGTGGGGCGACGGTCCGGCGTACCCGGTGCAGCAAATAGTGATCGGCATCGACGGAAACAGCGTTGTTGAAGCACGCCTTTTTGCATGGGACGACGATGCAGAAGACTTCGTAGCGGTCGCCGAGTTCGAAGGTCTGGATATATAGCTGGCACCGGGTACTTGCGCCCGGTCCCGACAAACGACTAACGCTCAGTGATCGACCCGCCATTAACGTTTACTGATTGGCCGGTGATATACCCGGCTCTTGGGCTGCACAGGAAGCCGATCAACTCGCCAACCTCTTCGTCGGTGCCTGCCCTGCGCAACGGCACTTCAGCGATACGTGCCTCCCAGCGATCGGTTCGCCCCAGCGGGTCGAGTCGTGAAGTTTCTGTCAGCCCAGGGCACACACTGTTCACCGTGATATTGAACTCGCCAACCTCTTTCGCCAGCGCCTGGGTAAACCCATCGACCGCGAAGTTGGCGGCGTTGTAAGCACTGGTGTTGGGTCGACCACTCTTGCCCATGGTCGATGAGAGATTGACGATTCGGCCGCCTTCACCCTGCTTGATCATCTGAGCTGCTGCTGCCCGGCAAGCGTAGAACGTGCCCATCACCTTCACGTCGATCACGGTTTTGAATACTTCGGCCTTCAGGTCGAGTACTGAAACCCGGTCGGAGCCATATGGCGCAGCTGCGTTGTTCACGATGATGTCGAGCCGACCGAACTCGGCAACCGTCGCATCTACCATCCGCTGAACATCGTCTTCGTCAGCGATGTTCGAAATCAGTGGCAGAGCTTTCACACCGTACGACTCGATCTGCTCTGCCGTCGACTGTATGTCGCGCCATCCGGCGTCTTTTTCATCCTGCGGGAAGGTGTCGGGGTCGCGACCAGTGCCGGTAACAACGACGTATGCGCCCATTCGTGCAAGAACAACCGCAGTGCCACGACCGATTCCGCGCATGCGACCTGCGCCGGTAACGATTGCAACTTTGCCCTTTAGTTCAGAACCGGTTTGGTCGGTCATTCGGGTGCCTCTCTAGGTGATACATGCAAGATTTCAGCACATTCTGCACGATTAGACGCGCATTTGTACGGCCAGAAAGGCATGCGGATCGGCAAAGGTCGGGGGCGAACCACAGGTTCTAGCGTTCGGTACGTTCAACCAGGGTGGTTTCGAGGGTTACGAGAAATTGTGAATCTCGCACCACTGTGATGGTTATTTCGCTGCCACTCGGGTGGTCACGAAGGAAGTCGGTTAAGTCCTGCCCGTTTGTAATCTCAGTCGAATCAAGCTTCACGATGATGTCGTCGAGTTCGAGCCCGGCATTGGCAGCTGGTGAACCGGGCTCGATTACCGTGATGCCGAATCCTTCACCCACTGGCAGTCGCAATGCCCGTGCCAAAGCCCGAGTCACGTCCACACCAGCAACACCGAGGAATCCCGGAGGTGGAAGCGGACCCTGTGCGATGAGGCTGTAAGCAGCCGTCTTAGCGTCGTTGATATTGATGGCAAAGCCAATTCGATCACCAATATTGATCTTGGCGGTGTTGACACCGACCACTTCGCCGAACATGTTCACCAGCGGTCCGCCCGAGTTGCCTTCATTAATCGCGGCGTCGGTCTGAACCAGTCCCGTCAGGTCGCCGCCAGCTTCACCGACAATCGTCCTGTCCAGCGCGCTCACCACGCCTTTACTCACCGTCGGTCCGCCACGCAGCCCAAGCGCATGCCCTATCGCAACAACATCTTCTCCAATGCGCAGCGCCGCTGAATCACCAAAAGTAGCCGGGCGTAGATTGTCCTGACCGCTGACCCGAACTATCGCCAGATCCAACTGAGTATCTCGTCTGAATAGTTCGCCCTCTGTAATCGACCCGTCTTCGAACGCAACGGTAATGGTTATTGCACCTTCTACAACGTGCCAGTTGGTGAGAATCAGGCCGGTCTTATCGAGGATCACGCCTGTGCCAACGGCCTGACCCCGGGGGAGGCTCACCGCAATTTGGACTACTGAGGGTGTTAGGAGTTCCACCAGTTCGGGTGTAGAAAGCGGCTGTGAACCGTAAGTACGGGAAGTGGTAGTCGGGGGAATAACGGGAGTTGATACTGACGTGCTGCCCGATTCGTCGCTGACAACAGAAGCAGCTACAGCAGACGTTCCGGTCGCACTTTCCTCGTTTGTACCAGTAGTGCACGCGGCGAATATCAGTGCGAAAGCAAGCGCACTCACTGCCACATTCGAGAGTTTTGGAAGGTTTAGAAGGGTCACGGTGGTGGTAATGTCTGGGTCGAATAGACCAATTTCCGGTTAGCCAGCGTATCAAGCGATGATGTTAAACGCTTGTGAGCATTCGATGCTTTTCGAGTACGAAGCGCTGCATCAGCCGAGTGCTGCGCAAATTGTGTACGGACTAGATCGAGTACGAATCTGAACCTGCTAAGACTAATAAAAAACCGAGCCAGCACCGATCCATGGATGATGGTGGGATTGGTGGTCGGTGCCATATTCGCGGCCGCAACTGCTTCAGGTATTTCTCAGTATGGTCGCTCGCTGGAAATCGTTTCGATGCGGGCTGCGGTCGAAGATGTTGGGCAGTACAACACGAGTATCCACGTAAACACATCGTGGGTGCCTCTCTCGCACGACGACCAGATCAGGTCCGATGAAGCACTGTTTGAGGCTGTTGACGACAACTTCGGTGAGTTGGTTACCAGCTCGGCGCGGTTTACCAAGAGTCGGGTTCACTGGTGGGGCTGGCTAAACGAAGACTTGAGAATGGATGATCTTGCATCACAGGCTGCATTCCAGTTCATTGAGCACCTGGACGACCACGTTTACTACGTCGAAGGAGAAGCGCCAACCGACAACGAGGAGTTGATCGATGGGGAGCGGGTTATCGAGGTGGCTGTATTCAAACCGCGGGCTGATCTACTTCAGATCAATCTTCGAGACGTAATCAACACTCAACCGGTAGACAGGGGTGCAGGCATTGCCAGGGTGCGTGTTACTGGCACATTCACGGTTCGAGACCCGGATGAACGCTTCTGGCTTCAGCTCAGCGAGGCGTACCTTGCCCCGGCGATAGTAGGTCGTGAACAGCCGCTGATCATGTTCCCAACTGAAAGTTCAATGTTCTCGGTTGTTGCTGAAGCTAACGCCGGGCTGCCTGCGAACTACGATTGGTTTCTTTACACCGACCCTGTGTTGATGGGCGATATGACGATCGAGGAACTTAAATCGGAATTCGAAGGCTTTATGACGCAGATAGAAGATTCGATACCGCGGCCGTTTCTCATAACAGAGATGGATCAGCGGATCGATTCGATGAAGAAGCGAGCACTGTTCGGCAGCATCCCGCTTCTACTTATGGCGTTGTTGGTGTTGGCGTGTGTGGCGTTCTATCTGACCATGGCGGCTGGCCTGCTCGGGCGCAGAAGAGTTGCCGGTTACATGATGCTCAGAAGTCGCGGCTTCAACATTCGCCAGCAATTCGGCGTCCACATGATCGAAGCCGTGTTCATGTCAATACCCGCGGCGATCGTCGCCCCGTTCTTGTCGATTCTCATCACTGGTGCACTCGGGTATCTGCCTTCCTACTCGGCGATCACCAACGGAAGCACAATGCCAGTCGAGCTAGCGGCATCGGCGTGGCTGTGGTCGTTTGGCGCTGCGGTTGGAACCGTGCTGGTGATAACCGCGGCATCATCGTTCTGGGATAGATCGACCCTCGCAGCCTCTCGCTCATCGGATTCACATCGAGTCACTGCGCCCTGGTTCCAGCGGTACTACGTCGATGCGTTGCTGGTGGCATTGAGCGGGATTCTCTGGTGGGAAGTCGGTGCTAGAAACGGCGTTGTAGTTTCTGAACGAGAAGGCGATTTCGCGCCCGATCTCAGCCTGCTCGCAGCCCCGGTTCTGATCGTAATTGCAATGTCGCTGGTGGCACTGAGGCTGTTTCCGATCATCACGAGAGGCTTTGCCGAGGTTGGAACCAGGTTGAATTCAACCGCTCTGGGGCTTGGACTCGCAAGCGCTGCCCACCGTCCGTTTTTTCACGGCTGGCCAATGCTCGCCTTCGCCCTGTCGATAAGTACCGGAATCGTGGCTGGATCGGTAGTTTCAACACTTGAACGTTCCACCAACGAGCAGGTTCTCTACGGCACGGGAGCGGATATACACGTCGTCACTACAGGTTCTACGGGGCAGGTAGATATACCGCAACTGGCAGTCGTCAGGTCTCTCGAAACAATCGACGTTGCAACGCCTGCACTGCGAACTGGTTCTTCTGTAGGCACTACAACTATCGGAACCGGGTTCACGCTCTTCGCCATCGACCCGATCGACTTCCAGCAAGTGGCATGGTTCAGAGACGATTTTTCTGATTCCGAAACAAGCTTCGCGCAACTGGTCGATCGTCTCACAGTTCGAGTGTTGCCTGAAGCTATCGAACTGCCACCCGATACAACCAATCTCTCGCTGTGGGTCAATTCCGAACCGTTAACACCAGATCATGAACTGTTGATCGTGGTCAGAGACGGCTTCGGCGACAACCACACCATAAGTTTGGGCAAGCTAAAGCAGGGGTGGACAAACGAATCGGGAAGAGTGCTGAATTACCCGGAACCCATACAAATCACTTCGATCCAGACGTACCTGAAAGTAGGGCCCGACAGCGCGCGCCCGATGAATCTGTTTATCGATGATCTCGTTGCCACAACCGTCGATGGGACAAAGCACATGTTGATCGATTTTGATGATCCGGAGCTGTGGACCGGACTCCCAACAACCGAAGGTGACGACACAGGATTCACTATTACTCCTGAACCTGTTGGAATCGATGGCATTGTCGATGGCGATGCGGGAACAGGAATCGGAAACATTTCGCTGGGGCGAGGATCGACTCAGGGAATTCGCGGAATATATCGACGTGCGGTAGACAGACCGATTCCGATAATCGCCAGCGAACGTTTTATGGCCCTGACCAGCGCTGGATTACACCGTCCGTTCATGATTAACGTAAAGGGCGGTATCTTGCCCGTAGAGGTCATTGATGTGATCAAATACTTCCCGACAATGGACCCTGAAAGAGGCCCGTTCGCAATAGCAGATATCGACGCTGTGATCAATTTCATCGAGCTCAGAGGGCGAAAGTCAGTAATTCCAAACGAACTGTTCGCCAGTTTGGCGCCGCAGGAATCGCTCGCCCAAGAGATACCCAACGAAGAGATAGTAGAGAGCGTTCGTGATGTCTTCAGGCTTGCTCGCATCGATTCACGGGCAAGGCGAGTAAGCAGTACGTTCGTCGATCCTATTGCTGTCGCGGGCTGGCGGGGGATGAGTATCGTTGCAACCATTGCTGCGGGATTGATCATGCTGATGGCATATGGGGTGTTCCTTGCCGCATATTCACTTAGAACCAGAGGCGATTCGGCTTTAATACTTGCCCTTGGCGGAAGCAGTCGTGATCACTGGATAAGTACGATAGCCGAACTATTTCCAGCAGTTCTTATTGGAACCCTTGTTGGTTTGGGTACCGGGTTTGCTGTCAGTTCGCTCATGGTTGGTTCTATGGCACACACAGGAAATGGCGAACAGTTGCTACCACCTTTCATATTGCAAATCAACTGGATACTTCCTGTGGTTACAATTGCGGCGATATTCGGCATCGTTCTGACTGGCGTTGCAAACTCCGTGCGCTCGTTCCACAAAATTCAAATCGCAAGAATGGCTCGTGAGGGCTTTTCTGCGGCTTCAACATGATTAGTAACTCGTTCCAACTCATCGTCAAGCGAACGCTTGCCCACTGGCGGCTGCTATCAGCAATTGTCGTTGGAGTTGTGCTCGCTTCGACGATCATGGCGAGTTCGGTCATCTTCTTCGACGCTCTGAGAGACGTCGCTCTGCAACGGGCGCTATCGACGCACGATGCATCTGATATCGATGTGCTTGTCGAAGCAGGGCAGGTTCCCACCAACCAGGAAACGCATAGAACGATAGTCGACGCGATGAACGGAACTATCGTTCGCCGGTTCGAGCCGTTTCTAGATCGCCGCGAGTACGCGGTAAAAACCTGGACTTTCTTCGTCGATCTACCACCAGAAATGGTGGCACCCAACGAGTGTGGCTGTCGAACTTCGATTGGGATCAACACGGGAAACGCCGAAACCTTGATTGAATGTGATTGCCGCCGAGTAACGATGATGACACTGCCAGATGTCGACGACCGCGTGCGCCTCCTCGACGATGGAGTGATGCCGCAGGTTGTACTCGATACTGGATCAGATGAGCCGCTTCAGATCGAGGCAATACTCGATGCAGGCACAGCTGAATTACTGGGGATCGAAAAAGGCGACATATACCCGGCAACACCGCACTGGGAGGACAAACACGATCGAGTAAATATCCTCGTTACCGGCATATATGAGCGCGTCGATCCCGAAGCTGACCACTGGCGCATCCAGAACGAGGCGTTTGGATCTCGTACCGACACCCTTAAATTCGCAAGATTTGTCGTTCCTGAAGAAACGATTCTTGGTGGACTCGGCCCTTACCTGCCGAACATGGGATCGGACTATGCGTGGTGGCTCGACGTCGATTCCACTCGAATCAAGGCTTCTGAAACTGAGTCGATTCGAAACACGATTGCAGCAACGGAGCGAGAACTGAAGGCGATCGTCGATGGTTTCCTGCTCAGATCCGACCTGCCGCAGGTTCTGAGTGCGTTTGAAATCGATCTGTTCTTCAACCGCCTGCCAATGTTCATCGTACTGATACTTATCGTTCTCGTAGTTCTGTATTACGTGGTGACGTTGGCTTCGCTACTGGTCGACGCCCAACGTTCAGAAGTGGGGTTGCTAAGAACCCGAGGAGCGACGTCACGGCAGATTCTGGCGGTGTTTGTCATCGAGGCCGGGCTTCTTGCTGGAATCGCAGCAGCAAGTGGGCCGTTTCTGGCATTCTTCGGTGTCGGTTTCATTGGCGTATTACCGATATATGGCGACCTTAACGGTGGCGACCCTCTTCCAGTGAGGCTCACAGCCGACGCCTTCCGCATGGCGTTCTTTGGTGGATTACTCGGCCTTCTCGCACTGTTCATTCCCGCACTTCGAGCCACTCGTCTGGGACTGCTAGCGAGCAGGGTTACCCGTGCCAGACCAGCACGTTTGGCGCTCGTTCAGCGCTACTACCTTGACCTGGGCTTTCTGGGTCTGGTGATGTTCTTGTTCTGGCAACTAACCAAACAGGGTTCCTTCGTTGCGGTAAGCCTTTTTGGCGAAACCACAGTGAACCAGCTGATTCTTGGTGTTCCAGCAATATTCCTGATTGCGGCCGGGCTTGTTCTGCTGCGGATCTTCCCGGTTGGAATGGATCTGATGGGTCGCGTGCTTTCCCGACCTCCGATGTCGGCGATCACCCCTCCAGCGTTGATCCTTGGTATCTGGCAATTGGCCCGAAACCCCGCGCATCACTCTAGACTTTCGCTGCTGCTGATCCTGACAGCGGCGCTCGGAGTGTTCGCAGCCAGCTTCGGTGCCACGCTGGAGCAGAGTGCAATCGACCAGGCCTACTACCGAACCGGTGCCGACATAAAAGTCACATCTGTAAACGCCAGGGCGGGCGGAATATCAACTTCGGTTACCGAGACCCTCGATGAGACTGAAGGCGTGATAGCGTCTTCGGCCGTTTACCGCGAATCGGCGGTCATCACCTCAGGAATAGCCGTTGAACGATTTCAGTTTGTTGGAGTTGACCTCGATACGATCGACGAAGTCGGCTGGTTGAGAGACGATTTCGGGCTAACGCCATTCGATTCAAAGGCTTCTATCCTCGATATCGGCGGAGAGGCCGGGATTGTTCTACCAGAGGATGGTCGCTGGCTTACAGCAAAAATACGTCCTCTCGTCAGACAGCCGTCAACGTTCCTGGTTGCGCGGCTGTCCGATGCCAACGGCCATTTCTTCTCGATCCCATTTGGAACTCTGGTTCCAACGGCGGATGATGCGCTGAGATTCAAGTGCCCGGTACCCGTCGACGGAGAACCGCCGGAGTGGTGCCGAATTGGATCGAGCATTCAGGCAACCCGCTTCCGAGGTGTTCCCGGCCTACTTCCACAAGACCCCATTCGACTCCATTCGATTGGCGTCATCAACTATGAAAACGGCCTCGGCCCCGCTGCGATTGATATCGACGATATAGCGGTGCTCAACACCACCGGAACAGAGTTGATCATCATTGAAACGTTCGATTCAACCGACAACTGGCGAACAATGACACCGACCCGAGAAGCGCTCGGTGACAATCTTGGACCCGCATCTAATCCGGACGGGACACCGCTGGACGGGATTGCCCGCCTGCGCTGGACATCATCGGCGCCTCGAGAGTACCGGGGGCTTGCTCATGGGTCTGAACTCGAAGTCGTTCCCGTAATCGCCAGTGTGACGTTCGTTGAACGGTTTGGGGGAGAAGATGGCAAAGTACTGCAAATTGCTCTGGATGGCACACCGATAAACATCTCAGTGCGAGACATCATCGAATACTTCCCAACAATGGGGTTGGACGAGGAGCCGTTCCTGATAGCCGATTTCGAAGCCATTCACGAGCGCCTTAATATCACCGAAACGGTTGGGGATCGCCAGCCAACTGAGTTCTGGATTGCGACAGAGCAGGGTTCTGCACTGCTTGAATCCGATGGCAATGTCCTCGATTCGGTCATTGCGGGCGATCCTGCCCTTCTCGGCATTCAGTCTTCACTAGGATCACTGAGAATCCGACCGGGATCGAACGTGACCGATCGTACTGACGAACTCGCAAGCGTGGCGTTCGACCCACTCGTATCTGCCGGATGGCGTGCACTGCTGGGTATCGCTTTCTTCACAGTGCTTATCGTTAGCGCAGTCGGCTTCCTGGTTCACGCCAAAGTATCGTTCGATGGCCGTCGTGCAGAGTTAGCGCTGTTGCGAACAATCGGGCTTTCGATGAAGCAGTTGCTGTTCCTCGTTGTGCTGGAACAGGTGCTGGTTATCGGTGTGGCCGTTGCGCTGGGCATATTTATGGGTTCACGAATGGGCACAACAATCATGCCGTATCTGGCGAGCTCAGGCGAAAACGCAACGGTTGTACCGCCCATGGCAGTTCAAATAGACTGGTTCGGTTTTGGAATAACCTTTGGCCTTTTGGGCGTAGTATTCTTGGCGGTTATCGGCGTAATTCTGATTTCCGTGTACCGAATGTCGATACACACAATAATGAGAATGGGCGAAAGTTGATGAGATTTCCCAAAAATTATGATCGCCTATCGACGCTGGGACTGGCACCGGCATCAACGTTAATGTCATACAGGGGTAACGCGTAGTGACAACACCGAATTCCACTTACATCGAGTGCAGTGGGTTATTCAAAATCTACAAAGCTGCCGATCTTGAGGTTGTGGCGTTGCGCGGCCTTGAACTCAATGTAGCGCAGGGTGAAATCATCGCAATTGTTGGCGCATCCGGAAGTGGCAAATCAACACTGCTGAACATTCTTGCCGGATACGACGCTCCTTCAGCCGGAACGATCCGAGTTGGCGACTACGACCTATTGCAGATGACCAACAAAGAAGTGGTTGAGTATCGACGTCACGAAGTTGGGTTTATCTGGCAGGAAACATCACGAAACTTGTTTCCTTATCTCTCAGCACTCGAAAATGTTGAACTCCCTATGGTGATATCGGGTGCACCCGGCCCAGAACGGCGAGAGCGAGCCGAAAAGTTGCTCGATGTGGTTGGACTGTCTGATCGAGCCGATCACAAGCCGGCGCAGCTTTCTGGTGGTGAACAACAGCGAGTTGCAATCGCTGTCGGACTCTCCAACGAGCCTCCGCTACTGCTGGCCGACGAACCGACCGGTGAGCTTGATGACCAGACGGGAACAGAGGTTCTTGAACTGTTGAATGAGGTCAACCAGGAACTCGGTACCACAATCGTAATCGTTACTCACGACCCAGCTATCGCAACAAGCGTTGGCCGGGCTGTGGCGATCAAGGACGGCAAGACAAGCACCGAGACGATCAGAGAGGTCTCCTTCGAAAGAAGGCTTGGTGGTGAAGGAACCGACACCGAAGAGTTCCTGCTTATCGATTCGGCGGGTTCAGTGCAGATCCCTCGTGAAATGCTTGATGAACTGAGCATCGGGCGACGTGCCAAAGTAAATATCAAAGATGGAAGGGTGACACTTGAGTCAGGCGACTGAGCAAATAACCGACCGTGAGTCTCGTGGGACCAGCACGCCAATAATTCAGGCGATCAATGCTTCTCGTGACTATCAACTGGTGGGCGAAACTGTACACGCCGTACGGAACGTCACTCTCGATATTCGTATGGGCGAATTCATCACGCTGGTAGGGCGATCAGGATCGGGTAAAACCACGCTGCTGAACATGCTCGCGGGTCTCGACCACCCGACATCGGGTCAGGTGCTGTTCGAAGGCGGTGACATGGCAGATTTCAACGAAAAGCAGTTCATCCAGTTGCGCCGACACCGCATCGGGGTGGTGTTTCAGTCGTTCGCATTGCTACCGCTGCTTTCGGCTTACGAAAACGTTGAGCTGCCAATGCGCATAGCCGGGGTTGGGGCATCCGAACGTTCAAAGCGTACGAACGAAGTGCTCGATATCGTGGGGCTGGGTCGACGTGCCAAGCACCGTCCATACGAGCTTTCCGGTGGTGAACAACAGCGAATTTCTATCGCTCGAGCCGTTGCGATGCGCCCTAACGTGATTCTTGCTGACGAACCAACGGGTGAACTCGATTCGGTGAATGCTGCCCATATATTTGGGCTTTTCCACGAGATGGTGATCGAAGAGGATATGTCGATTGTTGCGACTACTCACGACAGCACGCTTCTCGATATGGCTGACAAGATTTACACCGTGCACAACGGTGAGATCGAACTGACTGAGGTCGGAGGCCGAGTAGACGCCGACGCCCAGTTCAAGCGTCCTGACGAGGACGACAGCGAGCAGGACTGAGCCTCCGAACTGTCACTGCCAGGGGGGGCCTGCCCTGAGGCGACGCGGCAATCAGCGTCTCCGAGCAGCAGTGCGTTCAAATGTTGGCGGGTTACCTGACATTTAGCGTTGCCCTGTTCACTCTTTTCTCAAAGGCCAAAAGTCGAGTGAGGTTCACAGTGATTGCCACGTCGTTCGTCCCTCACTCCTCGCAATGACAGGTCGGAACCCATGCCGAGCCCGAGCCAGCAAGCGAGCAATCCTCCCGCGATCGCTCGCGATTCTGAATCAAGTTCAGAACGACAATGTGATCAGCAAGCAAGCGAGCTTCCTACCTTGAGCGGCGCCATGCCCTGTCGCGGGATTCGGTTGCGATGTACAGTGCGTCCTCGACCGTATCGGCAACCACGTTGATGTGGCCCATCTTGCGACCCGCCCGGGATTCCGACTTCCCATACAGGTGCAAGCTCACTCCCGGCAGTTCGAGAGCCCGTGCCCAATCGGGATCGCCATCTGTGTCTTCCCACACCTCGCCGAGCAGGTTGACCATCACGGTTGGTGAAAGAAGTCTCGGTTCTGAAATAGGCATACCTGTGAGCACGCGTACGAGCTGTTCAAACTGGGAAGTATCGCAACCGTCCATTGTGTAGTGACCGGAGTTGTGCGGTCGGGGAGCCAGTTCATTTACGAGAATTTCGTTCTCTTTTGTGATGAACATCTCGACAGCGATCAGGCCAACGACGTTTAGCTGCACCGCTATATCGGCAGCAAGTAATCTCGCGTTTTCGATAACTGACTCGGGAATTCGAGCCGGAACAATCGATATATCTAGAATGTGATTTCGGTTGATGTTCTCAGACGGCGGAAAGGTCGCAATAGTGCCATCTCTTGCCCGAGCGCAGATCGTTGAAAGCTCTATCGAAAAAGGCACAAATTGTTCGACGATCAACTCGGTACCACCAGCATTCAGCAGGTCGTACGAGTGCTCTATGTCTTCTTCCCGGGTGATGATCACCTGGCCTTTGCCGTCGTAGCCCATCGTTGCGGTTTTCAGGACCATCGGAAAGCCGAGATCGGTCGCAGCGTTTTTCAGATCATCTACCGAGGTGATTTCGCGGAATGGTGATACAGGAATTCCAGCTTTTAGCAGGGCATTTTTCTCATGAAGCCTGTGCTGGGTGGTGCGCAGAACCGATGGCGAAGGATGTACCGGCTTGAGTTCAGAAGCAGCGGAAACTGAGTCGGCATCAACGTTCTCGAACTCGTAAGTAACCACATCAGTCGATCGAGCCAGACTTCGTGATGCGTCTCGGCTTGAGTAGGCGTCGGTGATCTGGCCATCAGCGACCTGACCGGTAGGGCATGCTGGGTCGGGATCAAGAACGATCGTCTTGTAGTCCATCTGGCGAGCCGAAATCGCAAGCATCCGCCCGAGTTGACCGCCTCCGATTATTCCAATTGTCGAACCCGGGTTGAGGAGAGATTCTCGTTCCATTTATTACTCGTGTTTACTCGAACGCTATTTATTCTTTTGGCTTTACAAATGTTTGGGTTTCGATTTCGGTCGATATCTTCGCTCGGCGGCTCTCGAATTTGGCCTGAACTTCGGGGTCCATGAGGCCAATAATCTGAGCGGCGAGCAGCCCTGCATTTACGGCGCCCCACTCGCCGATCGCGACGGTTGCAACGGGGTAGCCGCGAGGCATCTGAACTATCGACATCAGAGAATCCATGCCGTCCAGATGCGGGCCAACTCCCGGTACGCCGATAACTGGCAACACGGTTTTAGCGGCTGTCATTCCCGGAAGATGCGCTGCGCCGCCTGCACCAGCGATGATCACCTTAATGCCACGGTCCTTGGCTTCTTCAGCGAACTTGAACATCAGATCGGGAGTTCGGTGGGCTGAAACAACACGAATTTCGTGCGGAATCCCAAGTTCTTCAAGTATGTCGGCTGCGCCCTGCATGGGGGGTAGATCCGAGGTGCTGCCCATGATTACTGAAACGAGCGGTTTTGCCATTATTTTGACGCTCCGACTAAAAACTCTGGACTTTGATGACGACCGAATGATTTTACAGCCGTCCCAACCGAAAACACGAATAAGTTGCCATTAGAATCGTTCAATGCCAACGCTCAAGTTCAATTCGCTCGATGTTAACTACAAAATTTCCGGTTCAGGACCGCTGCTGATTCTTCACCACGGCTTTGGGTCATGGGGGAGAGACTGGCATCGAGGCGGATGGATCGAAGCGCTTGAAAAAGACGCGAGCGTTTTGATATTTGATTCTGTAGGGCACGGACTTTCTGATCGTTCACATGACCCCGAAGATCACACGGTGGAACAGCGAGCAGCAGTGGTCAACGCGCTGGCCGATGAGTACGGCTCCGAGAAATACGGGTTCGTTGGTTTTTCTATGGGCGGTAGAACCGGACTTGAACTGGCGGCGTCGAGTCCCGAGCGTCTGTCGATGCTGGCCGTTGGGGGAATGCACCTGTTGCCCGCTACAACCGAGGCCGATCGGTTCGAGCGACGCATTCGGGTGCTCCGATCAGGCAGGGCGAAGTCGATCGAACAACCGGATGGAGATCGCCCCGGCAACGATCCTCTCGCTCTCGCAGCGTCTCACGAGGCGCTGTTGCAGTGGCGAGGTGCGGAGGGGCGACTCGCCAGTCACACTGCCCCGACGCTTTTGTTCTGCGGCGAGGACGATAGCCACTTTCCTAACGCCATGGAATCGGCCAAAGCCATGAATTTCGAGTTCGCCGCTCTTCCGAACACCAATCACGACGACACGTTTTTCTCTTCTCGTGAAGCCGTGGATTCGGTCGCTAAATTCGTGTCGAATCACCTGATTTAACAACTCAGACTCTGGTGATTCTGGTGCTACCATTTCCAACTGTGTGCGAACTTATCAGGCTGTTTTCTGCGAATAACGGGGGCTTCTCAACATATGACGACCGGCGACGGTTCTAACGACGATTTAAAGCGCGCTATGGTGGTGACTGCCCACCCCGACGATGCCGAATATGGCTGTTCAGGGTCGGTCGCCAAGTGGTGCCGGTTGGGATGGGAAGTTGTCTACGTGCTCTGCACCGATGGCTCGAAGGGGACGGAAGACCGAGACACCACTTCCGAACAGCTTGCCGAGCTTCGGGCTGAAGAGCAGATAAAAGCTGGTAAGACGCTCGGTTTGAAAACTGTCGAGTTCCTTGGGTACCCCGACGGCTATCTCGAACCGACTCTCGAACTTCGACGTGATATCTCCCGCCAGATTCGAGTTCGCAAACCTGATGTATTGATCACCGTCAACCCGACTCGTGACTTAATGAGTTCCGGGTATATCGGACATCCCGATCACTTTGCCGCTGGCGAAGCAACTCTTTCGGCGGTATTTCCTTCTGCACGGGATCACCTGACGTTCCCTGAGCTTTTCTATGACGAAGGGCTCGAACCGCACAAGGTTCGAGAAGTGTGGGTGATGAGCTTCGGTGCCGACGCCAACTTCTGGAATCCACTGACCGAAGCCGATGTCGACCTTTCGATCAAGGCGCTTCACGATCACGTCAGCCAGGTGAGCAATCCAGAGGAAGCCGCCAAGTGGATGAAGTCACGTCGCGCTGAGACCGGTCAGAAGATAGGCGCGGACTACGCCGAGGGCTTCCGCAAGTTCACACTGAGTTAGCGTGGGGTGCCATTGGCACGTTTTCTACGAGGGTCGATACGTGTTGGCTTAGTTGTAAATGTGTGGCT
>DUCO01000045.1 GCA_012959765.1 Dehalococcoidia bacterium | reverse complement strand
CGGTTCCTCGCGCACTGCACCCACTCCTGCCCGTTCGAATCGCCTGGATTCCGCCTTCGATGGAGAACACGGCCGTCGTCGGATTAAGAACTCATCCACGCGTACCCGATGCGCCCCCGACCTGACCTTTGGAGCCCAAACTACTTCGGAATGGATCGATGTTCCAAGAGCCGCCGGACCGGCAACTGTGGCCCGTATGAAACGCATGGGCTGTCTCATATGCACCGGGAGCTGGCTCGCGCCCCCCGCTCTCGACACGATCACCGCCAGAATTGACTCAGCAAGGCAATATTCTTGGCATATTTAATGCAGGTGTAATCCCTAACGGTTTCGGCCCTGCACACTAAAACCCGGTGGATTTCAAAAACGGCCGGAAGCCCTCTTTCTTCGAGCCGCTACCCCTAATCTGCCGAGGATTCCCACGATGAGCACCCCCAGCACCTCAGCCGCCCGGGCACCCGACGAGAACCTCGACGAAACGCTAGAGCAGTTGATTGAAATCGGCCAAACGCCATCACTCGACAAGTCCGCCCTTCTGCGGCCGAGCATTCGGCTGGGTCTGTACGGCTCGCTCGCATTGATGGCGGTAACACCTCTCCTCCTCAACGGTACAGTGTTGTCTTCCTTGGCGTTCTACTTGCCCATAGCGCTCATATTCTGGGGAATCCTCGCCGTTGAATCGGCCGGATACGATCGACTCGCTGGCTGGGCACTCTGCCTGGTTCTCTTCGCCGCGATCTGCATCGGAGTCCTTTTCTTCGGAGGCATAAAGCAACATTCGGCCGTTGTCTTTACCATGGTCATCATCATGGCCGCGTTGAATATCGGGCCGACGACCGCTTTGTTTTTCGGCCTTCTCAGCGGTTTAGCAGTGTTCTGCCTGGTCAAATCTGACCAGCTGGGATTGACACCCGTACCATTGATCCCTCTCTCGAGCGAAGACATGCTCTCTTCTACCCTGCTTAATCTCGGCATCATAACGATCGTCATGCGTCGAGTTGTGAGCCAGTTGAACGCCGCTACGAACGGACTCAAGATCGCCGAGACGAACCAGAAGATATTCGCCACGGGTCTTCAGAAACTTCACCTCCGAACCAAGGAGAGAGCGAGGTTTGCACAAAAAATTTCCGAGGTCGCCGAGGGTGTGATTCACGGCGAGTCCGACACGTGGCGCCCACGAACTCTGCATACGATTCAGGAAATGTTCGACGCCGCAGCGGTAGGGCTCTACGAAACCCCGTCGGGAACGGATTCGCACCTGACAGCATGGGCCGGGGAAGCCAAGTGGGGGAACGAAACCGCCTGTGAACGCTTGCGCAATGACTGCTTTGCGCAATCCTCCGAGCCTTTTGTGTACCTGACCCGATCAGATAATTCAGAAACTTTTCGCGACCTCCCAGCCAGTACAGAGGCCGTCATTGTGATTTCAATTCCTGGACGGAGTCACAGCCAGGGCATGCTGATAGTGATACTCGAAAAACATGTCGAACCCAGCTCCAGCTTCGCCAAGAATATCCAAACGATGAGGTCGATAGTCGGGTCAAGCATCGAACGATCTGGGGCAGAACAAAAAATGCGGGTTGCACAACGAATGGAAACAGTGGGCCGGTTGGCGGGCACCATCGCCCACGATTTCAACAATCTCCTCACCACCATTATGGGTTGTTCTCAATTGCTGGCGGAAGATAAAGACCCGAGCTGCGATGAG
>DUCO01000044.1 GCA_012959765.1 Dehalococcoidia bacterium | reverse complement strand
TTCATGCGCCATCTCCTGAATCTTGATTGGGGTGTTGTCGCAGTTCGGAATCAACGTCGGGGTTGGAGGCAGGCAATCGTCCGCCAACCCGCAGTTCCAGTTCCGCCCTTTTTCGATGTAGATCTGCCAAGGCCCTGAACAGCGCACTTTCGATCCGCAATTTGTCGCGTTCGGCGTCAATAACATGGAGAAAGTCGCCAGACCCGGCCTCAAACTCGTCAATGGCGGCGACTAGCCTGTCCCGCGACAGGGGCAATAGTTGGTCCTGGTACAGCGTGATCGACCGATAGGCATGCTCGACTTCGGCATAGGCCCCGACCAAAGCGCTCAATAGTTCACCACGGCGATCAGTGACCTCCCACCTGGCGCTGCGGCGTTCAGACGCTGCAGCACGCGCTTCGGCGCGGTGGCGGGATTGATCCAATGGGATATTGATCGACACACCAAGGGTCCATCGTTTTTCCTGCAGTTGCCAGAGGCTGTTATAGCCTGCCGATACCCGGAAATCCGGGTAGGTCTCTTTTTTGGCCCACAGCAGGTCCGCTTCTTTTTCCGCAACAACAAATTCAAGCTTGCGCAATTCTGGATGTTGGGTTGATGCCAGCGCGATTAGTTTGGGTGCTGGCGGCAGCGTCTGCTTGGCATCAAGCGGCGAGGGTGGTGGCAGCGAAGCTCTCGGCTGGCGGTTCATAAGCGCATTCAGATTCGCCTGGATGACGGCATATCTTTGTCGCACCACGTGGTACCGATTCTCTACCTGCACCCTTTCGAGTTCGGCATGCAGAACGTCCTGTTGGGACCCGTTCCCGGCTGCATACTGGCTGGCCGCACTCACCACCAAATCATCGAGAAGCAGCTGATTGTCTTTGTTAATACGCAGCGCTTCATGGATGAAATACCACTCAGCAAAGGCTGATTTTGTCGCTGCTATGACCGTTAGCCGATGAAGTTCAGTTGTTGCCTGTGCAATATTAGCCCGAGCCCGAGCTGCATCTTTTTGCGCCGCGCGTTTACCCGGCCACGGCAGGGACTGGCTCAAGTCAACCTTGTGTCCTGTTGGAACTTCGCTGTTACTGACCGTGCCGGGCGCCAGGGAATAAGACAGCGTGGGGTCATCCAGTACACCGGCGATTTCCACGCGCGCCATGGCAGCATTTGCTCTTTCCTCAATACCCATCAGGCCAGGGTTTTCAGACAGGACAATCTCGATCAGATCGTCCGAAGACAGCCGGGCGGGCAATGTGGATGATTGTGCATAGGCGGCGCTAGAGAGCCCGCACGCGCAAAAACCTATGGCGGCAACGGCCGAAGAGAGACATTGGGTCAAGGTCAGCATGAAACATTCCATTCCCTGTAATCATCAGAATCGGGTCCGCATTCAGCAGGTCGACTTACTTGAACTGTGATATTCGGAATCAAGTCGGACGTTATTCACTAGGATAGCTTCTCCCGTAGTGCTTCGTATGGCGTCTTACCGCTATGAGCTCCATGCTGTCGGTCGAAGTTGCAGAAGCGCTCCCAGACGGCCAGATTTTCCTCGACATCGCCTTTGTAGGTGAGGAGTTGATAGAACTCGTCTTTGTCGGTTCGATGGGATCGCTCGACCTTGCCATTGAGCTGAGGTGTACGCGGCTTGATGTAGGCGTGCTCCATGCCCGGGTCAGCCACGTGCCCCGATCCTGCTACGAGGCGTCGATCCAGATCGGCGATGACCAGACCCGCTCGCGCAGGGTCGC
>DUCO01000043.1 GCA_012959765.1 Dehalococcoidia bacterium | reverse complement strand
AACGTGTTAGCTGCAACGTTGACAGATGCGAGCATGTGTTTTGGCGCCAAGGACGAAGTTGATCCCATTGCTCATTTACTGGGGACCGCATTCGGTTGGGGTGGGAACCCGGCAAAGGATGCGACCTACCTGAATATAACGCCCCAGAAGAACGATGGTAAGACACCTCACACTTTGACTGTTAAAGACGTGCCGGTTGACGCGTTTTGGTCTATCAGCTTGTATAACGGCAAGGGATTTTTCCAGGAGGACGAGCACAAGGCTTATATGGTTAATAACCTGACAGGCGTCCAGGGCGCGGACGGGAGCTTCACCATTCATTTCGGTGGTGATCCGAAACAGCCCAACTATCTGGCGATCATGGACGGCTGGAACTACATCGTGCGACTTTATAAGCCCCGCCAGGAGATCCTTGACGGCAGTTGGGCGTTCCCAGTTGCGCAGCCGGTGAAATAGCCACCTTTACGAAACCGCTAGAGCTCATGAGGGGAAGCGCCAGAAAACTGTCGAAGGCCTAAGATGCTGTTGCAGACCGGCCGGCCCCCGGTCGCAGTGGTTGCGATCGTGCTGAATGCAGTTGTGCCAGACCGTGATAACTGACAGCTTCTAGTATTCCAGGTGATCATGCAGGACCCCGGTCATCAGACCGGGATTCGTGTCAATCAGAAGGTCACCCAAAATCAGGCCGAACCTTGGGGGTTGTTGAACGGGTGGGGCGAGTGAATCCACAGCCGCGTGGTGTGATGATCACTTAAGGCCGTCGCCCCAAGTACCCCGGGCAGTCGTAACTGCCGTTGGGATCAGAAGATCTCAGTGATCTGTTTCATAGCTTTTCGCTACCGCCGCGACGATATGTATCCGCCGCTGTTCTCCACCGTTTAAGGCGGTGTGATAGCCCCGCGTATCGGTGAAGTAGGCCGAGCCGTCGGCAGGTAAGTGGGTCACGTGATGGTTGACGACAAACAGTGCCCCCGGGTTGCTGATGATCGGAATATGAATCCGTGGTTCGGGATCACGGTGCCAACTGTTGCAGTTGTACAGCCCCTTTGACAGCACCCGCATACGGCCAACGGTAAAACGTGCGCTCAACGCGGCGTGCACCTGCTCAAAGTAGGTATCAGCAAACAGAGGATCAAACTCACTGAACAATGCTTCATCAACGGGCTCCTCGCGCGCAACTTCCTGGTAACTGTCGTCTGGCCGCAGCCAGTAACGCCCGGAAAGATCGTTGGCACTGATGTCAGGTGTATCCGGGTTGCGGGTCAGTGGTAGGGCGGCGAAGCCCTGGGCCTGCATGTCGCCCATGAAATCATGTCGCGCCAGGCATTGGTCCAGCGCCTCGCGCAGGCGGGTGATATCGAATCGAAGCGATAGCTTGTGGATGCCAGGGCCGGGCACAAAGTTTGCCACCGATGTGGTATCCGGGCGCTCGGCAAGCCATTGGCTGAGCGCCTGGCGGTCGTTTTCGATGGCGGCATCCTGCATGATGGTTTCCTCGCGCTTGCAAAGGCAGTTGTTGGCCTTCCGGCCTTCCGGCCTTCCGGCAATGTACCGTACAAACCCGGATCATCTCCAGCACTGATTCGCTGCCCTGCCGGCGCGCCCTGGATCGGCTGGTTTGGAGTGAATCGATCGCGGCGCCAGTGCCGCAGCCCACTGAATAGTTGGTGCGTGTGTTGGCAGTTGGGGTCAAGATCGGCTCGGTTGGTAGGCTAACGAGGCGTCTGCAGCTACTGTG
>DUCO01000042.1:6211-10643 GCA_012959765.1 Dehalococcoidia bacterium | reverse complement strand
CTTGAGCCGTACACAGCCACATGGTCGGACGATGATCCTGACGCTGGATTCCGCATGATGGTCGCCGAATATTCCGCCCTCGACGGTCTGGCAACACTCGAAGTGCTGGCTCGCAACAAAAACATCCCGATCGGGGCGGTGATTGCGTTCATCGTTGGTCACTACAGCGCATCGGGCAGCGCTACGCTACTCGAAATCGGGCCACGGGTCATCGGTCAGATGGATTCGATAGTCCATGGCGCTGAATCGGCCAACACTGACGAGGCACGGATCAGCGCCTACGAATCGCTCAAAGCGATCGTATCGTGGCTGAAAGTTCCACTCGAAGACCCCGACTGGCGACCCGGCGGACAAAAAAACCTCTAAACCTTCGCACCCTGTTTCGACCAGATGTCGAGCATGTCTTTCATGTTGGGCGACATGCTGCGGAGCATCGAAACGATCAACAGGTTGTAGGGGCAGTGGGATTCACACTGCATACACGAATCGCATTCGGCGTGATCGTCGATCTTTGAAATCAGTGCTTCACGACCCTGCCACTCGTCTTCAACGCGCGATTGCTCCCATGGGAATTCAGCGAGTCCCATCGTGCGATAGTGGTTGTACAACACAATCCGACCGCACAGTTCGCTCGGGTACCGACCGCCAGCGTCTGAAACCATCAGGTCTAAACAGGCTGTAGGACTAACATAACGAGTGGTACAGGTTCTGGGGGGCAGGTCAGTTTGGCCTATCGAAATTGCGAACGAATATTTTGCGAAAGAGCAATGCCGTTCAGCTCGTGATCAAAATCCGCTCGAATAAACAATTCCACAGTCAAGGTAAACCAAGTTTCAGATTTACGCCGCATTGCCCGCAGAATCGAGCATCTTCACAATTACGTAAGCCACAACTGAAGCAAAACGTGATTTGGGCTACAAGGTTTTTCAGCCCATCATGACCTTTTTGATCGCCAAGTTCTGCTGAATCATCTTGGCCGATAGGAGTTTGTCCACGCTGTCGAATATTTATCCCACAGTGGCCGCAAAATCGAGCATCTTCCACGTTGCGTAAACCACAACTAATGCATTCCATAACGACTCAGCGCCTCTCTTCAGGCATCTGCTTTTTCGGTGAAAAAACCGCGCACTCGAGACTGGTAACGCTGATACAGCATTCCAGCAGACAGCAGGAGGGTTCCAAGGACTATATAGGCTGCAACACGGTAAAACTGTTCAAGATTAAAAGTGTCATAAAGAAATAGCTTAATCACACCCAAAGACATCAACCCAAGTCCGCCGACTCGAATAAAAGAAGATCTGACTATCACGCCAGCAATTATCAACAGAGTTGAATACCCTGCCCATAAAACAGTGATAGACAAAGATTTCCATTGATCTGCCGTATCAGCAGATGAGACCTGCGATTCGATGAATCGACCAAATTCGATGGAAAGCATCCAAATTGACAGAAAGTTACTAGATGCCAACAAGAATATTTGCGTCGCATCATACGAACTGACTCTGTAAAGCCAACGATAATTTCGATCCAGATCTTCCTGGGTGACAATCCACTTTGGAATCGCAATCAAACGGAGCGAAAAACCATTTCGGTATTTGGTATATAAGAACAGGCTTACGTAGAGCACGAATATGAACCATAACGACGTCAGCGGTCTTACTGCATAACGTGAATCGATTGGGTCTACAGAAAGCAAGCTTCCCAGAGCAAAAATAAACAAAACTAAAGACAGGAACTTCAATTCATTGCTTTTCAGATATACGGAAAGCCAGAGCATAAATGCAGCGTTAGTGGACATCCCGATTATTAATGGATACCCATCAAATTGCATCGGAACAAAGATCGAAATACAAACCAGTCCAATCCCGCCGAGCATTATTCCCATAACGGGCTGACTACGGTTGGTGCGGAACGCTAAATAGGCAATCAACAAATGTACGATACCTAATCCAAGTGTCGGTATCGCCTGCCAATTTTCGAAGTTTCCAACCTCGTGATCTAAAACTCCATAGTAAGAAATTATCACGTACAAAAGCGCGTTCGACACCATCGGAGAAACATCCAACGCTCTTGGTGACAAACGCCGGAGCAGATGAAACCCTGTTGCTGACACAAACAACACGATAAACAAAAGTGCCAGTGCGAAAATTGCAAATCCTGTGGACAGGTTTCGATCTTCATATTCGCCGAACCACAAAGCAAATCCCGCATAAGATCCGATTACTGATACTAATTTAAACCATTTCCAGTTTTTAAATATGGCTACTCCTATAACGCCAAGGTCTATCACCAGCAAATAGATAATCAGAAAATACTTTTGCCCTACAAAGAGCTTGTCCATTTGGAAATCCGGTTCTGTTATTCCGGCATATAAAAATGGCGCTAACAGCCCGCCCGCAACTCCCAATAAGGCCAATGGCTGGGAATTTCTTTTAAACGCCAACCCCACAGATATCAAGCTGACTAACAACAACAAACCTACCGCCAGCCAAACATCCACTGTCCCACGCGTAAGGGCCGCCAGTAAAGATGAATAAAGAAGGGCTATTCCTCCTCCACTCAGTGCATGTGCATAGATCGGGTAACGAGACCAGAGCAGCTCACCAAGCACCAATAAACCAACGCCTGAAATCACTCCTGTAAGGACAAGTACTTCTTGGGTGAGCATATTTTCATCTAAGGCCAACTTCATTAAGAAACTTATGCCGACGAAAATTGCAACTACACCAATTCTGACCAACCAATTGCTGCCGAAAAGGTTTTCCAGACGATTCAATTTAAGGCGCGACTGCAAAGGAATACTTTGGGATGTGCCATTACCGTTATTTTCCGATGGCAAATCCCCATCTGCAACTGTGTCATTTTGCAGAATTTCGGGAACGGCCCCAACAGGTACATCAGTCGGTTGCTCGGATTCAACACTCTCAACAAATCGTTCAGAAAGGCGAATTCCGCAATAAATGCAAAAAGAATTAGTGTTGAGATTCCGCCTGCTACATTGCGGACAAATTATGTGCTGCACCAAGACCCCATCTCATTTTTCCTAGGTAGCACCAATCTAGGATTCTATTGATTGGAATCTACGCCCATATTTATTATCACCTTGATCACTTGGACGTGTTGCCCAATACAGAAGAAGCAAAATAGGGATGAACAAGAGCCAGAAGAAGAGCAATGCAAATAGTATCCACCAGCCAGTCTTGTTGATGTCATGTAGGCGTCGGACTACGATTGCAATGTTTGGAATGAGTAAAACCAATCCAACAAATGGAATCAAGCCTGCAATAAATGAGAACAAAAACCACCACCAGTATTCTGACCTACTGGAACGACCGGAAAAATCAAAATATCTTTGGAACCCTAAAGCTATTGCTCCAGCAAGACTAACCATCGATGTGAATCCTTCTGAGAAAAACGCCAACAAAGTATCTACAGTGATTTATTCTAAACTTTGCGCCTTCCGGTGACCCAACATAGTGATCTGCCCCCCCAAAATAGTCCAGAGTAAATGTTAGAAACTCTGGTTTTCAAAGAGGGTAGAGATGCCGAGAAAAAGACACAGTCCGGAGCAGATCTTACGCAAGCTCCGAGAAGTAGAAGCGTGGAACAAAGACTTTCTTACCGGGACGTTTCGACCAAGGATTCATCTAGTGAATGTAGCTGGTTCGGATGTGGAAGCTGGGTCGAGTGTCACAGCCGGTCGCCGATAGACCCCCTACCCCCCTTGTTACACAGAGATGCGGGGCTGACGGTGGTGAGAACATTGTTACGGTTACAATTACGCATATTCTGTCCCCAGGCAACGTCATTAAGTCGTGAACATCATGAATTGAGATATTCACAGTGCTGTGAGTTACGAGCAATAAAAATTCAGATATAGATCATGATTCAGAAGTAATCAGTGACCCGAAGATTAACTAAAAGCGAGGAACCAAAAATCGAAGGCGAATATATACCAAGTAACTCGAAGTGGGTCAGAGATCAGGTTGAGCTTTACGAACGCACCAATGGTGCCGAAGGAACAACGCTGAAAGAATCCGGCATGCCCGTCGTAATTGTCACAAATCGTGGGCACCAGACGGGCGGGGTTCGTAAGACTCCCCTGATGCGAGTTGCCGACGGGGATAATTACATTCTCGTGGCCTCGCAGGGTGGATCGCCGAAGCATCCATCGTGGTACTTCAACCTCAAGGCAAATCCCGACGTTGAAATTCGTGACGAAGCGAACGTTTACTTGATGCAGGTACGTGAGGTCCAGGACTCGTCCGAGAGACAGAGACTCTGGGCTCTCGCTGTTGCCACCTACCCCCCGTACGCCGACTATCAGGCAAAGACGAGCAGGGTAATTCCGGTTTTCTTAGCTGCAGTAGCTAGCAAATCCTGATCGAACATCGAAGTCGGTTAAAAGGTAAACCGAAATCAATTGCGGCGG
>DUCO01000042.1:5787-6172 GCA_012959765.1 Dehalococcoidia bacterium | reverse complement strand
ACCCGCCAACAGGATTCCTTGTAGTAACATGCCCGCATCTGGCCGCTCTTCCAGCACCAGAGAGCCCGCCAGAAAAACCTCTCTCAGTTAAAGCTTGTTGCGAAGGGAATTTTCATGAAGCTAGAGATGTTCCATCTCTGCCCATATCGTGACCTTCCTGAGGATTTTCGAGAAAAGCGCCGAAGCGTGTGGGTCGATCTGACCTGACCCCCTCAAACGTGTCCAGCTGAAAGATCAGATACTGGATGTTTTGAAGGGAGGCAGAAATGCCAAGAAAAAGACATAGCCCGGAATAGGTTCTAGCCAAACTCAGGCAGGTCGAAGTTGCCGTTGCAAATGGCAAGAGTGTTGGTCAAGCGGTAAGAGCGATCGGTGTCACCGACCA
>DUCO01000042.1:0-5746 GCA_012959765.1 Dehalococcoidia bacterium | reverse complement strand
GGTGGCGACGCGAGTACGGTGGACTCAATCTCGACCAGGCGAAACGGCTCAAGAAGCTAGAGAAAGAGAACGCAAGGTTGAAGCGAACCGTTGCCGACCTTGCCCTGGACAGGCAGATCCTGAAAGAAGCGGCCGAGGGAAACTTCTAAGCCCTTCACGGAGCTTGTGTAAGATCTGCTCCGGACTGTGTCTTTTTCTTGGCATTTCTACCTCCTTTTAGAACCAGAGTTTCTAACATTTACCCCGGTCTGTTTGGGGGGGGCAGGTCACCCAACAGGGGAGATTAAACCAAATTGTTCCGATACATCATCTAAATGGTGTATCCGATTCAGAAAGCCAATAGACATGAAACTCGAATTGCTGTGGTTCGACGGTTGCCCGAACCATCATGTTGCCGACCAATTACTGCAGGAAACGCTCAAAGAACTCGGTATCGACGAGCAGATCGAGCTGGTTGAAGTCCCGGATCTCGAGACCGGGGTGAGGACGAAGTTTGCTGGATCGCCGTCGATCAGGATCAACGGTATCGATATCGACCCCACGTTCGAAGACACCGGCGACTACACCCCGCGCTGCCGCGTCTACATGACGTCGGCCGGCTTTAAAGGCGTCCCCGAAAAAGCATGGATCGTCGATGCCCTACAGACCGCAAACAGTGACTAGCGCTCGGCAAGCCAAGCTCGAAATTACACGAGCCTGAGCAAATCCACAGGCAGCGGCGCCGGTCTATCGCATGTTGTCGTCAGCTCAACTCGTTGACCTGAGTCAGCACTGTTGCCGAACGCATGCAGAATCTCCAGTACGTGCGACGCAAGCGCACCGCTCGCCCGATGAGGCTCACCCGCTGAAATGCTGGCGGCCATGTCGGCAACGCCAAGCCCACGCGAATTCTCGGCGAACGGCCGTGTGTTTGCCACGTCTTCCCACGCACCCTTCTCGCGGGCCAAAATCTGCACCGGATCTCCGAAGTTGTTCGGGTTCGGAACCGAAAGTGATCCCTCGCTCCCGTAGATCTCGATGAACGGCAGCTTCGCACCCCAGATATCGAACGTCGTCAGCACCGTGGCAATCGCACCACTGACAAAGTTCACCGTTCCCGAAACGTGGGTAGCGACCTCAACTTTTATCTTCGTACCGTTCAACGGTTCACTCGTGATCGTTCGCTCTGAAAAACTCGCCCTTGCCGACCCGGTAACCGACTTCGCAGGTCCCAGTAAATTCACCAGGGCAGTCAGGTAATAAGGCCCCATGTCGAGCATCGGACCTCCGCCCCGGGTGTAGTAAAACCCGGGACCCGGATGCCAGTTTTCAACGCCGTGACTTGTGAAAAACGCTGTCGCAGCAATCGGCTCCCCGATAGCGCCGGCGTCGATCAACTCTCGACACTTCTGAATACCTGCGCCAAGAAAAGTGTCGGGCGCACAGCCAACTCGCACACCGCGCTGCTCGGCCAGTCCCATCAACTCAGCCGATTCTTCAAACTCAACGCTCAGTGGCTTCTCGCCATAAACGTGTTTGCCAGCTTCGATACCAGCTTTCATCACCTCATGGTGAAACTTCGGCTGCGTGAGATTCAGCACGATGTCGATAGAAGAATCGCCCAGCAACTGTTCAGTCGTCACGGCCTGGATACCCGGATACTTTTCAGCAACCGCAGCCGATAAAGCAGGATTCAGATCGGCGCAGGCCGCGACCTCTACCGACTCAAATCTGGTCAAATTCTGGAAGTAAATTCCGCTGATAACCCCGCAGCCAATCACCCCTGCTCTAATTGGATTCATCGTGTGGTCCAAAGCATTCCTCGTCTCATAATTTCACGCGCCTCGGGCACATCGAAATCGCCAAATACATGACCAACCGATCCGTAAAATATTCGCCCTTCGCCCCACTGGCGCTTCCAGTACACCGGCATCACAACATCTTTGATCCAGTGTTGCCCCGCCTGATCGCCAGCAAACTTCGTGGTTGCCAACACGTCGTTCGACGGGTCGACATGCATGTAGTACTGCTCTGAATGCATCTTGAAATCGCCAAGACCTGCCGTAATCGGGTCGTCGTGATTCGTAATATTCACCTCGTAATCGATCACCCCACCCGGATGCGACACCCACTGCCCTCCAACCATGAACTGGTAAGGCGGGCTGAACCTGAACGAATCGCCCATGCAGCCATGCCACCCTGCAAGACCAACACCCGATTCCACAGCCGTTTGAAGGCCATCAAGTTGCTCATTCGTTATTTCGCCCTGCGTCCAAATCGGCACTATCAGGTCGAACGATCTGAGCAAGTCTTTGTCGGCAAAAATGTCTAACGACATCTCGCGCCGAACGTCGTATCCGGCATCTTCGAGCAGCGGCGTAAACACGTCGGCACTTTTTTCGGGCGTGTGGCCTTCCCAGCCACCAACTACCATCAGGGCATTTTTCACTTCGATTACCTGTCTTTACGTTTCCTAAGTAGGGATAGAAATTGCGAGCGGATTTTCGAATAGATATTGCTCCACGTTGGCACCATATGACAGCGATTACCCAGCTAATTTCGAAGCATTCGCCAACCACCCAAAATGTTCCATATGCAACAATTCCTCAGGTATGACCTGAATATCCGCTTCGGTGCGCCGGCACAAATTGAACATGACAGCCCTCATTCCAACTCTCACAAGCGAACGACTCACTCTCAGGGAGAAGCTCCCCGAAGATCGAGAAAGCTATCTCGCGGACGGTGGACAGTTCGGGCAGGTCGACCATCAACGCAACCGATGTGGTCACCGATCGCATGTCGTGAATTAGATACGAGAGCTGCTCGTGATCAAGCCCAGACGCCGCTGACATTGCCAGTGCGTCCTCTTCACCCCGATATGTCGGCTGCATCCGTTCCATCAAGAACTCTTCCCGATTTAATCCGCGCCTCTACCCCGCCTCAGCGCAAACAATGCGCGCCCCTGTCACCAGTTTTACTCATTTGCGCCCTGAAACGCTTAGTCAAGATTCGGTGTGATTCAGTCTAATTACAAGTATTTCTACACGGTTGCATGCTTTTTATGCAGGATTGATATCTCCCCGTCGGAGAAGAATGTGAGTAACGAGCAACGGCGTATTAGAGCCCATAAAGCCCTAGGCTAGATAGGGAAAGATAACGCACCCACTCCCGCACGCCAACGCGAAGAGTGGCAACCGCGCCAGTCGATTGCCACTCCATATTCACTCAGATCCTAAACGGGTCAGACAAGCCGGTTTATTGGCTGTTTTTCGCTTTGCGTAGCCGTCGCTTCTGACAGCGATTATTCGGCTTGGTTAATTAAGGTTACCGGCTCGGTGATCCCTGCCACCGCCTACGGAATTACTCATGCCCGTGGCGGCTCCATACAGCCAATGTGTACTGCCCAACCTGCTCTATAAAACATATATCCACCAGTCTTTCCAAATCAACGACTGATCTCACCGATTCGATAATACGAACCCTAATCGATATCATTTGTTGATCAAGTTAGTGAAATTTGTGAACTTTAACCCCACGAACGAATTCAGTGCCCGGCGACTCCCATCTGGCACCAATTTCCAGTTCAACATCCCCTAAGCAATACCAGCATATTTCCTCCAGACTCGCCAGATGCAAAAGTTTGCAATTGCGATTTTATGCGCATATTGTTCCACTCGAACTGTGATTCCTCTGAGATTCACAGGTACCCAAAAAGCCCAAAATAGCGACTGGCTGGAGATCAATATTGTCGGCAGAAATCGGTGTAGCCCTACTCGGAACAGGCCTCGGCCTTGGTTTGCGCCATGGCATAGATTGGGATCACATCGCAGCCATATCCGACGTCACCAGTTCACAGAAAAATCACCGCCGCTCCCTCAGAATGGGAACTCTGTACGCACTGGGTCATGCAGCGGTTGTAATCACCCTGGGCCTGATCGCAATCTGGTTCGGCACAATGCTTCCCGATTGGGTCGATGGCTACATGCAATCGGTCGTCGGAGTCACTTTGCTACTGCTCGGCGCATGGCTAATCTGGTCGATGGCACGAAATCAGGGAAAACTTGTACTGCGCAGCCGTTGGATGCTCGTGTACGACATCGCGAGAACCGGATATCGCAAACTCACTCGGAAATCGGTGCTACTCGAACAAAAGGGCATCCAGGGTGCTCGCAGGCAGTACGGCTCAGGCGCATCCGTTTCCATAGGAGTGATCCACGGCATCGGAGCCGAAACTGGAAGCCAGGCGCTACTTCTCGCAGCTGCAGCCGGCGCCACATCAGCGCTCACCGGCAGCTTCCTGCTCATCGCGTTTGTAGTCGGTCTTGTCGTTTCGAACACGTTGATCACGATAGTAGCGACCGCGGGCCTGCTCGGCTCCGACCGACACCACAGGCTCCACACCGCACTCGGCATTGTGATCGCCATTTTCAGTCTTGTAGTTGGCTCCATGTTCGTACTCGGCACCACCGACAGCCTGCCGGGCTTTTTTGGCGTTTAGCTCCGGGCGTCCGAGGCGGACTTGGTCGCCGCTGTAACGAACCAGTTGCGCACTTTCGCCCCCTCTCCTTTCGGAGAGGGTTGGGGTGAGGGGAAAGCATCTGTCCAGCAATCGCTCATCGAAACTCTTACCTGATGAAGCTTCGACGATCGGCAATCGAACACTCACTCAACGAAGCCGCTTCTCCCGCTGGGAGAAAGGATTATCTACAGACGCCCAGACCCAACGGAAACCTAACACCATCCACCGGACAGGCGTAAACTCCCGCTCGCACATTCTTTTATCTAGATAACCCACAGGACCCCGAGTTAATGTCGAATCAGTACAAAGCCGCAATTGTTGGTTGTGGATCCATCGGTCAAGCGCACATGCAGGGCTACGAGCGACTCGATAACGTCGATGTCGTCGCCGTTGTCGACCCGCTCGAAGCGGCACGCAACATGTATATGACCGAATATGGAATCCCGCAGGGCTACGCAACAGTTGCCGAAATGCTTGAAAAAGCCGAGCCCGACATTGTGAGCGTCTGCGTTTGGCACCTGCTCCACGACACCGTCACAGCTGAAGTTGCAGCCGGCCCATCGGTCAAAGGAATCATCTGCGAAAAGCCGATGGCAATCGGCATGGGCCGCGCCGATGCCATGGTCGACGTGTGTGAAGCCAACGACGTGAAACTGGCAATATCTCACCAGCGTCGATTCACCCCCGGCTGGGAGAAGGCGAAAGAACTGGTCGAAGACGGCAAAATCGGCATCCCGCTACGTGCCGATCTACGAGTAAAAGAAGGCCTCGCAAACTGGGGCACCCACTCGATCGACGGCGCACGCTACATTCTCGGCGACCCCGTTGCCGAATGGGTGATGGGAGCAGTCGAACGTCGCACAAACAAGTTCGAACGCGACACCGCAATCGAAGATGCCTGCATGGGTCTCATCCACTTCGGTGGCAGCCTTCAGTTCTTCATCCAATCCGATCTCTGGGATCGAAACTCTGATGCCGGTAAATTCTTCATTCGTGGCACAGAAGGAATGCTTCACGTCACCGAAACCGTGCTGAAGCTGTTCAACGCCGAAACCGACGGGTGGGAGAGCATCGATCTTGGGCTCAAAGAAGGTGACCAGGCCATTGGCGGCAACACCAACGGAGCACAGACAACAGAACTCATCGAATGGATCGAAACCGGCAAGGAAAGCCGTGGCTCGGGTCGCATCGCCCGCGACACCGTCGAAGTGATGATGGCAATGTACGAATCGGCTCGTCACAACAAGG
>DUCO01000041.1:981-1848 GCA_012959765.1 Dehalococcoidia bacterium | reverse complement strand
TAATACCGACTCCCCGTCTTGGCCACAGTCCTCACCGGAATGACTTCGATCGTTTTTCCGCCACCCACACCCCGCGTTGCTGTCCCCCCCCAATTGGACCGCGGGTCAATCGAGAGATCGACTTCAGGATCTGCAAAAGTGAAAGCTTCGGCAGCAAAATTCGTGCTGAAATACAGAACAGTAATTTCTGCTTCCACAGAATCCTCTACGGCAACTTCGGGTCGATCATCGTCGTTCAGATCACCAATCAGAAAGTCCCTCCCGGCGGTGCGAGAATACCTCTCCTGAAACGAACCTGACTGATACTCGTAAATCTTCAGAAGACTTCCCGTACTGAGAATCACCTCGGGATTACTGTCACCATCGATATCAGTGACGTTGAAAGACTCCGCGTAAAGTGCAGCAGCAGGATAGGCCACTCTGGTGAAACCGGTTGCGGTGCGTATGTACAGAGCCCGATGCGACAAAAGGTCGAGCTGGCCGTCTCCTGAGAAGTCGAACTGGCGAGTAGGAATTTCGGTGAATACTGAATCGAGGTTCTGAGGAGCTCCAAGCGAGTAATTCGTGTTACCTGGCAACCAGGTGTCATTGCTGCCGATCAGCAAGTCATCGCGTCCGTCGCCGTTGTAGTCGACCACCCCTGCAGAATTATTGCGCTCACCAGCGATCGCTCCCCACCAGCCACTAACTGAGTTCGAGGCATCAAACGATGATACAGCAACGGTCGAATCGTTAACGTTGTTTCGGCCCACCTCAACGATTTCGACATGCCCATCGCCATTGATATCGCCGAATAAATGAAAATCGGCCCTGATCCCGGAAATGGCGCCGATTGTCGTTTTTCTCGTCGCCGTTCCCTCTGAATTG
>DUCO01000041.1:0-941 GCA_012959765.1 Dehalococcoidia bacterium | reverse complement strand
AACCAAAACCCGTAACATCGGCGATTCCGTCACGATTTACATCTCGGTAAATATTCCCAGCGAATGAAGCTTCCCCTTTTTCGTGGTCTCCGAAAGGAACGAGTCCGGGAATGAGGCCGACAAAGCCGTTGGCATTCGGAGTGAAATTGACCGCGTCCGTGGGTGCAATGTATACCTGCACATCATCGACGTACCCGTCTGGCGCGGAGCCAGTGGGCCCCAGATCCTGTTGGGTGCTGATGCGATAGCGAGCATATGTGATGCCAGGCTTCGCAGTTGTCGGAACAGTCGTTTCTACAAACAATTGATCATTAATATCGTTGGAGCTCGCAGCAATCTGTTCACCGGCATCATCCCAGTCACCATCTTGGTTCCAATCGACCCAAGCACTTACCAGCCAACCTGCATCCGGATCGTAACGCCCTACAATGGGGTCCCTATGTACGTCTGCACGGATGCCGGCTTCGATGATGAAAGTGGCGCCGAGCGCGGCACCCCTGACATTCACCGCTGTGGTCGCGGTCAGATCGCTCCCCATTTGTCTCCCATCGTACCCCTCGTAACTGGCGTGCGTTGTGTGGACACCATCATTTCTCGTGTATAACGAACTGCCACTGCCGGTAAACACATGCCAAGCTCCGCCTTCAGCAAGAGTAACCGGATAAGGGGTTGGAGCGTCGCCAAAAAAAGCAGCCAGCAGCGTGCGGTCTTCCAGTACATCCACGCGCTTCGCCATGTCCGTCGGCCTGAGGACTTCCTGCACCTGCGGACGCCGCCGATGGCGGCTGGAACGGGCCTGTAGCCGGGTCAAAGAACGTGAAAACGACGACAACCATTGGTTTAGGGACATAGTCGCATTTCTTTTAGTGTGACGCACCAACGCCCAACATCCGTCGACAGGAACATACCGACCGTCGCTGTCTCTTCGAGTCCGAGACAGG
>DUCO01000040.1:200219-200559 GCA_012959765.1 Dehalococcoidia bacterium | reverse complement strand
CGATGGCAATGGCCGGTTTCAGCCCTGACCAGGTAGGTCATTTCGACCCGATGGCGATGGCTGGATTCGACCACGAGCAGTTCTCCAACTTCGACCCGACGACCTTTGGTGGCTTCGGTAAAGATCACTTCGCTAACTTCGACCCATCATTGATGAACGTTTTTGACGCCGAGCGCGTTGGAAACTTCGATCCAATGGCAATGGGCGGGTTCGATGCTGAAAAGTTCGCCAACTTTGATCCGATGGCAATGGCCGGTTTCAGCCCTGACCAGGTAGGTCATTTCGACCCGATGGCGATGGCTGGATTCGACCACGAGCAGTTCTCCAACTTCGACCCGGC
>DUCO01000040.1:0-200110 GCA_012959765.1 Dehalococcoidia bacterium | reverse complement strand
AATTCGCTAACTTCGATCCTGCAGCAATGTTCGGATTCGATGCGAGCCAGATCGAGCACTTCGACCCAGCTGCGATGGCTGGATTCGATGCTGACAAATTCGGCAACTTCGACCCTGAAGCAATGGCTGGTTTCGATCCGGCGCAGGTTGAGTTCTTTGATCCCAACGCAATGGAAGGCTTTGGCCGCGACCACATGACTCAGATGGGTCTTGATGCACTGGCCTCCTTCGATCTAGAACAAGTTCAGCATCTCGAAAAAGTGGCACTCAGCGGCATTGGTGACAAGGTTCCTGAATTCAGCGACTTCGACATCGAAGTCAGGAAAGAGTTCCTTGGTGAGGATGGTCTCCGACTTGGTGGCGTGGGTTCCTTCGAGGATCTGACCGAACAGTTGCTCGGTGACCCACCGAGTCCGGAAGAACTCGCAGCCATGGGCTGGGACAATTCGCTGGGTAACCCAGACGACTTTGACTTCAGCTCGGGCGTTCCTGATGGACTAACCGGAGTGGCTCTGGAGAAGGCCATGGAAGCTTTCGGCAATGGCGGCTAATCGCTAAACCACTTCAATTAGAAACAACTACATGGCCGAATCGGAATTACTCCGGTTCGGCCATGTTGTTTAACTTTTCGGGCTTCAGTTAGCTCAGTATTTCGCTTACCGCGCTGAGAATCTTTTCGTTCTCTGATTCAGTTCGAATGGCTACCCGCAAGAACTCACCGTTCAGGCCAATCTTGTCGCCACAGCTTCGAACATACACGCCATGTCGAAGTAGCAGCAATGCCGTGACAACTTCAGCAGAAACATCGTTCGGCATCTGCATCAATTGGAAGTTAGCACTTGTGTCGAACGCTCGTACAAAGTCGAACTTCGCACTAGCAGCAGTGAATCTATCGATGTAGTTCTTGTACTTCGTCAATTCTGTTCGGTACTCGACCAGGAAATCAGGACGACCAAAAAGCGAGAAGAAGTATTCGGCGATACCACTCGTGTTCCACAGATAGCCCGATTCAAGAAGCTGAGTCACACGCTCCGGCCGCATGATTGCGTAGCCAGCGCGTATTCCAGCGATGCCAAAATCTTTCGACATGCTTTTCACGACCGTCACATTTTCGAATCGCTCAGTAATACCGGTCAACGTTGGCAGTTCACCGTTGAGTGTTGGCCGTGCGGCAAAGTGAACGAAGCTTTCGTCGACGATTATTGTTCGTAGTCCGCTCAGCTTCGAAAGTATCCACTCAAGGTCGTTGTCGGGAATGAGATAGCCGTCTGGGTTGTTTGGCGATATCAGCACCGCGGTGTCCGCACCGCTCCTGAGCACCGACTGCACATATTCTTCAGGATCGACCCTGAAATTGTCGTCGGCATCGAGTTGGAACGTGGTCACCTGTCGGTCTGCCCCGGCGAACTCGTAGTAGGGCGAGAAAGTGGGTGTGCTGATGTGGAGGTGATATGAGAAGTTGTGGATTATCGCCTGAATCGCTTCGGTAGCACCATTGGCGATGAATATGCGATTCGGCTCGATATCGATTGCTTCTGAAAGGCGCTCGGCAATGGCCCTGTTCTGAGACGGATACGCCTCGAGCATGCGCTTGAACAGTTGTGGATCGGCAAGCACGTCTGCGTTGAAATGTGTCCAGAACAGATCGGTTGCGAGTGGGTTCGACAGGTAGCAGGCATCGATTTCGATGTTGATTTCAGGAATCGCCTGCTGCATCGTGCCTAAACTTGGCGAGTGCGAACCTGATTTGGCACTGAGAACTTGAAGCTTGTCTAGCATGTCTTGTTCAGTTGATGTAATTCTTATTAGGCTTCGTTCAGTTAACATTCCCACTCAATTCTCTAGTAATAGGCGCCAAATCAGACAGACATATCGCCCGTGTTCCGTAACTATTGCCTGCCAGTGCGAATTTCTTCGTACAGCACCCAGAAGACTGAACACAGCGGTTTTGACGATTAAATGCACACGCATCAATTCGCTGATATTGTCGCTTTTCAACGAAAATAATCTCGACCTCTGTATGATTAGGTCATTCGTCCTCGACAAATGACCCAACTGCGAGTGTGAACGGCCTACACCCTGTACCAAGCCAGTTCGAACTAGCAGTGTTTTCTGTAACCGCCATTCGAACTACAAAGCAGTCTCGCTGACGCAACACGTCTTGGCGAGAGAGCCACTCTGGAGCTGATCTGAACTCATGAGCACAACAGTTTTTCAACCTATGGACATGACGACTGCTGAAGCGCTTTTAAAGGAAGCGAAGCAGATTCTTGATCAACTCGGATTAGCCTTCTTCCTAAGACATGGTACATGTTTGGGCGCTGTACGAGATCAAGCCTTCATTCCGTGGGACGATGACCTTGATCTGGGATCGGTAATAGGGCTGCACGGATTAACCGTTGAAAAAGTGCATGAGGCGGCGGCGGAATTCCGGAAACACGGGTACAACGCCGAAATAATCGACAGCGACCTGCACATGAGTGTTGACCTGAAAAAATCAGGCATCCAGATGGACTGGACCTGCTACCACATCATCGGCGATAGCATCTACCAATGGCCAGTCGTCAAAATTCCGGTCAGCCTTCACGAAAATCTGAAAGGAATCGATTTTCTTGGCACGCAGTTCATGGTGCCGAACCCTCCCGAAGAGTACTTCAGGCTCAAGTACGGCCCCGACTGGATGACCCCAAAGGAGGCAGGCGGATTCGAACAGGAAGTGCTTGACCTGATGGAAGAGGGCGCGACATCGGGCGAAACCAGCGAGATATTACGATTGTCGGATAGTCGAGATACCGAAACTCACACCGGAAGCTTGAAAGTTGTCGATGTAAATGGCGATACGGTCGAAGGCGCAGAGGTAACTCTTGCCGCAACTACCGTGCTAACCGGGCTGGATATCGCTAAAACGAACCAACACGGCTTCGTGTACTTCAGCCTTCCCGAAGAAGCCGGCTACGTTGTTGCGGTTGAACTCGGCGGGAACAAAGAAATCCTCTATCTTGAGGAACTCGAACCAAACGTCGACTATCTCTACAAACCCGATGTTGAAAACCCGTCGGGTAGAGCGAACGCACTAACAGCCCTCTAGAACACGTTTGGGCTTCTCGAATTTTTCAGCCTGATTAGGAGCGATCGAAATCACACGCGTCTACGTCGATATGGTGGCCGATCTTTTTCACTACGGCCATGTGAACTTTCTCAAACAGGCCAGAACGCACGGTGATTTCCTGCTCGTAGGCGTTCATGCAGACGAAACAGTTGAGAGCTACAAGCGCACCCCGATTCTTACGATGGAAGAACGGATTGCATCTGTAAGTGGCTGTCGGTACGTCGACGAAGTAGTTCCAAACGCACCGCTCAAAATCACTCGTGAGTGGATAGAGAAGCACGGAATCGATCTGATCATTCATGGCGACGATGTTGCCCCCGAGGTCAGGGACACCTGGTACAAAATCCCGATCGAAATGGGCATCTACCAGTCGGTCGGCTACACCGAAGGTATTTCCACCACTGAACTGATCGCACGAATCAAAGCAGCGGAGTAGTCACCGATTTCCGTGTCCCGAGAAACGGATTCGCCGTTCCACTCGTCTGCTGTCATCCTGAATTAATTTTCAGGATCTGGGGCGGGGTCGCGCGAGCAGCGAAAACTGTAGATAAGAGGAATTCAATTGAAAGTAGTCGGCAGGTACGGCGAAGGACTTCTCGAAGCAGTCCCCGACGAGATAGCGCGTCTTGAACGCCTCGGATACGACGTGCTGACCACCGGCGAACTCAAACACGAAGCGACGATGCGATGGACGCTCGCCGCCCATGCGAGCACCCGGGCCGAAATCGGCATGTCGGTGATGATCGCCTTCCCACGAAGTCCGTTCGTCACTGCCCAAATGGCGTGGGAACTGCAGCAGATGACCCGCGGCCGGATCATGGTGGGTCTCGGCTCGCAGGTAAAAGGCCACAACGAACGTCGATTCAGCACCGGTCCGTGGGTGTCACCCGCAAAACGCATGGAAGAGTACGTGCAGACAATGCGGGCGGTGTGGGAGACTTTCCAGACCGGCAAACTCGTGCCGTTCGAAGGCGCGCATTATCAGTTCACTCTGTGCCCACCGGCGTTCAATCCGGGGCCGATCGACTTTCCATTTCCGAAGATATTTCTAGCAGCTGTAAATCCGGCGATGACCCGTGTCGTCGGTCGAGTTGCCGATGGTCTATTGCCACACGCCTTTACGACCGAGAAGTATGTGCGGGACGTAACTCTGCCGAATCTGGCACGAGGAGCTGAGCAGGCAGGACGAGATATCTCAGATATCGAGGTTTCTGCTGGCGGCATGATGGCACTTGCCGAGTCTGAAGAAGAACTGGTCGACAAGCTGCTTTTATCGCGTGAGCGGGTCGCGTTTTACGGATCCACTCGAACGTACAAGGGAGTATTCGAAGTCCATGGTCAGCAGGAGTTGGGCCAAAAACTGTACGAAATGTCGGTGACCAATCGATGGGACGAAATGGCGGGAGCAGTTCCGCTGGAAGTCGTGCAGGAGTTCGTGACCGCGGGGACATACGAAACACTGCCCGGCGAGATCGAGCACCGACAGGGATTCGCCAGCAGGGTTTCGATAGACGTGAGCGATGATTCAACCCCCGAAAACGACGAGCGAGTGAGCGACTTGATTCGCCGAGTACAGGCGATTTAGCCGGCAACAGGAAACGTCATCACTGGTAGGAAACTCTCAATTTCCCTCCACTCCGATGACTCCGGTCGGGAGAGAGGATCGTATTCCTCACCCCCAAAAACGTCGCCTGGCGACCCTAATCTAGCGTGATGAACAACGAGTGACGAACCTTGCCATTCACCGCTTTGCTGATGTGACCCTGACCCGTAGTGTCCTCCGCCAGAAACACCTCGCCGGCCTCCAGCACACGCTTCTCGCCACTGCCAACAGTAATCTCAACCGCGCCATCGAGATTCACGATGTACTGGCGGCGTGGAGCGTTGTGAAAATCGTAGTCGTAGGCGCCACTCGTCTCCCTGAATATCAGCCCGGTTGCATCGAACCTCTCCGAAATCTGCCCCACCCGGTTCGGGCCAAGCTCGACCTCAATATCCTCAAAATGCGACTGCCCATCGTCACCGGTGTAGAGCCGGGTGACTTTCATCGTTGTTGCCATGCGTTGAACCTCGTGTTCAGTAACTAATTTCTCAGAACTACCAGCGGTCGAAGTGAACCACTTTTTCCAGTGGCTGCCGACTTAGCGGCCCAAATTTACCCGTTGGATATCCGACCGGAATGATTGCGAACGGTTCCACCGACTCAGGAAGCCCGAGAATAGCCTTGGCGGCGGGACGGTCGGAAAGACCCATCGTCGTCAGGGCAGCGCCGAGTCCGAGCGCTCGTGCGGTAAGTAGAAGATTCTGTACCGCTGGCCAGATCGAACCGCCTGCCCCGGCACCGGCGCGCCATGACTCGACAGGTGGTGAATCTAAACTCAAGCAAGGAATCATCAAAGCCGGTATTTCGTTGAAGTGATCTCGCTGCCACTTCACAGCTCGAACGATCCCACTTCGCTCGGGGGCAGAAGATTCCGGACTGTCGATATACCCATCGACTGCAATCCGGTTTAACTCGCCGAGTTTCTGTATCTGTTCTGGATCACGAACGATAATCCAACTGGCGTTCTGCTTGTTACTTCCGGTCGGTCCCTGATTCGCCGCGTCGATCAACTGCATCAGCACCTCTTCGGGAACAGGATCCGACTTGAGCCGTCGCATCGCCCTGGTGTGGTGAATAATGTAGGAAAGATCGCTCGCTTCGGATGTCATATGAGTGCTCGCCCGTCCTAAATGGAGATGTGGCTTCAATGCCATAACCAAACTCAAAGCCAGAAATGACTCTGAGAGCGAGATACTACACCGGATTGGCGAGCCAGTTGGTACGATTCACCCTCGTTCGCGCTTACAACTGCCACAAGCCGCGCCAAGCCCAGAGCACCCACACATGAAATTCGCCGATTTACTGATGCAAGACGCAGCCAACCGAGGACTCAAACACGTATTCGGACTTCCCGGATCGGGCTTTCCGATGGATGCGATGGAAGCGGGGCGCAAAGCCGGTGTTGAGTTCGTTCACATCGCACATGAATCGTCGGCTGCTATCGCAGCTGCCTACTATGGCGCTGGACTGGGCACAGCGGGGCTGGCAATAGGCGTGAAGGGCGTTGGGGCAGGGAACATGGTTGGAGGCGTGACGAACGCTTTCTTCGAGCGGATGCCGGTGGTCTGTGCGTTCGAGGCCGGCGAAACCGATTCCGATACCGATCTTGTACAGGTGACAGATCACGGCGCGATGTTCAAAGGCGTAACGAAGTCGTACAGCACGCTTGAACGATCTACCGCAAACGACACACTTCGTGACGCTGTGGGGTTGGCTGTAGACGGCCGCAAAGGGCCTGTCGTTATCGATTACCCATCTAACTTCGACGATCAGGATTGCGGTGAACTCCCGGTTGTTCCGGCTAAATATGTAGAAACCTCCCCCGATGCAGCTGCCCTCGATGAGGCTCGAAAATTAATTGCAAGTTCACAAAATCCGATGGTAATAGTCGGTGCTGACGTTGTGACTACGGAAGCACAGTCCGAACTGTTGGCGTTCGTGGAAGCAATTGGTGGGGCAGTGCAGGTCAACATGGACGCCCGTGGAGTGTTCCCGGAATCGCACCCCCGCTTTGCCGGAGTGATGACCGGAAACTACCAGCCACACACGATGGAAGGCGAACTCCAGGATCTTTGCGATCTGGCGATTCTGGTTGGTGGCGATTCGCTCATGACTCACGCGCCGTGGAATTTCGACATGCCCGTGATCGAGCTGGTGTCGCGACCCGAATACAAAACCACCGCACCATACCCTGAGGTGCGCGTAGACGGATCGTTGAGCGAATCACTGTTGGCGTTGAGCAGTGCGAGCGGGCAGGGCGTTTCTCTCGAAGATATCGACTCCGCCAAGCAAAACATCCTCAAGTACTTCAAGCGACCGTCTGAAGCTGCATTTGCGATACAGGACATCGTTGCCAGCTGCCGGGAATCACTGCCTGCTGAAGGTGTCGTTATTTCTGAAACGGGCGCGTTCGTGCGAATGCTTGAGCATCTGTGGGACTTCGACCGCTACGGCGGTTTCCTTGGGACGTCTGGCGGTCGCACGATGGGACTGATGATCCCGGCTGCACTTGGCGCAAAGATGGCAAACCCCGACGTGCCGATGATCGGCATCGGCGCTGACGGCTCGACTCTCATGCGACTTGGAGAGCTTGAAGTTTTCGCGCGTATGAACGTCGCAATGCCGCTCGTAATCGTGAACGACAGGGCGCTTGGAACCATGAAGTCGAGGCAGGTATCACGAGGACTCCCGAAGTTCGGCCTCGACCTCAGCCCGGTCGATTTCGCAGCCGTCGCCCGTGCATCCGGAATCAACGGAGTTATCGCCAACACACCTGAAGAATTCGACGCGGCCATAGCCACCGCAATGGCAGCCGACAAGGCGACAGTAATCGACGCCCGAATCGACCAGCAACCATACTGGGACAACTTCGCCCTATCGATCGGCGCGATACCTGAAGCGTGATTCTAGGGCGTCAACACCGTTCGAAGAGCAAATTGGCTCGATTTACGAGTACTTGCCAGAGTCCTGGTCAGGCGATCCGGGCAGACCTTTTTCTTCGCGCTCAAGATGCGTTTCTCTCGCCCACGTTCGCTTGAGATCATCTTTTACGTTGAAGCTCAAACGTCCAAGACCTTCAACTTCCAACTCAATAACCTCGCCATCCTGGAACGGGTTCAACCCACGGTGATTCGTGCCTGTGGCAAGAATGTCGCCCGGCTCCAGCGTGTGAATCGAAGTGATGAACTCGATACAGCGGGCTATGTTGTGCCCCATGTCATCAGTATTGAAGTTCTGCTTCAAATCACCGTTGTTCCACAGCTGAATCTGAAGATTCTGTGGGTTAGAAATTTCATCGGCTGTAACGATGTACGGGCCTATAGGTGCGAACGTATCGCGTGACTTCATTGCGTGGAACACGTTGGCACCCGGAAGCCCACGAGCCGATCCATCGATGAAGTTCGTGTAGCCAAAAATATAGTCGAAGGCATCGGCAGCTTTCACGTTGGTGGCAGTCTTGCCAATCACAAGAGCCATCTCAGCTTCGCCCTCAAACACGGTTGCCGGCTCATCGGGAAGCACCATAGTGTCACCGGGGCCAATAATGGCATATGCCGACTTCTGGAACGCGTTGATTGGCGCCGGTTCGTCGCGGGTGCCGTCTTCCATGTAGTTCACGGCCATGCAGTCGACGTTCGTCGGCTTTGGTAGCGGTGGGCGAACTCGCACCCCTGAAACGGGCACGCCATCGGAAGCGCTAACTGCGGCTTCAAGTTTGCCTTTGTACGAGTCGAAATTAGCGATCAGCCCGCTGATCAACTGCTGGGGTTCGAGATGTGGAATATCGCTAACAACATCCGAAACATCGACTACGTTGTCGCCCTTCATCACACCCAGTTGAAAATCGTTGAAGAAAAGCAGTTTCATCTCGCGCTCCATACACGCCAGAACTCCAAAAATAAGTTGAACTGGCGAAGAAATTGTTGAATCACTAATTACGAGAAGCAACCTATCAGATGCGTTGCCAAAGATCATCACGAATGTTTGAACAGATAAATCCTCCGATTTACGTGGACATTCAGCCGACGTCTGACAAAATCTGCCTACGACCGACTCATTCTCAACTGCCCCTCCGGGCATTCCGTACATCTCCACCGATCAAATGCGTGAAGTCGATCGCGCCATGATCGAAGACTTCGGCATTTCGCTGCTTCAGATGATGGAGAACGCCGGTCGAAACCTCGCCCAAGTAGTCGCCCAAACAACTCTGCCCGGCAACCCTGCTGGCAAGCGAGTACTTGTGGCAGCAGGACCCGGCGGCAACGGCGGTGGAGCGATAGTCGCGGCTCGACATCTTCACAACCGTGGCTGCGACGTGACAGTACTGCTCGTTACGACAGATGAGTCGAAAATCACAGACGCCGTGCGTCACCAGCTTCGAATAACCCGATCCATAGGTATACCTGTTGAATCGCATTCAGCGAAAGATATTGAGATCGCCGATGTGATCGCCGACGGCATATTTGGCTACTCGCTAAGTGGCATTCCCCGTGAGCCTGCGGCATCTCTCATCACCCAAATCAACGAATCGGCCACACCGGTCGTTTCGAATGACATCCCGAGCGGTATCGATTCCACTTCTGGCGAAATTTACGAACCCGCCATTCGTGCGAATGCCACGGTCACAATAGCGCTCCCAAAAACCGGCCTGAGTAGTCCGGCAGCCAGCCCTCTCGTTGGTGACCCGTAGGCGACATATCGGTACCCACCAAGCTCTACGAGCGGTCGCTCGATATCAAGGTTCCAGCAATATTCATTGACGGCTCGGTCGTGAGAATGCCGGGGGCTTCAGGCTAAGGTGGCATGCATTCTCGCATGCCACCACTGGTTCTCTTGGCGGGATTTCATTATCGTGTGGTCAGAATGAATCTAGCGATGTCGCTCGATTGACTCGATTTGGAATTCTGGCGACACCAGCCAGAACATACGGCGCTTACGGGATATCTTTTGGCAGTGAAAACATTTCATATATCGTCCTAGTTTTCGGCGTGATGGCGGTGCTGATGGTGCTTGGTTTCGGAAGCGATCAGCTGGGTCCATTCGGGGCCATGATCATGATGATGGCGGCACTTGTCTTGTTCGTAGTAATCGGGCTGAGATCAGGAATCGGTCGACCCGAAACGACCAGGGGAGCCGGCGGATCTGGTGCTTCGTGGGCAAGCCTGCAGGGTCTGGCCGTTGAAAATTGGCTTGACCTCGTGATCGCCCCCGATCTCGTGGCGCTGGCGGCAAATGGTGTCGAAGCATCGACAGACTCCGAACTCAACACAGTGCGTTTGTTTGCTCAAGAAATAGTAGTCACTCAGTTGCGAACAATCGATGTCATCAGCAATTCGGTCATGCCAGCCGTCACTATCGCACTGCTCCCAGAAACCGATGGACCAGAAGCAGATATCGCCGTAGGAAGAATTCGAAACTCTTTAGCAGAGTCGGAACTGTCGATCGGAATCCGTGGGCAAACCGAATTGCCGGTATCTGTAATGGCAATCAACTACCCCGAAGACGTGCGAGACACGATGGGGTTCATCGAGCAAATACAGCAGTTCGAAGAACGGTTGTCACCGGCTACGGCATCTGGCTAACTTGCGTTTTCGAGCGCGTCCAGCAACTCTTGCGCTGTATTGCTATCGGCCGGGAATGAAACTGCATTTTGGCGGAACTGAACCTGCACCGGATCACTGCCCGCCACATCGAGTTTTTCTATTTCCAGCCGTTCGCTGAGTCGGTTTAGCGCGATATTTCCACCCTCGGTATCCGACTGTGGAAGCAATATTGCCATTGAGTATTCACCCGGTCGGCGTGCCACTGAGTCGGTGTCTCGAACCGCAGCCGAAGCGAGGTCGGCCACAAACTGCGATTATCTCGGGGATATCGGCGATCACTTTTTCGGCAAGCTCTGGAGACGTTGGTGGCCCGGTTTGGACGCTTTCGTTGATGGGAATTGCCCTGGGAATTCTCGTAATCGCCGCTTCCTATTCACTTGGCACCCGTAACCAGTACGCTGCAGCGAACAGCTTCCAGCAAGAGTCGATAAACAAGATGCAGGAATCGTTCGAGTCGCTGGCAGGACGCGACTGGATGACCGGCCTCGACACATACGCGGAAATATCGAAACAGGTGAGGCGAGAACTCTCTCGGTCGACCCGGTATGACAGGCAATTTTCTGTGATGTTCGTCACGCCAAAGTTTGAAGGAAATACAGCAGCGCTTACCTCGGGACATATTTCCGATATCGAAATATTCACCGCCGACATTTTGCGAAAAGTACTGAGATTATCGGACGGAATCGCTCGGGCACCGACGTGTTTGGCTTCGTGGCGCTACTGCCTGAAACTGAAGCCGCCGGGGGCAAATCGCCGGAAAATGAGTGGTCGAAGGACTTGATAATCCGTACCACGCAGGGCCTTAGGACGATCAATCCGAGCTGATAGCGTTCGATGCAGAAGTACTTTCGTTCCCTGAAGATCAGGTGGCACTCACAACAATGTTCGGCATCGAGGAAAACTCAACCGATTCTTCGGGCGGAACCACGCTGCCAGCAAACGCATAAGCCAGAGCGCCGCGCCGTGTAACCCGACTGGTGTGAAGCAATAGTTGACGATGGCTGCTGTTCGTACCCTGTAAACTCCGCATGATTTATCCGGATTGCCTTTTTAAGGAGCTGACAAATTGGCAGACAAACTTCGCGTTGGTGTGATCGGCAGCGGCGGTATGACCCAGAACCATTCCCGGGGCTATCTGAACAGTGGCCAGTACGAAATCGTTGCCCTCGCCGATTTGAGCCCGCAGGTGATGACCGAGTACGACGAGGCTTTTGCTGAGTACGACGACTACAACGCCGAACACTTCACCGATTTTCGAGTGATGCTTGAAACCGCCAAACCCGACATCGTTTCGATCGGCGTCTGGCACAGCGGTCATGCTCCCATGACCGTCGCAGCAGCAGCAGCGGGTGGCGTGAAAGCCATCCTGTGTGAGAAGCCGATGGCCGACAGCCTGAGCGCAGCTGCCGACATGCTGATGGTCTGCGAACGCAACAACGTGAAGCTGGTCATCGGGCATCAACGACGATTCCTGCCCGCCTACACACTGGCAAAGCAGATGATAGAAGACGGCGAAATCGGCGATGTGCGACTCATCACCAGTGTCGCCGGCGATGGTCTGCCGAACTACGCTTCGCACCAGACCGACATGTTCCGATACCTGCTTGGTGATGTTGAGTGCACATGGGTGATGGGCAATGTCGAACGTGAAACCGATCACTGGGAACGCTCGACCCAGATCGAAGACAAGGCGCTTGCCGTGTTCGGGTTCGAAAACGATGCTCAAGCGATGATTGTTTCCGACCTCACGCCGGTTCGCTGGCAGGGCGCTCGCATCTACGGATCAGAGGGCATGATCGAGATGACGACCGACGACCTATTTCTGATGAACGCTAAGTCTGGTGGCTGGGCTCAGCACAAGCCCGACGGAGAATTTTTCAAGTACGGGGCCGATCGCTTCGAGTGGGTCGAGGGTGGTGCAGGTCAGGCTCGGGAACTTGCCGACTGGGCGTCTGGACGCTCCGACTACCATCGGGGCAATGGCTTGAACGGGTACAAAGCGCTGGAAATGGTGCACGCTGTTTACGAATCGGCGCGACTGCACGTTCAGGTTGAAATGCCAATGAAGACGATGGTGAACCCTCTCGATCTGATGATCGAAGACGGCCACCTGCCGATCCGCTATCCCGGTAAGCACGACATCCGAGCAAGCAGACTCCGCGGCGAAAACCTGGGCGCAGATACAGACAACAGTTAATTTCGTCAGCATCAGCCGTCATTTCATTTCCCGAGTGGAGTCATCGGAACCGAGGGGTCTGGTGCGGGGATGCGCTGCGATGTCTTCCTCACTAATCGCCCAAAACTAACTCGGCCACTGAATCAGCTCTACCCGCACGTTATCCGGTGCACTCACCCAGCAAAACCGTGTGCCATCGGGCAACGCGTTCGGACCGTCCACCAGTGGCGCTCCCACCGCTGCCAGTCGAGTTATCTCGGCATCTATATCTTCAACATCGAACCCGAAATGCTCAAGGCCAAGATTCGGCCCCGAGTCACTTTCGACCAGTGTCTGGCCATCAAGCGGTCCCGAAATATTCACCGGTACGCCATTCGACGAGCGACACTTAACGAAGCGATCTCCAGTGTCCCGAGTCGAATCGTCAACAATCTCGAACCCGAAGTTATCGACCCACCAGGTCGCAGCTTTCATCGGGTCATTTGATTTCAGGTGAATGTGGTTCAGGTTGTACATGTTGTTCTCTATTTGAACTGCCTAAAGTGACTGATTGGTGCTGACCGGATACTACCGCACTACCGTTAGAAGAATCCGGCCACAAACGGCTAACTGCTGGCCAATGCCGCCTGCAACGCCGCCCTCGCGTACCCAACGGTGTAGGCGAACCCGGTGTAACCGGCTCCGAACCCGTCGTGAGCAAACTCTTTGTCGTGATCCATTCTCGGCGGGTGCTCCGGATACACGATCCTCGGGTAACCCTGCCGTACAAGCTCCCTCATCACAGCAAGCATGTCGACTTGACCCTCGTCCAAGAACACCTCGGTGTATTTCTCGTTCGGAATATCGGTGATGACGTTGCGCCAGTGGACATGATTTATCCGGTCGAGATCGCCAAAATAACGAGCCGTCTCGACCGGATCGCCGCCCATTTCGCGGGTCACACCGCAGTCGAACGTAATGCCGTTCGCAGTGCTGTCGACGATACTGACCAGCTTCTTCCAGCCGTCGATGCTGCCCATGATCTGCTCAGACCCACGGCTGATCGGCGCAGGCGGATCGTTCGGGTGAAGCGCCATCCGCACCCCAGCTTCCTCCGCAGCGGGAATAACGGCCTTCAGGAAGTATGTGATGTTGTCCCACATGGCATCGGCGGTATGAGCACCTTCTTCTGGCAACGGTGGCAGATCCTTGATCTTCTGATAGTCGAATTCGTGGTACTCAGATCCCCCACGACCCTCGACCCAGTAGTAGCCCTCGATAATCCGATGGGCGTACCAGTTGTATTCGACCACCGGTATGCCAAGCCGACCTGCAACCCGCACCGATTCGATCACCTTTTCGATTTCTTCGTCACGACCGGGTCGACCGTAGATAGCGTTCGGAAAGCCGGTGATCATCTTGATTCCAAGCTTGATCCCGTGAGCAGCCAACGCCTTCACATCGGCTCCCAGACCCTCGTCTGTCCACGGCAACTGATTCTCTCTACCGAAGTTCGAGTCCGAACTGCCAGCACCACCGCTCGAATGAACGTTCGTGATGCCGAGTTGGCGAACTCGTCGCAACGTCGAATCACCGAAGTTGCTGACGGAAATTCCGATCTTTGGGCCATTTGGTGTATCAGTCATATTGAGTCTCCGTAACTAGTCCCACAACTTGTGAATCGCTTCGAGGCAGTCCTCGATCATCTGCTCCGCTGCCCCCGCTTCAAATGGAGCAGTCGGTCCAACCTCGTATCCACCCTCGGGGTAGGCGTACGCCATGGGCAGGTAGCCGTAGTAGCCGTTCGCGTAACCTGAAAATAACGTCCAATCGGCGGGCGACCGCTCTTTTATGGCAGTGCCAATTTCGGCGAACGGTTCGACCGGAATCGCCACCAGCGCGGTGTTGCCGATTCGTATCACCTGAATCGGAATATCTCGCTTGTTTCCGCCCTGACCAAACGTCTGTGTATGGCGAAGCAGAAGCGTTTCACGCTTGGCCGGGAACGCCGCTTGCTTGATCTCCTCGACCGATCCACCGCTATCACGCACACTCTGAAGATTGGCGCTGATGCGATCAAACTTTTCCTGCACCTCGGACTCAGGCGGCATCTCCTTAATCGGCAACGATGAGGCCGATTCGATCAGCCCAAGGGTGTCGTCCGATTCGCCAACCTGCTTGAACGAATACATCCCGAGATCAGCACCGGAAGCCAGAATCTCTTCTAATTTTTCTTCTCTTGGCACTGGGTCGATACTCAGTCGCACCCGCGCTGCCTCGATTCCAAGCTGCTTGCCAAGACGCCGGTAAACCGAAGTGTCGCCAGTAAACCCATCTACTGGACCCTGATTGCCCGCCGCACCCTGCAGGAACAAACACGTGCCGCCAACAATGTTCTCGACCGTCTCCCGCACTGGGCCGGGATAGTCGGGTGTTATCAGCTTGTTCTCCGGACCCATGATCGTCGGGTGACAGGCGTAGTTGACCAACGTTGCAACCGGATTGCCATCAAGATCATCGAGGGCTGTGACCAGCACTTCATGATCGACAAACCCGCCGGGATTACGACCTGTAAACACATTGCCATTGTGGCTCACCGGCCGTCTGTTGATATTTATCTCGCAGTGGCCGGTACCGGAATCGGATCGCACCGGAACAATCTTCGTTATCGCCTCTTCAACCGCTTTTGCCGAAGCGGGAGCCATCGAATAGAACCACGGCTCGACCATCTCAGATCCCTGAACAATCCACGAAAGCCCTTCGATCGGACCGGAGTGAGTGTGGGTGTACGACACTCGCTGGTTCACCGGCGGAATCCCGGTAGCCGCGTTTACCGCGTCACGAATCGCCACGTCGTACGCCTCGACCAGCATGCAGGTGTCGATATCGAGAATTGCGATGCGATCAGCAGGGTTCGTGTTTCCATCGGTTTCGATCACTAGTGCAGTGATCGTGAGCGGCATGTCGACCCCCTCGGCACCCTCGTGCGACTGCGCACCCCACCCGGCGTGGGCTATTCCAATCGGCGGCGTTATATCGACTCTAGCGGTCCCGGCTGCGAGCATTTGTTTCTCCGTAAATTAAGATGATTGTTGGCGGAAAATAACGGCACAATGCCGCAATTCGCAATAGAAAAAGCAGCTAGCTAGCTAGCTGCCTGCCTGACTAGTTCCATGCTGCCGGAGCGATGCTGTCGATGTTGGTTGTCACATCGATCACCGCGGGCTTGCCAGCGTTAAGGGCTTGGTCAAGTGCGCCCTCGAAATCAGCAGGCTTATCGACCCTGATTCCGAATCCTCCCATCTGTTCAGCCATCGCTGCGAAGTCGGCTTTGGTCAACTTCCACAGTTCATCTGAACCGGGCAGGGGACCGCCGTAATTGCGTTCGTTGAGACCACGCTCCTGGTTCAGCGACGCATTGTTGTTCACAACGGTCACAGTGTTCAGGCCGTAGCGCACGCCGGTGTCCATCTCCATGAAGTGGTACCAGAGAGCGCCGTCACCAGCGAAAGTAATCACTGGGCGATCTGGCGCAGCTGCCTTAGCTCCAAAAGCTGCCGGGAACGCCCAGCCCAACGAACCTGCACACCGGATGTACGACTGATCCGGGCTTGTGAGATCGATCATCGTGCCGGTCCAGATCCCCGAGTGACCGGTATCGGCGACAAGAATGGCGTCGCTCGGCAGGTGATTTGTTAGTTCCTTTGAAAGTCGTTCGGTGCGCATCGGCGAATCGTCAGAGTTCCAGAGATCCTCAACGGCGGCCTTCCAATCGCTAACCAACTGCTGCACATGCGAAATCCACGATGACCGGCCAGCCTCATCGCTTGCTACTCCAACCTCACCACTGGCATCGAGCATCTTCTGCAGACCCGCTCGAACGTCAGACTGAAGCCCAACTTCTATCGGGAAAGAACGCCCCAGTTCTGAAGCATTGATATCCATTTGGACGACACGAGTGCCGGCGCGCGGCAGCTTCCAATCGTTGGTCACCTGACCGCCGGTGTGACTCCCGATGAAGAAGACAAGATCGGCCTCAGCGACCGTCTGGTTCGCACATGCCCGTGAATATGAGCCTGGAACACCAACAGCCAACGGGTGGTCTGACGGGAACATTTCTTTGGCATTGAGCGCTGTGGCGACCGGAATGTTCAGCCGTTCAGCCAATTCGATCAGCTGCTTACCAGCGCCTGAAGTCTTCACTCCACCACCAGCGATGATCACCGGCTTCGATGCCCTTGCAAGCGCACTTAGGGCTGCGTTCACGGAGTCGGAATCGGGTTCGGGTCGGAACGGAGGCAGACTTGCGAACTGGCCTTCGATAACCACCTCCATGTCGGCACTTTTCTTGCTGATTTCTCCGCCTGCAATACCAGCCAGATCGAGGTGAACCGGACCCGGAGTGCCGGTGGTTGCTTCACGAATAGCCTGCCGCAGATACATCGGAAGCTGCTCGGTTGAATCGACCCGGGCGCTGTACTTGGTGTTAGCGCTGAACGGGCTGCCGTGATCGACCTCCTGATAGGCGTGGCGATCCTGCTGCTCCTGAGTTAGTCGACCCGTCAGCGCTATGACCGGTGAACTGGCGAGATAGGCGTCCTGTAGTCCTGCCGCGAGGTTCGTTGCACCAACCGACTGCGATCCACAGAAGGCGATCGAGCCGCTCACCCTCGCGTATCCATCGGCCATATAAGCAGCCGGCTTTTCGCTATGCGCCATGATCCGGGCGATGCCAAGCTCTTCCATGTGCACCATTGCATCATCGACGATTACGGGCATGAAGAAGAAGTGCGAAACGCCGTACCCGTGCATGGTTTCGGCAAGAAATTTAGCGCCAGTCATTTCGGTCATGAGATCAAACAGCTTTCAGTCGAGCGTCAACGTTGATTTTTTTGTGAAACTTCGGCGCACTTTACAGCAGCACGCGACGAGTTGGACTATCGAAAACGTGAAAAATATAGTTCGCCGATGCCAAATTATTCGTACGTGCGTTTATATGCCGATGAAAATGGAGAATTTCACTTCGAAGACGTTTCGGGTGAGATGATCCCAACCGACTTTGCTCCGCCAGCCCCGATTACATTCACAGGCTGTCACCGACGAGAGAAAACCGCATTGTTCTTTTCTGCGCCTCCGAATTGGGATGCGAAATGGCACCCCGTTCCTGCGCATCAGTTTCTGGCGTTCCTAAAAGGTGATTACGAAGTCGAAGCTTCAGATGGTGAAAAGCGATTGTTTGGCCCAGGTGACTTGATACTCGCCGAAGACGTAACCGGCAAAGGTCACTATTCGAAGCTGATTGGAACTGGCGAAGGCAATCTTATTCTCGTTACGCAGTTGGACGAATCGTAGATCGGCCGTCACCGAATATCGTGAAATCTAGCTTGTTCGAAGCCTGACTCTCGACGGGGGCCTACCCGGTTTGCCAGCGAGAAGTGCAGCCACTCCGCACAGTGGTGGAAGCATCATGTAGGCGATCAAGCCGATGGTGTAAGAACCTGTCATATCCACCGAAAGCGCAAGCGGTAGTGGACCAATCGCCGCCGCTGTCATCGTTCCGAAGTTCGCTACTCCCCGAATGCTGCCCAGATGCTTGCGACCAAAATACGTCGGCCATACAACCTGATTCATGTTCATCAAGAATCCCTGAATAGTGCCAAGCACCACGCCATACGCATACGCCTGCCACAGCTCATTTGTACCCAACAGCATGATCATTGCAACAACCAACCCTGCCTGACCACCGGCTATCAGATATCGAACCGGGATCCGGCTGGCCAGATAACCGCCCAAAAACTGACCCGCAATGGCGGCGGGCGCCATGATCCCAAAAACTCCTGCCGCAGCACCGATAGTGAGATCTTTCGATGTCAGTATCGACACCTGCTGAAACGCTACGCCAGTGCCTACCAGAGACTGCGCCGATCCAGCGAATATGAGTAACCACAGCACCCGTGACCGCGCAGCTTGCTTTGAGGTCCAGGAAAGCTCCGGAGATTCATCCCTACTGGTTTTGCTGGTCGATTTTTTCGATGTTTCTGGCGAATCGCCATCGGGGAGCAATCCGATTGATTCGGGACTGGTTCGTATGAACACGATTGCCGGTACGATCAGCAGTACCCAGCCGGTTATCGCTATTGCAACCCATGCCGACCGCCATCCAACCGCTTCGATCAGCGTCGCTCCGTAAAACGGATAAATACCACCAGCGATCGCACCGCCAAGGGCCATTAACGCGAGTGCTATGGGGCGTTTCCTAATAAACCAAACGGAAACAACAGTCGCAGGAATCAGGCTGAGTGCGCCCTGACCCATTGTGCGCATAATCGCAAAACCAATAAATAGCTGCCAGCTGGAGTTCACTCGTGAGAGCCATAGGGCGCCCAGTCCCAAACAGATGACCGAGAAGACCACCATCCTACGAGGCCCGTATTTATCGAGGCTACGACCGATGAATATGATCATCCCGGCCGCGGTCAATGAACCGAACAGGTACAGCGTTGAAATGGCAGTCGATGACAGATTCAGATCTTCAATAAAAGAGTCTTGAAAAACCGAAAAAGTAAAAGTTTGGCCAGGACCCGAAACGAAACTTGCCAGTGCGGCGACAACAAGTACGACCCACCCGTAATAAAACGGTGTGCGGGCAACGCGGGGTAGTGGGTTCGCTTGGGAGCGAGGGTTTTCTGTCACGAGCAGAAACTATACCGTTGGGTGCGACCTCTATGGAACGGCGTTGCTACCGGATTCTGCAACAAGTGGTGTTCAGTATCTCCTGAAAAATACCACCGTACGGGAATTTCAGTTGCCTTTTTAATCGTAAAATTCAACGCTGTCGAACCAAACGCTAACCGAGGTTTACCCGACTACACACCTTACTTCTGCCTAAAAACTCGACAACGAGCAGTGAAACGTTCAAAGTGATTTGCTGAATTTGTCACGTAGCGTTCGTACTTATTGCACCGCAATTTGCATTCATCGGGAACAAAAATGAGAATTTCTCCAAGGCGGGCCGAACAAATACCTGGCATCTTGTACAGAGGTATCAAGGGTTCCGCACGGCCAGCCGATTATGAGCCGATTTCAGGCGTAGAGGGGATTATGAGCGTTAGCGGTCGACGTCCGTGGTTGATCGTAATCGGATGGATGTTGGTTCTGTTTGTGGCAGCCATGCTCGCCAGCACAATGCTGGAAAGCGCCCTTGAAGGAGAGCAGGGACCAACGCAGGTTCTCGAATATGAACGTGCCCAGATGCTCATCGACGAACGATTCGGCGAACTTGATGGCACCAACGAGCAGACCGAAGAAGACACAGGCCCCGCAACTTCGGGTGAATTTGTTGTGATACTGGCCGATGGCCTGAACCCCGGTGACGCCGCGTTCGACCAGCGTATTACCGAGTTTGGTGAAGCCTTAGAAGCTGCACAAATCGACGCCGGTGTAGAAATAATGGTCGGGCACTTCAGCGACTATGAAGGCATGGTTTCGGAAGATGGCACGACCCTCCTGACCACGATTGATATCCTCGAAGAGTCAGACTCCCATATCGAAACACTGCTCCACGTTACCGATGAATTCACCGACGGACAGTTCGAAGCCTACATGGTCGGTAACGCCAGTATCAACCATGTGTTCAGTGAACTGGCAGAGAGCGACCTGATCACCGGCGAAACAATCGGTGTGGCAATTGCAATCGTCATTCTGGCACTGGTATTCGGAGCTGTAGTCGCCGCATTTGTCCCGATTATTCTCGCCATCGCCGCCATCTTCACCGCTATCGGACTAACAGCCATCGTGGGCCAGTTCATGGAACTCAACGAGTTCGTGCCGAACATTCTTTCGATGATGGGTCTGGCAGTTGGTATCGACTACTCGTTGTTCATCCTCTCCCGCTACAAAGAAGAGCGAGATCGAGGATTAGACAAGCACGCTGCCATCGAAGCGGCAGGTGGCACAGCCGGGCGTGCGGTGGTCTTCAGCGGACTCACCGTCGTGTTGGCCATGCTGGGGATGTTGATCATCCCCGAACGTACCTTCAAGGCGTTCGGAATCGGAGCAATTCTTGTTGTATTCGTAGCAGTCATCGTTGGAGTTACCTTGCTCCCGGCGATCATCGGCCTACTGGGCGACAAGGTTCACGCCATCAAAGCGCCGCTGCCCATTACCGCCGGCATGTTCCTGATTGGAATTGTGATCCTCACGGTGACCGTTGGATTTGGTAAAGACGTGATTATTGTTTCTGCAATCGTCATGTACATATTGGCGTGGTTCGCATTTTCAAATCGATCTTCTGGATTCGCCAGCCGGGGCATCATGTACTACGTGTTCTCGGCGCTGTTCTTCTTCCTGATTCTTGGGATTATCGGCACGTATCTCAGAAAATCTGGTCTGCTCACCAAGCTTGGAATCGGAGTCGTCAAGCGATCCGATCCCGAAGCCCAATCCTCCATGTGGAACATGATCACAGTCAATGTGATGCGTCGCCCGTGGATGAGCCTGATTGCGGCTTCTGCCGTGCTGCTGATTCTGGCGTACTTCTATCTGGACCTCGAAAAGGGAACCAGTGGTATTTCCGTTCTACCCGATGAACTGCCTGCGAAGAAGGGATTCCAAACGCTAAACGATAAGTTCGGCTTCGGGTCTGATGCGCGAGCCGTAGTTGTTATCGACGGAGACGTGGGCGATAAACTCGCGGGTGCGATCACGCTACTCGAGCAGTCAATGACTCCCGAGAACGGGCTGCAACCGCCTGAAGTGCGAATTGAACCAAGTGTGGGACTTGCCACACTGCGGTCGCAAATACCTGGCGACCCCCAGGGTCAAAAAGCCCTGACCACTATTCGTGACCTGCGTTCGAAATTAGTAGACGACGCATTTGACGGAATTGATGAGGATTCCTATGAAGTCTTGGTCGGCGGTGGTCCGGCCGAGATTGTCGACTCAGTAAAAATCACCGATGAATACCTGCCAATTGTGTTTGCATCAGTGCTCAGCCTTAGCTTCATCCTGCTGCTACTTGCATTCAGATCGATAACGATTTCGATCGCGTCGATCCTTATGAACCTGCTTTCGGTGGGTGCCGCTTACGGCCTGGTAGTGCTGGTGTTCCAGAAGGGATTCCTCATCAACGTGTTCGGGTTCGAACAAGTTGATCAGATCGAATTCTGGTTACCGTTGTTCATGTTCAGCATCCTGTTTGGACTGTCGATGGACTACCACGTATTCATGCTGAGCAGGATCAAGGAACGCTACGACGAAACGGGCCTAGCCTCGGAATCGGTTGCGTTCGGGCTTCGAAGGACGGCGAGCATCATCACCGGCGCAGCACTCATCATGGTTGCCGTGTTTGGTGGATTCGCCCTTGGCGATATCGCCTTCTTCCAGTCGATGGGATTCGGTCTCGGCGCAGCTGTACTGCTCGATGCAACGATCGTCCGTTCACTGCTCGTACCAAGCGTTTTGCGGATACTTGGCACAAAAGCCTGGTACCTGCCAAAGTGGCTTGAGTGGATTCCGAACATCTCGATCGAAGGTCGCATGCCAGCGGTTTCTGCCCCTGCCACAACGCAGGTCGAAGAACCTGCCCCGGCCGACTAGTTCGGAAAACTAAGAAAAACGAACCGCCCGTTGCATGAAAAATTGCGACGGGCGGTTTTCATTTAAGTTAAGCCGAAAACCGGTTCGCCCAACCACTAACCGAACCGCCCTGCGATGTGCCCCGCAACGTATTCGGCGTCTTCACCGACTCCGATGAACTGAGCCGACTTAGACCCGTACATCCACTGCAACCCCATGAAGTACAACCCCGGATACTCCGTGACACCCCGGTGCTGAATCGGGTAGTTGTGTTCACCTGTGATCGGCAGCTTGATCCAGTCGAAGTTGTACTTGAATCCTGTCGACCAGATGATGTTCTTGATACCGGCCTCAACTAAATTCAGCGAGCTGGGAACATCGCCCTTCGGCCAATCGGAAATATCGGGCGGTTCGATCGTGTTGTCAGGCGGAACCTGAATACAGTTTTTCTCGATATAGGCATCGACGTTTTGTTTCCACTTTACGGGGTGCGCGTCGATGGCTTTCAAGATCTCGTCAAGGTCGGTTCTTAGCGACAACGAATCGCCACTTCCGCCGGTCACCGGGCCAACCAGCGTGACGCCATTTTTCGCCATGTGACGCAGGTAGATATCGTGCCCGCCCGCAGCACCGCTAGTGTGGGACGACGAACCGTAGCGAGCGTCGTCAATCGAATCGACATTCTCGATCGTCCTGTCGAAGCCGCCCATCGTGTAGTTCCACCACGACGAATCACGCCCTCGATATCGACGTGGGCGACGACCGGCGTTCCCGACCGACAGCCACACCTTCTTTCCAGCGTTGAGAAGCTCCTCGGCGATCTGCGCCCCCGACTGACCCGACCCAACAACCAGCACCCCCCCCCCCAAGCGATTGTGGATTCCTGTATTCAGCGGAATGAATCTGTGTGACCGAACTGGCTAAATCAGCCGAGTAATCAGGCGTCTTTGGCACACCGAACGCCCCGGTCGCAACAACTACACAGGGAGCGCGAATCACATCACCGGAACGAGTAGTGAGAAAATAACCATCGGCTTCACGCTCCAGCGAATCGATATCAACACCTGTCCGCACAGGCGCGCCGAAATGCTTTGCATAATTCTTTAGGTAGTCGATTGTTTCGGTCTTCGAAAGATAACCCTCGGGCTCGGTACCCACGTAGTGAAACCCCGGAAGCCTAACCGCCCAGTTGGGGTTCACAAGGTAAAAGCCGTCCCACCGCTCAACGTCCCAGGTATTGCCGACATCGCCTCGCTCAAGAACAACATGATCGATGTGTTGCTGGGTGAGAAAGTAACTGGTCGCCAGACCTGCTGATCCGGCGCCAATGATCACGATATTGTGCGATTCGTTCGAACGATTCGTCGGCAAGGGGTTCCCAGACGCCTTTTTGATTTGGGGATTAATTGCGGGTCGTAGACTCGTTGCGAGGTGCCCGAACTAACGATCTATCAAACTTGAACCGGCAAGCAACCTCGAAAGCAACGAGGATATTATCTGGTCGAGTCTCCAGATGGGCGTTTGAGATGTGCTTTTCATGAACTAACAGGCGCATTAATAATGTCGAATCGCTACTTGTGGTCGGCGCATTTCGCTGTGAAACTTGAGGCGAAATTCGCCGCTGCTTAGCCGACACAGAAACGAACCGAGAAATTCCCATGAAGATTACGAAAGTCACACCATGGCTGCTGCTCGCCACCGCGGCCTACAACTTTGGGCGGCAGGGCGAATACATATTCGTGGAAGTGCAAACCGACGAAGGAATAACTGGCTGGGGCGAAGTAACCACAACTCACCCGGTGGCGAACCGTGCGGTATGTGCAGTTCTCAACCAGATCAACCCCTTGGTAGTCGGCGACAACCCGTTTCACATCGAAAAAATCTGGAACAAGATTTTCAGGCGCTTCACCTACATGGGATCCCGGGGCGCTTCGACAAACGCAATCAGCGGAATCGACATTGCACTGTGGGACATTCGTGGCAAGGCGATGAACGAACCGATCTACAACCTTCTCGGCGGGCCTGTTCGGGAAAATATCGAGCTATACACGCACCCCGATCCAAACATCGGACCCGATGAGGCGAAGCGTCAGGCGAAAGAAATAGCCGACTCCGGTCACACCGCGATGAAGTTCGATCCCTACCCGCACATGACCGAAGAAAACAACGGCTACCTGAGTGGGACGATGACGACCAGGGGCGAGGCCGAAGCTAACGAGATCACCGCTGCGATGCGCGAGGGTGCAGGGCCAGATATGGAGCTGCTGATCGATGCCCACGGTCGATTCGATGTCCCAACGGCCGTTCGACTTTCGCGCTCCGTTGCTCCGTCAAACATCCATTGGTGGGAAGAGCCGGTGCCGGTCGAGAGCACCCACGCGCTCAAGAACGTCCGTGCCCAGATCGACCTCCCAATTTCTATTGGAGAACGACTCCACACACGCTGGGAATTCGTGGCAGTACTCGAACAGGACCTCGCCGATTTCCTGATGCCAGACGTCACGTGGACCGGTGGCATTTCGGAGCTGAAGAAAATCTCGACGATGGCCGAGGCGTACTACGTGCCGATCTCGCCTCACGACGCAAGTGGCCCGATCAACGTACTCGCTGGCGCACAGGTGATGATGACCGTTCCGAACTTCTACAAGCTCGAAACAGCCCGACACCGTTTGAACGCCTACGACAACTTCATCCAAACCCCGCTCGACGTCCGTGAAGGTCGATTGCACCTGACTGACGCACCAGGTCTCGGTGTAGAGATGAACATGGACTTCCTGCGAGCCAACTCCGATGAGGAGTTCCGGGGCGAATAGTCGCTTCGACCTGCGAAATATTCGTGTAAAGTCCGGCGTGCAAACCCCGTCGCCGGTTACGCATAAACGCGTGTCAGTTAGGAATATCTCAGCATGAAGATCAGGTCAGTCAAAGCTATCGAGGTCGATGTAACGCCACATGCGACTACCAAGCCCCGTGTACCGAAGATCGAAACCGACGGCTTTGTTAGCCCCATGCAGCGCTACCCCGAACTGAAACGTAGCGATTGGGGCAACGACTGGAAGCGCACAGCGTGTGTGGTTACTGCTGAAGACGGGACGTGGGGATTCGGCCTGACTCTGCACAGCGGTGTAACCGTACCGCTCATCAACGATCACATTGGCCCGGTGATCGAGGGCGAGAACTGCATGGCCACCGAGCGTGTGTGGGACCTTATGCAGAAGGCAACCGCGCCCTACGGAACCGCTGGTGTGTCGAGCTTTGCGATTAGCGCGGTCGACAACGCACTGTGGGATCTCAAGGGCAAGCTGCTCAACAAGCCGGTTTACGAAATCATCGGCGGCCCCCAGAAAGAAAAAATCTTCTGCTACGCCAGCAATACCGATATTTCTTACGGCACAGAAAACTCGATCGACTGGTTCCTTGAACTCGGATTCAAGGCCGTAAAGCTGTTCCTGCGTGAAGGACCAGACGCCGGTCTTCCGGGACTTAATCGCACCGAAGAGCTGGTTGCCAAAACCCGTGAGCAGGTTGGCCCAGACGTCGAAATCGCGGTCGACTGCTGGATGTCGATGAACACCGACTACATGGTTCGCCTTGCCGAGCAACTCAGGCCGTATCGAATCAAGTGGCTTGAGGACTACATGCTGCCCGAAGACATGGACAGCTATTTCAACCTGCGCCAGCGAATTCCCTTCCAAACTCTTGCGACAGGTGAACACTGGTACTCGATCCACCCATTCGCGCTGGCAGCCAGTCACGGTTTAGTCGACATTTTCCAGCCCGACTTGCAGTGGGTTGGTGGCTTGACAGCGGGAATAAAAATCTGCCATTTGGCCGAAGCACACGGGCTTACCGTGATCCCGCACGCCTCGACCAACTACCCGTACGGGCAGCATCTGGCCTATGCGATGTCTTCGGTCATGTGGGCCGAACGATCCGAGGGCGTGGCACCTCCTGGCGTTCCGTTGGAAGAGCTGGTCGTACTGCCGGGTACACCGGTCATCAAAGACGGCTACCTGACGCCTTCGAACGCACCCGGTTTCGGCTTCGAGTTTGACCTCGACTGGATCGAACAGCGAGCTACTTAGCCGAATCCCGGCTAGACGACGGCTGCGAGTTTGCGCTTCGGCGTTGGGGCGGGAGTAGTATGTCGCCCATGCCGAAAACCATTCTGTACTTCGATTCGAGCTTCTCTGCTTGAGCGAGGCCGCAGAATCACCAACATCGCCGACTGATCCGAACGACCGAGCCGACAACTATAAATGGAAAGCGTTTACCGCCATTGGTATCGCTTTCTTCACCATGGTCGCAAGCATGGGTATGGTGTTCATCGCGCTTACCCAGATAGCCGACACGTTCGATGTGACTCTTAGGTCTGCGTCATGGGTCGTAATCGCACAGGGCCTGACCATCAGCGCATTCATGATGCCGATGGGCAGAATGGGCGACATTATTGGGCGCAAAAAGGTCCATCTGATAGGCCTGGTTCTGTTTGGTACTGGATCTGTATTTACTGCGATTGCTCCCACGTTTGGCCTTCTAATCGCCTCCAGGGTATACACGGCGATTGGTAACGCGATGGGGCAGTCGGTCGGAACCGCTATGGTGCTCTCGGTATTCCCTGCACGTGAGCGGGGTAAAGCGATTGGCGCCCAGACTACTGCCGTCGCAGTCGGCGGCGCAACAGGGCCGGTGATCGCCGGTTTGGTTCTTCAATTCTTGCCATGGCAGGCACTTTTCTTAATGCTGACGATCCCAATTGGGATTGCATTCATAGCCGGATTTTTCATCCTCGACGAAAAAATAGTCAGCCAGCAACGCGGCGGACCCAAACCTGCATTCGACAAGGTTGGCGCGATTGTTTCGGGAGTGACAATCACCATATTGGTGATCCTGATCAACAACCCGTTCGGAGTCCCAATCCTCTCACCACTGATTATCGGTGGAATCGCTTCGGCATTCGGGCTGTTCGCATTCTTCGTCTGGTGGGAACTGAACTCCGACTCGCCGATGCTCGATCTGCGGATGTTCAGAAATGTCGTGTTCTCACTTGCGGTAGCAACGAGATTTTTGGGCTTCTTGGGAACGACTGCGGTTCGATTCCTCATGCCGATTTACCTGATCAGCATGCGTGATATCGGAGAAGCAGTAGCGGGTGGAGTCCTGTTCCTCACCTCGCTCGGTATGGCCGTTGCTGCCAGTTCATCAGGGCGCATGGGCGACAAGATCGGCGAGCGGCCGTTCACGATTGTCGGCTTCACGATGCTGGTGTTCACTGCCCTTGCGTTCATATTCTTCAAAGCCGATACGCCGCTATGGATCGTCATGGTCGTGCTGCTCTTCAACGGACTTGCGATGGGCCTGTGGGGAGTGCCGAATAACAGCACAATTCTCGGAAGTGTGGGCCGAGAGCAATTTGGCGTTGTCGGAGCGTTAACTAACCTGACACGAAACGTCGGTAACGTTGCCGGACAGGCGATTGCTTCGGCTGTTGTAGTAGGCGTGATGGTCGCCGATGGATTCGATATACCGCTCAGCAAAATCACCGGCGATAAGGGAGCCAGCGATTCGTTTATGAACGGCTGGAAGTACGCCTACATGCTCGTGACGTTCTTCTCGCTAATCGGTTTGGCACTGGCAATCGTTACGAAGCCAAAACGGTTAGATCCAGAAGAGTAATTAACTCGCCGGCTCGGTTATCTCGTGAAGTTGGTTCAACTCGAGATCAGCTATGTCCATCGTCAATCCGCTCGGCCATCGAATCGTGACTGCGACCGATTCGCCATTTCCTAGACCAAAATGAGCGTCTAGCGAACTCATCGACAGGAAACTCGATGATCCCAGAACCTCTTTCACCTGGGTGACTTCAACGCCGCTGTCGTCCAGATAAGTAACAGTTATCTTTGCGCCAATGGCGTCTGCGTTCGAACCGCTGCCATCGACAGCCATGCGCCCCTTGAGCCTGAATGATATCCAGTGGTTGTCACCGCCAGAATTTATCCACACGAACAACGGTCCGCCTACGACCGCACGTTCGCCGTCGGCCGTGAAGGTTTCGCCATTGCTGTTAGTGCCGATCACGTCGATAAACCCATCACCATTCAGATCGCCAACCACCACACCTTTTCCGTTCTCGTGGAACTCAGCACCGAGCCGTTGCTTTGAGCGATTGAATTCGTCGTCGCCGGGATCGATGACTGAGTAGTCGACCGCAAGTGCATCGATCATCCGTGATTCAACCGTGACGTCCTTGAATGCTCCGCTCCCGTCGTTCTGCAACATGCGCCCAAACCCGGGAGCAAAATCCCCGTTCGGGCCTTCGCCACGAGCCGCCAGCGAGCCGAGCCAGTACAAATCCTGGTCAGCATCATTGTCCATATCGAAGAACACCGCGCCGAATCCGAACTCGTAAGCCTCAAGGCCAGTAAGTTGTTTCGCGCCTTCGAAATCGGCTCTTATCGAAGTGGGAGGCAACACCTCACTCGCCGTCACAACAGTTTCGCCCGTCACGAACACGAACGCTCCATTGCGATCAGGATCGCTTCCCTCGTTCACACGGTTTTCGATCAGGGCGTGGAAACAGGTGCCAGTTTCGGTTGAGTGGTAATAAGCACAATCGGCAGAAGGCACACCCGGCCACGGACGTTCCAGCGGGTGGAAACCCATGTTGGTTACGAACACATCGAGGTCGGAGTCACCGTCGTAATCACCCAGCGCAAAGCCCATCCACTGGCCCATCTGGTCGATGCCAAGCTGTTCCTCTATCGACGTGAATGAAATGCCTTCGGAACCAGAATCGTTGCGATAAACCTTTAGCCGATCGCCATCGTCGCCCACCCAAAGATCAAGGTCACCATCGGCATCGTGGTCGAACATTAGCGTCGCCCACGTTTGGCCCGCCGGATTACCAACTACGTTGCCATTGCCATCTACCACGCTGACATCGAAACCCTCCACTCGGCCGCCACCGGCAGCGAAAGTGATCGGGTTGCCGTCAAGATCGCGCATCCTGATCTCTGGTGAAATCAGCCCCACACGCTCGGTCAAATCCGAAAATGTCATGTCGCCGTTGTTGTGGAAAAACGTGTTGAAATGGCCATGGTGGCGCGAGGTGTCGAACCTGACGAAATCTTGATCCGCCCTGTTACCAACGTAGATGTCTAAGTAGCCGTCGTTATCGACATCACCACACGCGATACTGGCAGCCGAACGGATGTTCACACTCCCAGCAAAAGCCGAAGCAGTGATGTCGGTAAACGTGCCATCGCCGTTGTTGTGGAACAGGCGATCCTGAATGACGGGTATAAGCGATGGGCTCTGGGCGATCGAACGATAGTCGAGGTTGTCGCCGATCCGACCCTGCGCACCAACATAAAGATCCTGGTAACCATCGTTGTCGAAGTCGCACGCAGCAACCGCAGTCGAGTTGTGGGTGCTGGCGGCAACTCCCGCCTCTGCTGCCATCTCTGTGAACCTGTTGCCGCCATCGTTGCGGAACAGCTTGTTGGGTCCGCCCCGGGTGATCTGGAACACGGCATTCGATTCGCCAGAGGTCACATAGAAATCAAGATCGCCATCACGGTCAAAATCAAAGATAGCCACCCCCGGATAACGGTTTTCGATCAACGCGTCAGTACCAATCAACGATGCAATGTTCTGGAACGGCCCAAACTCGTCGCTCGCAGGAATCCCATCAGAAAACCCAGGATAGACACTCGAACGAAAAGGATCGGAAGTATAGACCAGGAACATCTCGTCAACAGTCCGCTGTTCCGTAGTCTTCGCCACACGATCACTCAAGCCCGCATCTTCCCAGAAGTACGCACCCCCAAGCAGCACCAGCAATCCACCCAACGCACCCACGGCCCATGTAGCCGTAGCGAAAGTGGCAAGCGCTTTTCGAGGCATGATCTTCGCCAGACCCCAGAAAGTAACAGGACCACCAGCAGCGGCAGCGAACAGCAATGTTGCAGCCGGCGCAGTGCCCATCCCCAAAAGCAACAGCAGTGCGACCAGCGGAATTTCAAATAACAGGGGAACGTTGATCAATAACCCGAACGTGGCTGCCAGCAGGATGCCGCGAACGTCATTTCCGAGATACGTAGCGACCACCTCTGGGCTGAGCCACTGGATAGCAAGTCCGCTCCCAAATCCGGCGAGAATCATGATCGGGGCGAGCCGTCTGGCATAACCAAAAGAGGCTTTCGCCCAGTGCCTGAACGCCGGGACAACCGCCTCTTTCCAGCCAACCAGATCGGCAGGATCCTGATAGGTGTCAGGTATTTCGATCGGCTTCTCACGATCACGTCTGACGCTGTAAACAACGATCGGCCCGATGATCAGTGCACCCACGATAGCCAGTATTAACCTGCTGAAGCCGAGCACCGGACTGAACACGAAAAACACCATCGCCAGTGCTGGGATGTTTAGCGTGGTCGACCCCTGCACCATCGCCACAGCGCCCTCGATGCTGGCTCGCTTGTGGAACGCAGATGACACCGGAACGATGCAGGCAGAACACAGGTTCATCACTCCGCCTGCCGCGGCTCCCTGCACAGTTCGTCTAAACACTCCGGCAGTGGGCAGTCCTTTGCCGATGGATTTAGAAAACAGGAACGCCTCGGCCAGTCCAGCAGTAACGAAGGCGAAAGTCATGCCGACGGTTACGAGTCGCAGGTATGTGATCGAGAACTTTATCCAGCGAGTCGTGAAGCTGACGCCGGGGTCTCGTTCGATACAAAATCCCTGAAAACACTGGCTGGTTGGCGAAGTGACAGCATCGAGGTCTTCGCCGACGATGCCGATCTTGGGCAGGCGGTTGAACGCCAGAAACATGCCCATGATTATGACCAGAAGCATCAGCCCGACGACGAGTCGTTTGCGATCTGCGGTTGCAAACATTATTTGCGGAACCTATCGCGCAAGCGGCTTGCGAAATCCGATTCACCTTCAGGAGGTGGAATCAGCACCCACAACAGGAAAAGCCCGCCAAAAATGACGGTCGGCAGAGTCGCTTCAAGCCACCAATCAGGCATTAATTCGAGATGCTCCAGAGGTCATATCGCAGCCGAGAATTCGGCTTTTAGCAATTTTCGAGTAATCAAGCCAGATAACAATAACCTGAAACGTCGATCACGCCGAACTTGAATCGCAGTGCGGGTCAGCACTATTTCTATGCGGTGACACGTTTGAGTAAGTTCAACTTAGGCTCACTCAGATACCCGTATCGATTCACCCACATGCCCGAATCACCGGTTTCCCAGCCAATTTTCCAGCGACGTTCCACATCCGCTAACGGCCCGTAGCCGTGAACGGATGGCAGTATCGGCATCCCTTTCGCCTGTTTTGTGGCGGCTTCAATCTTGTTGATCTGGGCGTTTGTTCCCGCTCGGTGCGGTGCGTCAGGCTCCGGGTAGGCGTAGTCGCTGGCGTTATTCGAAGGTTCATCTTCCAATTCAAGTGCTGTCGATACGGCTCTAGCCACTTTATTGGGATCGAGCCCCCGGTTCATCGCAGTGATGCCTTCTGTCCAGTAAGTGACGATCAGCGGCCAGTGCATCGTAAAAAACTTGATCATCACTGCGTCAGCGTGTTCCGAGTACTTCGAAAAATCGGCACCAGTGAGCATCGAAAGCGGGGGCGGGAAGGTGATGGGTATCAGTTCCACTCCGGCTCGTACAGAATTTGCAGCCTGCCGAAGATTCCCTAAAAAGCTTGATGTGATAGCAGACCGAAACTTCATGGCAGCGTTCAGCGAATCGTCGTTCGCACCTCTTGTCGGGAACGCAATCGGAATATCGAGTCGAGAATCGATCGAATCCAGATCCGAGTTAGTAAGCGATCTGAACCCCGCCAACACCTGAGCAACCGTATCGTTCATCTGCTCGAAGTCGAATCCCAGTTCGCCGGCTGCTACTCGGGTGTGATCTCCGAAATCAACGAATGCGTCGTCGAAGGTGTAAAAGCTCTGCTCCATCCGGTCGAGTAACAGCCCGTTGACCTGCTGGTACTCGTTGAGAATGCTCTTGGTTTCCGCAGCCATGAAGTCCCGCACAGCTGGACTCGCCAACGATGCGAAGTTGACCATTCGGTTGGCCGGAACCTGATTGTTTGGGAGTCTGGGCGCGTCTATCGCCCCCTCCGAATCATCGATCCTGTTCCGTAAATCAGGAAGACGAGATGGCGAAGTCTGGATGTAAGTCTTGAGACCTCTTCTCTTCTCTTCATCGAGGAAATCGTGAATCACACGACCGAACTTGTCAGTGAGGCTGTTTGCAGCTGGGGGAACGTATTTCTGGCCTTCGAACAAACCCGGATCATGGCGAAAGCTCGCACCTGTATTCAAGTACAAAGACTTTCGACCCCATAGCGGCCTGTCGATTTCCCTTACCTGCCCCTTGTTCCCGTTTTCGGGTGGTTCACGGCGATCACCATTTCCGCCCTCAGCAGGTTCGGCAACGTAGGTCGAAGTCGAAACGGAAGTCGCTCCGATCGCCTGAAGGTTGTCGAGCACGGCATTGATGCCCTCGCCCTGTATGTGAGGCGGCCAGACGTAGATTCCGAGGGTTTTGGTTTTATTGGGCATCTGGTCAGTATTGATTATGAGGCAGAGATTCAATTTCATGCACAGTTTAGGGGTGATCCGTGCGGCGCAGGGGCAATAGTTGCCAGGGGAACGCGATTGCCGGAGGAAGAGCAGGCGAAGGCGTAGCCCGGCGAAGCTGACAGATTCTGGCTGCGTCTGACGACCCTTCCCTGATCCGACCGAATCGGTCCGCCACGCGTCGTGCAATCGGTCGACAAGAACTTTCTTTTCGCCTACGACCCGGTAACCTCTTCCGAATGAAGATAGATTCTCTCGAAATTTTCCACGTAGCGATGCCGCTCATCTACCCGTGGCGAACCGCCTACGGTGCCGACTACGATATTCATTCCGTGCTTGTTAAGGCGACAAGCGGCGACCACTATTCGTGGGCCGAATCAACGCCGATGCAGTACCCGCTGTACAGCCCGGAAGGCGCAGCCGGGGTGTTCCTGAACGTCTCGGAGTACTTTGCACCACGGCTGGTCGGCAAAGAGTTCGAATCTGCCGAAGATGTAAACGAAGCTCTGTCAGTCTTCAAGGGCAACCCGTTCGCAAAAGCTGCCCTCGAAATAGTCTGGTGGACACTCGAATCGAAGATTCAGGATCGACCATTACATCAACTTCTCGGTGGCACAGCGAGAGAAGTTCAGGCCGGTGCCGACTTCGGTATCCAAGATTCGTTCGACATGCTGCTCGGCAACATCCAAACAGCTGTCGACGCTGGTTTTCCACGGGTGAAGTTAAAAGTTGCCCGCGAGTGGGATGTTGAGATGCTCAGGGCTGTGCGCTCGACCTTCCCGAACGAAAAGTTCCACATCGATTGCAACTCGGGCTATTCCCTCGACGATCTCGATATGTTCAAGGAAATCGATAAGTTCAATCTCGAATTCATCGAGCAGCCTCTGGCGAACGACGACATTCTCGATCACGCCGAACTTGCCCGCTCAATCGAAACGCCAATCTGTCTCGACGAATCGGTCACAAGCCCAAGAGTGGTCGAACAGGCGCTGCGAATCGATGCCTGCAAGTTTGTGAACATCAAGCCAGGCAGGGTTGGCGGGCTCAGCAACGCTGTTCGAATCCACGACATTTGCCAGGACGCCGGAGTTCCCGTGTGGGTAGGTGGCATGCTGGAAAGCGCGGTCGGATCGGCGGTTTGCGTAGAACTGGCGACGCTCCCGAATTTCGTTTACCCCGGCGACCTGTTCCCATCGGCCCGTTTTTACACACGAGACATGGGTCAACCAGAGGTCGAACTTACGGCACGTCATACCATGATGCCGTACGAAAACGGCCTTCCAGAACCCGATCCCGAACTACTCGAAAAGTTCACTCAACAACGAGCCCACGTGACTCCCGCCATTTAACTGAGCCACCGGCTCCGAAATACAATTGAAAACTATCGCGGGTATGGTGCGTAACCATAGGTAGCATTGAATTTGCGCAAAATCTTCTTCTCGTGGGTTGGGGGGAATAGTCGTTGAACGCGGCAGAACTGTTCGTACAGTGTCTTGAAAACGAAGGCGTAACGCGCGTATTTGGCGTGCCGGGGGAAGAAAATGCAGCGCTGATGATGGCGCTTGACGCCTCTTCGATCGACTTCATCCTGACTCGCCACGAGCAGGGCGCGGCGTTCATGGCCGAGGCCACGGTCGTCTCACCGGAGAGCCCGGAGTGTGCCTTGGAACCCCCTCGGACCCGGAGCCGCCAACCTCGTCACTGGTGTCGTCGAGGCCAACATGGACCGTGTTCCACTCATTGCAATCACAGGTTAGGCCGGAACCGAACGGTGGCACAAAGAAAGCCATCAGGCGATGGACGTTGTGGGCATGTTCAAGCCGATAACGAAGTGGGCTTCAACAATTCTCAGCCCGCGCAACGTGCCTGAAGTCGTATACAAAGCGTTCAAGCTTGCCGCCGCCGAGGAAACCCGGCGCCTGCCACATCGAGCTGCCAGAAGACGTTGCAGATGCCCCGGCTGAGGATCTTGACCCGATCAGAAAGTCCCGACCAACTCACCCCGTGCCGGATCAAGAAGTAATTTTCGATGCTCTTCAGGTGATTCGCCAGGCAAAAAGTCCTGTGATCCTCGCGGGCAACGGAACCATCAGGTTGGGAGCATCTGGCGAGTTGCGAAAATTCGCGGAATCCACCGGAATCGGCGTAATCAACACGTTCATGGCAAAGGGCGTGATAAACCAGGATTCGGTGTATTTGCTATTTACCGGCTGCACACTGCGAACTGCCGACAAGCACACAGCATCCAACCCATTTCCTGAGCGAAGCCCTGCGGAGTCGAAGGATCTGGTGGGAGAACGCGCGTGCGTTAAGCGCCACATCGAGACACAACACTCCCCACAACGTCCATCTGCAAATCACCGATTTCCCGAGTGCCGCCGAGAGATCTGACGGGGTCGCGCTGAGTTGGCGAAGCAACGCACCCCGGAATTGTCTAGATCAGTGCGTAACTTCCCAAGATTCACACGAATCCACCCCTCAACCTCCAATTCTTCCGATACGCTGTCGCATCGTTGGAATGCTTACACCGCTGCGAAAACAGATGAACAGGAACGAACCCGAATGGCTGACCCGCGACCGAACGTAATCGTCTATCTGACCGACGATCAGGGCTACGGCGACCTGTCATGCATGGGAGCGACTGATTTTCGAACTCCCACCCTCGATCGACTTGCGAAAGACGGCGTCAGGTTCACCAACTGGTACTCGAATAGTCCGGTCTGTTCACCCTCGCGGGCTGCACTGCTTTCAGGCCGCTACCCCGGCAACGCCGGAGTCCGCTCGATTCTCAGAGGACACCGCACCGCCACCGGACTTCCAGCGACCACCCCGACCCTCGCAACCATGCTCAAGAAAGAGGGCTACCAAACCGCCCTCACCGGAAAGTGGCACTTAGGGCTGGCAGAACAGTCCCGCCCGGGCGCTCACGGATTCGATAAAACGTTCGGCTTCATGGCAGGTTGTATCGATTTCTACTCGCACATCTACTACTGGGGAGCCAACCGACCCGGTCCGAGCCTGAATCCCACGCACGATCTCTGGGAAGACAACGAGGAGATCTGGCGCAATGGCGAGTACTTCACTGAACTCATCGCCAAAAAGGCAATAGAGTACATCCGGGAGATGAGCAAGGCCGACAAGCCGTTCTTCCTCTATGTGCCGTTCAACGCCCCTCACTATCCAATGCACGCCCCGCCGGAATACATGGATCGCTTCGCCGATCTACCGTGGGATCGACAGGTAATGGCAGCAATGATCAGCGCAGTCGACGACGCCATTGCGCGCATACTGGATGAACTGGAACGACTCGGCTTAACCGAGAACACCCTCTCGGTATTTACCTCAGACAACGGCCCGTCAAGAGAGTCACGCAACTGGCTCGACGGCACGCAGGATCCCTACTACGGCGGAACCTCTGGCGGTCTGAAGGGGCACAAGTTCAGCCTGTTCGACGGCGGCGTCAAAGAGCCAGCAATCATGCACTGGCCCGCTCGTATACCTGCTGGACAGGTGAGCGACCAATCGTGCGCCTCAATGGACATCGTGCCAACAGTACTCGATGCGGTTGGTGCCGACGTTTCGCAGTACGAAATCGACGGCGCAAGCGTGTTGTCGCATGTTGCTGACGGCACTGATCTCCCGGATCGACCCATCTTCTGGGAGATGGACAGCCAAACAGCGGTGCGAAGCGGCAAGTGGAAGCTCGTCTTGAACGGCCAACTGGTTGAACACACGGAACCAATCGCCCAAATCCACCTTTCCGACGTCGAGAACGACCCTGGGGAAACTGTGAATCTTGCCGATTCGGAACCTCAAATCACAGCCCAATTAACGCAACTCGCAGAAGACTGGCGCGCCGGCATTGAGAAGCGATGGGAAGACGACTACGCTTCGGCTGACTACGAATATGTTGCACACGGAATGGTTTAGGCGATTTATCGCGTTGGCTTTAATACTCGATTAATCACGGCATTCGACGGGCTTGAGAAAAGGAACTAACGGGTGATTTACGACAAAGCGGGAATTCACGATTCGGTCAAGGGACAGCGACACTGGCCCGAGTCGAACGAAACCCCAACTCTCACGCTATTTCTGAACGACCTCGAAGACCGCACGCTCAGGCGGGTGAAGCAGCTCGGGGTCAAGGGCGTGAGCATGGCAGGCCTCGATACAGGCGACCTTGAAACCTGGACCGACGACAACCTGAAACGTCATATCGACCGTGTTGCCGACGCCGATCTCGAACTATGCAACATCATGTTCGACCCCTCTGAGCGAGTGAAGTTCGGCGAAGACGGCCGTGACGAAGATATCGAAACCATCATCAAAGCCATTCAGGTCGCCGGCCGGCAGGGATTGCCGGTGATGGAGTACAACTTCTACGCCCACCGCATCGTCGAAGGCTACAAAGTTGTGCCGGGTCGTGGCGGATCGGGTCTGATGGATTTCAACAACGATCGCATCAAAGACCTTCCGCCGTTACAGGGACAGACAGCCCATACGTTGGACGAGATGTGGAACAACGTTACTTACTATCTCAAAGCCGTTGTGCCAGCCGCTGAAGAAGCGAACGTGCGGCTCGCACTGCACCCGAACGACCCGCCGGCGCCTATCAGCCGTGGAAACGGCCAAATAATGAGCACGATCGAGGGCTGGAAGCGCCTGGTCGACATTGTGCCGAGCCCTTACAACGGTATTACTTTTGACTGCGGAGTTACCCGAGAACTGGGACACGATCCTGTCGAGACGTGCCGATACTTTGGTGAGCGTGACCAGATCAACCACGTCCACTTCCGCAACGTCGTTTCACGGGTGCCGAATCTTGATTACACCGAGGTCTGGATCGACGAGGGACAGGTCGACATGTTCGCCGTAATGAGCGAGCTGGTTCGTCAGAAATACCCTCGCCTGATCTACCCCGAACACCCACCCGAAAACGACTCCGACACCGAGTTCCCGTTCGACGGTATTTCGGCAACGACTTACACCGGATTCGCCTACACAGTTGGCTACGCCAGGGCAATGATGCAGGCGGCTCTCGCTACTCAAGCAGCAGGAAACTAAAGGATTTTCAAATGACAACCGAAACGAAGATGAATCGAAGAATCTCCCGACATTCCGACACCATGGGGCGTCACGGAGAAGGCGAACGCTGGGCTGAAGTTCTGCTTGAAGACGGCCGCAACCGCGCCGTGTGGATTTCAGGACCTCCGGGAACCCCGCCAGACCCGCACATCCACCCCGACTTCAACGAGTTTTGGATTGCGCTGGATGGTCGGACTCAGTGGCAAATCGGACAGTACGAGCCTGTGTTATCTGAGTGGGGCGACATCATCATGGCTCCCGCCGGATTCGCCCACGATATCCAGCCCAAAGAAGGCACTCAGGCGATTCGATTCGGTATTACCCATCCCGACAGTAATCACGACATCAAGGGCGTCGCTCCGTGTCGTTTGATACCTGTCGATGAAGGCCAAACCAACCCGAATCTAGTTCACACAAAACTTAGCTCGCTAATCGAACGCAACGGCACTTCTTCCAACTGGGTTGAAGCAGCTGTTTCCGACAACCGCAACTACGCCACGTACACCCACGAAATGCCAGGAACTGCTTCTGAGTCGACATCCCATGCCGATGAAAATCGCTGGTGGGTTCTGCTTCAGGGTCAGGTCGAATGGGCGATAGACGGCGAGGACTCCGTATCCGTGGGTCCCGGCGACGTAGTGTTCATCGAGCAGGGCAAAACCTACGCGACCACAACAACCGGCGATGAGCCATCGATTCGAATCACGATCGCGGCACCGGTGAGTTAGAACGGATTTGAGGAGTCCGCAAACTGTCATCCTGAATTTATTTCAGGATATTTCTCCCCCCTTGCAGCGTTTCGTCCGCGCAAGGGCAGCACTTCTCCACCGTCTGAAAGCCACACCGTCATCCTGAACTTGATTCAGGACCTCGAAAGACGTGAGGCAGTTTAGTGATCCAGCGTACGGCGAACGATCAACGCGGCTCTCACGCTATTCTGAATCAAGTTCAAAATGACAGTTTCCTGAGTTTGCGATTGGGGTTCGTAGAGGAGTCGCCAGCACCAACCCATCACAAAAAACTGTTACGCCAGACGCCCCTCGACTACTACCAAACGATGCAATACTGACCGCATCATCCAGCCCTCACCGCGAGCCAGCCTGAAGGTACCTCAAAAATTGCCCTCCGAAATAATCCAAATCGATGACAACCTCGTTCTGCGAACAGCGACCATCGATGACGCTGAACAGACGGTCGAACTAAACCGACTTGTCCACGGAAATCCTGAGAAAAACGAACCGAGTGACGATGTAGCAGCCTGGACTGCCGATCTATTCGCCGGTTACAACGACGCGATCAGCCCATCTGATTTCACCGTCGTCGAAGACACCTCAACCAAGCAGATAGTTTCCACCATTTGCCTGATGTTACAGGTATGGAATATCGGTGGAATCGACACCCCTATGGGCATGCCAGAGATCGTCGGAACCCACCCCGACTATCGTCGACGTGGACTCGTTCGTGAGCAGTTCGACTTGATGCACCAATGGTCAGCTGATCGAGGCCAACTCTTCAATACGATTCTCGGCATTCCTAACTATTACAGGCAGTTCGGGTACGAGCTAGCGATCGATGCCTACGGCGGAAGCATGACTTCGTTGGATTTGCTCAAACAGGTGTCGCTTAAAGACGATGAAAAACTCCCTTTCACGGCTCGTGACGCAGAACGATCGGATGCCCAGTTCATTTCTGACATTTACAAAAACATCCATGACCGAGCATTTGTCACAGTCGTTCGAAACCCGAAAATCTTCGAGACCGAACTGTTCAAACGGAGCGAAGGCAGCGCCTGGAATTGGCGTGCCCGAATTCTTGAGAAAGACGGCAAGCCGGTCGGCGTGTACATGTACGGTCTTGAAAAGAACGATAACCGCGGGATAAGAGTCGACCTATTTGAAATCGACAAGTCGATCAACTGGCTTGACGCTTCGAAGTCGTTACTGATCGACCTGCAGAATCTCGGTAAACGGTTCAAGTTCGAAGGCGAAATCAGAGCTGAAATGTTCGAATTTTCGTTCGGACAAAACCACCCGCTCTACCGCATGTATCGAGAGCCGCTCGGCGTGGAGAAGAAGCCATATGCCTGGTACGTGAGAGTCGCCGATATCGGCAAGCTCGTCACCCACCTGACTCCGTTGTTCGAGACTCGACTCGCCGAATCCGAAATGAGTGGCTGGTCGGGCGAAGTGAGAATTTCGTTTTACAAAGATGGCCTACAGATGACCTTCGAACAGGGGAAGCTGAAGTCGGCAATCTCGACCGGATTTATCGACCGCAAAGACGCCAGCGCCAACTACCACGATCTCACTTTTCTACGGGTGCTGTTCGGCCAGAAATCGTTCAGCGAAATGCGCGAAATGTACCCGGACTGCTTTTCCAGTGATCACGCAATGCGCACGCTTCAAGACATCCTGTTCGGCGGGCCACTGCCTTCCGCAGTACTTCAGGTGAGTTGAGCGGACTCACACTCCCATCACGCTTTTCGATTTCGTGAGTAAGCGGGTATCCTCAGACTTGAGATATGACATCTGAGGGCTGGTCGTTACAACGACTCTATCGTCCGTTCATTCGAGCTTCACTGATCATCGCCATCGTGCTGGGTTTTTCCACCGGCGCCGCGATACTGATCATGCCGTTACTTGGCATTGAATGAAGCCTTACATGGGTCACCCACTCGCAGTCGCACGGCGTGGCTCAACTGTTCGGCTGGGCAGGCCTGTTCATCATGGGATTCGCCTACCACGTCGTCCCTCGATTTTTCATCAGTTCGATTCGATATTCACTCCCTCAAAAGCTGAGCCTGTGGTTCGTCGTTGCCGGATTGGTTTTGCGATTCTCCGGCCAGAGCATGTACAAAACCTCGCTTGCCGATCCACTGATAGCCGCCGGGGGCATCCTGCTGTTCGTCGGGCTACTCGTATTTGGCTGGACCTTGCTCGAAGTCGTTTGACTTTCTCCCAGAAAAAAAGGATCTGGTGTGGGGACGCGCTCACTTCGCGATGCACACCACCGGCCGCCCACCGAAGATCCCTCCGTACGAGTCGGGAAATAGAGAACCCCTACTCCTCCATCAGTCGATCGATATCGCCCTGAAGCTGCGCAAGATACGTCGCATACGGGTTCTGCTGATATCCGAGCGCCGCGTTGCCACCCTCATCGGAGTACCACGAAAAATGCCCCGACTCCGACTGGTAAACAGCGTCTTCCATGCCGACTTCAATCATTCCAAAATAGTCAGTGACGTACTGTTTGCCGGTCATACGCCAGGTAGCCCCGCCACTCACATTGACGATCCGGGTCGAATCGCTTAACTCAGCCGTCACCCCCGCAACAATCGCGTTCACAGCGTCGTCACGATGCACAAACTCGATCTGCTGATCGGGCAGGAAAGGCCATTCAGCAGGCGGCTCCTGAAACACCGGAATCGAAACCCCAGATATTCGCAGCACGCACGAATCCAGTCCCGAATTAACCACGATCTGCTCCGACTCGGCCTTGGTCTTCGCGTAGTTGTCGTCGGGGTCGTAGCTGTGCGAAGTAACCACTTCATCAGAACCTTCAGGTGCGCCATAAACGCTGACCGAAGAGCTGAATACTAGCCGTGCGTTAGGCGCTTTGATCTTCATCTGGTCGACAATGATCCGCGTGCCTCCAACGTTCACCCGCTGAGCCAGCTCGATCTGCTGATCGGCAACCGGAGGCAATATCGCAGCCAAGTGCACAACCGCATCGACGCCTTTCAGGGCCGCAGCAACATCGGTTGGCGACGTAAGATCGCCCGGCAGCGCCTTCACACCGTCTGGCAACCCAGCGAAGTCGGCTGTGTGCAGATCGAACGCCCGAACCGTGCGTGTGTCGGCAGCTAGACGAGCACAGACCAACCGGCCCATGCTCCCTGCGCCACCCGTAACCAGAACTACTGCCATTAGGTGAGGACTGTCCCCGGTGCGTCGGCCTTGTCCTCGATTTCAGCGACCAGCGTTTCGACCGCCATAACGTTGGCATCCGAACCATCACCGCTAAGCGCGGTCCCTGCCTTTTTCACTTTGTTCGCGAGCGGAACGCCGGCAAGTGACTTGAAAAAGAATTTTTCACGCTGAGCGGTAAGTCGATCCGCGAGATCGCTTTGTCCCGCTTTTGTGATTAGCGATATCGCCTCATCGAGCAGGTCCTGTCCTCTTGGCATTTTTCGGTAGTTCTCCTGAATTTACTAAGTTGATTTGCGTTTGAATTCGGTTAATGATCGTGCGTGGTCGAGTGGGAACGCGTGCCCTCTTCGCCCGGGTGCCACTGATTCTCAGGTGCACCGTGTCCGTTGGGACCATGACTCGTGCCGTCACCGTGATACGCGGCGTGCGAGTGCGTTCCAACTGTAGGCCCGTCGTGCGGCTTCACAGCTTCAATATCTACTTCAGGCAGCCTGTCGTAGCCATGACCATCGTGTCGGTCGAACGGGAACGGCTGGAACTTCTCGAACATGCGAGCAAATCGCTGTCGAGTGGGTCGCTCGTCGTAGGGGAACCTGAATTTTTCTCTACCAACCGGCTCGACATGGTGCAGTTCGTAGTCACGTGAGCCAAGCCCGTTCACGACGGCTGTGTTGATAGTCGTTTGCTCGGATAGCCCTTCGATAGCGGCTCCTGCCAGATCGAACTTTCGCTCGCCGGCTTCGTCAACGCCCATCTCTTCGCTGAGTGAGCCCGGGAGGCCGGGTGATTCCGTGACAGCGTCGACACACGCCTGGTCGATCGCCACCGGGTCGGTGCTGGCAAATACGCCAAGGTTCGGAACGATAGGAGTGTCGGAGAATCCGGCACAGTCACATTTTGGCGAAACGTCGATCGCCAGCGTCACGAACCCAACCTTTGGAACAGTTTTAACAACGCCGAGCGCTGCGTCGCCAATTGCAATATCGGTGGCGTCGAACAGCATCTGGCTCGGCTCGAAAATACCTCTGGGGTTCATAACTCCGAGACAACCAAGGCAGGTCATGCACTTGTCTCGATCCCACTTGATCGTGTTGTCTTCCTGTATCTCGAAAAGACCAATTGGACACGCCTGTTCGATCAGTTCCCATTCGTGGTCGGCCTCTTTGTCAACGACGAAATCCTCGTTGAATTTCACCGCGGCTCCGACACCATATTTCGGGTGACCGCCCATGTGCACATTGAACTTGCCGCGCTTCGACTGTCCCCCAATGCCCAGGTTCTTCAACGCCCCACCGATCACGCCCATGCCGTGTCCCTTGAAGTGGGTAAGTGCAATCAGAACGTCCGCAGCCGCGATCGCCTGGGCTACATACGCTTCTTTGAGCAGGTAGCCCTCTGGAATGTCGACTCGGTAGTCGCTCGTTCCAACAAAGCCGTCAGCCACGATGAACGGGCAACCCAGCACTGCAGATGAATAACCGTTTCGTTCCGCCGTCTGAAGCAGATCCAACTCGGTTGCTCGGGTTGAAAACGGGCTGTACGTAAGCGTTGTCGTGTCGCAAACAAACGGTCGTCCACCGAGTTCTTTTACCCGGTCGGCAATAGCTCGAGCGTAGACCGGGCGTAGATAAGCGCTCGAGTTCCACTCACCACAATGCAGCTTGATAGCCACCACATCGCCGGGCGATATCAGCTTGTCGAGTCCCGCCGCATCGAACACGGTTGTGGTCTTCGCGATCAGGCTTGTATCGGCCGAATCACTTCGGGCGTCCATGAAGTAAACATCAGATGTCATTACTGAATCCTGCTCATTACGGTGAGTCGTGAATATTAAAATATGCTTTCGAGCGGAAATATAAACCATAAATACCCGTTTGCGCGTGGATTCTGGGGCAAGTCACGAAACATGATTCGACTCAATTTTCAGTTAGACTGACGAACCACTCAACGAACACACACGTTTTACAATTGGCGCCACTGCGGTGCCAACGGGCTGGCCACAGGAGAAATCAATGGGATACGAGGTAGAGAAACTCGCAGCTGAAAACGCCATGGTCGGTGAAGGCCCGGTGTGGGATGTCGATTCACAAACGCTTTACTGGATCGATATTCAGGGTGGAAAGTTCTGGAACTACGATCCCGCTACCGGTGAAAACAACCTGTTGCACGAGGGATACAACATTGCCGGAGTAACCCGGAACAAGCAGGGCGGGTTGGCCGTAGGCACATGGGAAGGCGTTCAGTTGTGGAACTCCGACGATGATTTCACATGGCTACATCGTGGCGACGTCGACGGTCGTCCGATCAAGCTCAACGATATTTCAGTTGGCCCCGATGGCAGCATGTATGGCGGAAGTGGGCATCTCGATTCCTGCACGCTGTTCCGGTTCAAGCCAGACGGAACAGCCGAGATAATCGACGATGGCCTGGCATTGTGCAATGGAATGGGATTTTCTCCCGATCTCAAAACTTTCTACTCCACCGATTCGCCGGTGCACAAAATCTACAAGTGGGATCACAATCCAACTACCGGTGCGATCACGAACAAACGTGTTTTCACTTCGATTCCTGAAGACTGGGGCATCCCCGATGGCATGACTGTCGATGCGGAAGGCTTTGTCTGGTCGGCGATCTGGTATGGCGGTGCAGTGGTTCGTTTCGACCCCGACGGCAAGGAGGAGCGGCGCGTAGAAATAGCAGCGGCGCAAACTTCATCGGCGATGTTCGGTGGCAAAGACCTGAACGAGCTTTACGTAACAACTGCGGCGTTCGGAACCGGTGACTCCACGCCAACTGGAATGGAACCACCGGGGTTCAAGATGGACACCTACAGGGGCGGCGATCTTTACCGGGTGAAGCTCGATATTCAAGGCAAGGCCGAATTCCTGACCGATTTCGCTGTACCGGGGTCCTAGATTCACAACTGAACCGATTGCTGCCGTTTGCTGCCGATTGAACGCACGAATGGCATTAGTTTGTTCGCACCAATCGGTGACAACCCACCTTCGATAGCCGTAACCGAACAAGACTGCATTCACGCGAAATAACTTAAAATTCGCCTGAATCGCACCGTCTCGTACACAATAAGTCCGGCTTGGTCACCCTGCACGAATCCGACCGTGCGTAAAAAAATCGAGGTACCGATGGAATTGGCGATCACGACGAGATCCAAGAAGTCGAGATTCTGTGGCCGAGCGGCAGAACTCAGAAGCTGACAGACATCGACATCAAAGAGGTGCTCGAAATTATCGAGCCTGAACTCTAGCCTTTTTACTTGTTGATAAGTCGGTATACGAATTTAAGTCGTATTCACGGCTGAACGGCCGGTTGCGTACCATTCAATTCACACGCAAAACCCGTTTCGTGTGATTGACCGGGTTCGTGAACCAGGCTGGAATTCCGCGTGAAGCATCGATTCGCACTCAACATAGCTGGCGTTCTGCTCGTGAGCGCAATGGTTTCGGTTGCATTGATAGTTGGCTGTGGTGAAAATTCGGCGCCGGGGCAACAATCGTCCGACAGCTCAAGCAGCGCCGGTGTTCTACCACCTACTGCCACAGCGACCCCGCCGGGCAACGAGTTTGCGATTATTGGCCAGCCCGAACCGTTCATACTTGAAGATCTGGAACTTGTCGGACTAGACGGCTGGATCAATTCCGACCCGCTAGCTATCAGCCAACTGACCGAGTCGGGTCGAGTAGTGCTCCTAGATTTCTGGACCTACACCTGTGTGAACTGTGTCCGCACGTTCCCATATCTGTTGGCCTGGCACGATCTTTACGCCGACAACGGCCTCACAGTGATTGGCGTACATTCACCGGAATTTGAGTTCGAAAAACTGCCCGCAAACGTACAGGCGGCAGTAAATCGATATGAACTCGAATATCCGATAGTGCTCGATAGCGAAAAGCAGACCTGGGACAAGTACGGGAACCACTTCTGGCCTTCTAAATACCTGATCGATCACACTGGCGAAGTTGTTTTCAGGCATTTTGGCGAGGGTGGGTATCAAGAAACCGAAGCGATAATTCGGGAAAGACTGAAAGCAAGCGGCAGCGATCTTGCTGCCGTTGCGTGGTCAGATGTCGATGCCCTCGATCGCTCGGGTGGCGCACACACGGTTACTCGAGAACTCTACGGCGGTTATGCGAACAGCTACCTGTCCGACGGTCTCTATGCCGGCCAAGACGCCTACTACGAGTCGCCAGACGCCCGCGTCAATTATGTAGACGACGGTACGCGGCGTCACGGGCAGTACTTCCTGGACGGGCAGTGGATCAACAGCGAGACGTCGATCATTAGCGGGCAGGGTAGTGGTGACGAATTCGCACATCTGGTGTTCGAGTTCTTTGCGACCGCCGTCAACGCTGTTCTGGGCAGGACTACACCGGGGCGTAATCTCATAGTCGAACTCGATGGTCATCCGCTTACGCCTGATGAGGCAGGATCAGATATCACTTGGAACGATAACGGCAACACTGTGCTCGTTATCGAGGAAACCCGTCTCTACCAGCTCGTCGAACTGCCTGAATTTGGCAAACACGAACTCAAGTTAAAAACTAACTCCGAAGGTCTGGCGATATACACCGTGACCTTCGGAGTCAATGAATTCGGTCCCTAAATTACCCCGGGCTAGCCGGTGACTATACCTTCGCAGGCACTGCCTTGATCGTCTCTGATTCCGTCTGGAACGTGGATGTAATGTCCGGGTTGGCCATTTCGCCCGATTCCTTGTGAAGGAAACATCGTGTGAGCTGGTGCTCGTTGATCAGGTACTGCGGTGGCTTGTTGATACGACATTCGTCCATCACGGCCGGGCAGCGGTCAGCGAACCTGCAACCAGCGATCTGAATATCAGAGGTGTCCCAGTTCTGCTGAGGTGGCTCTGAACCCCATCGGTTCTTCGGGTCTGGCTGTGGAATCGACTCGATCAACAACTGTGTGTACGGGTGTTGTGGGTTTGGAATAACCTCGTCCACCGTGCCCGCCTCAACAATTGTCCCGCGATACATGATCAGGATGTTGTCGCTGATCTGGTACGCAGTTGTTAAGTCGTGGGTAACGTACACAACCGAAATACCAAGGTCGCGGTTTAGTCGACGAATCGAGTCGAGAATTGTTGCTCTCAACGATGCGTCAACCATCGAAACCGGCTCGTCGGCAAGAATTACTCGTGGCTTCAGAAGAAGTGCACGGGCAACCATGATTCGCTGACGCTGACCACCACTCAACTGGTGGGGGAAGCGACCCAGCGTTTCGCCCGGAACCAATCCAACCATCTCAAGCGCATCTTCGATCATCGTCTTCCTCTCGCGGTCAGATGACGCGAGTTTGAAGTTTTTGATCGGTGCGTCGAGTACGTGGTCGACCTTGTAGAACGGGTTGTAAGACTCAAATGGATCCTGGAAGATCGGCTGAATTTCGCGTCGGAAGTTACGGCGCTCACGCTGAGTGAGTTTCGTGAAATTCTTACCGCGGTAAAGCATTTGACCGTCGCTTGGTACATGGCTTCCGAGCAGCAGTCGGGAAAGAGTTGTTTTTCCACTTCCGCTCTCACCAGCCACCGTGATGATAGAAGGCTCATCTTCATCAATAGTTAGCGAAACGTCGTCGACGGCGATGGTCACCATGCCGTTTCCGAACATTCCTTCACTACCGAAGGTTTTAGTTACGTGATCTAGCTCTAGAAATGTGCTCACGACTGCACCTCTTCTTCGTACAAATGGCAGGCCACGAACCTACGGCCCCCGACATCAAGCTTTTCTGGGATCGAACCACCACATTTATCGAAGCGTGATGGGCAACGGTCTGCAAACGCACAGCCGGGTGGCAGTGCCACGAGCTGAGGAGGAAGACCGGGAATCCCCAAAAACTCCCGCTTTTCTTGCAACGACGGAAGACTTCCGATCAGCAACTTTGTGTACGGGTGTTTGGGATCACTGAACACTTCTTCTACTGGTCCGACTTCCACAAGTTTGCCCGCGTACATCACGCCGATAGTGTCGGCGAACTGCGCCACAAGACCCATGTCGTGACCCACAAGCATGATCGAAGCATCAAGTCCTTCTTGCAATCGACCAAGTGTCTGCATGATCTGGCGTTGAACAACAACGTCGAGGGCAGATGTTGGCTCGTCAGCAATGATCAGCCTTGGTCGTAGCGATATCCCTATCGCCATCGCCACACGTTGCTTCATACCGCCAGAGAGTTCGTGCGGATACAACCGTGATACGCCGGGGCGAAGACCTACTCGAGTGAGCAGATCTCGCACAATTTCATCAAGCTCTTCCTTGTTCGGAGTCGGGTCGTCGTCAAGAAGGTGATCGATGATTCCGTCTGTGATCTGCTTTCCGATACGCATGATCGGGTTCAGCGAGTTCATCGCTCCCTGGGGAACCAGCGCGATTTCAGATAGACGTGCCTGTCGCATTTCATCATCTGAAAGATTCGTAAGGTCTCGTTCGTGCAGCGTGACGCTTCCCTTGGCGATGTGCCCCGGGGGGCGCGTCAGGCGCATCAGAGCCATGGCAAGAGTTGTCTTGCCTGACCCCGATTCACCAACGAGAGCGAATCGCTCACCCTGTTTGAGAGTGAACGTAACGTCGTCGCAGGCCTTTACCGTGCCACTTTCGGTTTCGTAGTAAACCGAAAGACCGTCCACAACGAGAGCGTCGACATCGGAAATCCGTGCACCCTCTCGATAAGTTTGTATTGCTTGTTCGGTGCTCAAACGCGTTTCCTCAATCGTGGGTTGGACCATTCATCCAATCCTGATGAAATCAAGAACAATCCAAGGAACACAATCACAATCGCAACCAGCGGCGGCAACCACCACCACCACATGCCAAGCGTGATCGATGAGAACTGGATGTTGAAGAAAATAGTCATCCCAAGGGTCGGCGTGCTGAAGTTTCCAAGGCCGATGGCTTCAAGGCCGATCGACGCAAGAATTGCTCCGGCGACAGAACCCACAAGGCTGGCCGTGATGTACGGGATCAGGTTCGGGAGCATCTCTTTGAAGATAATTCCCATACCGCTTGTTCCCGACAATCGCGAAAGTTCAACGTAAGCTGCCTCTCGCATCACAAGCACCTGCGAACGGATAGTACGAGCCGGGAACACCCAACCAACTAATCCAAGCGCAAACCCCATTTCGTCGACCGTCAACTCACGCCCAATATTGATTCTGATCAAGATCAAAATGAGCAGACCCGGCATGGCCAGACCCACGTCAACGACTGATCGAATCGCGGCGTCAATCCAACCTCGATAGTAAGCTGCCACGAAAGCTGCCAGCGTGCCGAATGCAATCGACACGAAGCCCGCAATCAGGCCAATACGCAGCGTGAGCGGTGTACCCAAAATCGCCACCGCCAGCAGATCACGACCTGCTGTATCGGTTCCGAACGGGAAAGCCCTTACTTCACCTGTCGGTTCACCGCTTTTCATCATCTCGTGCGAGAGCGTCGGAGCTAACCGTGTAGGTGTCGATAGTGGGCGGAACTGTTCGGTATCCCAAACAAGGTGCCCAATTCCTACGAACAGCAGCAAGAACGACATCAAAGCTAAACCCCATATCAATGAGGGGTTGCGCAATGCATAGCGCTTGATGGGCCGAACGCGTTCTTCGTTGAACTGGCTCCAACCGCCACTTTCCATTGGAGCTGAAGAATCTGGGGTAGTTACTGATTCAGTCATCTACTAGCTCCTCACCTTGATCCGGGGATCAAGAAGCGGGTAGAGGACATCGAGCAGGAACGTTGCACCCGCGATTCCAAGAATGATCACGATTACGATTCCTCGAATTACAAAGAAGTCGGACAATCTGATTGCCTGGAACAAGATGTCGCCGATGCCCGGGTATGAGAACACCCGCTCGACAAGTACCTGCCCCGTAACAATCGTTCCGAGTACAAGAGCCAAACCTGTCACCTGCGGCAACAAGGCGTTTCGCACCGCATATCGCATGAAGATGCGAGAACCCTTCAAGCCTTTGGCATCGGCCTGAATCATGTAGTCCTCACCCTGAGTGTTGATCATCATGCCCCGCATGCCGATCGCCCAGAATCCAACTACCGAGAACAGAATTGCGAATGCCGGCAAAACAGCGTGCCTCAGCACGTCGATCACGAACGAGAAACTCAGTTCCGGCAGCGTTGCCACGGAATAACCACCGAACAGCGGTAACCAGCCCAACTTGAAGGCGAAAATGAATATCAAAATCATCGCCAGCAGGTATTGGGGTATTGCAGCTAGTGTTAACAACGGCATGAATACGTATTGAACCCAGCCCGGTCTTCTAGGCCAACCGAGCACAGCCCCCGCGAGCGTCCCTAATATGAACGCTATTACGGTTACCGTTCCCATCAATCCCAAAGTCCACATCAGCGATTCAAATACGATCTCGTTGACTGTGCGGGGGAAGAAAGCGATCGATACGCCTAAGTCCAACCTCGCGAGGTCTTTCAGGAAGTTCGTGTACTGAACCCACATCGGCTGGTCGAGACCAAAACGCTTCTGGTACTTCTTGGCCATCGCATCGAGACCCGTTTGCATCGCGCCACCGCGCTGTGCCTCAAGAAGTAACTTCTCTTTAACGGGATCCTGACCCGATAGGCGAGGGATGATGAAAATCACAGTACTCGCTAACCAGACCACAAAAATGAAAAATAGGAACCTCTTCACAATAAAATGGCCGAAAATCCCCAAGAAAATCTGGGAAACCGACGTGCCACCGAAACGTGAAGAGTTTTCTACGGCCTGCGTTTGTTCTGTCACGGGCTGAAACTCGATTCGATAGTGCCTAGATCACGGGCGGAACTCACAATATTTTGTTCGTGCGCAAATATTGAGATTTGTAGTGACCAAAGATAACAAGTGTTTACGTCGCTGGCTATGTTGGATTCTGAATGTTGCGTGAAGCTATTCGAGTAGATCGCTAACGCCGAGTGAAACTTAACCAATAATTCACTAAAGCATCAGTACGAACTGAATACATAGAAATGATTTTTCAACAAAAAAGAACAATATTCGTATTTCGACGCTGAAACAGGTGAGTAAATGTTGACTCACCTGTTGGATTCGGATATAAATTCCTGCCATAAACTAAAGTTGTCGGTTGATAACTTGTTTAGTTCGCGTCTGATATTTTAATACGGAGGTCAGCATGACATTTACTGAGAGGTGGAGAATTCTCTTCCTCGCCATGCTTTCAATTGCCCTAATTGCGGCGATTGCTTGTGGTGGCGGAGAAGACGAAGACTCCGACGACGGTGGGGGGGCTTCAGAGCCTGCTGCTACCGCCGTGCCGGCTACGGAGGCTCCGGCCGACGAGCCAGCTGGTAGTGCAGAAATCGCGGAAATTTCCCGTGATGACACGTTCATCGGATACCTGGGTGGTGCCGAAGGTCGATTTGTCGACCACGAACTGTGGAACCCCTACGCTATTGGTGCAAACCACCAATCTGGTCCAAACATCATCTTTGAGCCCCTCGCATTCTTTAGTGCGTTCGACGACAAGACGATTCCGTGGCTCGCAACGAGCTGGGACTGGAATGACGACTTTACCGAGTTGACCATGCACCTTCGTGAAGGTGTGAACTGGTCCGACGGTGAAGAATTCAACGCAGATGACGTTGTCTATACGTTGAACACCTTGAAGGACCTCAAAGAAGAAGTCCGATGGGGTAACGACATTGACAACGCAATGAACCGTGCGGAAAAAGTCGACAGCCACACCGTAAAGGTGATTCTGGACCGACCGGACCCACGATTCATGTTCCTCCTTACGTACAAGTTCGACATTGGCGTGTACATGGTGCCAGAGCATCACTACAGCAGCCAAGACTGGACCACGTTCAAGGACTACGACCCCGCCAAAGGCTGGCCACTATCGACCGGCCCATGGAAGGTTGTTTCTGGAACACCTGAGCAGAAGATCATCGACCGCCGCGACTCGTGGTGGGGTGAAGGCGCATCTGATCTCGATCAGTTCAACAAGCTGCCTGGCCCGAAACGTGTGATCTACCTGCCAACTCCTGACCAGACGGTCAGGTCGCAGGCACTGATTTCTGATACCGTCGACTACTCGGCAATGACAACTCCGGCTGTCATCATCGAAACGATGGGCAAGAACTCAGACCTCGTAACACACACCGGAACCGACTCACCTTACGGTTATGTCGACTGGTGGCCGGTATCGATTGGTTTCAACGACTCCGGTAAGTTTGGTCCTTACGACAACAAAGACGTTCGATGGGCGTTCAGCTACTTCCTCGATAGGGCAGAGCTGGCCGATGTAGCCTACGACGGTGCTGCGGCATTCAACCCGCTCACCATGCCTGGCTACCCGCCATTGAAGAAGTACTTTGACTCCGTAGCGGACCTCCTTGCGGTACACGACACCACAGAGCACAACCCGGCCAAGGCCGAAGGACTGCTTGAAGGTGCCGGTTTCTCGAAGGATGGCGATGGCAACTGGGTTGACGCTCAGGGCAACGGCATCAACTGTGAAATCATCGGATTCAGCCCGTGGGTGGACCTTGGTCCTATCACTGCTGAACAGCTGCGACGTGAAGGCATCAACGCCACTTACTCACAGCCGCCCGATGCTTCTTCACGAATGGCTGAAGGTAACTTTGAATGTCTGATGTTTGGACACGGCGGATCGGTCCGTGACCCTTACTTCACCATGAAGCTTTACCAGTCGGCATCAGTAAACATTCCTGGTGGACACCAGGTGAACTTCTACCACTGGGAAGACGAGCGGTGGGACGAGCTTACTGACGAAGTCGCAAAGACTCACCCGGATGACATCGACAAGATGCAGGAACTGTGGCACGAAGCCATGGATATCTGGCTGACAGAACTCCCTGACGTTCCAGTCCTCGAGTTCTACCACCGCATCATCATGAGTGAGAAGCGATGGACTAACTGGCCACTCGGTGGTGAGACCTCTGGCTACGTGAACGAGGCCTCTTGGCACCTCACTTGGTCATTGGTTCTGCACGGCCTCACAGCCAAGTAGGAAAACTCCAGTAGTTTTTTTACTACTTGAGTAAAAAGACGTGAATGAAGTGCCCCCGACAATTTGTCGGGGGCACTTTCGTTTAACAACTGGTCCTGCGCCGTTGTCTTGCCCATGTGTACGATATGCTTCCGGCCAACGCAACGCCCGAACATCAGCAGATTGGAATTCAGAAATTGGTCCGAGTCATCCATAAATATTTCTGGATCTCCAATAAATTAGTAGCAACCATATTTGTGGTTCTGGCATTCGCACTTCTCACCGCCATGGCCGGGTGCGGTTCATCGGACGATCCGCAGGCCTCAGAGGACGCTGTCCTCGATGAAGAGGGACTGAGGCTGACGACAAAAGCAGATGCCTTTTACGCGATCGAAGACCTGAAAGCCGTTGGCTTCAAAACGAACCGACAGTTCGGTGTTGAGACCGTTCCAGGCACAACCGATATTTGGTACGGCTTCTTTCAGCAGCGTGATATCGAAGTCCGCTTCTACGAATCGCATGAGGCTGCCGTTGAGTTCGGCGTAGAGCCAGCTGAGACGATCATAGCCCGCACCGCAGGCCAGAGAGACCCGCTGATTCCTGTTGTGAACCTCTACCCCGCCTACGCCGTTGCTGGTAACACGATCATGCTCTGTGAACGCCAGCTTTCGACATGTGAAGCTTTGATCGACGCCCTGCCCGAATAAAGCAGAACGGTTTATAACTCGTTAATCAAAAAAGCCGACGAACACGTTCGTCGGCTTTTTATTTGTTCAGCAAGAGCGTTTATGCCGGCTCAAGGAGTGTCAGCAGATTCTCGCAGTTTTCGAATGCATCCGGTGATTCGTCACCCTCACAGAACAGGATCATGTTTCCTCGGATTACGTATTCGAGATAACGAGCAGAGTACGAACAACTGGAGTGGGGCGTCTGAGCGGCTCGACTGCACTTTCTGCGGTCACGTTCGCCCTCTTCCCACAGAACCTCGTCACCCGTTACCACAGCGTCCTCGCCGGTAATCGATTCGGCGTATACCGTTCCCTCAGCTACAGCGTCGGCATGAGAAGAGTAGAACCTGACCTCGTAAGCCAACTGATTGAAAACAGCCTGCACCACGTCCAAAGCCGCTGGTAAATCTTCAGTGTCGTAATCCTTCACAGTTTTAACACCTGAAGGCCGGAGCGCTTCGAAATCTTCGAGCGTGTAGATACGTTCGCTTGCAATCACCCTGGCAACTGCCGATCCACCGCTTGCGCCTGAATCGCTGCCGCATGCAGCAGCAACCGTCGCCATCAACACAGCTGTAACGAGAACCAGCAAAGTTCTCTTTTCAGCCCAAATCGAATTTGTCAGCATTTATTGCACCACTGCCATCAGATCGGCACAGGCCTGAATTGAAGTCGGTGAGTCTTTACCCTGGCACATCAGAATCATGTTTCCCACTACAACGTAGTCGAAGTATTTGGGGTTATCGCATTTGCCTGAGTGATGCCCACCGTTTCCTGCACACTGGCGACGATCAGAAATTCCCTCATCCCAGCGCTGAACGTCTTTGAGCAAAACAGCATCAGCGCCTGTAGCTTCATCCGCCCAGCTGGCGCCTATAGAGATAGCTGCCGCGTGATCGGCGTAGAAGCGTGCTTCGTACTCAAGCCGGTTGTAAGGATCAGATCCGTAGAAGCCGTAGAGGGCCGCTACTGCGCCTTCGAGCCCTTCAACATCGTAGTCGTCATCGTGTTTGAAGAACTCCGTGTTTTTGATGTCGTCGGCTGTGTAGATGCGTTCAGTGGCGTCAATCTTTGCGATCGGACCGTCTGGTGCGGCTCCAACACTATCCGCGGAATCACTAGCGCATGCCACAGCAGCTATAGATAGCGATGCTATCGCGATAATCAGTACCAGCAGGCGTGCCTTGCCACTGCTTACTTGTTTCATAACTAGCCCCCTTTCGTAGTTCGATACCCGTCGTAGTACAGCGATCGGGCCGAAGCGTGTAACGGAATACGCCAAATATACGCTTCTGCAACTCGTCAGTCACCAATCTGTCCACCTGAAAAATTAGAGAGAGTGATCACTGACGCCTAACGCTGTAATTATGCGCCTTCTCCTCGAAGAAGCGCGACGAAAGGTGCACATTGGTCGAGTGAATGCTCCGAAGTTCGCCCTTCACACAAAATCACCAGGTTGCCTAGTATTACGAAATCGCCGTAACGAGGGTTCTGACTTCCTCGAGATCCTCCACCAACGATCACTCTTCTATCCCGAACGCCTTCGCCCCACATCGACTCATCAGCGTTGAGCGATGCGCCTACCCCTGCCGCATCTTCCGCAAATGGAGTTCCCAGCTCGACAGCGATTTCGTGACTCGGATAAACACGAATTTCATAGTTCAATGAACCAATGTTGGGCAAAGACCAGAATCCGACGTAAGCAGCTTCCGCACCATCGAGCCCTTCAACGTCGTACGTTTTGCCGCGCTTCCAACCGATCGCTTCGACATCGGCAATCGACAACGTGCGTTCGAAATCCGAAACCTTAACCAGTGAAGCCGCCGAAGAACTGCCAGATGAGGAAGAACCGCACGCAGTAATAGCCATGAGCAATACAAGCGAAAACAGGGATAAATAGAGAACCCCCCGCGATTGAAATTTACTCATTCGGGACCAGCGCGCTCGCCAGCAAACCACATCGTTCAAGCGATTGATCCGGTTCCGATCCCTGGCACAACATCACGATATTTCCGAAAATAGCGTAGCTTGCGAACTTGGGGCCGATGCCACTACGAGCACCACCGCCAACTCCACCACCGATGATCGTGCGGCGATCCTTAATACCCGCCTTGTACGTTGCATCGTCCTCGCTGAGTATCGCGTCTGGACCCGTGCCTTCCATCGCCATCGCTGTTCCAAGATCAACTGCTGCCTGGTGCGATTCGTAGAACCGAACCTCGTAGTCGTAGGGATCACCGCCACTGACCTTGAAGAACCCAAAACTTACATACGAAGCGCCGGGGAGTCCTTCTGTGGAGTGGTCGTTTACTTCTTTGTACGGAGTGGCCAGCAGATCGTCGATGCTCAACGTCTGGCCGGGATCGCTGATCTGTTGAAACGCTACTTCTTCTGCATCGCCCGATCCGCATGCACCGGTAACAACTACCATCAGTGCCAGTAGCAGCACAATCATCATCGGCGTGCGAATTTCAAACGATGTCGGGCTTTTGAGTTCCAATAACCAACCTCCATGAGGTCTGCTGAGCGATTGCCAGATGATATCGGTTTAGCTGATTCGGTCAACAAAATTACCGGGGGATTCTCGACGATTAGCCTTAATCCGAGTCCGAGTAAGCTAACCCCGGGATGCGGAAGTTGCTGGGTTCGCCACGTTGAAAAGCGTTCCACCCCTTCCAAAAACAGCCGCTCTCATGCTCCTTGGCAGCCGAATCCAGATAGACGAACCACCCAAGATGCTGGCCGTCCTGTCCCCATATGAGCGCAAGACCCTCCCGCACCAGCTGTTCTTCTATCGATAGGCCGTCTTTCGTGTAGATGTAGTAGTGGCCCGAGTCGACTCGTATGGTCTGGGCAGGTCCCGGTTCGATCCGGATTTCGGAGCCAACAAAATTGCGCAGGCGCTCTTCGGCTTTGGTTGCGCAGTCCTCGGGCTGATCGATCACGTATGCGCCGTACATCTGAATTTCACCAAAAGACGTGATTATCGTGTTCGCATCTTTAACCTCGACAACGTCCACCAGTTCGCAGTCCCGGCACTCCAACGATTCCGGCTCGTTGCTGTCGGCAGCATCGGACGAAACGGGAGGATCCGCCGTTGCACATCCAGAAACGAGCACCAGAAGCACAACCAACACCAGCCGCCGACTGAAATGCTGTGAATTTTGATTGCGAAAAGTTAACTCACACGGCTTCATAGCGTTAGTATCTACGAACCCGAATCTAGAATCGGGTTGAATTATTCAAAACTCATTGAGTGGAGTTGAACATTGAACGTGCTGATTACGTCGGCGGCATCTGCGACTGCGCAGATAATTGCCGACGCTCTTGCCGGAACTCACACCCTTCGACTGACCGATCTACCGCGCAACGCCACTGGCGATATCATCACCCCAAACGACCTTGGTCACGAAGCCGATACCGACAAACTTGTCGCGGGTATCGATGCGATCGTAAATATCGGATTCCAGGGTCAATCTGGAACTGCAACACACCTGATCGACTATCACACGAGGCGGATGTACAACCTGCTGCAGGCTGCTTCCGATGCCGGGGTGGCACGGTGCGTGAACATAAGCACATTGCGGCTGTATGAAGACCACGAAGAGAATCTGGTGGTCACCGAAAAGTGGCGCACCGATCCTTCTGCTGAAAATGTGGAACTGTTAAGCGCCCATCTGGTCGAAATCGTATGTAAAGAATTCGCCAGAGACCGCTTAATTCAGGTGGCGAATCTCAGGCTCGGCTGGCCCTTTGTTGGCGGTAGCTCGGCGAAACCAGAAGACACGGCTGCGATTTCACACGGCATGATCGGTGCAGCGGTAAATGAAGCACTTTCGACCAGCGAGCTCATCCAGTGGCAGGATATCCACGTTCAGTCGCCAGTCGACCACCAGCGATTTATTACGAAAACGGCCCAGAATTTGTTGCCGGGAATAGCATCGGAGTTGGCGCAATGAAAATCCTAATTCTTGGCGGAAACGGAATGCTGGGACCCTGGGCGGTTACCGCGATGAAAGATCGCCACGACATTCTGCTGACCGATATCAACGATCCTCACGCCGATTACAAGGGCGACTTTCTGAAACTTTCCGCTGACGACGTCGATGGCGTTGTGAAGGCAGCCGAAGGTATGGATGTGATCATCAACCTGTCGGTCCTGCGTCCACACAGGCAGCTTGCGTTCGACGTAAACACCATTGGCAACTTCGCCATGATGACGGCTGCCCGTGAGCATCGCATCAAGCGAGTGATCAACACCGGACCTCACTTCCAGATGGTGGGTCAACAATACGAGGAATGGGACACCAACCTGAACCCAGATATGCCTCCTGCTCCGGGCACGCGCCTATACGCACACACCAAGGGATTGGGTCAGGAAATCTGCCGGGTGTTCAGCAAACGGCACGGCATTCAGGTCATAACGCTGCTCTACTACAACATGAAGCATTCCTGGAACCTTGGCGGCCCGGAAGCGCCACCGGTTTATCACGAAGACATGGTTCCGTATTCGACAGCGTGGCAGGACTGCGGAACGGCGGTTCAGGCTGCTGTGGAAGTTCCCGATTCGCGGCTTGCTACGAAGTGCGAGTCGTTCTTCATTCTTCCCGATCTGCCACACGGCAAGTTCAACAACGAAAAGACGAAACGGGTACTCGACTGGGTGCCGAAATACCACGTCGAGACGTTGTGGAATAAAGAAACTCGCCAGCCACCCCACGGACTCCACGAAGCGTTCTAAGGGCGCGAGGCGCCGTTTTGGGGGACGGCATGGAGCGGCACTTAATCCCTTCTCCCTTGAGGGAGAAGGTTAGGTTGAGGGGGCACGGAAACGTCAGAGCATCTACACCCGAACGCCCCAGCCCCGCACCTGCATTTCCCCTCACCTAAAACCTCTCCCTCCCTGACGGAGACGACTTCATGAATACGCTATTACGCAAGCTAACGCCTATTTCCCGACCGAAGCGAAGCGGAGGGACCTCACAGGATTTACTAAACATTGTGGTCAGTGCCCGCACGCGACCACAACCCCAGATCCTTCGACTCCGATGACTCCGCTCAGGAAATGAAGGCAAGGGCAAGAAAAAGGGCCCGGACAATTAGTCCGGGGCCTTCCCCATTTATCTCTAATTACTAGCGAAGACCTACAGGTCCTTCACCTCAGAAACGATCTTCTCAACCGAGTCTTTAGCATCACCGAATAGCATCATCGTCTTGTCCAAAAAGAACAACTCGTTCTGCACACCAGCGAAACCAGCCGACATTCCACGTTTCATCATGATGACCGACTGCGCCGCGTCAACGTTCAGAATTGGCATGCCGTAGATCGGGCTCGACTTGTCAGTGCGTGCTGAAGGGTTGGTTACGTCGTTCGCACCAATGACAACCGCAACGTCGGTCCTTGCGAACTCACCGTTGATTTCGTCAAGGTCCTTCAACTCGTCATACGGCACGTTTGCCTCGGCCAGCAGCACGTTCATGTGACCCGGCATTCGACCCGCAACCGGGTGAATGGCGTATCGAACACTGATGCCTTTTTCCTTCAGCAGGTCGGCAAGTTCGCGAACCTGGTGCTGCGCCTGCGCAACAGCTAATCCGTAACCCGGCACGAAAATTACCGATTGGGCGTAAGCAAGCATCATCGCTGCGTCATCGGCCTGAATCGAGCGGATGGGACGAGTTTCTTCCTCGCCACTCGCTGATGCGCCATCCTCAACTCCGAATCCACCGAGCATCACGTTCGCTAGCGATCGGTTCATCGCCTTGGTCATGATCCTCGTAAGGATCAGCCCTGAAGCACCAACCAGCGAACCGGCGATGATCAAAACAGTGTTCCCAAGTACGAAACCGGTGGCAGCACCAGCGATACCCGAGTACGAGTTCAGCAGTGCGATAACGACCGGCATGTCGGCGCCACCGATCGGGATCACAACCAGAATTCCCAACGCCAGCGCGATGCCAGCGGCAATCAGGAAAGGAGTGAGCGAGGGATCGATAACCAGCCACACAGTCGAAGCGATCATTCCGATCAAAAGCGCAACGTTGATAACGTTTCGAATCGGCATCAGCAGAGGTCGTGTCGGAACAAGGCCCTGAAGCTTTCCGTAAGCAATGAAGCTACCGGTAAGCGTCACGCCACCAACGATGACCGAAGCCATGATTGTGATCGAAACGTCTTCAGCGATATCGCCACCAGCGTCGATCAGTCGAACCAAATGGGCAGCAGCGACAACAGCCGAAGCTGCACCACCGAAACCGTTGAAGACTGCCACGAGCTGCGGCATATCGGTCATCGCGATCTTGCGAGCCGAGTACGTACCGATCGCGGAACCAATCAGAACTCCACCGATGATCCATTCCCACGACATCAGGTCGTTACCAAGCACGGTTGCCAACACGGCAACCAGCATGGCGAGTGAGCTAAGTCGGTTACCACCACGCGCTGTGGCCGGCGATCCAAGCTTCTTCAGCCCGACGATGAAAAGAATAGCGGCGAATATGTACGCCAGATTTGTGATGTTGATACTGAGAAGTGCTTCAGTACTCATAACCGGTCACCATTTCGTTTGAACATCTTCAACATTCGGTCAGTAACCATGAACCCGCCGACCACGTTGATCATGGCGAGCCCAATGGCGATTGCTCCGAGGATCTGGCCAGTTATGCCTTCGGCCTGACCTGCTACGAGCAGGGCACCGACGATGACGATGCCAGAAATGGCGTTCGAACCCGACATGAGCGGGGTGTGCAGCGTTGGCGGCACTTTTGTAATTACTTCGTACCCGATAAAAATCGCAAGTACGAACACTGTTAGCGCGACGATTAGCGCTTCGGCATCAAACATTTACTTGGAAGCTCCTTGTGTGGTCTTGCTGGTGAATAAAAACTTCATCTTGCTATTCACCCAACCCGTGCCGAGCTTCACCTTCGTGAGCGACACACATCGAATCGATGACTTCATCTTCAAAATCTAAAGTAAGCGTGCCTTCTTTCCTGTCGATAATCAGGTCGAAGAGCGCCATAACGTTTCTTGAGTAGAGCTGGCTTGCGTCGAATGGCATCGAGCTTGGAACATTTACCGGCCCGTTAATTGCAACGCCGTTTTTCATGACGATTTCACCAGCAACCGTGCCCACTACGTTTCCACCCGACTCCGCTGCGAGGTCGATCACCACGCTACCGGGTTTCATCACCGCCACCATGTCTTCTGTCATCAGAAGCGGGGCAGGGCGACCAGGAATTGCCGCGGTAGTAATTACGGCATCGGCTTCTGCGATGTGTCCCTTGAGGAATTCGCGCTGAGCCGCTTGCTCCTCTTCGGTCTGAGCCCTAGCATATCCACCGGCGGCTTCGGCATCTTCTGCAGCCGGAGGTTGGATGAACTTCGCACCAAGACTCTCAACCTGCTCACCGGCAGCGGCTCGCACATCGAACGCCTCGACCACTGCGCCCAAACGACGGGCGGTGGCGATTGCCTGGAGTCCGGCGACACCGGCTCCAAGTACGAGAATCTTCGCCGGTGGAATAGTTCCCGCGGCGGTCATCATCATTGGTAGATATTTGCCGAGCGAGTTGGCGGCGAGCAACGCTGCCTTGTATCCGGCGATAGATGCCTGAGACGACAACACGTCCATGCGCTGGGCTCGGGCGATTCGTGGAACCAGCTCCATAGCCAACGCTGTGGCTCCAGCCGAAGCAAGCTCTGCAACGCCACTCGGGTTGGTGCGAGCGTTCAGTGTGCTCACAACGATGCTGCCTTTTTTGAGCGCACTCACCTCATCCGAGGTTGGCGGCTGGACATGCACAAATATGTCTACAGACCCGGCGATTTCACTGGCTGAGGCTGTTTTAGCACCTACCTCAGCATAGGCAGCATCGGGGAATCCGGCGTCGGTGCCAGCGCCGGCTTCAATAAATATCTCGTGGCCCGCTTTGACGAGACGCTCAACGGTCTCTGGCACTAATGCCACGCGGTGCTCATTGGGATCTGACTCCTTCGGGGCCCCGATCTTCATCCACTGCTCCAGACGAACAAAATATATTTTGCTCAGTAATTGTTTGGTGACAACCTGATAATCATATCTCCGATAACCGTTGGATCGTCATGAAAATCAAGTGAAACTTGTGTGCGACCATTTACTCGCTGCCGGTTCAAGATGTACTTTGTCGGAGTTCAGTCTAAAAAACATGTTTCACAGAAAACATTTTCTAGATAGATGTCCCAGCAATTCGAGGAGAAAACTATGTATGTAATCAGACGTGTGTATGACGTGAAGCCCGGTTCTGCTCGTAAAGTTGCTTCGCTGATGCAGCAGCAGGGCGATGCCTACACCGCTGCCGGTCAGCGATCAAAAGTCACTATTTACTTCAACGGCGGGACATTGCCAGGCGATACCAATCGCGTGTACATGCAGTGGACCGACGCAACAATCGATTCGCCTTATCGTGAAGGCGTTCCATCTGTACCAGAGGCAGCACCATTCGGCGCCCAAATGCGAGAACATGTAATCAGCAATCGTATCGAATTTTTCGAAATGATGATTCCAGAAAAGATGCAGGCAGACTAGCCTGTTTTCAAAAATTCGCTGCAAGTAAATAGCCAAAATCAAAAGATGAAAGACATTCTTCCCCGTTGAAGATCAAAGAAATTACCGCGTTCCCGATCCGGATTACCCGCGACGATGACGACGAGGGCAACGAACGACCCGCAGTAATCGACTACGGCGAATACTTTGTCGATAAGACGGCGTTCACTTCGATCTACTCGAAGCACCACGAAACAACCGTAATCAAGATCGAAACCGATACCGGAATCATTGGCTGGGGCGAAGCGCAATCACCTGTTTCACCACGAACGACTCACACGATTATCGAAGATTTGGTTCGACCTCTCATCATGGGGCGTGATCCTTTCGATATCGAGGCAATCTGGACTCGCAACTATGGTGCAATGCGCGAGCGAGGACACCCAACAGGCTTCTACATCGATGCCATTGGCGGCACTGATATCGCTTTGTGGGACATCGTTGGCAAGGCGACCGGAAAGCCGGTGCACAAGCTGGCCGGTGGACGCTACAGAGACAAGATCAAGCTCTACGCGGGTATCAGCGGAACCGATCCCGAGAAAGTCGCCGATAAGGCGGAAGAGCACGTCGGCTACGGCTATCAGGCACTGAAGCTTCACCTGCTGCTTGATGCCGAAGGAGTCGCCGAAATCGCCAGCACCGTTCGTAAGCGAATCGGCCCCAGCATCATGCTGATGTGCGATGTTCACATGCGCCAGTCGGTTTCAAGCGCCATCAAGCTTGGCCGTGAACTCGAAAAACTCGATTTCACATGGCTTGAATCACCACTTGTTCCAGAAGATATTCCGGGCGCTGTGGCACTTTCAGAAGCCCTCGACATGGCCGTTGCCATCGGTGAATGGAGTCGAACTCGATACGAAATGCGAGAAGCTTTCGAGCGGCGCGCCTACGACATTGTGATGCACGACATCGCTCGCACTGGAATCACTGAAGGCCACAGAATCGGAACGATTGCCGACACCTATAATATTCCAGTGGCACCTCACGTAGGTGGTGGTGGAATTCTGTCGGTCGCTTCAACGGTCGAGTATTCGGCTTCCTGTTCCAACTTCATGATCATGGAACACAGTCACCACGCAAACCGATACAAAAACGCCATTACAGCCCAAGAATACGGGCCTAAAAATGGCTTCTTTGAACCAAGCGATAAGCCTGGACTGGGTATCGAAATCGACCAGTCATTGGTCGAAAAACATCTGGTTTCCTGAAGCGTTCGATCGATCAAAATTAACTAAGAGAACGGTTACAGCGTTGAGTGAATACGAATCGCCGTATGTGCTAGCGGTCGATATCGGCAGTTCTTCTGTGAAGGCCGGTCTCTTCGATTCGCACGCACGCAGCGTTTCTGGCATCGAGACGACTGTTCCCCATACGCAAACGGTAGCTTCAGACGGTACATCAGAAGAAGACGCCGATTTAATTCGTAGCGCCACCGAAGAAGCCATAGATTCTGTTCTGAGCAAATCCGGGAGTCTTACCGCCGAAATCGCTGGTGTCGGCTTCGACAGCATGGCAAGCACCGTACTCGGAGTCGACACCAACGACGAGCCAGTCACCCCCGTCTACACCTACGCCGACACCCGATCTGCATACGACGTCGACCGCCTGCGCAATGAGTTGAACGTCCCTGTCGTCTACGACCGCACCGGCGTGATGCAGCACACCTCGTACCTGCCGGGTCGTATCAGGTGGCTAAGGCGCACCCAGCCCGATATCGCCGACAAAATCGACAAGTACGTCGATATCTCAACCTACATATTTTCAAAGTGGTTTGGCCGCAGCGATGTCAAAACGAGCTACTGTGTCTCATCGTGGAGCGGACTACTAAACCGCCACGAAATGAACTGGGATCAAGGGCTACTAGGTCGACTGGGTATCGGTGAAGAGAACCTTCCCGAACTCGCGTCATGGAGTGACCCTGAGCGTGCCCTCGCACCAGAATTCGCGCAGCGATGGCCTGCGCTTGCCGAGCTGCCGTTCCTGCTTGCAGTAGGCGACGGAGCAGCCGTGAATGTAGGAACCGGCTGTGTCGACGAAACGAAAGTCGCCCTAACTGTTGGTACTACCGGAGCAATGCGAGTGCTCAGTGAAGGACCTGCGCCAGAGGTACCAAACGGACTCTGGGCATATCGACTCGGCGAAACCAGAACACTTTTAGGCGGATCGTTTTCCGAAGGTGGAAACGTCGTCCAGTGGGCGCTCGATAATCTCAAGTTACCCCCTATTGAACAACTCAACTCCGAGCTTGAAAAACTAAAGCCAGCACAACACGGAATCAACGTGCTTCCCTTTATTGCAGGCGAACGTGCAACCGGCTGGTCAACATCGGCGACCGGAGTGCTGGAAGGCATTCGAATCTCGACAACACCAATCGAAATACTCCAGGCAATGCTCGAATCGGTCGCTTATCGATTCGCACTCGTCGCCGATCTACTTTTGCCGGGTGTGAAGTCGGGATATCAAATGATCGCCAGCGGCGGAGCTATTACAAACTCGCCGTGGTGGCTTCAGGTCATGGCCGACGTACTGGGTGTTCCGGTTGGCGTATCGGCCGAACAGCAGGACACAAGTCGCGGCACGGCAATTCTGGCACTGAATGCGCTGGGGGTATGGAGAGGCCTTAACGACCACCCGGCACACATTGCTGAAACATACACACCAAATACCGGAAATTCAGCAATTTACGCCGATGCACGATCGAACCAGACGGAACTCTACTCCCGTTTGCTCGATTAGTTCACATTCTTAACATCACAACTTGACTGCACGCAAGGAACTTGAACGGTTACGAATTACGTCAAATGATGGCTGATAGCTACTACTTGCCGTTTCATATCTAGCCCGATTCGCCGAAATACCTCATGATGCGCATAGAAATGCAATGAGTGCATGTTAAGCACATAGCCCTCTCAAGGGCAGGTAGTGATGGCTGCAAAGCACGGTTTGATAGCTGTGCACGGAATGGGTGATGCTAAAAAGGGTTCGACGCTTCGAAGTGTTACTACGAAATTGCTACAGGCAATACGTCTTCGGAAACTGGCCGAGGCTAGTGTTACCGTCTCGGGCGATGCCGAGGCCGAAGACGATGCTCACGTGGACATTAGTTACACGCTGAACGGGACTAGTACTACTTACAGAGTTTCTGAATACTGGTGGGCACAGGCATTTAACCCCGCGAGTACACCGACACTGGTGAGATGGGTTATCTGGCGAGCCAGCCGTCATCAATTCAGAATATTCAGGGTTGTGTGGCATCGTGTTTGGTACGGATCAAGAAAAATCATCAGAAAAGATTTCCCCGATGATTTCCATGATGACAGTGAACTCAAAATTCAGGGCGCCACCCTAACCAAGCTGCCAGCCTTTCCACACTTGAACGGGTAGTTTCGTTCATATTTGCGAATGTGCTCCTGTTGTTGATATTTCCCGCAGCGATCATCGGTCCGATTGTTTTGAAGGCATTTGAGTATGTGTCATTTACTCCAGCAATTCAGAAGATTGTTAATCTTGTAAAAGGCTTGCTACAGAAAATTGTCGTGGGTTCACTTGGCGATATTTATGTGGTTGTAGAAGATGATGTTCAGTCGGCGAAACTTCGCGACGAATTCATTGAGCAGTTGAGATCTCTGGCAAATAAGCAAGATGCCGAAAAAGTGGAAAAAATTGTGATTCTGGCCCATTCCACGGGTAATTTGATCGTCTACGACGCACTTGCCACGCTATATCAACGGGCGAAAGGTCCCAACGGTGAAGCTTCCAGAAAACTCCTCGATCGAGTAGATGCATTTGTGAGCATTGGGTCGATCATGACCCTGGCATGGAAGACGGGTGTTGTTGATTCGAACAATGATCGCTACCGCCGTCCTCTACCCGCCAAACTACGCTGGTTAGATTTGTGGACAAGATTCGATATAGCAACAGCCGGTGTTCTGGCAGCCCCGCGTATTCCAGATGGCATGGTTGGACCGATTAACCGCAGAGTGACGAATTTTGGCAGTATTGGTCTGGATCACACCGGATACTGGGAAAACATTGAAGAGGTTTATCTGCTGCTGCTCGACGAACTCGGTGGGCGGAATACTTCCAATTATTTCTGGAGAGGATCAAATGCCGGAGTCACTGAAAAGTTTTCACCCGAGGAATTGGCTGACATCAAATCACGTAGAGTAATCGTGCCGGTGGCCATGTGGTGGAACTCAATAACATGGTTTTCGATCCCTGTTTCTTTTACCGCGTTTTGGATCGGTCTGGGTCTCACGCGCTGGTTCGCTAATCTTCTCGATCTCGGCAAACGTGCAAATGACAACGGAATAACCTGGGTCAATCACATGGTTGACCCTAATTCGATGTTTGAAGCCTGGGAGCGACCCAGTTTTGCATTGGGGCTTGCTTTAATTCTATTTGAGATCTTGATGGTGATCTGGTTGGTGCTGGTCAGATATGGCTGGTGGCGTTGGAAGATCGGAAACAGGCGCAGGTCGCTGGCTGATAAGTTCAAAAAGAAGCATGAATTGCCTCAGCAATCAGAAATCCCCGGCACGGTAACACCGACTAATCCAACGACTGGCTGATCCCCGGTATTTACGTTTACGCTACTCGGCTGAACGCCCGATTTCTTCCGAGTGGCGTTCGACGCGTTCCGAAATGATCACGCCCATCTGATGTCGAACATCCAGAATTAGTTGATCGTCTGGTGCGATATCTTCATGCGCCATTTCGGCGTCGTGCACCCAGCCCCAGAGGTCGTCGAGAGTTTCACGCAGCTCCTTGGCCGTCATCATCTGAGTGTTGATCAAGGGGTAGTGAGGTGGGGCCGGGTACTTGTCTTTCGCCATATAGGTTCTCTCTATTCGGAAGCCTTCTTCACAGCGTGGCCACCAAATCCGTTCCGCATTGCTGCCAGCATTTTACCGCCTAGCGGATTATCTTGCCTCGACCGGAATCGCATTTGCAGCGCAGCCGTAATGACCGGGGCGGGAACGGCCAGCTCGACCGATGCATCGACTGTCCAACGACCTTCACCAGAGTCATCAACATACGAGCTGAGTTCTTCGAGCCCCGGGTCTTTTTCTAGTTCATCGACCGTTAGATCGAGTAGCCATGAACGAATCACGCTGCCGCGGGTCCAGTTCTCGGCAATTGCCCCCAGATCCAGATTGAAATCTTCTTTGGCTGCCAGAAGTTCGAAGCCTTCGGCGTACGCCTGCATAAGTCCGTACTCGATGCCATTGTGGATCATTTTTGTGTAGTGACCAGAGCCACTTGGACCGACATACAGATTGCCATTCGAATCGTCCGGAGCAAGCGTCTTGAAAATCGGTCGGTTGCGGTCGTAGGCTTCGCGGCTCCCGCCCACAGTCAGGCAGTAGCCATTGGCGAGTCCCCACACACCACCGCTGGTACCCGAATCCAAGAAATCGATATTGCTTACCGCCGCATGCTCGGCGCGGCGCTGCGACTCTTTGTAGTTCGAGTTGCCGCCGTCGATGAGCGTGTCGCCGGCATCGAGCAACTCGACCAGATCGTTCACTGATTGCTCGGTGATATCGCCCGAAGGCACCATCACCCAAACGGTGCGAGGCGTTTCAAGTTGGGCGACAACGTCAGCAAGTGAACCGGCAGCCGAAGCTCCCTTGTCGGCTAATGAAGCCACCGCCGAAGAGTCAGGGTCAAACACGACCACTTCGTGTCCATCGTTCAGCAGTCGTTCCGTCATGTTGCCGCCCATGCGGCCCAGGCCAACCATTCCGAGTTTCATATTGGCAAATGCTCCACAACACTGCGATCGACCCGCTTGAAGTGTGTGTGGCCGATCAGTTCTGATCTATAAATTCGATTCTGCGCTTAACAGTTTCACTGAGTTTAGCTGGATCGTGCACCACCCACTGCGGATCGAGCGACGAAGTTGTCTCAACTGCCACCCGTGAAAACGGGGTGCTAACGCATATCCACGCTGCTCCCGAAGCTATCGCAGCCTGTGTGCCGATGGGCGAATCTTCGATGATGATGACCCGTTCTGGCTCCACACCGAGTCGTGCCATGGCAAGCAGATATATCTCTGGATCGGGCTTTGGATTTTTGACGAATTCACGACCCACAATATCGTCAAGCAAAACACGTAACCCAAGAACATCGAGCACTCGCTTGGATTCGTCGCTGAAAGACGAAGTGGCGACCGAAACTGTTCTGCCTATCGCTTTTTGTCCTCGCAACAGATCGATGTTGTGCTGGTAGACGTTAGCCATCAGGCGCTCGGGCAGTCCGTCGTTTTCCCGATACTCGTCCATCCGAATCTGGTGTAGATGCTTCCACAGTTCGCCATCAACGGGCTCGAGTGCTTCGGCGATACCGAACTCGTCGATCATCTGGCGGCAGACCATCTCATCAGTGGAGCCGACGATGCGTTCGTAGAGTTCGATGGCACGGTGATCTGGGGAGTTCGCTCCAGTAAGCCCACCAACGACATTCGCGTAAGAGCGAGCCTTCAGTCGTTCAGTTTCAACAAGCGTCCCGTCGAGGTCGAAAATGAACGCGCTAATCCGGCTGTTGGCTGCGGTCTTATCCGGCATTGTCGAGTGCTATCGAACCTCGGAGGCAGTACGAGACTTCTCGAAAATCTCGCTGATTTCCTCGAAATGAGATGCAATGGTCGAAACCGCTTCATCCCGCTCAACAATGCCTTCGTTGAGTTGAACCAGATGACGGTAGTAAGCTCCGGGACCGACGAGCACACCATCGATTACGTGGGTGAGGGCTGAGAGGCGAACGACTCGGGATTCCTCTGTCTTTAGGCCTGCACCAACCTGACCGGCAGCAAGTTCCCCGGAAATGACCAACAGCACTTTGGTGTAACTGTCGTCGAGGCGTGCCTGCGCGACTACGGCCGCGGTGGACACATCATCTTCAGCCGGTTCAAATGCCCAGATCGCCGGGGCGACTCCAGCATCCTGAAGCTGTTGAATAGCCGTGAGAAGCAACATCGCCCGAGCATCCGACGTGCTTTCGTACATTTCGGTCTGAGTTGTGGTCGGGATACAGTCCAGCTCGATCAGCAGCGGAATGCGTTCGACTCTGGCCTTGTCGGAAACAATTTTCAAACGATCCAGAAGCTCCTCGCGGCCTTCTTCGGAACCATCCGGGTTGTACGTCATTTGAACACCGGTGTAATCGACGTTCAGTTTGCCGAGAGAGTGAGCACCGCTGCCGGGCGAAGAAGCGGTAGTCATCGACATTGCCTTGGCACGTAGCAATACAGACTCGCCAAGATCGCTGTCGGCCCAGAGCGCTATATTCGACTTTGCAAGACCGTTTTCGATAGCGGTTGTCATGCCGTCGAATACAACACGTTTGAGATTCGCCGCTTGCTCACGATCAGCCGCGGTTGGCACCCCGGTAATAGCGAGTACGTCAGCGCAAATGTCGACCCGATCATCGAGTGCGATAAAGAAGATTGGATTTGTGTAGTTTGCCGGGCTAGTCATATGAAGGTCTCCAGCTGGTGGCCGTTCTATCCGATTAGTTCCTGCGTGGCGGCTGCGAGTTCTCCGACCAGGTCGTCTCCGAGTTCGATTGGGAACACCGTTTGTCCGGCTTCTGCCATAACCATAAAATCACCGCCGGCCTGGGCTGCGGTCAGTTGACCAAATGAATAGCCTTTACCCGGCACCGGAAGATCATCGTGTTTCCCTGATACGAATCCCAGAACCAAAGCGTTCTGTGCCCCCCCTTTGTAGAGCTGCCCCGTCGAGTGAAGATACCGAGGTCCGTATCCGAAAGTAGTTGCCATTCCTGTCTTTACAGAGATCGCTCTTCGCAACTTTGAAAAGGCTTCTGTTAATTCAGATGATTCTGGGAGAAAAGCGATTACCGCCACGTAACGAGAAGGTTGAGATTCAGTAATGGTCTCCAACGATTCCGTTAGATCGTGAGTCTGCAGATCTGAAGTTACGTTCGTTAACAGCTCTCTGGATTTCACCTTGGCAGCTTCGACATCCGGCTGGTCGAACGGGTAGATGCCCATAAGGCTCGAAGCGGCTGCAGTGGCGAATTGCCATCTGAAGAACTCACCAGCTATTTCGTGTTTGTCACGACCTTCCGGCTGGATCAGCATCGTGGGGAAGCCAGCTTCTTGAATCTTCGTAACGAAATCATTCAATTCGACATCATCGTTTCGGTGGTAGTGCACCACGAATTGACGATCAGATCCATAGTCTTCGATATCCAACCAGGGCTCTCCAGTAATCGGAATAAGACCCCTTCCGTCCTTACCCGTCGATTCAGCAAGCAACTGGTCGACCCACATGCCCAAAGCCGAATACTCAGAACCAGTAACCAGCGTCACCTTGTCTCTCTCACCAAGCGCGTTAGCAGCAAGAAACGCTCCAAGAAGTAATCCCGGATTCGCGGGAGCATCAGATTGGCAGCTTTGCGCCATACGAGCGGCAGAATCTGCGAAAGTCCGGATATTTATCCCGGTCGCAGCAGCGGGCATCATGCCGAACGCACTCAGCGCCGAAAACCTTCCGCCAACATCCTCAGGCGTCGATACCCACGTTCCGAATTCGCCAGTCCGCGCCCGTTCGGAAAGCAGCGTACCTGGATCGGTAAGGGCTATGAAATTTCGAGGATTGGCCGACTGTCCGGCCCCGCTCGACATCGCCGCCCGAAAGTGTGCCTCAAGACTCAGCGGCTCTATAGTCGTCCCCGACTTGCTCGACACGAAAAACAGTGTCGTATCGAGATCGAGACTGTTGGTAATGTCCCGAACCATAGTTGGGTTTACCGTGTCCATTGCGTGGAGGCGGATTTCGGAAGGATTATCCGGATCCCCCGCAAAAAGCCCGTTAATCGTTAGCGGAGTCATGCTGCTGCCACCCATACCCAGCACCACCACATCGGTGAAGCCGTCGGCAAGTAGCTGGCTGTAGAGTCCCCCAAACTGCTCACCAAGCCTCGACAATCGCATCGGCAGGTCAAGCCAGCCGAGCGTGCGTTCAGCCGGATCGCCACCGGGCGATGGATCGGGCCAGAGCGTCGAGTCTCGCCGCCACAGACGTGACGCAAACGAATCGTCCACAAGTCGCTGCAACAAATCAGTCACCGTGTCGGGTTGATTGGCCAATGTTGCGCTTCTCCAGGGTTCCGATTGCTTGCTGGATTTCGTTACTTAATTACGTGCTCAGGACTTTCAACTTCGAGTCGATCCGTTCAAGCAGTGATTCGTACGAATCGGCAAATGTGTTAACACCCGCCTCAAGAAGATCGTCCGTAATCGCATCGAGAGAAACACCGGCTTCGGCAAGTGCGGTTAGCTGCGAACGAGCTTCATCCAGACCCCCAAGCAACTCTGTGCCCGGCGTTCCGTGATCGCTGTAAGCGCTCAGCGTTGCCTCAGGCACGGTGTTCACGGTGTCCGGACCCATCAGCCCATCGACATACAACGTGTCCGGGTAGTCGGGGTTCTTCACCCCGGTCGATGCCCACAGCGGCCGTTGCACCTGCGCTCCGGTCGTGTGAAGCGGGAAGAACGATCCGCCACCACCGAGCTTGCGGTCAAACAGTTTGTTGAACTTGGCGTAAGCGACCTTTGCATTCGCTGTGCCGATCTTGCCTCGAAGCTCGTGGCATTCAGGCAGGGCATTGTCGACAGACGTGTCGACCCTGCTAACAAAGAACGATGCGACCGACGCCACAGCCGCCGGGATGCCTCGGGCGTTTTGCGCAAACTCGGATAAGCCTTCTATATATGCGTTGGCCGCTGCTTCATATGCACTGAGCGCGAAGAGCAGCGTGACGTTCACGTTGATGCCTTTCGAGATGAGCGTCTTGATTGCGGGCACCCCTGCTGGAGTACCGGGAACCTTGATCATCACGTTTGGTCGATCAATCGCAGCCCACAGTCGCCGAGCCTCGGTAATCGTGCCCTCGGTATCGTTCGCAAGAGTTGGCGAAACCTCGATCGACACGTAGCCGTCTCGCATGCTGGCGTTGTCGTACACCGGGCGAAGCACATCGGCGGCGTCTCGAATGTCATCAACAGCCAGGCGCTCGAATATCGCTTCGCGGTCGGCACCGTCCTTGGCGTACTCGAGCAGTGACTCGTCATAGATATCACTCTCGGCAACAGCCTTGTCGAAGATCGACGGGTTCGACGTTACGCCGGTCACACCAAGATCAATAAACTTCTGAAGTTCGCCTGATCGCAGCATGTCCCGACTAATCGAGTCGAGCCAGATCGACTGGCCGTTTTCTAAAGCTTTCTGAATGTTGTTCATGTAGTTCCTGCTGAGGACAGCTAATAAAAATCGAAGCTAGCTTCGCGAAATTTGGTCTTTTTCGATTGCGGTGACTTTTTCCAGTCGGCGTAGGAAGCGGGGTTCATTCGCTTCCAGAGTCGCAGCCATGAACGACACCACGAGTGCTTCCGCGAGCGCCGCGCCAACCACGCGGGCGCCCAAACATAAAACGTTCATATCGTCGTGCTGAACTCCCTGTCCTGCCGAATATGTATCGTGGCAAAGACCGGCTCGAACGCCGGAGTACTTGTTTGCTGCGATCGTTGCACCAACACCACTTCCGCAGATAACTATGCCGCGCTCGGTTTCGCCCGACTGCACTGCCTCGGCTACCGGAGCTGCGAAGTCAGGGAAGTCGTCTTCAGCGTCAAACGTGTGCGCACCCTTATCGACAACCTCGTGTCCAAGACTCACGAGCACTTTCATTAAGTCGGTTTTTAGGTCGTAGCCGCCGTGGTCGGCGCCGATTGCCACTTTCATTTCAAGCCAGCCTGTTCAGATACTCACGAAATTTCGGTATAAACATTCTCGGTGTAAATCTGTGATTTAGCCACCGAGAACTCCGAGTCTTTCAATACTTACGACGATTACCAGTAACGTGCGGCGCCGGCGACTTTGACCCGAACCGAGTAGAGCGAGGTGTCGCCACAGATGTAAATCCGCTTGCCGTCCTTATCGCCAAACACGAGGTTCGCTGTTGCCTGCTCGGGGATGAGGATCTTTCCGAGCAGCGTGCCGTCCGACGAGTAGCACTGCACGCCGTCGAGTGCGCTGGTCCAGATATTGCCCTGTTCGTCGACCCGGAAGCCGTCAGAAGCACCGGGGCGGACCTCGGCGAACAGTCGGCGGTTCGACAGGGTTTTGCCATCATCGCCAACATCGAAGACCGTGATGTCTTTAGGATCGCCAGTATCGGCGAGGTAGAACAGCCTTTCGTCAGGCGAAAACGCCAGACCGTTAGGGCGGTCACCAACACGGTCGACGACCGTTAGTTCGTTCGATTCAGGGTCGAACCGGTATGTGAAGTTGCCGTCGAGTTCTGAGTCCCGTTGGTTGCCTTCTCGATCAGAAAGAATGCCATAAGGGGGATCGGTGAACCAGACCGTGCCATCAGATTTCACGACGAGGTCGTTAGGGGAGTTGAGGCGCTTGCCTTCAAGATTGTCGACGAGGGTTGCGATCGAGCCGTCGGCCTCGGTGCGAGAAATGCGGTTGGCAGCGTGCTCGCAAGAAACCAGCCGCCCCTGTTGATCTCGAAAATGCCCGTTGGTGTTGCTGCACGGCTCACGGAAAACTGTTGTATCGCCAGAGCCAGCGCTGAATTTCAACATGCGGTTATTCGGGATGTCCGACCACAGAACATAGTCGCCTTCAGGAAAGTAGACCGGACCTTCGGCCCACTCACACCCGCTGAAATGCTTCGAGATTTCGGCATCCGAATCGATGAGATCAAGGAAGCGATCGTCGATTACTTCGATCCCTTCAAGGAGATCCTCAGGTGAAGTTCCCGAGCGGTGATTGGCAAATGTCTTGTTTTCAGCAGTCATAGAGTGATTCGCTTTGTTCTTGATGATTGTAGAGATTCGATTAGGCGGCGGGGCGTGTTGCGCCGGCGATATTTAGCTCGATGCTCCAGATAGAACTGGTTGCTCCGATAAATAATGTCTGGTTGTCTGACATGCCAAACGAAAGATTGGCTGCCACTTCTGGCGTGCGGATTTTACCGAGCAAATCACCGTTCGGGTTGAAGACTTGAACTCCGTCGCCCGCCGAAACCCAGATATTGCCGTCTACATCGGCACGGAAGCCATCTGGCACACCGGGGTCTACTTCGGCAAAAACTCTCGGATTTTCCAGCGTCTTGCCAGCAACGTCGAAAGCCATCAGATTGTGCGCCCGGAACTCGCCGTGCGTGCGACCCGTATCACCGACGTAGAGCACCGATTCGTCGGGCGAGAACGTTATGCCGTTTGGCTTGTCGAAGTCTTCACTCACCATGGTTACTTCGAGAGTGTCAGGGTCGATCCGGTACACCCTGTTTCGGTCCTGTTCGAGACTGTCGGCATGCCCGACCGTTGGATCGAGAAAACCGTAGTCGGGATCGGTAAACCAGATCGATCCGTCCGATTTCACCGCAACATCGTTGGGCGATGTCAGCTTGCCATCTCCGTAGGATTCAGCGAGTGTGGTCATCGTGCCGTCATCCTCTCCGCGAACTACCGTACGCCCCTTCGTGAGGCAAGAAATAACCCGACCCTCTCGATCAACGGTGTTCCCATTCGAACGCCCTGACGGCTCCCTGTAGATGCCAAAGCCTTCCGACTCACTCCAGCTAACTATCCGGTCGTTTGGAATGTCGCTGACGATCACCTTGTTAAGGCGCGGAACCCAGCAAACGCCTTCCGCAAACGCCAGGCCTTCTGCCAGCAACTTCAGGCCCGGGCCTGAGTTCTGGCCCAGAATCTGCTGGAACTCGTCATCGAATATTTCAAAGTCTGGCATCTGCGAGCAACCTCTGCGTTCCATGCAACCGATCGAGAATGGAGCGGAGACTATCACTCGTAATCGAGATTGGCACTCGATAGGCGCTATTCAACAGCTAATATCGTTATCTAGTATTTCGATTCGACTTGAGATGGGTGTTTGAATGGTTCTGGAAATGGCTGGCAAAACCGACCCCGGATTATTCCGGGCGGGAGTCGGCAGGGCAGTAATCACCCCTCCAGTCGGGTTCGTTATCGATGGCCCCGAGCATGGCGCTCGTGAATCGACTGGCGTGCTGGACGACCTGCTTGCACGGGTTATCGTTCTCGAATCGAACGGCACTCGTGTGATCCTTGTCAGCCTCGATGTGTGGGGACTGTCGACCGGGATTTCCGGTTCGATTAAAACAGCCGCGGGTGCTGCTTCCGGAGGCGACGCGAACTCAGTCTGGCTAACCACCACTGGCAACGCATCAAGCCCGCCGTTATGGCGTGACGATCCACAGTACGCCCGCTATGCCGCCTATCTCCCCGAGCAGATCGCCGGAGCCGCGCGAATGGCCGTGGGTTCTCTGGAACCAGCTTCGATGGGTTCTAAAGGAACTCTGCTGCCCGATGTATCTACGTTCATCGAGGGTCCGGGTCGACCCGGAAACGCAGCCCTTTTCGTAATGGCTATAAACCGTGCCGACGGATCGGGCATCGCTCGGGTGTTGAACTTCGCCTGCCCGGCAACAATTCTTGGCGAATCGACAATGTGGACAGCCGACTACCCCGGATACGCTTCTTGGGCGATCGAGCAAAACGGCGGAGGACTCACGCTGTTTTCTCAGGCGCCGTCTCATGACATTCGCCCCTACGACTGGTGGGATAACAACCCCGAGCCAACTCACGCTGAACGATCACCACAGGATGTCCACGCGATGGGACTGCTACTCGCAACCCAGGCAGCCAACGGTGCCGCCGAAACGACTCAGCGACGAAACGTGGAAGTTGATATTCGAAACGATGAACTGTCGGGCATTCAGGTTATGCGGATCGGCGACGCATACTTCGTCTCGACCGACAGACCACAGCCGAACAAGTTCGCACGCCGCTTCCGACGTGAGCTAACTCATTCAAATACGTTTGTTTCGGTCAACCTTTCAGGCGGAATGTTCGACGACAAAGCGACCTTCGATGCCCGTGCAATCAAGCGCGGCACCGCTATCTTGCGGGAGCTTGGGGCCAGCTAACGCATCTACAGATCAAGAATGCCGACACCTAATTTCCCGACCGAAGTGCAGCGCAGTGGAGGGATCTGGCGGGGTCGCGAGAGTTCGCACAGCGAGTGCTCACCAAACGCGCGCCTACCCCAGATCCCTCCGCTCCGATGACTCCGCTCAGGAATTCATCTAGTGCCACCATCTTTCTCTGGTCGCGCATCACATCCTGTGCTAGCTTGCCGTATCGGTTCAATTAACGCCGCGCTCGCGAGCTACTCAAAGGGACGAAGATCTTGGCAAAAATTTCACTCATCGGTGCCGGCAGCGTGGTATTCGCACGAAGGTTGCTGCAGGACATCGTCTGTGTTCCTGAACTCGACGATGCGACAGTGTCTTTGATGGACACCGACCCCGAGCGACTCGCACTCATGAGCAAGTTCGCAAACAAGCTCGCCCGCGACACCGGTACCAACATCAAGATCGAAACCACGCCAGATCGACGTGAAGCTCTCGACGGTTCCGACTACGTTCTGACGACCATCCGCGTTGGCGATAGCTTCGAGCGAGATATTGCGATTCCGCTGAAGTACGGCGTCGACCAGTCGGTCGGAGACACCGTTGGGCCTGGCGGAGTGTTCAAAGCATTGCGAACCGCTCCAGTTCTCATGGACATATGTGAAGACATGGAGGATGTCGCACCGGACGCCACGTTGCTCAACTACACCAACCCAATGGCAATCGCTTGCTGGTCCATAGCCGAGGCGACCGATGTCCCAACTATCGGCCTGTGCCACAGCGTTCAGCACACCACCGCCGATCTCGCCGACTACATTGGCGTTTCCAAAGATCGAGTCAAAGGCTGGGTCGCCGGTATCAACCACTTGGCATGGTTCCTGCGGTTCGAAGTGGATGGGCAGGATGCCTATCCACAGCTTTTCGAAGCGATGGAAAACCCGGAGATATTTTCACGGGACACGGTTCGGTTCGAAGTGATGAAGCAGTTCGGCTACTTCGTTACAGAGTCGACGCGGCACATGTCGGAGTACACGCCGTATTTCCGTACAAATGAGAACGTGATCGAAGATTTCAACCTGAACCAGATTCGACAGGATCTTCAGCGTCGAACGGCCCGGGTGGACGATCACTACACACAACTGCTCGAAGACGCCAACACTGACAAACGACTTACTGCTGGACGATCCGAGGAATACGCGTGCCGGATCATCGAAGCGATGGAGTCTGATCGCCCAACCGTGATCAACGGCAACGTGCCGAACGAAGGCCTTATCGACAACCTGCTCGATCTGAGTTCGGTTGAAGTGCCTATTCTTATCGACAAGCTTGGATTCCACCCCATGGCTGTAGGCGAACTTCCGGGACAGCTAGCCGCACTCAGTCGCTCGAACCAGGCGGTTCAACAGATGGCAACTCAGGCGATTCTCGATGGCGACAAAGAAGCCGCTTTCCATGCAGTCGCTCTCGACCCGCTGACTTCGGCCGTATTGTCACTCGGTGAAATTCGAGAGATGTTCGACGAGATGTGGAACGCCCACGGCACCGAACTGGCCGCCTACTCGTAATGCCCAGTTCGAGCGACAAGATGCGAGCCGCAGTTGCTGTAGAGCGCGGCGTTGTTCGGTGTGACGAAGTCGATATTCCTCGACCGGACACCGGCGAGGTTCTGGTGCGAACCAGGGCTGCTTCGATCTGCGGTAGCGATCTGCACATGGTTAACACCGGCTGGGCGATGCACGCCTTCCCGGCGATGGCAGGCCACCCCGGACACGAAGCCGTCGGCGAGGTTATCGAGTCTCGCTCAGATCACTTCAACGAAGGCGACATCGTCCTTACGACACCCCATATCTGGAATTCTCGCTGCTTCGCCGATTTTCAGGCTGTAGATGACGCCCACGTACTTAAGCTGGATCCGGATGTTGACCTCGATTCGATCACGCTTGCCCAACAGCTTGGCACGGTCATCTACGCCGCAAAGCGACTCCCAGCATCCCTCGAAGGTCAGACCTGCCTCGTGGTTGGGCAGGGGAGTGCTGGACTTTTCTGGGATTTCATTTTGAGCCGACTCGGTGCTGAGAAAATCATAGCGATCGAACCATTAAAGTGGCGTCGAGAGTTGGGCCAACGGTACGGCGTCGATCAGACCATAAATGTCACATGTGACAAAGCGGTTGAAGCCGTGAAAGACATGACCGATGGAGCCGGTGCTGACCTCGTCATTGAGGCCGTTGGATCCACCCCAACACTCTCACAGGCGTTCCATCTCGTCCGCAACGAGGGACAAGTGGTCCTTTTCGGCCTCCCCGAGTCCGAAAATCCGGTGCCGTTCGACTACTCCCAAATGTTCAAAAGCCGCGCCAACGTCTTCACCGTCCTAGGATCACAAGACGAACCAAACCTAACAAGCTACACCCAAGCAGAACGCCTAATTAGCTCGGGCGAGATCGACGTCGAGCCAATCATCTCGCATCGGGTAAACATCGCCGAAATCGACCGAGCGTTCAGCATCGCCAACGAACGAAACGACGGCGCTGTGAAGGTAGGTATTACGTTTGATTAATCATGGGTCGTCCCGTTTCCTGAGCCCCGATTTCCATCGGGATAAACTCCGTCATCGGAGTCGAAGGATCTGGGGCGGTGTCGCGCACGGTGTTGACTGAATTCCAACGTCGGCATTCCCCCTCAACCTAACCTTCTCCCCAGAGAGAAGGGATGAGAAGGCCGTCAACCGCAATACAAAATGTGCCACCCGCCATTTACCCCGGCAGATCCGACAACGGCTGTGCTGTGTGGTGGTCTTTGCGAGTCATCAGCTCACGTGAGTAGAACTCGTCCGACCATCCGATCAGGTTCTTCACAGCCTCATCGAACAGCATCTTCCCCTTCTCGGGAGTCGCCAGCAAAGCATCACCGCACACACCAGATTCGGTGTATTCACTGGTCCAAGAAGTAACCGAAACCGGCCCCGCTGCCCACAAATCGACCCACTGGTACGGCGATTTGTGCTCGTGGAATTTGATCTCTTCGTTCACCGATTTGTCCATCTGAATCAGATCGGCGTTCATGTGTAGTGCCAACGAGGTTTCGGCCTCGCCAGAGTGCGCACACCCGCCCGGGAACCCTGACTCACGCCACGTCTTCATAAACTCGGGGTCGACCGCAGTCAGATTCCACCACGACGTTAGTGCAACGTTGGCGTCGGTCTCGATGTTGGCGCTCCGGCACGCAAGGTCGAGCGGCGGCATGTTCGAGCCATGACCGTTGATAACGATGATCCGACTGAATCCGTGATAGGCGAGCGACTTCAAGATGTCGACGATGTAGCGGATGAAGGTCTCGTGGTGAATCGTGACCGACCCTGGGAAATCCATGACGTGCGTTGTATAGCCGTAAGCCACCGGGGGCATTAACAGCAGACGATCCTGATGCTGCTCGGCGGCGGTGCGAGCGACCTCTGTTGCGGTCCAGCGATCCATCTTCACAGGCAGGTGTGGTCCGTGTTGCTCCATCGTTCCAACCGGCAACACCGGAATTAATCCGGCTTCAACAGCCTGATTCATCTCGGGCAAGGTCAGATCTTCGTATCGCCACTTGCCATTTATCGCCATCGAGGTCTCCGTTCGTCTATCCCAGAATTAATTTGTTGGTTGAAATCCGAGCTACAGCGCGCCGTAGTCTTCGGCGCCTTTGCCATGGGCTATTACGGCGTCTTCATCGATTTCGATTCCAAGTCCGGGACCGTCAGGAATCGGAAGCATGCCGTCTTCGTCGAGCAGTATCGGCTCTGCCAGAATGCCGCTTACATAGGGAGCCGGGTGCCAGTATTCGAGATACCTGCCGTTCGGCATTGAAGCCGAAAGCTGAAGATCGGCGGCGGCTCCAACAGCGGTGTTCCAGCCGTGCATCACTACCTGAACGTTGTTGTCGTAGGCTGCCTGCCAGATCTTTCTGGACTCGCTCAGTCCGCCGCAAATCGTCTGGTCAGGCTGCAAAATATCGCAGACCTTTTGGGTAATGAACGGCTCGAAGTTCAGGCGACCTCGAATTACTTCACCGGTAGCGATTCGTACAGGCGAGATTTCCGTAAGCCGCTTGTAGCCCTCGATGTCATCAGCGCGCAATGGCTCTTCAAACCACGAAACGTTGTAATCCTTGAGCATCTTCGCCGCCTCGGCAGCCCACTTGAAATCACCGTGCCAGAAGACGTCCGATCCACCGGGATCGACCATCAACTCTGAATCGTCGCCAATGGTTTTACGAGCTACGCGAACAAGCTCTTCATCGTGCTTGAGATCGCGTTCCCGACCGAAAGTGCCCCACCCAAGCTTGAACGCCCGGAAGTTCTTTTCTAACCCTGACTCAAGACTCTCCACCATCTCGTCGACCGGCCACGAAAACAACATCGAAGCATACGGCTTCACTTTTTCCACGTAGCGACCGCCAAACAAACGGGATATGGAAAGCCCGGTGTGCTTGCCCAGAATGTCCCACAACGCGTGGTTTACTGCACCGATGTAGCTCGTTACGGCCCCGCCGCGTCCGTACCAGAACGTCCACTGGTGCAAGCGTTCAGTAACCGACTCGGGCTGCAGCGCATCTTCGCCGATCAGATGTGGCCAAAGAACCTTCTTGGTAGCTTCGGCCATCTCCCATCTCACGCCGGTGCAACCCCAGCCGGATATTCCACCTTCAGTGTCGATTCGGATGAGAGTTTGGTCATAGCCCCACCAGCTGGGGTGAATGGGCTTGCCGACCCGAAGCTCGGGGCGCTGGCTAACAAGTGGGAAGACGGTAACGTTCGTGATTTTCATGGAAATATTCGGAGTCTGAGTGCGATCTAGTGAGAACTGACCGGGCGATGGTGCGCCAAGCTGAAATCTGTGTCAACGATTCAGATGCACAGATCGACGCATGCTGAGCCGAAAATGGCGTTGACAGCTGACTCGCGCCTGTCAGAATCTGCGCATCGCCATATCTAGTTGTATCTGGAAGATTCACACATGAAAATATCCAAACTCATCGTCACACCGGTCGCCACGCACGACCAACCGCTGCTCAACAGCACTGGCGTCCACGAATCGTATCGGGTACGCACGATAGTCCAGATCGAAACGACCGGCGGCTACACAGGCGCTGGAGAAACATCGTCTGACCACACTGTGGACATCGAGGCGAACCGCAGTTGGATCGAGGGGTACGACCCTCGTCAAATGACGAAAGCGCGACTGCTCTGGAAGGGCACACCGGAAGCCTGGGCCGCCGTGGAAACAGCCATGCTCGACGCCGCAGCGAAGCAGGCCGGAATGCCGGTGTGCGACTACATTGGCGGCCGTGCTCGTGATCGAGTTGAGTGGGCTGCCTACCTGTTCTACAAGTTCGCCGATGAGAACGGGCAGGGCGAGATTGCAACTGGTGCAGCCCTCGATCCTGAAGGATTCGTAAGGCAGGCCGAAGAGTTCGTTGAGAAGTACGGCTTCAAGGCGCTCAAGATCAAGGGCGGGTATTTTGACCCGGACACAGATATCGAAACGTTCCGGCTGCTGCGAAAACGGTTCCCGAAACAGGACGGCTATGAGATTCGAATCGACCCGAACGCTGTGTGGTCCATAGAAACCTCGATACGAGTGGTAAAAGAGATCGAGCAGTATGAACCTCAGTATCTCGAAGACCCGACCGACTCGATAGCCGATCATGCCGAACTCAAGAAGCACACCGATATTCCTACAGCCTCGAACATGTGCGTATCAGCGTTCGCACACGTAAAGCCAAACGCTCAACTTGAAGGCATCGACGTGATTCTTGGGGACCACCACCACTGGGGCGGAATTCTTGCTTACAAGGAGACCGGTGTGTTGTGCCGTGTGATGGGATGGGGACTTTCCGGCCACTCCAACAACTCGCTCGGCGTGTCGCAGGCAGCGATGCTCCACGCCTGCGCTGCAACGCCAGAACTGATCTACCCGGCTGACAGCCACTACCCGTGGACCGATGAAGATGGCGACATCATCAAGGGTGGAAAACTCCAGTTCAAAGACGGCTTCATGGCGGTTCCGGATGCCCCGGGGTTGGGCGTCGAAATCGATGAAGATGCGCTTGCTGAACGACACGAAGCACTACTGAGCGGAGGGCCTGCCAGCAACCGAAAAGAGATGATTCTCGATATGGATCCAAGTGCGAGCCCGCGATATGGGGAATGGGACATGCCCAACTTCCCCCTATATTCAAAGCCAAGATGGTAGAATTCGCTTCGAAAACTTAGGTTCGGAAATTCCAAGGTAAGTTCGGGGGAGAGGGGAACCGTGGACACAGAGATCGCAATTCTGAGAGTGCTGCACATCGTGCCGGGGGCCACGTGGGTTGGAGCCGCAATTTTTCTAGCGTTCGTTCTTCAGCCCGCAATGGCAAAGACAGGACCACCACATGCCCCTGCGCTGATGGCCAACATGCTTAAACCGATGATGATTGTGCTGCACAGTTCAGCAATAATGACGATCGTTTTTGGCGTGATTATGGCGTTCCGAGTTCGGGATTCGCTGTTCGATGTCCTGTGGTCGACCAACTGGGGAACGATGATCTGGCTTGGATTTCTGCTCGCTGTGGTTGGCTACGGTTTAGGAATTTTTGCAGGGCTAACGAACAAGAAGATGGCCGATATTGGTGTTAGCCTTCAAGGCTCGCCTTCGCCTGAGCAGGCCGCTGATATGGTCAAGTACCGCGATCGGGCGATTATCCTCGCCAAAATAGCGTCGTTGCTTGTATTGATAGCGGTTGCTGCCATGGCTCTTGCTCGGTACGTATAGCCGATAATAGAAAGATCGAATTGGACGTCGGATTAGTTATTACCCGGATTATTCACATAATTGCGGGAACGTTTTGGGTGGGCACGGCGATTTATCTGGCGGTGTTACTCGAACCGGCTGTCAGGTCTACTTCAGCCGATCTCGAACGGCAACTGCTGAACCGGACCAGCAAGTTGAATAGCCTGTGGATTACGGGTGCTGCGATAGTCACGATGGTGACGGGCTTTGCTCTGGTTTCTCTTACACCTGTTCGCAGTGTTTCTGATCTCGGAAACGGCGGTTGGGGCACGATGATTCTGGTCGGTCTTATCGCTTCTGTAGCGGCTTTTGTGGTGTCGGGTTGGGCTGGTGCTTTTACAACTCGTCTGCGCAGAGGACTGGAATCTGGTGAGGCTTCCGATGATCAGCTTGCGAAGTACCGACGTGGGCTTTCTCTACTCGGATATCTGAACGCAGTGCTGGTAATCGTTGCGGTTGGAACGATGGCTTCCGCTCGATACGTTTAGTACGCGCTTCCGTATAGCCCCAGTTGACCGCCGCCAAGCAGAAACAGGCCTGACGCGTTCGACCCTGGCTTGCTGCCTTCGGCTGAAGGATCGAAGCTGGACATCAGTCGGAATCCGTTGGGGGAATACCGTCTCGCAACCTCACGAGCCGAACTCGCCGCTTCCATGATCCGGTCAGACTTCCACATGTCTCTCTGAGATAACGGGCCGGCTGGTGAAATCCGTGCGGCGAACGGTGTCTCGTCAACTTCGAACTCGTCGACTATGAGGTCACTTGAGAGATTCAATCTTGATTGTCCGACGCCGTTTTCTATCATACGTGAAGGTCCAGAGATGACGTGCAGATGGGCATGCTCAACACTCTGATGTGCTTGTAATCCGAAGTTGGCGATTACTCGATACCCCTCGTGACCACAGTGTTCATCCCCCATATCAACGGCCATTTCGGCTGCTTCTCTTAGGGCAGAAGATGCCCAGAATTCCTGCTGCGTCATATGTTGTGTTGGCACTACCAACAACATCACCCGCACCCAGTTGAGCCGATTGTGAAAACACACGACAGAACCGGCACCGGGTTTGGCTTCCCAGCTTGCTTCAGAATCGCCGGAGATGATCGAACAGAACACGCAGTTCTCAGCGCCGGCATTCGGCAGCTCGAAACTCACTTGCGTGAAGACTTTCGAGTCGACGAACGAGGTCGAGGAGTTGCGCCACGGTGTCGGAAATCTGGTGCTGAAAGGTATCTCTCAGCAACCACATTTGCGTCGCTGAGTCGAGAAATAATCGCATCGGAATAACGAGACTCACCTCGATTGTTAGCCCCGCCAATTGTTTCCAGAGCGCTCCGGCTCGTGAAAACCGTCGGCATCATCGAGTCGTGCCTGTGGACGATCAGTTGATACAGCTTTTCTTCAGCCCACGCGGTCGACGCTTCTGCCCCGAAGTCGTCTAGAACAAGGATCTCGACATCTCGAACCTGGCTGAATGTGTGATCGAAAGATTTACCGCCAGCTGGCCCGTAAGACCGACGAAGATCGTCGAGCAAATCAGGTACAAAACGGAACATCACGTCTCGACCCTGCGCAATACTTTCGCTCACAATCGCAGCAGCAAGATGTGTTTTCCCAACACCGGTTGGCCCAGCCAGATACAGCCACCCCGAAGGATGTTCTGCGAACACTTTGGCAGCTGCAAGTGCTTCGGACAGAGATCGTTTTTGCGAAGCCGTAGCGCCCGTTGCACCCTTCGTAAAACTTTTGAAAGTCATCAACTCTGCAAGTCGCGGCTCAAGCCCGGATTCACGAATGTCGGACATCCCGCTTCCGGCTTTGATGTTCACCACGGTCGAAAAATACGGATCGCCCAAACGTGTTCGCAGACGATCACCCAATTCCGCAAACGGAATGCCGGTTGTGACCAGAGTCGGCAGTCGACGGTTATAGCGGTGGGTGAGGATCTGATCCAGTTTTTCGTCGGCCCACGCAGTTGCTGACTGCGCACCGAGATCGTCGAGAATAAGAACCGGCGCTTCGATTGCTTGAAGGAAAATCTCGTCGTATTGAGCGCCGACCGCAGGGTCGAACGCTGAACGTAAGTGATCAAGCAGGTCGGGTACGGAAACAAATCGAACAGGCTGGTCGGCTTCGACCAGCGCGTTGCCGACAGCGGCTGCGAGATGTGTTTTGCCCGTGCCAGAAGGGCCACACAGCACCAGCCAACCCTGCATGTCGGTAACGAACCTCTGGGCCGCGTGATATGCGTCTCTAAAGCTAGACGGCTCCGAGAATGTATCGCGGGTGCCAAGTTCGACAGTACCGAATGTCAGGCGTTCGAGCGGGCCAAGATCGGAGTACTGCCTGATTCGGTCTGCCGACTTAACGCCCCAGACTCGCTCCTGGCACTGACACGGGATCACCGTCCGGGCTGAAGCCGGCGCATTTTCTTCTGGAGCCACCACGAACCAGCGCTTGTCATTGCAGATATCGCAGTGAATCTCGGCGCTAGTTAGCTCCTCTAGCTCGCTGTCGCTCAAGGTACTCCTCGTAGAACTGGTCTGACCGATCCTCTTGAAGATCTCGTTCAGCGGTTCCATCCCGTCCATCATCAAGCTCCTCGGGTCTGCCTTCCTCTGCCCAGCGGCGAAGAATTGCAGCTATGTAGTTCCAACTCCGTGCATTGGCCTCTGCGGCCTTTCGAATCGCTAGTCGAACCTCGTCTTCCGGGTGTTCTTCCAGCGCTGCGTGCAGGTTATCGGCGACGATCGGAGTCACAGTGCCGATGTTCTGTTCGTAAAACGTTACAGCGTCTTGCTTCGGAAGCGCAGCTTCGGTGTCGGGCCAGGTTTCGGCCGTCTCGACGGTTTTTATTGAGAAATCAATTCCCTGCCGTGCCAATGCCCGTCTGACCGGCTCGGTGTTCAGATAAATGCCTCGGTTTCCGTGATCGCTGATTGCAATCAGAAAAATTCCGCGATCAATTGCCGACTCCACAGCGGTATCGACCGTTCGTTCTAGTTCATCGCCTGAAACGCCCAGCATGGCAGCTACCGTGCGATCTGAATAAAGCTCGTTAAACGGAATCGACGCCGGCACTTTTCGCTGTTTGTGCAACGCATGAACCGCGCGCAGTACCACTTTAAGCTCACCTAGTGAGTCGATCTCTTCCAGTAGCGAGGCTAGGAGTGGATCTGGTACTGGTGTGAACTGAACCCCGCGTGGGAATCCGTCCTTCACCGTGCTACTCCAGATGACGGTGCATACGATTGCGACGTTTGCGGCGAGAACGACAACTCTTCGAAAATACCAACCGAATCACGCACTCTCATTTCGACCTCATCGGTCGGGCCATTTCGGTGCTTAGCGATGATCAACGTTGCCCGGTCGCGGGGGAATGGCTGAGTCGGATTCGACTTGTTCCACTCATCTTCAGTCGTGAACTTGTCTTCCCTGTGAATAAACATCACAACGTCGGCATCCTGCTCAATCGAACCCGACTCACGCAGATCCGAAAGCATCGGCCGATGAGACGTTCGGTGTTCAACCGCACGACTCAGCTGTGAAATTGCGAGCACCGGGATATGAAGGTCTCTCGCCATGCCCTTCATCTGCCGTGAAATCTCGGAGACTTCTTGCGCACGGTTGCCTTCCCGGCCAAAGCTCGATCCACCGTTGATCAACTGCATATAGTCGACAACCAGAAAGTCGAGTCCGTGGGTCATCTGCAAACGACGCGCCTTGCCGCGCATTTCAGCGACGGTCTGGAACGGTGTGTCATCGATGTAGATCGTGAGGTCAGAAAGCAGACCAATCGAGTTGATCACCTGATCTTCTTCGCTGGGTGACTGGATTCGGTTTCGAATCTGTTGCATGTTCACTCTCGACTGAGCCGCCAAGAGCCTCATGGCAATCTGATCGCGCCCCATTTCGAGCGAGAAGATTCCCACTTTGAATCCGGCTTTCGCAGCACTCAGCGTGAAGTTCAAGCCCAACATCGATTTACCAACCGACGGGCGGGCAGCAAGCACCACCATGTCGGATCGTTGTAAGCCACCAACAAGAAGCTCGTCGAGCCGTCTGTACCCGGTGACGATGGGCGATGTGCTCTGCTGGCCGTCGACCTGATCTAGTGGGGATGATTCTTCAAGATAAGGAGTTAGTGAATCGACCAGTGGCACGAAATCACGGTTTTGTGAACCCTGTCTGATACTGAATAGAGCATCTTCAGCCGCCGAAAGCGCCACGTCGACATCGGGATCGTCGTTGTAGCCGATGTCGGAAATTTCAGCAGCCGCAGCGATGAGCCTGCGCATGGTGGCAGTACGGTGCACCAGATTGGCGTAGTGCTTGATGTGCACCGACGTGGGCGTGACTTCGACGAGGTGAGATAGATACGAAGCACCGCCAACCGATTCGAGCAGATCGCGGTTGTCGAGCTCGTGGGTGACGGTTACCTGATTGATCGCCTCGTCACGCTGGAAGAGGTCGAAGCAGACCTCGAACGCCTGCCTGTTGATCTCCCGATAGAAGTCATCGGCGGAAAGAAAGCCTGCGATCTGGGTGATCGTCATGCCGTCAATCAAGATAGAGCCGAGAACCGATTCCTCGGCGCTTAAATCATGTGGTGGGAGTCGATCAGCTTGCATTTAGCGGAGTACGTGGCCTAGAGTATGTGTGTGAAGATATGTCTGGAATATACAATCACATTGCTGGGAAAAAGCGGCTGAAAATGTCCGATTTCGGATCGAAGATATCCACATTTCTCCACAAGTTTTCCCCAACTCAGTTCAACTCACTAATTTGGGTGAAAAACGGCATGTTAAATGCAACGGCCCGGAGCAGCTTGCCCCGGGCCGTTTAGCGATCTCTGGGAGATTACTGGACTACTCTTCAGATTTCTCTTCGGAATCGTCAGCGTCATCAGAATCGTCGGAACTATTGTCAGAAGTGTCTTCGGAAGCTTCTTCAGAAGATTCAGCTTCGTCGCCTTCACCGTCTTCACTCTCGACTTCAGAATCCTCGGCAGCTGTAGCGTCAATCTCCGCTTCGGCTGCGGCCAGAACATCCTCGAACGACGGGTCGAGAACGTTGGTGTCCTCATCAGTCATCTGCGATACCGCTTCTTCCATCTGCTTGTTCAGCTCGATAGAAGCATCGTCGGCGACAACTTCAACAACGATAGTTGCTGAAACGCCCTCAACGAAGCGTGCCGGGACCTTGTAGTCACCAACGGCTCGGATCGGTGCAGGAATTTGAATACCCTTGCGGTCGATCTCACGTTCGGTCATTTCGCCAAGCTTGGCGGCAATCATCGTGTTGGTAACGGAACCGTACAAGCGGCCGGTTGGGCCTGTTCGTACTTCGATTCGGACCTTCTGGTCCTTGAGCGCGTCGGCGACGTCTTGCCAATCTTTGGCTTCAACAAGTCGTCGATCTTCAGCCTGCTCTCGCAGCTTTGAGGCTCGTCGTAGCTCATGCTCGGTAGCCTGAACTGCGAAGCCCTGTGGGATGAGGTAATTTCGTGCGAAGCCATTCTTGACTTCCTTTACGTCACCGGCGCGTGCGGTAGGACGTACATCCTCTAGAAATAGAACTTTCACTTTGTCATCACCTTGTGCGTCCGACGGTAGGTTTTGCGCTGATTACAGCGGATCGGCATGCCGACCCAGCCCCGTATTACGTTACGAAACTGCCGTCACACGAACTGTGCTAAATGTTGGTTTTTCGAACAAAACGTTTGGGACGTGTGCCCTATGTTCGCAAGCCAACCTGTTAAAAGTACAACATCCTTCGCAGTTGGGCTACATCGGAATCAGCCGGTAATTCACGCCTGGCCGGTGAATAGTAGTTTGTCGTTGCTCAGCATTGATTTATATTGCTGCCAGATTCGGAAGTTTTTGATTTGTTGAAGGCGCGAGTAAATGAGTACCGGAACGATATTTCATAGTGGATTGGGTGAACCCGAAGGACCGGTACCTCTTCCGGATGGCAGTTGGGGCGTCGTTGAGATGAGCCCGGAGACGGGTCATGTTTCGGTGATCTCTCCCGATGGCCAGTCAAAGCGAATTGTCGTTCAGACTGGTCGATCCAACGGGATGGTCCAAGACTCTGAAGGAACACTGTGGGTCGCCGAATCGATGAACCCACCGTCGTTGCTGCGGGTTGGTTTGGATGGGGAGTCTGAGGTTGCGATGACCGAAGGCGACGGTGTCGAATTCCTGTTTCCGAACGACCTTGCGTTTGGTCCAGACGGTGCTCTTTACATGACCGACTCCGGCGTACATCGTCCAGCTTTTCAGGCAGCGCTTGATGAGGGGCGCACGGACTACCCAATCGATGGCAGGGTATTTTGTATCGATTTATCCAACATGTCGGCAACGCTTCTCGATGACGGGCTTGCCTTTGCAAACGGACTGGCGTTTGGGGCTGATAAGGCGTTATATGTGACGGCTACCGTGAGTGGACTCGTCTATCGGTACGACTGGCGCAAGGACGGAACGCTCGGCCGACGCGAGGATTTCGCCGATCTTGTTGACCGCTCGCGGCCTGCCGGGTTTAAGGGCAGAGACGGTCTGCCTGTCGGCGAAAACGGCTTCCTGTATTGCGCAGTGGTCGGGCAGGGCGATGTGACTGTGGTCGATACGAACGGCGATGTAGTAGAGCGGATTCCGGTAGGTGGGGAGCAGCCGACTAACGTTGCGTTTGGCCCAAAAAGAAGCGGCGATATCTACGTAACTGTCAAGGATGCCGGGACTCTCGAACGCCACCACATCGGTGTGGATGGGCTGCCGTTGTTAGCTTCGAAGTAGTGTGACTGGCTGGCAGGCTGAGCCCTACGACTTCGGGTCGATCGGCTCTGCTTCCGAAAACTCGTTATCACCGCGTCCTGAACCAGCGAGGAACCAGTTCACCGCCGAAGCTGCGGCATCGGCGGTGTCTTTCGCAGGAAAGTCGCCGCAGTTCTCAGGTTCCGCAAGTGTTGAATGTCGGGAAGATTCATACATCGCAACAGCTGCTTCGTGAGTCAGCAACTGGCCCTGCCTGCCCCGCAGTATCAGAGTCGATATGGCGTGCATGCCTTTAATCTGATCCGCTGAAATCTCGCCGTCGCATATCGTTATCGAAGTGGCAGCTGCCGGTGATGAAGCCACCAGATCGCTAACCCAACCTGCCGCCACATCTCCTTGCGAAAGCAACGCCACCGGCTCCCCGATCTCCCATATGAAATGCAGCAATTCCAGAGCCGATGAAACGTGTGCAAGAACCGGAGCGTGGGAAGGGGTTAGAAGTGAAGCGAACTCGTTCCAATCGTCGGTAGCAGTACCGGGCGCAACGATCACCAGCGGGTTTTCCGCAGCCGTGTTCGTCCAGGAGTCGACCTGTACTTCTACCCCTGACTGTAACTTTACTGCGACTGTTTCGAGCTCGGCCATTTCCCGCTCATTCTCCGGTAGACACCCCACTATTCACAGGATGATCAACTGTGAACATGTGACTGCGCATGTTATCTCGCCCACGCCATTTCGAACGCACTAAAACCAATCAATACTCCGCTAATGGGTGCGAGCAGCGTGCTTCGAGGGTATATTTGCCTCCGCAACCGATCAGCAAGGTGGCGAGTTCGCTGAAATGAGCGAATTCTAATGTCTGATCAATGTTCGAAAAGGAACCTGATGTGACTACGAATGACTGGGGATCGATCTACAAAGAAATGGGTGCGAAGCCAGTTGTGAACGCGACTGGAAGCGTGACATTACTCGGCGGTTCAACGCCCGTCGCTGAAGTAAAAGCTGCCATGGATGCGGCTGACTCTGCTTATGTCCCACTGATCGAACTTGAGCAGGTAGCGGGTGATCGAATTGCCGAAATGCTGGGAGTGCCGGCTGCGTACATTACTTCTGGAGCGGGGTCTGCTTTGACCCTCGCGACCGCAGCGTTCATGGCCGGAACCGATGACGACAAGATCGAGCAGTTGCCCGACACAACGGGCATGCCGAACGAGATTCTTATCCAGAAGCGTCAGCGCTACTGGTACGACCGTTGTCTGGAATTTGCCGGAGCGAAGCTCGTTGAGTTCGGTGATGAAAATGGCACCACCGAAGACGATCTTCGAAATGCCATTTCCGATTCCACAGCCGCCGTTCACTATGTTGTTTACGAACAGAACCCGACAGATCCCAACGTGCTAACACTTGAACAGGTGATCGAGATCACCCACGCAGCCGGTAAGCCTGTTTCCGTTGATGCCGCAGGGCAGATATATCCCCTGGAGAACTTCGGCAAGTACGTGAAAATGGGAGCCGATTTCCAGTGCATCGCAGCCAAGTACATGGGCGCACCGCATTCGACAGGCTTCGCACTCGGCACCAAGGAAGTGATCGACGCCATAAGTCGCCACTCATTTGTTGGTTATGAAGGCCGACGTATCCGTGGAATTGGTCGACCGCAGAAGATTGACCGACAGGAAATCATGGGGGTCGTCGCCGCTGTAGGACGGTGGTTGACACTGAACCACGAAGATCGTCTGTCGATGGCAGAAACCCAGTCGCAGGCTATTCTGAAGCCGCTGAAAGGTATTCCCGGTGTGACCGCATCGCTTAATACCAACATCAAAGCGCATCAGCCGTTCGGTGTTTTCGTGAGTGTCGACCCCGATATAGTCGGGTTCACTAACGACGATCTTGTTGAGAAGCTGCGTGATGGCGATCCTTCGATCTGGACTCGTGTGTCGCTCACAGCACCACGGCTTGAGATTCATGTCTTCGGCATGGGTGAAGGCGAGCCCGAACTCGTTGGTAACGCAATAGCGGCTCTCGCCAAGGGATAGTTCCCAACAGCTGGAATACGTCAGATAGTTTTCGAAATAAGCGCCCGGTCATTTTGGCCGGGCGCTTTCTTTGTTCATGAGCGAGTGTTGAATCAAGATGACAATGCGTGCGATATTCGGCAAACTGCTATCGATGCAGGCTAACTAGAGGAGATATTTTCGTGGCAGTTGAAACCGTTGGAGTGATGAGTCCTGGCGATATGGGCAGCGGAGTCGGAGGCGTTTTGGCCAAACACGGCTACCGAGTAGTAACCGCGCTCGACGGTCGCAGCGAATCGTCCAGGACCCGTGCCGCCGAGCAGGGAATCGAGGATGCCGGCTCGCTCGACGAGGTCGTGAAAGCCAGCGATTTGATCCTCTCTATCCTCGTGCCATCGGAAGCCAGTTCGTTCGCTCAAGACGTAGCTGAAGCGATGGTCAGAACCGACACGAAGGTGGTCGTTGCCGATTGCAACGCCGTGTCACCAGCTACCGGAGTCAAGATCGGCGAGATCATCACGGCTGCCGGCGGCAAGTTCATTGATGCCGGGATTATCGGTGGAACGCCTCGAAACGGTGCCGTCCCGAGAATCTATGCATCAGGCGAGCATGCTCCAGTTCTTGGCGAGCTCGATGGTAAGGGCATTGAAGTGCCCGTGATGGATGGGCCGATTGGGCATGCCTCGGGTTTGAAGATGGTTTACGCAGCGCTTTCGAAAGGCACTGCCGCACTTTACGCATCGACACTTATGACTGCGAAATCACTCGGCCTGTACGGAGACCTGATTCACGAGCTGGAGATGAGCCAGAGCGGAACTCTTGCCGGGATGAAAGGCGTCAATTCGATTTCGACAAAGGCGTTCCGCTGGATTGGCGAGATGGAAGAGATTGCCGCTACGTTCGCTGAGGCAGGTACAAGCCCGGCGATTCACACAGGAGCGGCTGAAACGTTTCAGGCAATCGCTGATTCGTCGATTGGGCACGAGCGAGTCGGAACGTTCGATAAGAACCGGTCGCTGGAAGATTCGATCGCAGCGATGCTGCTCAAAGCGCTATAGAGCAGGCGCCCGAGTAGAGGTCTAAGCCTGGGTCTTTATGGCCGCTATCTGTGCCTTTAGATTCTCAGCAATGACAGCGTATTCGGCTGCAACGGCATCCGATTCAAGCGCCGCTGGCTTCTGCGAATTCATGTAGTCGGCACTCAACGTGGTGGTTCCCAGAAACGGGAGTTCCATCTCTTCAGCGAGTGCCTCGCCGCCGCCTGTGCCGAACACTCCACCCGACATGTTCTCGACGATACCAAAAACTTTCAGGTTCATCTTCTTTACCATGTTGATCGAGCGTTTTGCGTCGAGGACAGCCAGTTCGTGTGGGGTCGTGACGATCACGAATCCATCGAGATTAAGCGTCTGCATCACGGTGAGCGGGGCGTCAGAAGTCCCCGGAGGAAGATCGACGATCATGTAGTCGGGATCGCCCCACTCGGTCGAGTGAAGGAACTGGTTGATCGCGTTGTGAATCATCGGACCCCGCCAGACGATCGCCTCGTCTTCGTTGTCCTGAAAGAACGCCATAGACATTACTTTCACACCGAAGCGTGAAGGCGGAATTAGCTTTTCGCCGTTCTGCACCGGACCTTCGGAAATACGTAGAACGCGGGTTACGTTCGGGCAGTCGATGTCGCAATCGAACAGCGAAACTGCTTTGTCCTGAGCCGCCAGCGTTACCGCTAGATTCGTCGCAACGGTCGTCTTGCCAACCCCGCCCTTGCCTGAATACACCCCGATGCGGGTGCCGATTCCTTCGAGCGATTCCGATACCTTTCGGCGCTCTTGGAAATTAGCTCGCACCTGTGCGAGTCGGGCTTCTTCTGCGGGAGTCAGTTTTCTGGGTGACGACATTTTTCTATCTAAAGGGATACCGGGATTTTTAGCCGCGACAAAACGTCTGGGCGAGAACTTGTGAAATTAGGTTTGCTTAGTCGATACCGAGAAGGCGCTTGCCATCTTCGGTGATCATGTCGGGAGTCCACGGCGGGTCGAAAACAACGTCGACCTGAACATCTTCAACATCGTCGATTTCGGCGATTCGCCACTCGGCCTGCTGGGCGATGTATGGCCCCATTCCGCAACCGGGAGCCGTAAGCGTCATCTCGACATGGACATCACCTTCGGAGACTTCCACGGTGTAAATCAGCCCCAAATCGACAACGTTGACCGGGATTTCTGGGTCGTAAACGTCTCGTAGTGCTTCGAGAACGGTTCCCTGTTCTAGTTCTTCAGTCATCGTTGACTCCGCTACCTCAGAAATTTTTTCTTGTCTGGGGTGCCCAAATTTAGATCGTATTGACGTGGGCATAAGTCTACCAGAGAGGTAAGGAATTATTGCGTGAAGATATTAGAATTTTGTGATTGAAGGCCCGTCTTCGCGAACCTTCTCGACCGACTTGAAGGCTTCGCGAAGATTACCCAGCCATTCGGTTTCGTTGTTTCGAACGAACTTCACGCACCATCCGAGCGCTTCGCTTCTTGATGCGGCGACCCCAGAGTTCACAAGTGTGTCGAGAACTTCACGTTCGCTCATGCGCAGTCGGGTCATTGCCGGGGCGGTTACGTGGGTGAACAGATATGTGTCGTCACCGGTCTGAACTCCCCACGAAACTTTTCGCTCGAACAGTTCCTGCGCCTGCTCGGCGACTGCCATGCGGGTCTGCCGGGTGTTCTTTCGGAAACCCCTGGCGATTCGCTTGAGCGAGATTTCTTTTGCGTCAGCTTCTTCAGGGAGTTTACTGTCTTCCGTTGCGACCTTCACGATCGCCAGAATCTCATCGTCGTCCGACTTGATGGTGATTTTTTCGGCCGCCCATGTCTCATCGATATGAGATTCGAACCAGCTCTGGATAGTTGCGTTATCGGTGGTCACGGCGTTGCCTCGGGTAATTGCTTCTTGATTACTTGATTACACAAATACAACATTAACTTTGAAGCGAGGCAAGTTTGAGGACGAACGGTGTCATATTTCCCGACTCCTGTGGAGGGATCTTCGGCGAAGGGGTGACGGTGAGTACTCTTCTCCTCGGCAAGTGTGCGTCCATTCCCCGCATCCCTCGGCTCCGATTACTCCGCTCGGGAAATTAGCTGGGCGCGTATTGATGACTGGTGATGCGTCTCTCCGAGTTACGCACAGAACAGCCCAAAACTCTAGTCAGCCCCAACCAGTTCTTCTGGAACGCCGTCTTCGGATGTGGGAGCTAGCTCGACAATCTTCTCTGGCTCGGGATCAACCGTTTTCGAATCGCCCAGATCAACCAGTACCTTGCGAAGATCAACCACCTGATCACGCAGCAGAGCTGCCTTTTCGAACTCCAAATCCCGAGCTGCGGTCTTCATCTGTCGTTCTAGATCTTTCACGAGACGCACAAGATCGTTCTTCGGAAGTGATGCTGGAGTGATGTACGGCGTTTTTGCCTCAGCGACCTGGCGAATCCGAGTCGTGATGTCTTTTACTTCCTTCACGATAGAGGTCGGGACGATCGAGTTGGCGTCGTTGTGCGCCCTCTGGATCTCACGCCGACGAGCCGTTTCGTCAATTGCGAACTGCATCGATTTGGTCACCCTGTCGGCGTACATAACCACTTTGCCCTCGACGTGGCGCGCTGCCCGGCCAATGGTCTGCACCAGCGACGTACTGGACCGCAGGTAACCCTCTTTATCGGCATCGAGAATAGCGACCAGCGAAACCTCTGGAAGGTCGAGACCTTCTCGCAGCAGGTTGATTCCAACCACAACGTCGTACACCCCGAGCCGAAGATCCCGCAGTATCTCGACTCGTTCCATCGTCTGAATCTCCGAATGCAGGTACTGCACGCGCACACCCAGCTCTCGTAAATAGTCGGAAAGCTCTTCTGCCATCCGCTTCGTCAGCGTCGTTACCAGCACCCGCTCGTGCTTGGCAGTCGTCGCCTGAATGCGCTCCAGCAGATCGTCGATCTGGCCTTCCGAAGGCATCAAAATGATCTCTGGATCGATAAGTCCAGTAGGTCGAATGATCTGTTCAGTGCGCAGTTCCTCGTGCGCCGCCTCGTAAGGACCCGGCGTGGCAGATACATAGACGATCTGGTTCACGCGCTCCTCGAACTCCTCGAATGCCAGAGGTCGGTTGTCCATGGCGGAGGGCAGTCGGAAGCCGTAGTCGACCAGGTTGGTCTTGCGAGCTACATCGCCTTTGTACATGCCGCCGATCTGGGGCAGCGTGATGTGCGACTCGTCGATGAAAATCAGGAAATCGTCGGGGAAGTAGTCCAATAATGTCCACGGTGCCGATCCGCGAGGTCGCCTCCCCAGAGGCTGTGAGTAGTTCTCAACACCGGGGCACGAGCCTGTTTCTCGCAGCATCTCAAGGTCGAAGTTAGTCCGCTGTTCCAGACGCTGGGCCTCGAGCAATTTGCCGCTCGACCGCAAAACATCCAACCGCTCGCCCAGCTCTTCCTCAATGTCTTTCAACGCCTCTTTCATCTCGTCTTCAGGAGTGACGAAGTGCTTGCCGGGGAAGATATCGATGTGATCGAGCTCGGCAAGAACCTCACCGGTCAGCGGGTCGAGCTCAATGATCCGTTCAATTTCGTCGCCGAAGAACTGAATGCGTACTGCCAATTCTTCGTACGCCGGCATGATTTCCAGCGTGTCGCCGCGAAGTCGGAACCGACCTCGGACCATCTCCATGTCGTTCCGCTCGTAGTACATGTCGATCAGTTTGCGAACTACCCTGCGAAGCCCGGGCTCTTCTCCCTTGCGCAGGTTCAGTACGACAGATCGGTATTCCTCGGGTGAGCCGAGACCGTAGATGCACGAAACACTGGCAACGATCAGCGTGTCACGACGTGTGAGCAACGCACGAGTAGCGGCGTGGCGCAGCCGATCGATCTCCTCGTTTACATCCGACTCCTTCTCGATAAAGGTGTCGGATTGGGGAATATAGGCTTCCGGCTGGTAGTAGTCGTAGTAGCTGACGAAGTACTGCACCGAGTTGTTCGGGAAGAAATCTTGAAACTCCGACGACAGCTGTGCGGCGAGAGTTTTGTTGTGGGCAATGACGAGGGTGGGGCGCTGCACCTCCTCGATGACCTTCGCCATCGTGTAGGTCTTGCCCGATCCGGTCACACCGAGGAGCGTCTGGTGCTTCAGTTCGCCCATCAACCCACCTGCGATATCGCGAATCGCCGTGGGCTGGTCACCCGTGGGTTGGAAGCTGGCTTCGATTTCGAATCGGCCGTCGGTGTTTGGCATATCGGAATTCTACCGCGGGAACTGGGCCAACTCGATGAAGGGTGGCACCGAATGGTACGACTGCCGCGCTAGCTCAAACCGTCTCCCAATCGTCAGGCAGCTTTGGTATCTCCCACAGAACGTCGGGCCGCCAGTTCGCCCACACATTGTCGAACGGAGGGTGGTTTGCCTTTATTAGCTCTAACGCTTGATCCGCGGTGGCACGGATCTCGGCCACATCGCTTTCAGAGAAGATGCCGACATCGATAGCCTCGGCGAACTCTTCTTCGTCCTTATACACCCATGTCTTGCGATCAGGTTGCACAACAATATCGAGGAACATATCCCACGTATCAAACCCGAACCGGGTCCTCTTATATGGAGCATCGATATTGATATACCAGGCTTTGAGATCAGTCATCCCGGCATTACAGAAAACCCAAAGCGACCACATCGCCCTTGGGTTTTTCAGGCGCAACGTGACGGCCGTGTGCCACCTTCGTGGCACCATGGTCCATGACTGTTCGACCATGAGATCGGCGCTCAGATGCTCTCGCCGCCCGCTTGGGTCGGGCTTGTCGCCGGTCACTCCATTGAGCACTGGCGTATCGACTGGCATCCACGTTGCGATGAGTTCGGGAGTATCAGTAACCACGATCGATGGGTACACAGTTTGAACCCGTCCTCGAAACACGTTTCGAAGCGTGATGTGATCGCCTGGTTGAAATCTGGAGCTGGTCATTGGGTATTAGTGGCTGATTTTCTTCGAACAGCCATTGGCGCATTATGCCTGTTATGACACCATTCGCACCTGCAACAAATCTAGCGGGGTTAAGAGATGGCGAATCTAAAAGTTGTTATTGGAACCGATCATGTAGGAACTCAGTACGCTGACGAACTGATCGATTCGTTCCCTGATATCGACTTTGTTGTTGCCTGCGATCCCGCCGATCATGTCGATGTGATTCGCGATGCCGACGCCTTTTTCGGCTGGCCGAGCGGCGATGCTTTTGCCGCCGCCGAACAACTCAAGTGGATCGCATGCCCCGGCATGGGGATCGACAAGATAGTCGCCTACCAGAACATCGTCGACTCCGATGTCCCAATCACCAACGCACCCGGAACCCACGTTACTTCGATGGGAGACCACGTGGTTGGCGCCATGGTCGGGCTTACTCACCGTTTTCAGGAGGCGTTTGAAGATCGCCAGAAGAAGATGTGGGATACCGAGAAGTACGCTTCACGTATTACGGAACTGACCGGAACCACGGTTGGCATATTCGGGCTTGGCGCGATAGGTCGGGCGATTGCAGAGCGTGTTTCTGTATTTGGCACGACGACTTACGCAGTCGACCCGTTCCCTTCGAATGTGCCAGAGAACGTGAAGGAATGTTGGGATCTTGATCAGCTAGACGATCTTGCTCGTGTGTCGAACTTCCTGGTTATCGCCGCGCCGGTACTCGATACCACTCGCAACTCGATCGACGCTCGACGAATCGCCATGATGCCCGAGGGCAGCTACATCATCGTCATTTCTCGTGGCGAGATTGTTGACGAAGATGCGATGTGCGATGCGCTGGAGTCGGGTCATCTCGCCGGTGCTGCTTTGGATGCCACTGCGGTTGAGCCGTTAGCCGACGATTCACGCCTGTGGACTCTGCCGAACGTGATTCTTACACCTCACTCGTCGGCACTTACGCCCGAGCTATACGAGATGCGACGGCAGGCGTTCAAGGCGAACCTCCGGCTGTTTGCAGCAGGCGAGCCGCTACAGGACATCTGCGATAAGACCGCCGGGTTTTAAGGTCGGGCCAGCTGAATCCGATTTCCCGACCGAAGCGAAGCGCAGCGGAGGGATCTCGCGTGAAATCACACTCATATGCGGAATTTACCGTGGTGATCTTCAATACTAGTTGAATCTGTCGAGATCCCTCGGTTCCGCAGACTTCACGCGGGAAATGCGATTGAAGAAACTAATTGGCCGGATCAGCGTGCCGAGCGATTAAGACAATCTCGTCGCTTTCCTCGTTAAGCTCGCCGCCCTCGAAATCGCCCCACATCTCGATCACTTCAAGTCCCACTCGGTCACACATGGAAATAATCTGCTCGGGGTAGAGGTATCGCACAACAACCTCCAGCTCCTGTCGCCGTAAAACCTCGCCCTTGGGGTCGAGTTCCTCGGCGATCTGCGTGCCGTGGTTGATCTGAGATTCAAGGTCGAAATGATTCTTCGCTGTTAGTACATAACGACCGCCATCCGTCTTTTCGACAACCTCCAGCAGAAACTCTTCGTCGGGGTCGTCGGCAAGCATTTCGGGGTCAGGATAGAACATGTTGAACGCCAACGTTCCGTCAGGAGCCAGATGCTGAACAGCACGGCACAGCGTTTGAATCTGCTCTTCCTCTGAAGTAGCCAGAAGCAGAGTTCTTGCAGGAATCATCACAACCGGAAACTGGCGCTTCAGGTCGAAGTCCCTCATGTCGGCCTGAACGAGTTTCAAGCTACCCGCAAGCGGGGCGACATCGAGAGCGTTCTGCTGGGCGACCTTGAGCATCGACTCGTAAAGATCGATCCCGACAATCTCCATCCCCTCCTGCGCAAGCGGTAAGGCAAGGCGACCCGTGCCAACCCCGATCTCCAGAATCGGGCCGCCCGAAGCCCTGCAAAGCCCGTGGTAAAACTCGATATCACCCGGATCGGCAGCAGCATAAAAAATGTCGTACCACTCGGCCCAAGCTACGTAGTCCATCGTCACGATTCGAAAATTCCCTAAACCCGGCCGACGGTTTCCATGAACTGGCGGCCGTAGGTGCTCATGAAGGTTGGGATGTGCGTGTAGTGGTAAAGAACGCCAGCTTCGGTGTTCTTAATCGCCTGCTCGGCTGCGCCTGGGGTGCCTGAAGCGTGACCGGCTGCGTGAATCTTGTCGAAGATTTCCTTGACCACTTTCTGCACTTCCGGGTGACCGTTGTCGCCGGGGTGTCCCATCGATTGTGCGAGGTCGGTCGGTCCAATGAAGAACACGTCGATGTCGGGAACTTTGAGTATCTCGTCCAAATGTTCAACCGCAGCAATATCTTCGATCTGCACACAGATCAGCATCTCTCGGTTGGCGTCTTTCACATACTCAGTGGTCGGCGATCCCCAACCGAAATCGGCCATGCGCCCGCCGCCGAGTCCACGCATGCCGCCGGGGTGATACAGGCACGCCTCGACAACCGCCCGTGCCTCATCGGCAGTGTTCACATGAGGCACCTGAACGCCCATCGTTCCACGGTCCAGATACTTGTTGATGACCGCCGGGTCGTTCTTCTCGGGCCGAACAATCGGCGTGATCCCTCGAATCTCAGCTGCCATGATCATCGGACCAATGTTGTCGGGCGTAATCGAACCATGCTCCGCATCGAGCATCACCCAGTCGAAATCCAACTCGCCGATCATCTCGACAATTTCGGCCGATGGAAACTGGACCGATACCCCATATGCCGGTTTTCCCGACTTGATGAGGTTCTTCATTCGATTCTTTTGAGGTTGCGCCATTAGAAATTGAGGCTCCGATTCTCAGTTTTTGTCGATGCGTTCCGACTAAACACCCATGATGATCGTAAATATCGGTTCACGCTAGGCGCGAGTCTGTCGTATCAGATGTTGACATGCCTACGGCGCTGGAAGAGAATTTTTACCTTGTTGCGGTTTTCGTAATTGATCGAAGTTGACTTGCATCAGCAACTATTGATCGTCGGAACCGTTTTAGCCATTGCTACGACATAGTTGAATAGGCCGCGCCACAGTGACACAGCTCGCATCTCGACAGGCAAATCTGGGTACCGAAACCGCGTTCGAAACCCTCGCCAAAGCTAAGGAACTGGAACGTCAGGGAAAATCGATCATTCACCTGGAAATTGGCGAGCCCGATTTCGACACCCCCGAACACATTCGAGACGCCGCCAAGCAGGCGCTCGATGATGGCTTCACCCACTACGGCGCATCCGCCGGGCAGATTGAACTTCGCGAGGCAATCGCAAAGCACCAGACCGAGCGACAGGACTACGACGTATCCGCCGACAGCGTAATTGTGACTCCCGGTGGTAAGCCGGTTATGTTCTTCACGATCATGGCACTGATCGAAGAGGGGGACGAGGTTATCTACCCGAACCCCGGTTTCCCGATCTACGAATCGATGATTCGGTATATGGGCGGTACACCCGTTCCGATGCAGCTGAACGAAGAGACCGGCTATAACGCCGATATCGAAAACCTTCGATCGCTCATCACACCTCAAACGAAGCTGATGATCGTTAACTCCCCCAACAACCCGTGCGGTAGCGTGATTCCTGAATCCGATCTCGAGAAGATCGCCCAGATGGCTGTCGAAAATGACCTAACCGTCATGGCCGACGAGATCTACAAGGACATGTACTACGGCGATGAGGAACACGTTTCTATTACGAAGTTCCCGGGCATGCGCGAGCGCACAGTAATTCTCGACGGCTTCTCGAAGAGCTATGCCATGACAGGCTGGCGACTCGGTTACGGGATCTTCCCAGAATTCCTCGTTGAGCCTGTTACCCGACTAATGACCAATAGCGTTTCCTGCACATCAGTCTTCAGCCAGATGGCAGCTATCGCCGCGCTTGAGGGTCCGCAGGATTCAGTTGTTGCGATGATGGAAGAGTTCACGATTCGACGAGACCTTATTGTCGAAGGTCTGAACTCGCTTCCTGGTGTCACCTGCGTAACTCCAAAGGGAGCCTTCTACGCATTCCCGAACATTCGTGGAACCGGACTGAGCTCGAAGGACTTCGCCGAGAAGGCGATGTACGAAGCTGGAGTAGCACTGCTTGCCGGAACCGCCTTTGGTGAGTTCGGCGATGGCTACATTCGAGTGTCGTTCGCCAACTCTCGGGAGAACCTGACAGAAGCGATCGAACGTTTGCGCAGGATGCTGTAGCTCGATTCACACCGGCTCACGTTGAACATCGACCTCACACGCCTTCATTAGGTCACGCGTGTTCGCCCGCGCTATGGCCCGCAACACATGCTGAGTCACCCGCTTCACCTGCTTGAACGGTGCCTCAACAACCATCTCAGCGCTTTCGTTTAACAACCCCCACTGTTCGGGAAGTTCTGTCGTGCGGATCATCCTGTCGGGCGTCATGATGTAGTGGTAGTCGGCACAACGTAGGTAGGCGGGATCATGGAATTTGGTCGATAGAGTTTCGATTCGCTTTTTCGTCGATTCGGATTTTTTCGAAATGACCTGAACGTCTGACCGAGCCATTTCGACCACTCGGGAGTGGGTGGCAGTGTCAGCATCTGCGCGTGCCACTCGTGCCTCGGCCAACACAGTGCGGGTCAGCTCTTCCGCCTCATCAAGTGACTTGGCCTTCTGCCTCAGCTTCTTCTGCGTCCTGTCGTTGTTGTCATCCCTCTGTAAATCCGATCGACTCGACTTTACTTCGATCAGGAAAACCCGATTCTCAGGACCCAGCCCAACAACGTCGGCTATTCGCCCAAACGGACCCTCAAGTCTTACTTCAAAGCCAACCACTCGACACTCCGCAACCTCCCACAGCCACTTCCATGCAGCCCACTTCAGCGAATAGGTGACTGCTGTTTCGTTTCCGTTCTTAAAGTTGTCGAACGCGGGCGATTTATCTGGAAGTTCGATTGAAGTGGACATCTATTTCTCGGGATTTCGTGAGAAATAGATCATCGCCCACCGGCGTTAGAACTCATAACTGAACTGGCACTTACCTGTAAACGAGTGAATTAGCACGCTTGTTCGGAATAAGTGTTCTAAACCCCTTCCAATTATTAGAACGAGCGTGCTAATTTATATATCCGGTCAGGGATGACCACCCAGAAAATTATGGTGAGCATCCCGAAATAAGGGGATACAAACGATGATGAAGCTCAGCGTAAAGAACTCAGTAAAACGCCTCGACGTACGGGTGGTCGGCATTGGTGGCGCAGGTTGTTCCTCGCTGAGTCGTGTTGCAGAAACTCTGTCGAGCTCTGGTGACATGAGCCTGCTGGCAATCGACACCGGATCAGCCGCACACGCCCTTATCGGAACGGCAACCACATTGTCGCTGGGGAACGGCTTTGGCAGCGGTGGTGACCCGGTGGCAGCCGCAAAGCTGTTGAGGGAAGTGGAAGCCGACGTTGAAAGCTTCGTGATCGGTGCCGACGTGGTGATCGTTCTTGCTGGTCTTGGACGTGGCACCGGATCTGGCATATCGCCACTGATCGCCGAAATCGCCCTAAACGCCGGTGCGCTGGTAATCGCTGCGGTGAACATGCCGTTCGAATTCGAAGGACGTTTCCGAAACCAGTCAGCAAACAATGCGCACGATCGGTTAATGAGCACTGCCGATGCAGTGGTCACGGTAAACAACAACGATCTCTCGAAACTAGCTGGAGGCAACGGGTCGCTGAACGGCGCGTTCCAGGAAGCTGACAGGCAGATTGCCGATACCGTCTACGCGTTCACAACCGCTCTTACCGCCTCATCAGATCGGTTTGTTGCGGTTCAGTTGTCGCTCAGGGGTGCTGGTGATTCGTTGGTCCTCTCCGGCTCCGCTGAAGGTGTGCACGCCGGTCGCACAGCCATGGTGAACGCATTTGGAAGAACAGAAATTCGGGTGACCGGTGCCAAATCGGCAGTGATTCATGTTGAAGGCGGCATTGGCCTGTCGCTGGGTCAGGTCGCCGAAGCTGTCACCGCAGTGCGTGGGCAGATAGGTCGGGGTGCTGATGTGCACGTATCGAGTGATCGTCGAGTTGATCTGGGCCAGGGCATCCGGGTGACTGTCGTTCTTGCCGGCATTGGTGCGGATTCAAATTCTCTGGACAGTACAACCCCGATAATTGGTCTGGGCAAACGAGAGGACAGGCCGAGCGTGTCGATATTCGACACCGCGGCACCAGTTCGTAAGCGTGGTCCGATGCTGCTGCCGATCGGATAGTAAACGAAGCCCACCGCCGGGCGTTCCAACTATTTTCTGGCGGACCCGATCTGATGATCGGCAGGCGAAAACGCTGCACCAAACGTCTCGGTGCGGCGTTTTCTTTTTAAGCGGGCACTTGTCACCGGAGTACAACTCGATTTCCCGATCGTAGCGAAGCGGAGTGGAGGGACCTCGCTGGGCATAACATCAAACGTAGGCAGTTAACTGTTAATCGCTTCATTGACAGTTGAATCAATCGAAACCCTTCGACTCCGATGACTTCACTCAGGAAATCGCCACAAACCCGATCCGCGTCGAAAGCTAGTCAGCCACTGCGGCTGTACCGGCATCAACCGACGGCGGCACGAACATGTAACCGTTGCCTCGAACGGTCTTGATCAAACCCTTACCCGAAACCGTTTTGTTCAACTTCTTGCGCAATCGGAAGATAGCCACATCGACCGCGTTGTCGGCGGGACGAGGGTCTTTCGTCCAACACCGATCCATCAGCTCAACCGGCGAAACGGGTATTTCGGGAGACGAGGCCAGGGCGTGCATCAAAAGGAACTCGGTTGGAGAAAGAGAGATCTGAGTACCGTCCATCTCAATTCGTTCGAACTCAAGATTCAAGGCGAACCCCGCCATACGAATTGGAGCGGTGGGTGTGTTTCTCGCGGGAGAAGCTGAAGATTTTTCTACCACCCTGAACGGCTGTTGCTGCGAGTCTGAAGCGGAGTTTCCTCGAACACCAGAAACGCCCGACCCAAAACTGATGATCAACTCAAGCTGCTCGATTTCGTTTAGCGTTGGCAGTGCGGTCGACTTGTTCAGAACGTACACGATCCCGGTCGTGTCGAGTCCACGAGAAATAGGAGCGACAATTCCCTGAATAAATCCCGCCTGTTCTGCCCATGCTGGCAACGATTGGCAATCTGGATCAGAAGCCGACATAACGATTGCTGATCCCTGTCGCGCGGCAGAGGCGCCGGGTAGATCACTATCGATAGCTTCGAATTCTTCTCGTATCTGGGAAAGTTGACCTTCGTAACTCCAGTTTGATGGAGCCAGGACGCCGTGTGCGTCACGCAGGTTGAACACCACAGCCGCCGGATAATCTGTTGCCATGCGGGCAGCAGTGGCGAGCCGGGCATCTGAGCTCATCGAGTCGACACCGTTTAACACTTTGATTCCGCCAAGAATTCTGCTGGCACTCGCCTCGCCGGAGAGCCGTTCTTCGAGAGCGTGTACCGCCAGTGTCGAATCAGCGACCTGCTTCGACTGAACTAAATGAGATGCGACACCAATCGCCAGAGCAGCCAGTGCCAGAACTCCAACTGCCCACACGTTGCCAATGAATAGTGCGGCGAGTGTCACCAACGCCAAACTACCGATAATCGCCACTGAGTACCCGATCCAGTTCTCGGAGTACGTCGTCATCCACGGCTGGATCCACTTATCAGAGGCTGTCGCGGGCGCGTCGAGCGAAAATTCAATTTGGTTGTTACTCATGCCACCCACACTAGCGAAAAACGCAGCACAACTACCTGTTTACGTTTCAACCGAGTTTGATCGAATCGTCGATGGGTAATTACCGGCTGTCGTAATCCTTCCGTGAAGTCGTACACTAGAACCAAGTAATACATTCCTATTCACGAAAAACTCCCACCATCAGAAGGGCACCAGAACACTGGGCACTCTAGGCCGACTGAAAAGTCTGATCGGTCGCGGCAACGAGAACGACGAATCAACATCTACTGAATCGAATTCACGAACTAGCAAACGTACAGCCGCCAACCGCACTCCAAATTCCACCAAATCCACTACCTCGATGAATAAACCCGGCTCAAGATCTGACAGTTCATCATCTGAACGACCGCAAAAACGAAAACGACCTTCATCAGAGGGCGCAGACCGACGCCAACGCAGCGAGTCACGTTCGAACGATTCACCCAAAAGTGAACGAAAATCAGAATTAGCTGAATTTCGTGCACGAGCTGCAGGATCGCGCCAAGCCCAGAGCGGGAGGCAGCGTGATGATCGACAGGACGACCGTTCGAGCGACCGCCAAACTTCACGTCGCGAAACGCCACGAGCCGAATCTCGCCGCGAGTCCGAACCTCGTGATGACCGAAGACGTGAGCCGCAGAGCGATGCGACCGTGAATCGAGGTAGCAGGCGAAATCGCCCGAGCGATCATGGTCCACGAGAAGACTTTCGTGACCGTCGCGACGACCGCCCGGTGCGACAGAACCGTGACGATTCACCTTCAGAATCTCGACGTGACTCAAGCTCACGAAACGAAGGTCGTTACGACAAATATGAGAACCGAACCGAACGGGACCAACCGAGAGAAAGCCAGGACGATTCTGGGACGCCAGTTCGTGGTCGACCAACCCGACGCCGTGATCGAGAGGCACAGCCCGAGGTTCGCCAGCCAGAAGTCGTAACCGATCTCCAGGGAACTGATGAGTGGGGTGGACTCGAGCTCGAAAAGACGATCATTCATTCCATTCAAAACATGGGCTACGACGAGCCTTCGGAAATCCAGGAAGCATCTATTCCATGGCTTCTTGAAGGACGAGACGTTGTTGCACAGGCCGTTACGGGTTCAGGAAAAACCGCAGCCTTCGGTATTCCGATGAGCAACTTTGTCGACCCCGATTCCCGCGACGTGGAGGGCCTTGTTCTTGTACCGACCCGAGAGCTGGCTATGCAGGTTCAACGAGAGTTGTCACTCATCGGGCGTGATCGTGGCATCGGTGTTGTCGCTGTTTACGGTGGTGAACCCATCAACAAACAGATCAATGCACTCGAGCGTGGCATGTCGATTGTTGTTGGCACACCAGGGCGACTCAAAGACCTGATGAACCGTCGAATTCTCGATCTTGGATATGTGCGCATGGCTGTGCTCGATGAGGCCGACGAGATGCTTGATATCGGTTTCGCCGATGACATGGAGTTCATCCTCAAACGAACGCCAAGCACCCGCCAGACGGCACTTTTCTCGGCAACTATTCCCGGATTCATCCGTGGTCTAATCCGCCGGTACCTCGACGATCCTCGCTGGATTCAATTGGTGTCCAGCACCAAGGGACTTGAAACTGTCGATGAGGTCGACCAGATTTTCTATGACGTGGCGTCGCAGGACAAAGCCGACGGAATCATGGAGATTCTCGACGATATTACCGAGGGTTCACAGGTCCTGATCTTCCGCAAAATGCAGGTCGGTGTCGACCGGTTATCTAAAGGTCTTGCGGGAGAAGGGTTCGCCATTAAAGGCATCCACGGTGGAATGTCGCAGAGCGAACGAAACCGTGTGATGAACGCCTTCCGTGACGGTAGCCTGCGAATGATGGTTGCGACGAACCTGGCTGCTCGTGGACTCGATATACCGACGATCTCGCACGTCATTAACTACGACATGCCCGAGAACATCGAAGAGTACGTTCATCGAATCGGGCGTACGGCGCGTATGGGTAAGCGGGGCACGGCGATCAGCTTCATCGGCGAGTGGGATTTCGAACTGCATGAGCAGATCGTCATCAAGATCGGTGAAGACAAAATGATCCGCCGCCAGTTCTCCTTCTACTAACCGGCTAGCCGGGTTTTCTTTTAGGACTCTCGGCTGTTCTGCGAGTAGTAGCACCCGCAACCGTTCAGCGTTCAGGGAATTCCGGCTAGTCGACAGAGAAGTAGAAACTCTCCGCCGCTAAATCCCGACCTTGCCGCCTCGTACATTTGTGTCGGCACCGGTAATTAGCTGAGCAACCTCTTTGGCATACAGAATTTCGGTGTCGTCTTCAGGCTGGTAGTCGAGATATTTTCGCCCTGTCTCCAGCGACCAGAACCGCCGGGTGTTGTCGCTGCAGCCGTAGGCAACCACGAATGGCACGCCGTGCTCGTTCTCGATATTTGGGGCTTCGATTGCCTTGGTGAAAAGCTGAGTGATGTCGCGTGGGCTGATGAACGCCCCAAGATTTCGCTTGAACTCGGCGATACCGCCAGCGGTCTGCTCGGACATCGACGCTGCGCCAAGATATTGCTCCGCTACGATTGGCCGAGTGAACCCAATTCGAAGCATCACGGTCTCAAGCTTCCTGCCGAAAATCCCGCACGCATAGGGGAACGCCAGAAGCTCGTATGCGGCCTTCGCCCAGCCATAAAAATTGTCGGAAATCGGGGGGTCGGTAGGTCGAACCATGTCCATCTTGCGATCATGAATCAGTGAGTGCTCATACCAGTCGGCAGCGTGGTTCGAACTGGCAATGGCGAGCCGACGAACCCCTGCGTCATAGGCTGAACGATAGATATTGTTCGCCATTTGAACGTTTTCGTGCTCATTGTCGAAGCGATCAATTGGATCCTTTTCTGATTCCGCACCACGAGGCGAATGTGGCTTGAACGCCAGGTGAATCACGGCGTCTATGCCTTCGAAAAGATGTGCGTACTTCGATCGATCAGGATCGATGAAATCAGCGATCTGAACACCCTCGATCTTATTACCGTCCCGGTCGGTGTCCGATACGTCAGCCAGTGTCATGTCGAAGTGGTCACGCATGGTCGGAAGTATCAGCGAGGCGATATACCCGCTCGCCCCGGTCATCAATACTTTTCGTTTTGCCATCTCTTTGAACTCCCAGTTTCAGTAAATTAACCAGCGAACCATCTATTCGATACTTGCCCGTGCCGCGCCGAACTCGGGAAGGTCGGACTCCCAGCCATCGGCTGTGTGATATCCGCCGTCTGGCATCTTCACGATTGGCTCGATTCCAAGGGCGATCTTAGCCCGTTGAAGGTTAAATAAATGTGTGTAGAACTCGTTTTGGATGTGGCGGAACGTCGCCACCAAATCCATTCCAGTCATCTCACCCGTCTCATGATTCGCCGAAATGCCATCGGGGTGAACTGTGCGCATCAATGCCCACTGGTCAGTAAGCCGGCGTTGAACGACAACCGTCCGCGCCCACTCAACCGTGTTGTCGATCAACACCTGTCTTGAAATCCCAATCGCCTCGTCCATAGCGCCAAGAATGTCGTCGATCTCCCAGAACACTCGATCATCGAGCCGTCGATCAAAATCAACAGAATTGAACGTAGCAAATCGTTCCGCTGACATCGGCATATCACCCTCGAAAAGTTGATCGCCCCACTTCAAGATGATCCACCTGAGCGGCACCGACGCCATGTGACTCACCTGCTGCCGAATGCTCCAACCCGACCATCCCCACCGATCCGATGTCCAGTCCAACACCTCATCAGAAAGCTCAGTAACCTCGGCGCGAACCAAACTGTCTATCCTCCAGAAGTCTGGGAATAACGTGCGCAACTGGGGACTTTTTGTAGATGCGGCCTGAGACATTGCCGGAGTCTCTCGTCATGAATGATCGCTGTCAACGACGTTAGCGGGTTCAGTTGGGCGAAATGATCTGTAATATCTGGCGATGACTACAAAAACCTGGTTCAAAGGCAACCTTCACACCCACACGACGAACAGCGATGGCGACGATTCGCCAGAGCATGTTGCCGAGTGGTATCACGAACACGGATACGATTGGCTGTGCCTATCCGACCACAATCACCTGACGATTCTGGAGGGTAGTGACGCCGAGAAAGCCAAATGGCCGTTACTGGTTCGAGGCGAAGAGGTAACTTCTCGAGAATCGACCGGGCCGGTGCACGTAAACGGCTACGGTGTGAACGAGTTGGTTGAAGCCTCGAACTCGACCGACATCGTGACCGCGATGCAAGCGAACGTCGATGCGATCATCGCTGCTGGGGGCATGGCGTCGATCAATCACCCGAACTTCCGATGGGCGTTCGATGATGGTGCGATGATGCAGGTTGACGGCTACAAGTTCATGGAAGTGTTCAACGGCCACCCCGAAACACACAATACCGGTGGCGGTGGCAGAGCGAGCACTGCTGGGATTTGGGACCGCCTGCTCAGCAATGGCAAGCGTGTGTGGGGCATTGCGGTTGACGACGCGCACCACTATGTAAACGAGTTCAGTCCAAATCTTTCAAATCCCGGCAGGGGCTGGATTCAAGTCAAAGCGGCCACGCTGAGTCAGCAAGATATTCTCGATGCGATGTCGGACGGCGATTTCTACGCATCAACGGGCGTGACGATTGGCGACATGGTTTCGAACACCCGTGAAATCAAGATTGACATCGACCCAGAAACCACGCCCAGCGATGGCATTCAGGCGAAGTACACAACGCTTTTCACAGGATCGCACGGACGACTGTTGTACGAATCGACCAGCAACTCGCCGTCTTACAGGCCAACGAGGCTCGATGGGTACGTTCGTGCAACTGTCTACTCGTCCAGAGGCACAAAAGCCTGGACCCAGCCGGTGTACATCGATATCGAGTAGTGGCAGCCACTAACGCAAGTATTTCCTGAATTTGACTTGTGCTTTCGGCCATCTGCCGTGCAACAATTGAGCGCGCTAATTTTCTGGGGCAACAACTAATTTCGGCGATAGGGGGCAGGCTTTGGCGACTCGATATGAAGGCACCATTCATGCCCCGCAGTTTCCTGAGAATCTCGAGTGGTTCAACACGGAATCGACCCTCACACTCGCCGATCTGGCTGGCCGACTCGTAATTCTCCACTTCTGGACCTATTGCTGAATTAACTGCATGCACGTACTTCCGCAGTTGCGGAAGCTGGAGAAAAAGTACGCTGATGTGCTGACGGTGGTGGGTGTGCACTCGGCGAAATTCAACGCCGAGAAATCATCGGAAAACGTGCGCGAGGCAGTGCGTCGATACGGCATTGGGCATCCGGTGGTGAACGACGCTGATTTCGAGATATGGAAGTCGTACGCCGCCCGAGCATGGCCAACCCTGATGTTCCTCGACCCCTCTGGCAAGGTCATCGGGCGACACGAAGGTGAATTCCCCGTCGACGCGCTCGACCAGGTGCTGGCCGGAATGATCGAAGAGCACGAGTCTTCAGGACTGTTCAAGCGCGGTCCATTCGCGCTACAACTGGAATCGGGTGCCGACACCCAGCTTTCGTTCCCGGGAAAGATCTCGACTGATGGCGAGCGTGGACGATTGGTGATTTCCGATTCCAATCATCGCCGTCTGGTTGTTACCGATCTCGAAGGCAACGTTGAGTCGATCATAGGTAACGGTGAATCACCGCTCGCCAGCGGTGATAACAGAGGCGTGTATGGCTCGCTCAAATTTAATGATTCATTGTTCGAAAACCCGCAGGGAACGGTGATCGATGGCGATACGTTGTATGTCGCCGACGCCGGAACCCACACGATAGTTCGTGTTGATCTGGTAGCAGGTACAGCCGAAACGATAGCTGGCACAGGTGAGCAGTCGCTTTACCGTCACAAGGGCGGGAACGCTCTAAAAGTACCGCTCAACTCGCCGTACGATCTGTCGCTCGAAAGCGGCATTCTTTACATAGCGATGGCAGGATTCCATCAACTCTGGACCATGGATCTTGATGAGCGAGAAGTAGCGCCATTCGCGGGCGATGGCGGCGAGGATATTGTTGACGATCTGAAGGACGCAGCCCGCCTCGCTCAACCGTACGGAATCGATGTGTCGAACAACGCTGTGTTCTTCGTCGATAGCGAAACGAGCTCGGTGCGGGTGTCAGCGATTGCAGAAGAGGGCAGGGTGGTAACGCTGGTGGGCACCGGGCTCTTCGACTTTGGCGATCGTGATGCTGTCGGTAAAGAGGCGTTGCTGCAGCACCCCCAGGGATTGGTTGTTCACAACGACACTATCTACATTGCAGACTCCTACAACAACAAAATTAAGTCCATCACTATCGGATCACTTCAGGTGAGCACCGTTGCTGGTTCAGGCAAACAGGGCGATGTCGATGGCAACTCGTCGATTGCACAATTCAGTGAACCTGCAGGGCTTGCTGTGACCGGCAACAAAATGTTCATCGCCGACACGAATAATCACAAAATCAAAGTTTTCGAATTCGACACTGGTGAGGTTTACTCTCTCGAATTAAACGGCTTATGAAGCCCGGTACCGTGCTCAACTATTCACCTACCAGAGTCCGGAACACATCTTGCTGGACTCTGGCTGCATCAAACCGATGATTCGCCACTGGGGCGTTGAACTTCCACCCATCCGTCTAGCTAAAACAAACACCCGGCCATAGGCCGCAGGAAACAAATGCCCAACCGTCTCGCAAACGAAACAAGTCCGTACCTGCTCCAGCACAAGGACAACCCGGTCGACTGGTATCCCTGGGGCGACGAGGCGTTTGCAGCCGCAACTCTGCTCAACAAACCGATTCTGCTGTCTATCGGATATTCCTCTTGCCACTGGTGCCACGTCATGGCCCACGAATCGTTTGAAAACGAGTCGATTGCGGCGTTCATGAACGCCAACTACGTGAACATCAAGGTCGATCGCGAGGAATTACCGGACGTCGATTCGATCTACATGACGGCGGTTCAGGCAATGACCGGATCAGGCGGTTGGCCGCTTACAGTGTTCATCACTCCCGACGGACACCCGTTCTTTGGTGGAACGTATTTTCCGCCCGAAGATCGACCCAACATGGCTGGCTTCCCACGCATTCTGGGTGCTATATCTGACGCTTATGCCAACAAGCGTGACGAGCTACTTGAGAACTCGCAAAAAGTGGTCGATTCGATTCGTGAGCAGTCGACTCCCCGCAAAAACGAAGGCAGTGTTGATGAATCACTGATCTTTGGAAGCTTTACCCATCTCGTTGGAAACGCCGATCTTGAAAATGGCGGGTCGCAGGGCGCTCCGAAATTCCCACAGCCGATGATCTACGAGTTGCTGCTCAGGTACTGGAAGCGAACGGGCAGCAAACAGGTGCTCGACATCGTGACTCTCACCTTGGAAAAGATGGCACATGGCGGGATATACGATCAGATAGGCGGAGGGTTTGCACGCTACTCAGTCGACGAAATCTGGCTTGTACCTCACTTCGAAAAAATGCTCTACGACAACGCCCAACTCGTGCTTCTGTATCTGCATGCGTATCAGGCGACGAAGAAACCGCTGTTCAAACGAATCGTCGAAGAAACTCTGGAGTACGTATCACGGGAGATGACCCACGCTGCGGGTGGGTTCTATTCGGCATCTGATGCCGATTCAGAGGGTGTTGAAGGAAAGTTCTTCGTCTGGACCTCAGACGAAATCGACAGGCTACTGAGCTCGACCGACGCTGAGTTGGCGAAGGCGTATTGGGGCGTTACCGAAGAAGGCAATTTCGAAGAGTCGAATATTCTGTATTTGCCGATGTCGCGTGAAGAGTTTCTTTCTCGCTCAGGGCAGGAACCAGCAGACATGATCGCCGATATCGAGCGTGTCAAAGGGTTACTGCTGGAAGAACGTTCGAAGCGAGTCGCACCCGGTATCGACGACAAAATCCTCACATCGTGGAACGCACTAATGCTCAAGGCATTCGCCGAGGCCGGGGCGGTACTGGAAAACGACGATTGGGTCGCTGTCGCCGAGAAAAATGCACGTCTTCTGCTCGATCAGGTCAAAGACTCCGAGGGTCGATTGCTCCACACATGGAAAGCGACCGATGCTTCTGATTCTCATTCTGACTCTGGCTCAGCAGGCGAAGCACGAATACTCGGGTATCTGGACGACCACGCTTACCTGATAGATGCTCTGTTGACGCTCTATGAGGCAACATTCGACTACTCGTACGTCGATGAGGCGCAGCGACTGGCGAACCAGATGATCGAACGCTTCTGGGACTCCGACTGGCAGGTGTTCTACGACACGTCGCTTGAGCATTCAAAGTTACTCGTGCGCCCTCGTGATGTGCTCGACAATGCGGTGCCAAGTGGCGGATCGGTTGCGGCGATGGCTTTACTGCGCTTAAGCGTGTTCACCGGCGACAGCGAATACGCCCGCAAGGCCGAGGCTTCGATGCAGGCGTTGATACTTCACATGGAGCAGGCGCCAGCTGCCGTTACTTCCTGGCTCAGTGCAGTCGATTTCTTGCGATCTGGATCACAGGAAGTAGTGTTAATCGGCGATTCTGACGACACAGGAATCGTCGAGATGAAGCGCGAGTTACACGGATCGTTCTCTCCCAACACGGTACTTGCTGGGGGAAACGGTGAATCTGGAGAAAGCAATGACTCGCCACTGCTAGAGGGCAGAGAACAGATCAATGGCAAAGCCACGGCATACGTGTGTGAGAACTACGCTTGCAAATTGCCCGTGACCAGCGTCGCCGAGTTGATCGAACAGCTCAGTTAGTCGCGGTCAGTGGGAGCATCAGTTGAGCTGGATTCAGAATCGCTCGCAGCCTGCTCTTCAGCCGCTTCCTTCATTGCGCGGGTGTCGGCTCTTCGATCGAGTCGCTCGCGCACGATCGCAAGTCCAACCCCGGCTGCTGTGCCCGCAACACCCATCATCGCCAGCAAAGGGCCAGCAGTAGCTCTACACATCTAGTATTCGAATCCGATCTGCCCCATAAAAAGCTGAAATACAACCTGAAAATTGTACTGCTAGTTGGTTACGAACGAAACTAGTTCGCGAGGTCCCTTCGTTCAAATCTCCACACCGCGATAGCAACAGCCAGAGCGGCGATTCCCACCAGCGTCAGGAAGTGCACAGCGTTGATGCCGTTGATGATCACGTCGTTGTTGTTGAAGTAGTAGAACACCGATATGAATCGTGCTGGATCGAGTGCATCGACGACCGACAGGAATGTGTCGAGTAAAAACCCGACCACTCCGACTGCTGCCGCAATACCACCAGCCAGCCCTTTGCGACCGGTCGATGCACCGACCGCGAGGGCTATCAGTCCAAACGTCACACCGAGCATGTATAGGCTGATGATGCCCAGAATTGTTCCCGTTATCGCCAGGTCAAACCCGGCGATCTTTGACCCGCTGATCAGACCGATCAACAGCCCGATCGAAAGCATCAAGAGCCCGATCATCAACGCTCCTGCCTTTTGGAGCAGCACACTGGTGCGGGAAATCGGGTTAGCCAGCAGTTGATCGAGTGTGTGCGATTCTTCTTCCCCCGCTATCGCAGCCATTCCGGCAATGATGGCGAATATGCCGAACACCATCGGCCCCATAAACGTGAACACTTCGGCGTTCAGAAATCCCTCAGCCGTTGTGTAAGTCTCAGCATCGCCAATGATCGCCTGCATCGCTTCGGGAAGCTGCTCCAAAAAATCGGCGAATCCAGTCGCATCACGAATGGTCGGATAGAACAGCGTAACGTACAGGCCCAGTGCTGCTGATCCGATCGTATAGTAGAGGATCGATTTCTTTGCGTCTCTAAGAGTCTTCAGAAATACGTTACGCAGCATCAGAATCCCCCTTCCCCTGGTCATCGCTGTAGTAGGCGAGGAAGACTTCTTCTAGGCCGGGCTGTGCTGATTCGATTCGGTTCACCGTGTGTTTTGCCGCCGCCTTGATGAGCGAATTGACACTGCCGATCACGTGGCATGTGAGCGTGTGGTCGGTGACAGAAACGTCGGCGACCCCTTCAACGGCTTCGAAGTCAGCAGGAACCACTGAATCAGCGAACTCGATTTTGACTCGCGTAAGCGCCCGTTCGCGTAGAGCCGATATTTCCTCGACGGTGATCATCGAACCTTCACGAATAATGCCGACCCGATCGCAAATAATTTCGACTTCTGAAAGAACGTGGGAGGAAATGAACAGCGTTTTGCCGTCTTTGACTTCTTCTAGAACTAGCTTGTGGAATTCCTGCTGAAGCAACGGATCGAGACCCGTTGTCGGCTCGTCGAGTATCAGCAATTCTGGATCGCTCATAAACGCCTGGACAAGCCCGACCTTCTGGCGGTTACCACGAGAAAGTTCACCGATTTTTCGCGAAAGATCCAGATCGAATCTTTCAGCCAAAAGGCGCGCCTTGTTTAAATTTCCGCCTCGAAGATTGGCGAAATATTCGAGCAGTTCATGCGCGGTTAGCTTCTCGTAGGTAACGAAGTCGCCGGGCAGATAGCCAACTTTTTTCCGAATTTCTACTGAGTCGGATCGAGAATCCAAACCCAACACCGTTGCCGTGCCAGACGTAGGTCGAATGAAGTCAAGGAAGACACGAATACAGGTTGTTTTACCTGCTCCGTTCGGACCCAGTAATCCGAATACTTCGCCTTGATTGATCTCAAGATCCACATCCAGAATCCCACGATGTTCTCCATAGAACTTCGTCAGACTCGCCGTACTAATCGCTGCGGTCATCGGGTGATTACTCCGTTCGAAGCGCTAAAAACTTCAACTACAGAAATTCGAGCACCTTTAATTTATTATGCCCCAACAGATGTGCGCAACGCGAAGTGATGTTGGACGCGTGAGTCCTGCCGGTGCATCGTTTCGTAGCTTGCGATTGGTCGGACAGAAAACCCGGCTAAGCCGGCCGGTTAGTCGTCGCTGGCGTACTTTTCCATGACTTCGTCGGAGAAATCGCCGTTTGAGTAAACCTTCGAAACGTCATCGAGTTCTTCGAGTGCATCAAGAAGGCGGAGGGTTTGCATCGCAGCCTTATCGTCGAGCGGCACAAGCGATGTCGGAACGAGCGCTACTTCACCCATTTCTACGGCTATACCAGTAAGAGCTTCGACATCTGTTTTTACCTGTGCGAACTCTTCGTAAGGGGCAGTGACCTGAACGAGATCACCGTCAACTTCAACATCCTCTGCACCGACATCCACTATTTCAAGGGCGATGTCATCAGGGTCGCCTTCGAGCACTTTAACAGTGATCAGACCCTTATTTTCAAAGTTCCACGACACCGCACCCGCACCAGCCAGATTGCCGCTTGCTCGTGTGATCTTTGCGCGTACTTCGGCGGCGGTTCGGTTCTTGTTGTCGGTCAGTGCCTGAACGATGATTCCAGCGCCACCGGGACCGTACGCCTCGTAGCTGATCTCTTCGAGAATCGCAGCGTCGTCACCAACACCTGAGCCACGTGCAATAGCACGCTCGATGTTGTCTTTCGGCATGTTCAGCGTCTTGGCGGTATCAACAGCCAGTCGGAGGCGGAAGTTCATTTCGGGATCGGCATCACCGTTGCGCGTTGCAACCATGATTTCCCTTGTGAGCTTCGTAAAGAGCTGGCCACGTTTAGCGTCGGCAGCGCCCTTTTTGTGCTTGATCGTGCTCCATTTAGAGTGACCTGACATTCAGACTTCCATCCTCTGAGTGATGTGTTGCGTGATCCGAGTGATCTGAGGAACCAAGTTTACCGAAAACTAACGGCTTTAGAGAATTCCCTCGGGTAAGTCGATCGTCATCGTGTTGGTCTCTTTGTTGACCTCGACGATCACGCCATCGAGCACCGGAATGAGTATCTCGGGAGCTTTCTTCTCGCCCCTGGCGCGCTTTTCGGACACTATGAACACATCGTTGCTGCCGGTTTCGAGAATCTCGTTGAGTGTTCCCAGCGGCTTCCCATCGTTCGTAACCACGTTGATGCCAATGATTTCGTAGTGGTAGTAAATGCCTGGCGGGTTTTCGGGAAGCGATTCGGCAGGAACCGAAAGTTCGAGGTCCCGAAGCGGATCGGCCTTCTCGATCGAGTTGATCGATGCAAAAGTAAGCTTCGCTGAGTTGCCTGATTTGCCGATTTCGACAATCTCGTACTCTTTGCCTTCGGCCAGAACGACATCACCGACGGCGAAGCGATTGGGCACGCCGGAGTAGACCTCTACAAGCACAGCGCCTTTAATGCCGGTTGGACGGCGAACGCGACCCACCACAACCAAATCATCATCGGAAGATTCGGAACGACTGTTTAAATCGGTCATGGTTGTGGAAGTGTTAGCACTGCCAAAAGGGCAGGCTAGTCGATTTCGAGGCTGACACGGGTGTCGGCCTTGACTGCTGCAACCCTGAGCAGGGAGCGCATCGACTGGGCAACTCGACCGTCACGGCCGATAACTTTGCCCTTGTCCTGATCGTCGACGTGAAGGTGAAGGAAGATACGGTCGCCGTCTTCTTCTTCGGTTACAGAAACTGCATCCGGGTTCGAGGCGAGTGCACGGGCGATGTATTCAATCATCTCCCGCATCGAATCGATCGGCGATAGGTCGTCGACGTCGACTTCTTCAGATGCTGCGTCGTTGCCGGCTTCAGCCACTGGTTGATTCCTCTTCGGCTTCTTCAGCAGCGGCTTCTTCAGCAGGTGCGTCTTCGGCAACGGCTTCGTCAGCAGGTGCTTCTTCTTCTTCAGTCGCTACAGGTGCTTCTTCGGCAACGGCTTCGTCAGCAGGTGCTTCTTCTTCAGTCGCTACAGGTGCTTCCGCAACAGCGGTCGCAGTGGCAGCAGCCTTCGGCGCCGGCTTGGCGGCAGCCTTCTTAGCCGGCTTAGCGGCAGCCTTAGGAGCTTCTTCTACCGGCGCAGGGGTTGAGACCTTCGGGAGAAAGCCGATACTCTGCAGCAGACTTGTAACTGACTCAGATGGCTGTGCGCCATCCTTGATCCACTTGGTGACCTTCTCTTCGTCGATCTTGATTTCAGGTGGGTCTGGGAAGGGATCGTAGGTGCCGATCTGCTCAATGAATGCGCCATCTCGGGCTGCACGCTGATCAGCTATAACTACTCGGTAGAACGGGTGCTTCTTGCCACCAACGCGTTTTAGTCGGATTCGAACCATTCGGAATATCACTCCGTGCCGTAATTAGGGAGACGGCGGAAAAAGGAAGTAGTCAGACTCCTGCACATGCACGTGCCTTGGGCAAGAGTTCAACACAATCGACCTAAAATTGTATTTGCGATTACGTTGCAGGTCAAAGGGATTCTAGTTCATTCGCACTCTTAGCATTTCTGGTACCTGAACCCAACTCACCTAATTCGCCCGTAAACGTGATCAGTTCTGGTGACACGCATCGCCACCAGTTGGATCAGTTCGGCGGTAACCTGATTCGCATCGAACTCGCAACTAAGCCTGCGTACGATCATCTGACCGCTGGCTATTGGCATCCGAAGCTTCCATTGCCCAACGACGATCAACAACTCTCAGACATCAATGTTCTGTACTTCGCAGTGCTGCGCGAGCGCGCAGGCACTCGTTCTGTGCGTATTACTGCCACCGCGGGCATGACGGTCGATGACGCTGTGATCGCCGCAAGAAAAGCGTCGCCTCGTGACCCCGAACCGGGTACATCGGTGATGCTGGCGCTGAACGGCGAGTATGTAAAAGGTGATCAGCCGGTAAAAGGCGGAGATGAAATCGCACTTATCCCACCGGTAAGCGGTGGGTCAGGGGATATCAAAACCGAGTCCGACTGGGTGTTCATTACTCCCGGAAGGCTGGACGAAGGGCCCCTGACCGAGTTCGTAACGACCGGAGTAGACGGTGCCGTGGTGACCTTTCTGGGCATCACTCGTGACCACAACGAGGGTCGCAAGGTCATCACGCTCGACTATGAGGCGTACCAGCCGATGGCTGAAATCAAGATCGCCGAGATAATCAGCGAGATGCGAGACAAGTGGGAACTTGGCAAGATTGCCATCGCTCACCGCACGGGACGGGTCGATATCGGCGAAACAAGCATGGTTGTCGCTGTTGGATCGGCTCATCGGCGCCCAGCGTTTGAGTCGGCTCTCTACTTTGTAGATCGGCTTAAAGAGATTGTTCCGATCTGGAAGAAGGAACTATTCGAGGGCGGCGAAGTGTGGATTGGCGAGACCCCCGGGGCCGGGAAGCCCGCCGAGTAATTCTGGGATGGGCGTGCTTGCGTATCGCCGAAAAATCGACGTGAAGAGGAAACGTGACCGAAGATTCGAATCTAAATAACGGCGTAACGCGAAATGCAGATGGCTCTGTCATTTCTGCGGAAAACATTCGCAAGCTTTATGGCGATATCGCTGCGGTCGATGGGATCACGTTTCGAGTTGAACCGGGCGAGACCTACGGACTACTTGGCCCGAACGGTGCCGGCAAGACCACTACGATGCAGATGCTCGCGGGGCTTTCACCGGTTGATTCCGGTGCGATAAACGTTCTGAATATCGATGTTGTGAAAGACAACCGTGCCGTGCGAGAAGTGATGGGCGTTGTAACCCAGCATGATGGACTCGATGGCGGGTTGACCGTTTATCAGAATCTGTTTCTATTCGGGTTCCTGGCAGGTCTTTCACGAAAACAATCCAAGAATCGCACCCATGAAGTGCTCGAATTTTTCGGACTGCGTGATCGATCAAAGTCGAACACATACGAACTTTCCGGTGGAATGAAACGACGTCTGGCGATTGCACGTTCGATGATGACCAGTCCAAAAGTCATCGTCATGGATGAGCCGTCTACGGGTCTCGACCCGCAAAGCCGAAACCGGGTGTGGGAAGAATTAGCGGTCCTCAAAGACGCCGGTGTAACCGTGCTGCTTTCGACTCACTACATGGAAGAGGCAACAATTCTGTGTGATCGACTGGCAATCATGGATCACGGCAAGATCCTCGATGAGGGCACTCCGGATCAGATGATCGTACGCCACGCACCCAAAGAGGTTACTCAATTGCGAGTGGCACCAGCTGCTATACGTACTGTGCGGGATTATTTGAGCGGTCGGGAAATATCTTTCCGGGAAGTGGGAGCGCTCGTCAGTGTCATCGGCCAGAACGGCGATCGTCCTGATCTAGAAGAGTTGACCGATATCGAGGGTGTAAGAATCTCCTACCGTGTTGGCAACCTCGAAGATGCGTTTTTGGCGATAACTGGACGAGAGCTGAGAGACTAACAATGAACCTCGCAATCCCAACTCCAGGTATCCGACGCCGAAGCGTCACCGGCCTCTGGCTGCGTCACGCGGTCTCGTTTGTGCGGTACTGGAAATTTGTAATCACATGGGTGCTGATCGAACCGGTCATTATGCTGATGGCTATTGGATTTGGTGTAGGCAGACTCGTCGGATCGATGGACTCTGGGGTTTCATATGCCGAGTTCGTGACGCCGGGTTTGATCGTCGGTAACGCAATGTTTCACGCGTTATTCGAAACATCGTGGAATGCTTACAGCCGAATTGACAACGATGTTTACGAAACGGCGCTGACAACTCCGATAACGATCACCGAGATCACAATGGGAGACATTCTGTGGGCGGTGACGCGATCGATCATGACGGTTACCGGAACGGCAATAGTCGCCGCTCTTTTCGGTTGGCTGGACAACTGGGAAGCCATCGGAATAATTATTCCGGCGATCATGGTTGGAGTTACGTTTGGCGCGATGGGCTTCTTGTTTTCGGCGGTCGCACCACACACGACGTTTCTGACGCTGGTGTTCACGCTGGTCGCCACTCCGATGTTCTTTTTCTCGGGTTCATTCTTCCCGATTTCGATTCTTCCCGACTGGGTAGAACCGATTGCCTGGGCGATGCCCCTAACGTCGGCAGTTCACATTGGACGAGGGTTCGCACTTGCGGAACTCAACATCACGCACCTGTGGGCTGCTCTGTATCTGATTGCGCTAACGGCAGTTATCTGGCCTATCGCCATTTACCTGCTGAGACGTCGGCTCATCAAATAGCCACAATTAGCTATCGATATACCACGAGACTCACGTAAAACTCCTTTGCCGATAGGGGAGCGTGAAGTTATATTGGAATGTAGATCGCACTGGCACATCTTCCGCGGAGGGTTCGCATAGTGGCCTAGTGCGCCCGCCTGCTAAGCGGGTTGGGGGTGTTGAGCCTCCTCGCGGGTTCGAATCCCGCACCCTCCGCCACTTTTTTCGTTGTGCTCCGGGCGTCGTCGGACGACTTGGTCGCGCGTCTTTTCGTTAGCTCCGGTTGCACATTCGTGCTTGGTCGCGAGCTGCAGTCTCCCCCTCTAACTCCCCCGGTTCGGGGGAGGACCGCAAACTCTCGACGCGCAATCGCATTTGGTCGCACCTATCTGCGACAGGGCCTCCAACTGAGTTCGACATGAAAGTGCTGGTGAACGGTAACTCTATGTCCCGATTCGCAGCCCCGGATCGCAGATCGATCGCAGAGTTTCGATTGCTGACAGCACCGCTAAGAAGCTCGTCTTGGGATTCGTTTCGTGTGGCTTGTTTTCGAACCTGAACGAAAACTTCCCGGCTCTGCTTACAGCGTTGATTTCGTGAACGTTGCCCGGTGAATCAGGATCGGCAACAACTTTGATCTTCGTAGCATCAGGTCCAATCCCCGCCAGGCTCACTGTCGCCGCTACATTTACGTTCGCTGGGAACAGCTCAACCGCCTCGGTGGCCGATCCCTCAAAAATTACCGTCGGTTCAGTGATCTCAACATCTTCCCAATCAGCGAATCCCGGCGCACCGCTAAGTGCGATTGGCTTTTTGGTGGAAACAATTGTCACCGATTCAAGAAGAGGCTTTGCAGCTCTCAGAGTGTCGATGCCGCCAACAGCACCCGATGGAACGTAGATCGACGCGCCCGACTTTGCGGCAGCAGCCGAAACCTTCCGCATGAAATCAGCGTCAACCAGCGCCCCCGAACTCATCACCAGCATCGACTTGCCAGCCGCTAATACGTTCTCGGCGTGCGCAAATACGGCTACCTGCGACGCACACTCCACAACCAGATCAAGCCCTGGAAGTGCGATCAGATCAGCAACGTCATCGAACTCGGTAGGAGCGGAACCACCGTTCGAACCAAGCTCCTGCGCCAGCGCCGATCGGCCGGGTGCATATTCATCGAAAAGCCCAACGATCACCGCCGAACCCGCATCGCCTCTGGCAACTGCTCGCGCCAGCTCTGAACCCAATGATCCGGTTCCAATAAGTCCGACATTTACTTGATCTGGCACTAAGTTCGATACTCCACTGATCTTCTGTGACACCGAATGAGCCTTCAGCCCGCGGTTCCGATTCGCCGACGAATCATACCCGTTATGGGCACATTACTGCGTAAACCAGCCTTCGATTTATGGTGCGGGGCCCGTTGTCGGGATATCCTGTACAGCTATTGGTTGGTTAATTCACTCACAAAATAGCGCTCGGGCTGGAAGCAAATTCTGCCTTCTGGCCAGATTCGCACTTTGACTGCGAATAGTTTTTAGATTGCCCAGTTATCACGTTTGGACCGTCGGCTGTCAGATGAATACATCTGATTCTGAACGCTTGTCCAGCGGCTTTACGAATATGGGGTTCGAGTCAACCGACGACATGGCAAATGCCGATGTCGTCGTCCTGAACACCTGTGTCGTGCGCCAATCCGCCGAGGACACCGCAACCGGCATGCTCGGCCGACTCGGAAAGCGCATGAAGGGCAACAGCGACCGCATGATCGCGGTGATGGGCTGCATGGTTGGCCCGGAACAATCCGAACTCAAGCGCCGTTTCCCATACGTTGATGTCTGGGCGAGACCGCAAGAATTCGAGCCGATTCTCGAAACCGCAGGTATGCGACACGGTCTTGATCCCGAAGGTTGCCTGAGCGGGGCAGTGCCCGAAAACCCCAACGTCGCATCGTTTATTCCTATCGTCCACGGCTGCGACAAGTTCTGCACCTTCTGCATCATCCCTTATCGCCGAGGACGAGAAAACAGTCGGTCTCCCTTCGAGATCATCCACGAAGCCGAAATGATGGTCGCCCGAGGTGTGAAGGACATCACGCTGCTTGGACAGAACGTTGACTCGTACGGCCACGACCTGCGACCCCGTATCGACCTTGCCGATCTGCTCGAACAGGTAAACGATATCGATGGTCTTGAACGGGTCAGATTCCTCACATCACATCCGAACGATATGTCGATTCGCATACTCGAAGCAGTTCGAGATCTGCCCAAAGTCTGCGAAACAATCAACCTGCCGTTCCAAGCTGGTGACGACACGATTCTTGCCAACATGAGGCGTGGATACACGATTGACCAGTACCTCGAAAAAGTGGCTCTGATAAAGGAAATGATCCCCGGAGTAAGCCTCACAACCGATCTCATCGTAGGGTTTGCAAGCGAAACCGACGAGCAGTTCGAGCGTTCGATGGACGTTCTGAGAGCAGTTGAATTCGAAAAAGTTCACATATCCGAATACTCGTACCGGGAAGGCACTTTCGCCTCACGAAAGATGACCGATGATGTCGAACGTGCCGTCAAGAAGGCTCGTAAAGTAGCTGTTGACGAGCTGCAGAGAGTAATTCAGTCCAGAAATAACGCTACTCTTGTCGGCCAGAAATATGACGTACTCGTAGAAGGTCGTAAGCGCGATAGGCTGCACGGCCGGAATAGAGGCGATAAACTTATATATCTGAACGTGCCCGATGGGTTGGGCGTGCCTGTTCCGCAGGCAGGCGACATTGTTCTCGTTGAGATAACCGATAGTTCACCATTTTCACTCGAAGCAGATTTGCCGAATGTGGAAGCCAGGGTGATAAAGGAAAAGGTACCGGTCGTATGACGACTGCGTTCACAAAGCAGACCACTATTCCGATTACGGAGCTGGAACAGTCGGCTTTTTGCCAGACTGACGGCAATCTGCGAACCAAAACTCTCGAAGAAGAGTTTCAAGCTGGCGTTCGATGGCAGAAAGTGCCAACTCGCTATCTGAAACTTTCTCCCGAAGAGATTTCTGAAGGTATCGAATTCGCTCGAAACGAAATCGGCAGCAAGGCCGTTATTCTCGGGCACCACTACCAGCGCGACGACGTAATTAAGTACGCCGACTTCACTGGTGATTCGTACAAGTTGTCGAAAATGGCAGCCGAGACGAAAGACGCCAAGTGGATCATCTTCTGTGGCGTTCACTTCATGGCTGAGACAGCCGACATCCTCACCTCCAGCGACCAGAACGTGCTGCTTCCCAACATGGCGGCTGGCTGCTCGATGGCCGATATGGCAACCGCTGGCGACGTGAAAGATGCCTGGGACGATATCGAATCGGTTCTCGGCAGCACTGAACGGGTTATCCCGATCACTTATATGAACTCTGCTGCAGCGATCAAAGCTCACTGCGGCAAAAACGGCGGACTCGTTTGCACATCTTCGAACGCCGATAAGGCATTCGACTGGGCGCTGGAACGTGGCGAGAAGATACTGTTCCTCCCCGATCAGCATCTTGGACGCAACACCGCTATTGCCAGGGGCATATCCGAAGACGATATGGAAGTATGGAACCCCTTCCTACCTCAGGGTGGCCTGACTGACGAGCAGATCCGAGACGCGAGGGTTTTACTCTGGAAGGGTCACTGCTCGGTTCACACCCGCTTTACGGTCGGTCAGATCGAGGCGGCGCGAGAACGCAATCCCGAGACGACGATCATCGTTCACCCCGAGTGCACCCAGGAAGTTGTTGCGGCAGCCGACATGTACGGCTCAACCGAACTAATTCTTCAGAAGATTTCCGAAGCTCCGGCTGGATCATCCTGGGGAGTTGGCACCGAGATCAGCATGGTTCGACGATTGGCGGCTGAGAATCCCGATAAAGATATTTTCTGTCTTGATCCTGTCGTTTGCCCGTGTGCCACGATGTACCGAATTCACCCGGCATACGTGCTGTGGGTTCTCGAAGGCATCATGGCCGGTCTGGCAATCAACCGAATCGAAGTCGAGCCCGAAACTCAGCGCAACGCAGAAGTTGCCCTGAAACGGATGCTCGACCTCGCCGGATAGATCGACCACCTCGCAAGAATTTCCGCTCCACTTCCAGAGAACCTGAATGCTTCCAACTCCCAGCGAACTCGACGTAATTATTGATCGTGCGCTGGCGGAGGATTCTGTAGGTGCTGATGTCACAACAGCAGCTCTAATCCCACCTCATCTGGAAGCACGGGCTTCGCTCGTTCCGAAAGAGGCAGGAATACTTGCTGGTCTCGATGTGGCAGCCGCCGCGTTTCGCCGTGTGAACCCGAATCTTGTATTCGTACAACGCCTGCTCGATGGAGATCGCGTGGAAGGTGGCGAATCGGTTGCAACCATCTCGGGATCGATGGCGTCGATTCTCACAGCCGAACGCACAGCTCTGAATTTCCTCCAGCGAATGAGCGGTATCGCCACCCTCACCAGTGAATACGTTCAGGCTACCGAGGGAACATCGGCTTCGATCGCCGACACCCGTAAAACTGCCCCCGGACTTCGCCTGCTCGACAAGTACGCGGTAACGGTCGGCGGAGGTCGTAACCACCGCATGAACCTGACCGATGGCGTGCTAATCAAAGACAACCACCTTGCCGCACTGGCAGGAGAGGGCGTGAGCCTTGCACAGGCGATAAAACGTGCCAGGGCAAGGGCACCTCACACGGTGAAAATCGAAGTCGAGGTCGAATCTATAGACGCCGCCATCGCAGCAGCCAAGGCTGGTGCCGACATCGTGATGCTCGACAATATGTCGCCAGATGACATGCGCCTGGCAGTCGACCAGATAGCAGCAAACTGCACAGTGGAAGCCTCTGGGGGGATAACACTGGATGACGTTGCCGCGGTTGCTCAAAGCGGTGTCGATATTATTTCCATCGGTGCTCTCACTCATTCGCCACGAGCACTGGACATCTCGCTCGATTACGAGACCGAGCACGCCTAACACGACCTGAGCGAGAATCCAGTGGTCGGCCGAGGCGCAATGAACCCGACAACACGTTTTCCACGTAGTAGCGCACGTCGTGCGTTTTCATCTCCTGAACAAAAAGTATTTTTCCCATTGCCATTCCACCGCCGTCTGATCGCAATCGCTCTGCTGGGTGCGGCGATTGCCGTTGTGATAGTTGCTTGCACCGAATCGACATCGGGCGACGACGCGAAACCCACGGTGACTTTCTCCCCAGCCGATGCCACAGCAACGTGGGTTGCGTTCGAGCCCGAGCGACAGCAGATGATGGCAGACATACTTGAGCAGCAGGCAGCTTCAGCTACAACGATTGCAGCCACACAGCTCGCCATGTTCGGCGATACCGCCCCGACGACCCAGACGGCAACAGCCACTCCACTCCCAACCGCGGTGCCGATACCGCAGCGAGCAATCGCTGAAGGCCCTGTTAACCGCATAGCCTTCGAAGACGGTCAGGGATCGATATTCACAGTGAATCCTGACGGGACGGGTCTGGCAACGATCGGCGACGGTTCTGTTGTGGACGGCCAGTTTCGCTACACCTTCCCGGTATGGTCGCCAGAAGGCGGGAGCGTGCTGTTTTCTTCTTTCCTGGTTGTTGGAGCTGCTGTTAGCCAGAGCTCGCTTCATCGGGCTGATGCCGATGGAAACGGTGTTATTGTCACACTGGCTATCGACCCCACTTCTCAAAGCGGAGTAGGCCCCGGCGTGCCTCATTTCTCGGCATGGTCTCCGATAGGGGATCGCATAGCGTTTACTACCAGTGGCGAATTCGGGATCGGCAGCATGCTGCTGGGGTCGTACTCGGGAGAGGCGCCAAAGGGGATTGCGCTCGGTGCTCCGCTCTACATCAACTGGGCTCCCGATGGATCATCGATTCTCGTGCATCAGGATGCCGGACTTTACCTGATTGAGGTGGATGGGACGGGCAGTGGAATTCCTAAAGCGGTTGGAACAGGCTCTGTTTCGTTCAATTCACCGGCGTGGTCGCCCGACAGTAAGTCGTTCGCTCATATCGAAACCATTGCTGGCAGAACCTCGATAGTAATCACGGATATAAGTGATCTGAGTACCAGCAAAATTGTTGGCGAGGGCGATACGCGGGTTGGACTTGGCTGGTCGCCAGACGGCCAGAATCTGGCGATTGCAAGGTCTTCTGGAGCGGCGTTCCACACGCTGTCGATATACAACTTCAGCGATGGATCGGAGCGGGTTATTCACGAAGGTGAAGCCAGAGCTTTCTGGTGGTCGCCCGATGGCTCAAAACTGGCGATTATCGAAGATTCTGGCGAGATTGACCTGGCACACATCTGGTCAGTAATCGATGTCGACTCGGGTGCGCTCACCCCTCTAGTTACGCAAGTTGCGTCGGATCAATTCCTGTTCGTTCAGGTGTTCTTCGATCAGTACGCCGAATCGCACAACATCTGGTCGCCCGATAGTTCACATATCGTGATTAGCGGTGCGATTCTGGACGTAGAAGAAGTGCTTAAGCCAGATGGTGCCATCGATCTGCCAGAGACGTTTGATTCTCAGATTTGGGTGCTGGATGCTGCCGGGATCGAAGAGCCGGTAAGCGTCGGCAAAGGAACAATAGCCAGCTGGTCACCGCAGTAGGCTAGCCGCTACCCCCGCCTTGGGGCGTTCCTATCCGCTGAATCCAGCATGATCGTCATCGGCCCTGCGTTCTCGATCTCGACGTTCATCATCGCCCCAAACACGCCGGTCTGAACTCTCAGGCCACTGAACCTAAACGCGTCGATAAGCTGATCGAACATCGGCTGTGCTATCTCAGGTCGAGCCGCCTCGGTGAACCCCGGCCGTCGACCTTTTCGTGTGGTGGCGTACAAAGTGAACTGGCTTATCAGCAGCAGTCCGCCACCAATATCCTGAACCGACTCGTCGAACCCCGAATCACCGTTTGGATCAGGGAATATCCTCATGTTTAGAGTCTTATCGACGATGTACTTGAGATCGTCTTCGGTGTCTTCGTGGGTGATCCCGATCAACAGACACAGTCCACGATCTATCGACCCGGTGACCTCGTCGTCGACAGTTACCGAGGCTCGATTTACCCGTTGGATTACGGCGCGCATTTCAGCTTGGAACCCTTAGTTAGTGGGTGTGGCTGCCAGCGCCGTGCGAGTGGCTTCCGCCGCCGTGCGAGCGCGAACTTCCGCTATCACTGCTGCTACTGCTATCGCTGCTGGTGCTTTTATCTGAAGATTTCTTCCCAGAATCAGAATCAGAATCAGAAGAAGAGGAAGATGACGACGAATCGGAAGAATCGGAGCTAGAAGAACTGCTCTTGCTTGAGTTGCTGCCGTTCGATGACTTGCTGCCCGAACCGGACCCGTAGTCGGTGGTGTAAAAACCCGAGCCCTTGTAGATAACGGTGGGTGCAGATATCTGACGCTTCGACTGACTGCCGCAGGTTGGGCAGTCGGCGCCGGGGTCGGCACTGAACTTTTGGACTAATTCAAAAATGTGGCCGTTATCAGCGCACTTGTAAACGTATGTTGGCATTTTTGTTCGTCGTTGGAACCACAAGCAAACGCGAGCGCCATCAGGCACTCGCGTCGATTTATCTATTTAACGTTCTTCTATTTTGTAATTTTATACCAGAGAAGCAAGGATATACCGAGGAGTCAGATCATCGGCAACTTCATCGAACTCGTCGGCTGTAGTGCGGCGGTTGATTCCAGTAGTAACGACTGCCGAATCTATGCCTGCACGGTTCGCACCCAGAATATCGGTTTCCAGCTGGTCGCCGATCATCACGACGTTTTCAGATCCTGCTCGCTTTACGGCTTCAGTGAATATCGGTGAGTACGGCTTACCTAACTTAGATGCAACCAGAGATTCGTGGGTTCCGTGAAGTCGCGTTAAAGCCTGTTCGAGAAGATCAACGAACGCAGCGGCACCAAACCCGTACATGCCGGGTCCGTTTGGATAGATGAAATCGGGATTTGGCAGTACGAGTCGTACGGGATTATCTTGGGTGTACCTTCTGCTGAACAGAGAGAGCAGCGATTCGAGTGTTGATTCCCAGTCATGTGGACCGCTGTGACCAACTACGACAACGTTGGGTTCGGTCTCACCGTCGAGTTCCACGAGTCTGGCGCCGGCGGCTGTCGTATAGTCCTTTGCGTACTGTGTTCCAAGCACAAGCGTTAGGGTGCCTTGCAGGTCGTTCTGTTCGAAATACCCGGTGATCAGACCGCCTGAGTTGACGATGCGCTCGACCGGTACGGCAAGTCCCTGCCGGGTGAACGTTTTGATTTGGCCGGCGAGCGACGCCGATGCATCATTCGTGACCACGAAGTACTCCACGGCTTCGGCGTTCATGCGGTCAATCAGATCGACAGCACCGGGCAGCGCGTCAACGCCGTCTACGAGTACACCGAACGAATCGAAGAAAAGCGCGTCGTAGCGTTCGATCAGCGACGAAACATTGGTTTGGGTAGGTGTCATCAGCGCTCAGTCTGAGGTCGCCCGGTTGAAGCCGTTTTTCCAGGCGTCGCCGACATCGTCGAGGGAGACTGCAACATCATCGCCGAACAACACCGAATCGCCGCCGACTGTGCCTACGACCACCATTGGAATGTTCTGGGCTGCTGCGAGAGCCTCGACAGCGCTCAGGTTCTCGCTCGTCACGCTCAGCACGATTCGCGACTGAGTCTCGCCAAACATCGCTGCGTCCCATCGGTCGCCGGGTGCTTCGGTGATTACCGCACCAATGCCGCCGATGATCGCACTCTCGGCGATTGCGCACGCAACTCCACCGTCGGAAACATCGTGACCAGAAGCCACAAGATCGTTCGCTATAGCTTCTCGGCACATCGCCTGGGTTCGAATTTCGAGATCGAGATCGATTCGTGGCTGGCCCTCGACCTTACCGTGAACCAAATCGAGGTACTCGCTTCCAGCAAGACCATCGATATCGTCCCACGCCGAGTCAGTTCCGAGTAAAACGATCACATCGCCTGCTGACTTGAACCCGGCGGTTGAGTGTTTTGAGACATCTTCGAGCAGGCCGAGTGAGCCAATGATCGGAGTCGGGAAAATATCGATTCCGTTCGACTGGTTGTAAAGGCTGGCGTTACCGCTGACGATCGGGATGCCGAACGCTTCGGCCGCACGACTCATGCCCGCGATCGACTCGGTGAGCTGGAACTGTACGTCGGCAGTTTCCGGGTTACCGAAGTTGAGGCCGTCCGTGAGCGCTACAGGCTCCGCACCAGTAACCGAGAGGTTCCGGCAGGCTTCAGCGACTGCGATGACTGTGCCGACTTCCGGGTCCAAATAGCAAATCCGGCCATTGCAATCGGTCGATACCGCAATGCCACGCTTCGAGCCCTTCAGCCGAAGCACAGCGGCGTCGCCTCCGGGCTCGACAACCGTGTTGGTTTGGACGTGATAGTCGTACTGCTGGTAGATCGGGAATCGCGAGGCGATATTTGGGGAAGCAAGCATTTTTAACAGCGTGCTTGCTGGCGATTCAGTTGACAGAGGAGTTGCTGAAAGATCGACGTTCTGAAGGACTTCCAACCAGTCGGGTTTGGTACCGGTGAACTTGTACTCGGGAGCATCGGTCAGGGTGATGACCGGAGTCGAACTAACTTCCTCGCCCTCATCGTAAATGCGGACATCCTCGCCCAACTCGAACTCGCCGATAACGGTGGCGTCGAGGTCCCACTTTTCAAACAGCTCAAACACCGGACCCTCAAGTCCCGGTGTAACCGCGAGAAGCATTCGCTCTTGAGATTCCGAGAGCATCACCTCGTAAGGTGTCATGCCTTCTTCGCGTCGTGGAACTTCGTCGATCAGCAGCTTCAGGCCCATCCCGGAACGCTCTGCCATTTCGATAGCTGCCGATGTGATGCCAGCTGCACCACAGTCTTGAAGTCCAACAACACCCGGCAGATCGAGCGACTCGATGCACGCTTCGATCAGCACCTTCTCAAGGAACGGGTTACCGACCTGAACGGCCGAGCGCATTTCGGCCTGCTCTTCGAAGGCTCTCGATGCGAGACCAGAAGCTCCGTGAATACCGTCGCGACCGGTATCTGCACCAACCAGAATCAGCAAGTCTCCGGGCTCTTTAGCCGAAGCGCTCGCCATCTTGCCGTCTTCGATCAGGCCCACGCACATGGCATTGACCAGCGGGTTGCCTTTGTAGGTGTCTGAGAAAAATATCTCGCCTCCCACGTCGGGAATACCGATGCAGTTGCCGTAGGAAGAAATACCACCGATTACGCCGTTGATGAGATAACGAGTTCGGGCGTCGTCGGGCTGGCCAAATCGAAGTGAGTTGAGGAGGGCGATTGGGCGTGCGCCCATTGCGAAGATGTCACGAATAATCCCGCCAACGCCAGTAGCTGCGCCTTCGAAAGGCTCGATGGCAGACGGGTGATTGTGCGACTCGATCTTGAAGGCAACTGCGAGACCGTCTCCCAGATCAATAACACCGGCATTTTCGGCACCGGGAGCAACTAGAAGTCGCTCGGAAGAGGATGGCAGTGTGCGAAGCAGCGCCTTGGTGTGCTTGTATCCGCAGTGCTCCGACCACAGCGCACCGAACAGTCCCAGTTCGAGTGAGTTTGGTTCTCGGCCCAGTCGATCAATTATCGCTTCGTATTCGGAGCGACTAAGGGCGATTTCGTCGAGTGTTTCCTGGCTTACCGTCATATGAATGAATAGTTCCGTGTGCTGAAAAACTTTGGAAGAGTTGTTACCTGATCGGTTACGCCAGTGAAGCGACGATGTTGTCGATCATCGATCTGAAAATTATGTTGCCGTCATCGCCGCCGATGAGCTGCTCGCAGGCCTTTTCAGGGTGCGGCATCATCCCCATCACGTTGCCACGTTCGTTGACGATTCCCGCGATGTTGTTGGCCGAGCCATTGGGGTTGATATCGGGGGTGACGTTTCCCTCGGCATCGGCGTACCGGAACACTATCTGCCCGTTACCTTCGAGCCGTTCAATAGTCGCATCGTCGGCCTGGAAATTGCCTTCACCGTGCGACATTGGGATGTGAAGCGTTTGGCCCTTGGTTGCATCCGACGTGAATATCGTGGAGTCGTTTTCCACTTTGAGATCGGTCCAGATGCACCGGAACTCAAGGTGGTCGTTGTGCATCAGCACGCCGGGCAAAAGCCCCGATTCACAAAGAACTTGAAAGCCGTTGCAGATGCCGATCACCGGACCGCCACGATTCGCAAACGCCTTTACGGCGCCCATAACGGGTGAGTGGCTGGCGATAGCGCCAGAACGTAGGAAGTCGCCGTACGAAAATCCACCGGGAAGCACGATCGCATCGAAGTCGTCCAGCGCTTCGTCATCGTGCCAGATGTACTCGGCTTCCTGACCCAACACACCAGAAACCGCGTGGTGGGTGTCCTTCTCGCTCCAGGTACCGGGGAACACAACAATCCCGAACTTCAATTTAGATGCTCCATCAAGGCAGGCAATTGGGTCGATCCGAAACTCGCTCTGCGAGTGTGAAATCTATTGTCACCTCTCCCGCCCACAAAATCACCGCCTAGGCGGGGTTAATTGTTAAGCGGATGTGAAATTAACGGCTTATTGCCAGGGAGCAGAAGCGTTAAACAAAAACACCCCGAAATAAACGGGGTGCTATCGCGTACAAATCAAAACCCACAGGTGAGCTTTGATTTCTGACTACATGTTTTTCAGCGTTGCCTTGACGCTCTTGCGTCGCTTTGCTGCTGCAGTCTTCTTTCGAGTGATGGAAGGCGGCTCGAAGTGCTGTCGTCGGCGAGCCTCAGAAATGATTGATTCCTGCTGTACACGCTTGGTGAAGCGTCGGAGAAAGCCTTCGAAGCTCTCGCCTTCGTTGATTCGTAGTTCTACCAACGGTGTTCCTGATTCGTATTTGGCGACCACGATAGATTCGTAACCGACCTGAAAAATTCATCTGAATTGCAGATGCGCTATCTTCCAGTATAGGTAGTAGCCCAGTACGAGGTCAATCTGGGTATTGCCAGCAAGTGGCTACTCAGCAGTAGTTGCCGCGGCCGAACGCAGAATGCCGATCGCCTTTTCTATCCGCTCTACGCACCGTTCCTGACCGATCGCGGCCATCGTGTCGAACAGCGGCGGAGCGAATGACTTACCGGTTGTTGCAACTCGAATCGGCGAGAAAAGTTGACCCGGCTTCATCTCGATCTTCTCGGCAAGCGCACGATATTCAGCTTCCAGATGTTCTGGCTCGAACGGCGATGCGGTCTTGCAAAGTTCGAGAGCTGCAGTAAGTGCCCGCTCGGTCATTTCGGCGTCCATCTTGCGACCCGGTAGGTCTTCGGCTGCTGGATTCACATTATCGGCGAAGAAGAAATCGAGCGTGTCGGTGCCTTCGGTTAGTAGCTTCAAGCGCTCGTGTACCAGCGGGAGTAATCGCATTAGATAGTCACGATCAAGAGGTCGTGCCACCGAATCGGGCATACCGCCCTCGGCTTCGGGACGCTCCATGAATGGCAGCAACTCGGCCATCAATTGGTCTTCGGACATGTTGCGGATGTAGACGCCGTTCATCCATTCGAGCTTTTCTGAATCGAACGTGGCTGGCGAATCGTTGATCCGGTCGACACTGAATCGACGAACAATCTCTTCCCGGCTCATGACTTCGGTATCATCACCGGGCGACCATCCAAGCAGGCTCATGAAGTTGAACACTGCATCGGGCAAAAAGCCCAGATCACGATATTCGAGGGCTGATGTTGCCCCGTGACGCTTGCTCAACTTCGCCTTGTCTTTGCCAAGAATCAGAGGAACGTGCACGTATGCTGGCGGCTCGATACCGAGTGCCTCGTGAATCATCAGGTGCCGAGGCGTGCTCGAAATCCACTCGTCACCCCGAATAATGTGGGTGATGCCCATCGCCTGATCGTCGAGGATGTGAGCCAGATGGTAAGTCGGCATTTCATCCGACTTTAGGATTATGAAATCATCGAGTTCTTTTAGCTGGAATGTGATCTTGCCCCGCACGGTGTCGACAAACGAAACCGCTCCATGCTCGGGAACTTTCAGCCTGATCGTGATCGGTAGCCCTGCCTTGCGAGACTCTTCGATCTCTTCAGGACTTCGGTGCCGGCCCCGACCGTCATATCGAGGCGGCTGCTTGGCGGCGCGCTGGCGTTCACGAAGGGCGTTCAGCTGCTCGGGAGTTGTGTCGTCGAAGTAGGCATGACCCGACTCGACAAGCCGGTGCGCTGCTTCGATGTACGTCTGCTCACGCTCCGACTGCACATACGGAGCATGCGGGCCACCCTTGCCGGGGCCTTCGTCAAAATCAAGTCCAAGCCAGTCCAGCGAATCGAAAATCGCCTTTTCGGCATCGGCTTCGTACCGGCTGCGGTCGGTGTCTTCGATGCGAACGATGAACTGACCTTCAGTTTGCCTGGCGAGAATCCAGCAGAACAGAGCGGTGCGGAGATTTCCGATGTGTGGGATGCCGGTTGGGCTTGGCGCGAAGCGAACTCGAACCGGGGTGGTTGGGCTTGTCATTCGAAAAACTTTAGCAGCGACTGGGGCGATAGGGAACGTTAGTAACTACGAATCACCATGGCTATCACGCTAGCGAGTCGAGGGCGTGCTGCAGGTCAGCGGGGAGTTTTGACTCGATCGACAACGGCTCGCCAGTCACGAGATGAGCGAACTCCAGCTTCGAAGCGTGGAGGAACTGGCGATTCAGGCTCTTGATCATCGAGCTGGCACGTTTGCCATAGCTCTGGTCGCCAACAACGGCGTGACCAATGGCGTTCAGGTGAACTCGAATTTGGTGCATGCGGCCCGTTTCGAGTTGAACTTTGAGAAACGAAAAATCACCGATTTCGAATTCGACCTTGTAGTGCGTGCGAGACGGGCGACCGTTTTCGTCGATTGCCTGCTTCGTGCGGTTGTGCGGATCTCGTCCAATCGGAGCATCAATAACGCCTTCACGAGAATCGGGCACGCCGTGGACAAGTGCGGTGTAAATCCGGGTCATTTCACGGTTGAAAATCATCTCGGAGAGTTTCGTATACGCCTGTTCTGTCAGGGCTATGACCATCAGGCCACTGGTGTCGCGGTCAAGTCGATGAACGATTCCCGGTCGGTCAGCTTCGCCAATTCCAACGATTTGGGGCCACCGATTTACAGCACCATTCGCAAGCGTGTCATCGGTGTGTCCAGCACCGGGGTGAACGGTCATTCCAACTGGCTTGTCGATAACAGCGATATGGTCGTCTTCATAAGCGACCGTCAGGGGAATATTGCTTGCAATGATCGTTTTGGCAACCACATTGGACTTCGATGTGACACTAACAAGCTGACCTTCGTTGAGCTTTGCGGATACTTGGGAAATAACCCGGCCATCGATAGAAACACCGCCAGCTTTGATAGTTCGCTGGGCGTCTGAGCGTGACTCGGCTTCGTCCCACTGTTCGGCCAGAAAAACGTCGAGCCTTCGTCCGGCCTGCTCACCAGAAACTGTGAACTCCATCAGGATTTACTCAACTCTGCTACTCGTTAGGTTCGAGTGAAGTTTTTGCAACCGCCGGCTCCGGTGATTCGCCAGATGCGCCAGTCCCACTACCCTCAACTATAGCGGCATTCTCAGTAACAACCTCTTCCGCAACCTCAGAATCGGCGTCTTCGGGTGCCTTATCGAGGAACAAGAAGTAGAAGATCATCAGCCCGATTCCGATAACGATCGAAGAGTCGGCGATGTTGAACACCGGCCACCACCCAACGTCGATAAAGTCGGTCACATGGCCAATTCGAATGCGGTCGATAATGTTGCCAATCGCACCACCGAACTGCATTCCGAACGCAACTCGTAGCATCCACGACGGGTTGTCGATAGATCGGTAGATCCAGGTCAGAACAGCAACGGCACCAAGCGACACCCACGTCAGAATGTCGCCCTGACCCTGAAACAGAGAAAAAGCGGTTCCGGTGTTCCAGGCATGGGTAAACCTGAAGAGTCCGGTTTCGGGCCACGATTGCCCAACTGCCAGGTTTTGAATAACGAGCCACTTAGTAAGCTGGTCGAGAACGACGGCGGTCAGCATCATGATCCATGGAATTGGATCGGATAATTTCGCCCTGCTGCTGCTGCTAGATTCGGTTGGCGGAGACGTGGTCAATTTGGTCGATTTTGCTCTTAATGCCGGATGTCGGCTCTGAAAGTCCTATTCGAGTATACGTTCGGACCGTAGGCGCGGAGTCATCCGACAGATAGAATCGCCGGTCGAAATAGATATCAGTACTAAGTTTCCAAAACGAACTTTCCCCATTCAGGAGAACCAACGGCATGATCCGAGTCGATCTACGGAGTGACACAGTCACACACCCAAGCCCCGAGATGCGACGGGCCATGTACGAGGCCGAACTTGGCGACGATGTTTACGGCGACGACCCGACGGTGAACGAGCTGCAGCAAAAGGCCGCCGACACGCTGGGCAAAGAAGCGGGATTGTTCGTGACTTCAGGCACACAGGGAAATCTTGTTGCGGTTCTGGCTCATTGCCAGCGTGGCGATGAAGTGCTGGTAGGCGATCAGTGCCACATCATGAACAACGAAGCTGGCGGCACGATGGTGCTGGGCAGCGTGATTCTGTATCCGATCAAAACCGACGCATTCGGTTTTTTGGAGCCGGACCTGATTCAGGAAGCGGTGAAACCACGGGACTACCACAAGCCACCGACCCGATTGCTGACAATTGAGAACACCCACAACGCATCGAGCGGTCGTGCCCTGAACGCTGGGCAGATGAAGGCTATGGCCGATGCTGCACACGAAAAGGACCTGCAAGTTCACCTCGATGGCGCTCGGATATTCAACGCAGCGGTTGCGTTAGGAGTTCCAGCTTCCGATCTCACTGAGCAGATGGATAGCGCAACGTTCTGTCTTTCCAAAGGGCTATCCTGCCCGATCGGTTCGGTTTTGGTTGGCTCAAAAGATTTCATTGACGAGGCCGATCGATGGCGCAAGATGCTCGGAGCGGGCATGCGACAGGTCGGCATCGTGGCGGCGGCGGGTATCGTGGCACTTGATTCGATGATCGACCGGATGCAGGAAGACCACGACAGCGCCCGACACATCGCATCGAGAATGGCAGAGATGAAGGGTATTTCTGTCGACCCCGAACACATCCAGACCAACATCATCAGATTCGATGTTCCTGCACATACAGGCAACGAAATCGCTGCCAGAATGAAAGAAGAAGGCGTCCACATCAACGGTGGAGACTCAGATTTGAGGATCGTGACCCACTACGGTGTATCGAGCGAAGATTACGAATTCGCCATTTCTGCCCTCGATCGTGTGATGAAAGAAATCTCCTAGCGGTTCAACAGCCGTATCGCTGAACGGGCTCGGCAAAATCAGGATTCTTTAATTGGCCTACGCTCTGGAAATAGAAGATCTGACGAAGCGTTTCGGCGACAAAACAGTCATCGATGACATCTCATTTTCTGTTGAAGAAGGCGATGTGTTTGGCTTTCTTGGCCCCAACGGCTCTGGGAAAACCACGACCATTCGAACCGCCCTCGGCATTCTTCGACCCGATGCGGGACAAATACGGATGCTCGATGGTCTGAAAGCCGACGACGCCATGTCTCGTGTTGGCTACCTGCCAGAAGAACGAGGGCTACTTCGCAAGGAAAAAGTTTCGAGCATTCTTCGGTACCTGGGGCGGCTGCGAGGACTATCGAAAGACGAAGCACTGGATCGCGGTTTAGAGATACTGCATAAAGTCGGACTCTATGAGCACCGGGACAAGAAGGTAGAAGGGCTTTCGCGGGGAATGACGCAGCTCGTCCAGTTCGTCGCTTCGCTCATTCAACGACCCGACCCGATCTGATCATTCTCGACGAGCCGTTTGCCGGGCTCGACCCGCTCAACGTCCAGCTTATGAAGGAAATACTCGCAACCGAGCAAGGTCGCGGCGCGACCGTAATATTTAGTACGCACGTACTGTCGGATGTCGAAGAAATGTGTGAACGCGTGGCGCTAATTGCTGATGCCAAAATGCTCCTGTTCGGTGATCTCGCCGAGATACGCCAGTCGAGGGGTGCAAACGCAGTGATGGTTGAAGCGCAGTCCCATTCAGACGGACTCCCCGGCGCACAAAGGCATGCAGACAGAGGCGGCCATGTTGAGTACCGGTTGAGCGATGAACTCACCCCGTAAATTATCCTGAACGCCTACTCAACAAAGGGTATTGTGCTTTCACGATTTGAGCAGGTTCTGCCGTCTCTGAACGACATCTTCATCGAGGAGGTGAGCAATGCTCGGCAGCACGGCTAACACCCGCGTCATCATAGAAGAAGAGTTCAAACGCCAGATAAAACGAACTGGCTGGCGGATTTTTACAGTGGCGTTCCACTGGTAATGCTCATCGTCACATTCCTCGTTCCTCGTGCCATCGATACTCTATCTGGAGATGACGATGGCATTGATTCAGGCGACCTAATTGGATATGTCGACAACACGGGAATAACCGAATCACTTGGCGAGATTTCTGGAGTACGGCGGATAGGAAATCTTGCGGATGGCACGCAACTACTTGGCAACGAAGAGATCAAAGCCCTGTTCGTGATTCCTGCCGATTACATCGAGTCGGGACGTGTGGACTGGTACCGTAAGTCATCGGGGCTGGCATCTGAAGACTCAACGGGAGATGGCTTCTTTAACTTTTTACGAGCCGCCGTAGCAGACGAATCGCTTGAGCCAGAACTTGTCGTTCGGATACTCGATCCAGCGAACTATGTGCTTTTTACAGTCGATGACGAAGGGCGCCCTGAATCATCTGGAACCCTGCAGGACGAAATAGCAAAAGCTGCGCCTCCCTTTATCTTCGCAATGCTGTTGCTGATTTCGATCGTCGTCGGCACAGCGGCTCTACTGTAGAGCGTGACTGAAGAAAAAGAAAATCGTATGGTGGAAATGCTCATTACTTCGACATCGCCGCTGTCGATAATGCTTGGAAAAATCATAGGACTTGGGGCTGCGGGTCTGCTTCAGATCGCGGTTTGGATAACCGCAGTTGTGATTGCAGTTCCACAGATTAGCGATCAGTTCGCAGGGCTCTCGGCACTTAGCCTTAAACCTGAACTGATACTACTTTTGATCGCTTTCTACTTCGCCGGTTATTTCGTATTTGCCGCGCTGATGGCGTCTATTGGCGCTGCATCAACCACCGTTCGCGAGGCCAGCCAGATTTCGGCGATAGTAATAATTCCAGCAGTGATTCCGATCTATGCGTCGGCACTAATCATTCCGAATCCGGATGGCGGCTTAACCCGAGCGATGACGTACTTCCCGCTGACGTCGCCCGCGGCCTCGATGATGCGGATAGCTGGCGGGACTCACATGATGTACGAGGTGATCATCGGACTTCTGGTTACGGCTGTTTCGGGACTATTCCTGATGTGGCTCAGTGCCCGTGTATTCCGGTCTGGCCTGTTGCTTTACGACCAGCGAATGGGCGTCAGGAACGTCTGGGCCGCGCTGAAGCAGGTCGACTAAAGAGACAATTTTCCCGACCGGAGCGAAGCGAAGTAGAGGGCTCTCGTGGGAGACAACGCCAAGCCGCAGAATTACACGCTATTTTCGGGAATGAAAGTTGATTCCATCGAGATCCTTCGACTCCGAAGACTCCGCTCAGGAAATCGAAGCCACGCAACTACTTCGACGACGAGTCCTTGTACCGCTCGCCCCACCATCCGAGTAACCGTTCTCGAATCGCCTGCTCGGATCCCAGATCCCCCGGCTCGTAGAAGCGGGCATTCTTGATCGCCTCAGGCAGATTGTCGGCCTGAACGAAGTGCCCCGGCTTGTCGTGCGGGTATTCATAACCCTCTCCGAAACCAAGATCTTTCATCAATCGAGTCGGTGCGTTCCTCAAATGCTGAGGAACCGGCTCATCTCGCGAACTACGCACGAATTCGAGTGCCTTGTCGATTGCTTTGTAGGCTGAGTTCGATTTCGGCGCTGTAGCCAGATATATAGTCGCCTCCGCAAGTGGAATTCGACCCTCCGGCATCCCCACGAAACTTACCGCCTGCTGAGCCGCCATCGCCACTGCGAGTGCGTTTGGATTGCCAAGACCAATGTCTTCGGCAGCTGAAATAACGAGCCTGCGAGCGATGAACACAGGGTCTTCACCAGCATCGATCATCCTCGCCAGGTAGTACAACGCTGCGTCTGGATCGGAAGCACGAATTGTCTTGATGAAGGCTGAAATCGTGTCGTAGTGCATGTCGCCGAGCCGGTCGTAGCGAGACTGGCGTTGCACCGCCTCCTCCATCGTTTCGACCTCGACGGCGATCTTGCCGTCGTCATCTCTCTGGGTAGATTCAACTGCCAGCTCAAGCGTGTTGAGCGCTGAACGGGCATCGCCATTGGCAACCCGCAGCAAGAAGTGCATGGCGTCTTCAGAAAGCGAAACACCCTCACGTCCGAGGCCGTGGTCTTCGTCAGTCAACGCTCGTTCGATGATTTCAGTGAGGTCCTCGTCCTGTAACGGTTCCAACCGGTAAACCCGGGTTCGTGACAACAGGGGGGAGATAACCTCGAACGATGGGTTCTCCGTAGTCGCACCAATCAGCGTTACCGTTCCGTCTTCGACATGGGGGAGAAGCCCGTCCTGCTGTGACTTCGAGAATCGGTGGATCTCATCGATGAAAAGAATTGTTCGCCGACCCGTTTGCCCGAGCCGATCTCCAGCGGCCACCATCACGGCCCGTACGTCTTTGATGCCCGACGAAACAGCACTTAACTGCTCAAAATGTGAATTTGTGGCACCGGCGACAAGTCGTGCAAGAGTTGTTTTTCCACTTCCCGGAGGACCCCAGAGAATCATCGAGGGCAGGCGATCCTCATCGATAGCTCGTCGAAGCACTTTGCCCGGTGTCAGGATGTGCTTTTGACCCACGTACTCATCAAGATTGGTGGGTCGCATTCGAGTCGCCAACGGCGCGATGCGATCCTGTAACTCTTGTTTTCGTCGGTCAAATAACGTCATCTGCAGATTTAAACAAACTAGGTTTGATTAGGGAGGCGGACTTACTAGTCCCTGTCAGTGCACACAGGTTACGCCAATCGACGTGCTGCCAGTCGCTCCTCTGGCGATCACTATCGGCGAGGCAACGCCTTGGGCACAATCGAATTGTTGGCGCGCCGGTTGAAAGCCTTGTGCCCACCGTAGTTCATTTCAGCGATCGTTACCCCGTCACCGCCGTCGCCCCATGAAGCAGGATAATGCCGAACGACAAGGTCACTCTTAGTAAGAGTATCTCGAGTGAGTTGCTTTAGTACGCCGGTTCCGTGGCCATGATTTATTTTGGCGATGTGAAGCCGAGCGTTGTGGCACCGCTGCAGGTGAATCTTGATCGCAGTATCGGCTCCGCTCGCCCGCATTCCGTGAAGATCGATCTCGATTTCCACAGCATCAACACCGCCTGAAGAGCTCGCTGCCCAACCCTGCTCGGCAGATGGCTTGGGGCGCCTGCGACGTTGTGGGCTCATTGGTCAGACTGCTCCAGAGCGAACTTAACTGCCTCGACAACTGCATCATCCTGACCCGGCAACACGGTGCGTGGGTCGAGCAATATCCGGTTGTTTTCGATGCGAGCGATCACCGCGACCGGGCTCTTGCGAAGGCTTGCAGCAAAGCTGTCGGCACCAGCGCTGCCGGCCTGGATAACTAGCGCCGTAGTGGGGAGTGTTTGACCCGGCAATGATCCGCCACCGATTGCCGACCGTGCCGGAGTCACATCCCCAGCGCCAATCGCATCTCGCCACTTTTCAGCCCTGGTTGCGACCTGAGACTCGCTCATCGAAATCATGTTCCAGATCGGTATTTCTTCCTCGTGAGCGTCTTTCAAATACGAAACGAGTGTTGCTGCAATCGCCGAAAGTGTCATCTTGTCGATGCGTACAGCGCGGGCGAGTGGATGCTTTGTAACAAGATCAACCCACTTCTGATCACCGGCGATCAGCCCGGCCTGCGGACCACCGAGCAACTTATCTCCAGAAAACAGTGTTAAGGCAGCGCCGTCGGAAACAGATTCCTGCACCTGCGGTTCCTGAGCGAGACCGTATTTGCGGGTGTCGACAAGGCATCCGGAACCCAGATCGTTGATCACGGGGATACCGTGCTTGTTTCCCACCGCAACCATGTCGGCGAGGCTCGGCACATGTGTGAAGCCCTCGACCACAAAGTTGCTCGGGTGAACCTTCAAAATAGCGCCGGTGTTCGGCGTAATGGCAGCCTCGTAGTCGGCTGCATACGTCCGATTTGTCGTGCCCACTTCGATCAGAGTTGCACCCGATTGCAGCATCACGTCTGGGATCCGGAATCCACCGCCAATCTCGACAGCCTCGCCACGAGAAACGATGACTTCTTTCTTGCCGTGATCGGCTCCTACTACGGCGGCAAGAGTAAGCAACACGCCTGAAGCGTTGTTGTTCACCGCCATGCCGGCCTCGGCACCAGACGTTTGGGAAATCAGATCAGAGATATGGGCGTTGCGTGATCCGCGTTTCCCAGAGTTCAGATAGAACTCAAGGTCTGAATAAATCGATGCAGATGCGGCCGCTGCTTCGGCAACCCCGACGCTCAGCGGAGCGCGCCCAAGATTCGTGTGCAGGACCACCCCGGTTGCGTTCACAACACCCTTCGGCCACGCACCCCACGCTCTATCCGCTCGTTCGACTATCTCGGCGATCATCATCTCAGTCGAAGGGGCTTTGCCATTGCTCTTGATCGCAGAACGGGCCCGAGCCAAAACCTCCCTCGCAACGGTCGTTACGGCATCATGGGAAAAGTCGCGCACGAGCGTCATCACTTCATCGGATTGAAGCAATGCGTCGACCGATGGCAGCGATCGGTATGCGGACTCTGTCATAAAACTCCCCAATCCCTCGGCATCCGTGTGCGTTCGGCTGAAAAACTGTCCAGGTAGCGTAACTAATTACTTTTGGGCAATACCGGGTACAAAAGTTTACTACTGCTGAACTGTGATCTAGTTAGAAATAACACAGCGATAAGGGACGCGCGGGCGTAAGATTACTCGGTTCGCCACATTGGTAACTGGGAGCACAAGTGTTAGTCATTGGCCTCACCGGCGGTATTGGTACCGGAAAAACCGAGGTTACACATGTTCTTCGAGAACTTGGTGCGGTGGTGATCGAATCGGACAAGGTTGCGCATGAGTCCTACGAGCCAGGTACTGAGGCACATGGACTGATCGTCAGCCGTTTCGGTGACGACGTGCTGGATGAATTCGGATCTATCGATCGGAAGTCTCTAGGAAAAATCGTTTTCTCCGATTCCGCCCGACGTTTGGAGCTTGAGGAAATCGTATGGCCAGCTACGCGAAAGCTGACTCTGGCTCGATTAGAAAATGAGGAGAAACGCGGAACTGAAGTTGTCATTGTAGAGGTCCCAAAATTATTCGAATCAGGATGGGATCAAATCGCTGACGTTGTCTGGACTGTTGAATCACCATCAGGTGAAATCAACAAGAGAGTAGAGCAACGATCGGGGCTTGGCAGATCGGAAACCGACGCTCGAGTGGCTGCACAGCTGACCCGAGAAGAACGTATCGCTATATCTGACAGGGTGATCGAAAACAACGGAACACTTGAAGAACTGATTGCTCAAGTATCGAGAATCTGGGAATCAATCCCAAAGAAAAAATAAACGGATTTGTATCCGAAATAGTTCACTGAAATTATTGGTGAGGAAACGCCTTCAAGGCGCGAGTACTAATGGCCACACAGCAATACATCGAACGAAATATCGAAGAGTATTACGTGACGGAACAACCGTATTACGTACCGACTTCTGACGAAATCGAAATTTTTGAATCGGCCTATCGCCAGAGAGTACCTATTCTCCTAAAAGGCCCGACAGGTACCGGTAAAACCCGATTCGTTGAGCACATGGCGTGGCGCTTGAGTGAGGGCATTTCAAAACGAAACCCCGAAGACGTTTCCCCGAATGGTACGGGCGAAAAGCTTCCGCTGATCACCGTGGCATGTCACGAAGACCTCACCGCCAGCGACCTTGTTGGGCGTTACCTGCTCGATGCCGACGGAACACGTTGGATCGACGGCCCGCTAACCCGCGCAGTGAAGTTCGGTGGAATTTGCTACCTCGATGAAATAGTTGAGGCTCGAAAAGACACCACGGTTATCATTCACCCGCTCACCGACCACCGACGTTCGCTGACCATCGACAAGCTCGGCTCGACTATCGATGCAGCCGACGGCTTCCTGCTGGTTGTTTCCTACAACCCTGGCTACCAGAACGCGCTTAAAGATTTGAAGCACAGTACCCGACAGCGATTCGTGGCTCTGGAATTCGACTTCCCGGATGAAGAACACGAAGCATTGATCATCGCCCACGAATCGGGTTGCGAACCAGCTATTGCCGAACGATTGGCGAGGCTCGGTGTGAAAATTCGTAACCTTCGTGAGCATGGACTTGAAGAAGGTGCCAGCACTCGAATGCTTATTTATGCAGGTCGCCTGATCAAAGAAGGCGTAGCCGACCGTCGAGCATGCCAGGTTTCTGTGACCTGGGGTATCACAGACGACCCCCAGATCCAGCGCAGCATTGACGAGGTCGTAACTTCGATCTTCGCGTGAACACCACCAAGCTAACGATCAAACAGCTCGAAACTACCCTCCGGTCTTACTCTGGCGGAAGCCAGAGAGCCGAGGGTAACGGAGCTGCCGCGGCCGTGTCTGTTTTGTTCAACATGACAGACGGTGAACCCTGTGTGTTGATGATCAAAAGGGCAGCAACGCTCCGACATCACAGTGGTGAATGGGCGTTCCCTGGCGGGATGACTGAGGACTCGGACGAATCGCTGATGCACACCGCATTACGTGAGACGAACGAGGAGCTTGGAATCGACTCAAACGATATCGATATCTGGTGTCAGATGAGTTCGGTCGACACATCGACGGGATTCGAGGTTCGACCATACACAGGGCGCGTTAAAGACGCTGTAAAAATTACACCTCAGGAAAGCGAAGTTGCTGAGGTAGTAAGTGTGCCAGTACGGATTTTTGTTGATGCAGCTTCAAAACGCACCATCACACTGATCCGAAATGGACAGACACGAAAAATAACTGCTTACGCATATGAAGATCGAATTATTTGGGGCGCTTCGGGCCGGATAATTTCTGACGTAATCGACGTTGTGATGAATGCAGCATGACAAAGTCTGAAAAAGGGCAAGACCAGAGTTGACTAGTTCTGACGACCCAAAACAATCGGCTATCGAAAACACAAGAGAAGAACTCAAGCAGTTTCCTGCGCCAGTTCTTGAACGCTACGAAATAGCCCTCGAGAAACTTTCAGGCCGGCTCGCCGACGAGACGTGCCAGCAATGGTCCACTGAAGGGCTTGAGATCGCACGTAAAACAGTCCGCTCGTGGGAAGCCGCAGCGGAGTTCTTCGATGCATCCGTGGCCGTTCAGCGCCAGCTGCCTTCAGGCCAATTCCTGAAGTGGGCAAAGACAGGCACTTCGCTCTGTGAAGATTCGCCGTCGCTCGCCGTCGCATATTTCAAATCGTCGCCCAAATCCATGCTCAGGCTTCGACCCCGGTACATCGACGACTGGGCAAACGTCTGTCGTGCGCTTTATCGCGGAACGTGGAAGTCGTCGGCTCTCGCCTGCCGTCTGTTCGAAGCAACACCTGATCTGCTTGAGTCACTTTCATTCGAAGAGTTCTGCCACTTTGGTGAGTTCCTCGAAGTGCTTTCACGCCGTTCATACGATCAGGCTGGCGACGCCCTTGGTGCTGGCATCGACCTCTTCCCCAAAATTCCGGGCGATATCGACCGGTTCATAAACCTCGCCCAGATCGTTGCCGAAAAGTCGTGGCGCGAAACGGCAGTGCTTTTCGATTCGGCTACTGCAGCACTGATCGAGCTCAACTCGACCCACCGTGCACCGTTGATTTCGCTTGCCCGTCGCTTGGTAATTACCGGTGTAAGCGATGCAGCCGGAGTGCTGAGAGATGGTGCCAACACCGTGAATCGCGTGCCAACCGATTCAAGGGATCGCCTGCTCGAAATGACCGACGGCATTGCCGCTGTTTCGGCTCCGGCAGCACCAGAATTTCTCAAGATCGTTCCCGAAGTTCTCGAACGAGTGACGTTCGACCAGATGGGTCAGTGGCAAATCGAAGGCATCCAGACTGCCCGCGAAAGTGACGAGGCTGCGGTCTCGTACTTCAGGCTTGAATCACCTCGCTCGCTCGAAATGCTCGATTCGCTTTCGTCTTCAATCGAGCTTTCCAGGGTCCGAGACATCATTTCGATGTACTGCCTGGCCCTAACCGGTCGCAATATCGATATTCAGGCCGCACAGGCTCTCGCCGAAAAGAACATCGGCTGGTTCCAGGGCGAACTGCCAACAACTGAAGGCACGACGATTTACATGCCCTCGGTTATCAACCGATACACGTCTAAAGACGAAAACTTCGGCTTCTTCAAGGTGATTTCAACCCACCAGATAGGGCACATCGAATTCGGGTCGTTCGCATTCGACTTCAACGAGCCGTCGTTCATATTTGATGATCTTCGCCCACGACTTCCCGGAGCAACTGAGCTCAAGGCGGCCAAGGCCGTCGACGAGGAAGCCAAGAAGAAGGCTTCGGCAAAGCCAGAAGTGATTGTGTTTGGCCATGAATCTCCTGTTGCTGCATCGTCGGTAACACCTGAACCAGCCGCTGAACAAGAGGCTCCCGAGTTCTTGACCGACATGAGCCGCTTCTTCGATCTGTTCCACGAACGTCGACTGGCCCTCGACGTCTTTACGGTTCTCGAGAGTTCACGAATCGACGGCAACGTTGCAGAGTTGTACCCGGGGATTATGTCGATGTACGCGATCGTGCGTGGCGCAGCGCTCGAATCCCGCCCCGAGGTAACCGATCTGCCGGCTCGTGAGGCACTGGTCGAGTTCATGATCAGGGTGAGTCTTGGGCAGGTCGACGACATGATCGTTCCGGGTGAGCACAAAGATGCGGCTCGTAAGCTTCGCAGACTCATCAGGCAGGTCACCACGGTCGATGCGATCGTAGAAGACGCTGCCGAGGCCGCGATTCGTGCCTACTCGATTCTCATCGATATCAAGAACGACGAGTTGGACGATGACGAATTCGAACAACTCGAACCCGAAGAGGAAGAAGAATCTTCAGACAACGACGAAGAGGATGTCGTCGACCCTGAAGAGGTGATTCAGCAGTTCATGGGCCAGGCTTCCCCCGATGGTGAAGGTGAGGGCGAACCGGAAGACGGTTCCGACGAGCAGGAGTTCGAATCCGAAGGCGAAGAAGAGGACTACTCGTCGCCACAGGAAGTCGACTACCGAGGCGAGTTCAAGCCCGAGCTTTCTCAGTTGCTTTCCCAAATGCAGATGATGGAAAGCGGCGAGATGTCTGAGGGCGGCGAGATGGAACCGATCACTCAAGAGCAGCTCGAAGAGATGATGAAGAACGCTCCCGAGATGGAGATGGAGCAGACGGAAGGCGAAGAAGGCGGCGATCAACAGGTTTCCGAGATGATCGAAAACTTGATGAAAGAGCTGCAGAAACGCGATACCGAAAATCAGCAGTTCCAACCCGGTCCGTCACAGCACGTCGATGAAGATGGCGGCCCACTTACGGCCACCGAACCCGACACCTACACTTACCCGGAGTGGGACTTCAGGGCGAACGAATACAAGCCAAACTGGTGCATGGTCCACGAGAAGATCATGACCGATGGCGAACCGCATTTCTTCCGTGAGACACTCGCCGAAAACGCAGGTCTTGTCTCACAGATCAAACGCCAGTTCGAGCTGGTCATCCCCGAGATGTACCGAAAGCAGAAGCGACTTGAAGATGGCGAAGAATATGACCTCGATACGGTTCTGGAGGCACTGATCGATATAAGGATCGGTGTTTCTCCTGAAGAGAAGCTGTACTGGCGCAGGAACAAGAACGAACGCTCGGTTGCCGTTGCGTTCCTTCTCGACCTCTCTGCGTCCACAGCCGAAGCTATCGACGAAGCTAAGAAGCCGTCTGACGACTGGGGTGCGCCCGATGATCCAGTCGAATACATGGTCTGGCTGCGTTCACGTCGCTCGGAGGGCCTCCGCCGAACCTACAAGCGAATTGTCGACGTTGAGAAGGAAGGGATAACTCTTCTGGTCAACTCGCTCGAAACGCTTGGCGATGCATACGGTATCTACGGATTCTCTGGGTACGGACGAGAGAATGTCGAGTTCTACACGATCAAGGACCTCGACGAGAAATTCACCGAAATTGTTCCGCGACGTATCGACCGTATCGCCCCGCTTCACGCAACCCGCATGGGACCTGCGATTCGTCACACGGCTGCAAAGCTGAATGAAGTGGAAGCTCGTTCGCGATTCTTATTCCTGATCTCCGACGGTCGACCGCAGGATCGTGGCTACTCCCGAGAAGGGGTTGAGAAGGAATACGCGGTACATGACACCCGTCAGTCGCTGATCGAAGCTCGGAACATGGGCATCACGCCGTTCTGTCTGACCGTGGACAAGGCCGGACACGATTACATGAAGACGATGATGGAAGACTTCAGTTACGAGGTTCTGCCCGACATCAGCCTGCTTCCGAAGCGCCTGCCCCAGCTGTACCGCAACTTGACCACATAATTCGTTCTACTTGCCCTCTATGAGGGCGTAGAGCGGGTGCGTTGCAGGTTGAGCTAGGGACGCGTAAACCGTTAGTTGTATAGAGCCGTGGATTCCGCGAAAACCCTTCGCCGTTCGACTAATTCAGGACAGTCGGGAATGAGCCAGCGAACGCGGGCGCCAGCGACTAGCCGTTGTCGATTAGCACATCGCCGAAGAACAGATCAAGCACTCGATCTGCCCATTCGAGATCCACGAGAATCACGTCAGACGTTTCGTTAGCTACGGCGAATCGAGACTTACCGTCTTTAGAAACTTTGCCGATCGTCATCGTCAGACGTGAGACTTCGGTTACGTTCGTCGCAGTTTTGTTCTCGACTCGAAGTGCAATGTAGGGTGAATCCACCGTGGTGCCAAACTCCACGAAATCGCCATCACTTTCTAGGTTGAGCTCCACCGCTCCATTGATCGCTGGATCACCAAAGTGGGCAATCTCAGCTTCGAGCAGATCGCTGTTAGCAATCTGCGTGCCAGAGCACGGGTCGCCTTGCAGCGGTAAGTCGCAAATCTTCCAGACTTCAGCGTCACGGTTGTAGCCGTAAGCTCGAACAACTTCGTTCTCATCGAACATGATGATCTCTCGAACCTGGCCTTCGAGCTGGTAGTACCACTCCGGCAGCGGTGGGTCGTTAACGAGTCGTTCGAGAACTGCTCCCCAGGTGGAGTTGACAAGCACCAACTGCGGGAAGCCCACAACTCGTGCGTAGTTGTTGCCACCGTCGGGCGTCAAGTCGCCCAGTGCCAGCCGTACAACCGAATCATCACGAAGGGTCACTGCAAACTCGGAAGAAGGGGTATCGAGGCCGTATTTTGTTGGGTCATCAATATTCTGAGCCAGAACTCGCTGGGTGCGAGGTCCTCCCATAAGCTGAGTGATACCACCCCATCGGTACAGGTCGGCTGGAATGTTATTCCGCTCGTCGAAGTACCAGCGATTCTCATCTTCTCTGAGCGACCAGCTTGTCGACAGATCACCAGTGCTGATCTGAATTGTGCGAATGTCTTTGGGCGCCAGTGTGTAGAAGAACGGCGGTTCCGGTTCTCTAACCACTTCAGTTGGGTTCGCGATAAACCAGGTCACCCCAATGGCAACGTACGAAAGAACTGTGATAAGAACGAGTAGCAGACGCAGATTCATTTTCTAGCGCCTTCTCCACCAGGTCCAGAATCCGAAAATACTAATCAGCGATGGCATTAAGAGCCAACCTGACCAGCGAACGAAATCACGTTCGTTTTTGGTTAGGAATAACTGGCGGTTTGAATCGGTTTTCGTGCGGATCGAAATCAACTCGAAATCCCTAGCAAGGTAGTTCACCGAATTTATAAATAAATCGGAGTTGTTGGCAGACCCGAAATAGTTGTTAGATGCGAAATCAGTGTCACCGATCAAGATCATGGTGAGCTGGGCGTCCTCGGCGTATACACCACCGGCTACTTCTCCAACAGCTTCAACTACCACTGAGATCGGTAGTGGCCCCCCTAATTCGGAATCAACGTCGAACTGGAGCACATCGGGATCTAGCTCTGACCAACTACCGATTGTCGTTGAGGCGAGAAGCTGTTGCTGAACCAGCGGAACCGGGAAATCGTCACCGACGAGAGGAACCGTCTGCGGGTCAATGGTCCAACCAAAGTGGGTTGCACCAGGCATGTACAGAACTTCAAATCCTTCTGTGACGGTGTGTTGAGGCAACTGACCGTTGCTCTTCTTCACCTGAATAAATGTCGGGCTTGGAGCGACGAAGCTTTGGATATCGGCCGCTTCACCTTCTCCAACTGCAACTGCATAACGTGAAAGGAACTGCTTGAACGTATCGGGCGTTTCGTTTGGTTCAAGCATGAACAGAATGCTGCCGCCTAATCGGGCGTAGTTCAGCAATGCCTGTTGATCGATCGGCAGCAATTCCTGAGTCGGACCAGCAAACACGAGTGCAGCAGGAAGCTCCTCTGGAATTCCGAAACTCATCCGTGTGGCTAGTTCCTGAAGCGTCTCGACAAGAACCACGTAGTTCTCACGGTTGAGTGCGAGTCCGGCAAGCCCGAGACTGGTGATCGTTGAGACATCGGTAACGTCTCGCTCCGAGTGGCCTGTGATGAAGATGATCTTCTTTTGGGCAATTTCGTTGATCACCAGCAACCCAGTTACGACCTGCTGTTCGGTGAATATATTTGGCCCGGCGTTCGGATTCGTGCCAACAACAACCTCAAGACGTTGACTCTGGACACCTACGATTGCGAGTGAAGGGAACTGAGTTACACCAAGGCTTGTCGCAACGTTCGGGTTGATTTCGGGGTCGACTTTCTCGTAAGAAAGGTCGAACTCGCCTGAACGACGTCGGAACTCGCTGAGCATGTCATCCGTGTCACGCCATGCGGCCGCGCCGCTCGCGTTGTCGGTTGCCATGAGAACGGTAATTTTCACCGGCTCTTTCATGTTGGCAAGTGTGTTTACTACCTGCTCCTCCAGAAGGAACTGCTTGGTAGCCGTGGTATCGACACGAAGCCAACCAGCAGGATTCGGACGGTCAAGTGCCCACATGATGGCGAAGTTCACTATCACGGCAATTGTCACGAACACGATAAATACGATCGCTGTGTTGAGCCCGTACCGACCTCTGCGACCGAATACCGCCTGGCGAACCGTTGCCAGAGAGATGAACGCATCGACGATCAGGAGCAGTGCACCCACGCCCATCACAATGAAAGCGGGACCTTCGAGGCCACGCAAGAAAATCCATATCAATATGCCGAACACGACAGCACCGACACCAACTAAGGCGAGTGCTTGTCTGATCGATCGCGTGTTGTTCTTAAGACTCTGAAGAATCGGAGTCTTGACCCGAGTTGAATCGGCTGATGGCCGGTTCTCGGAAGTGTTCTGCTGCTCTGTTGACATCTACGTGAATACTGGCCTAGCGCCATCGCCTTGCTTCCAACACAAGAACTGTGAGGAGCAAGAACACTGCTGTTAGTGATAAGTAATAGGCAATATCTGTCATCGAGACAATGCCTCTAGCGAAGTCTGCAAAGTGGCCACCTTCGGCAACCCCAAAGCTATCAAGATCAAATACTGAGAAAGATGCGCCGAGCTGGAAGGCATCGAGAATCTGAGAGCCCACTCCCGAAAGACGGGCACTCACGAAGTCGATGATCGTCAGCGCAGTAAGAATTCCCGATCCAACAACCAAACCAACAATCTGGTTACTGCTCAACGCCGAAGCGAAAAGTCCAACCGAAAGCGTGGCTGCTGCGTACAACATCAACCCGCCAAGTCCGCTCAGAAGCGGGCCAATGTCCGGGTCGCCGTAAACAAAGAGCACGAGAACAAAGTAGAGCGATAGCACCACCATGATCATCGTCATTACGAAGGAAGCGATGAACTTGCCCATTACGATTTCGAATTCACGGAGTGGAGAAGTTAGAAGAAGCTCCAGCGTTCCCAACTTCTGCTCTTCAGCGATGAGCCGCATGGTTAACGCAGGCGACATGAAAATCATGAAGAAAATTGCGCCTGCCAGATAGCCACGAATGCTGGCTTCTGCGAACGCGTCGGAAACCGATGCTACGAAGAAGAACCCTGTGATGGCTAGAAATGCCGCCGAAACCACATAGGCCATTGGCGAGGCAAAGTATGTGCGAATCTCTTTGATCGCTATAACGGTTATGAAACGCAATGCCTAGTCGCCTAAATTCTCTTCGGTTGTCAATTCGAGGAAGATTTCCTCAAGGGTCATCGGCAGGGGTGTCAGATTTGTCAGACCCCAGCCGTTTTCAATGATTGTTTTTGCTATCTGTTCGGAGGCCTGCAAATTGGGGCGGGCGTCAACAATAAACGGTGAAAAATCTTCACGTTCAGCCCGCTGAGAAATGGATGCTCGTTGATCAGAACGAGCGTCGACGACGACCGAGAGATCTCGCATCGCGTTAATAAATGCCGGGCCTTCTGCACCTCGAACACTTATCTCAATTCGCTCTGCATGCTGAAGCTTCTCTGAAAGATCATCTGGCTTGTCATCGGCAACAATTCGGCCATCGTTTATAACCAGAACTCGCTTGCATATGGCGCTGACCTCAGGAAGGATGTGGGAACTAAGAAGCATCGTGTGCTCTTCACCCAGATTGCTGATCAACTCACGAGTCTCAACGACCTGAATTGGGTCGATACCGATAGTCGGCTCGTCCATTACCAGCACGTCGGGCTCGTGCAAGATCGCCTGAGCAATTCCCACACGCTGACGGTAACCCTTCGAAAGACGACCCACCAGGGTGTTCTGGTATTCACCAAGTTTGACCATATCGATCACCTTGGGAAGGCTTTCTTTCACCCACGACCTGTTCATTCCACGAATTTCACCCATGTAGGTGAGATATTCGTTTACGGGCATATCCAGATACAGCGGAACGGTTTCCGGAAGGTAGCCAATGTGGCGCCTGACGTCGAGGGAATGAGAAACGACATCGTAGCCGCCCACCGTTACTTCACCCTCGGTAGGAGGCGTAAAGCCGGTTATCACCCGCATCGTGGTCGTCTTACCAGCGCCGTTAGGACCAAGAAATCCAACAATTTCGCCCTTGAGAACTTCGAAAGAGATGTCGATGACGGCCGGATAGGGGCCGTAACTCTTCGACATATGCTCGATCTTGATCAACTACTCACTCCGGTCTCGGCTGCTAAACAGCTATTCTCGTCACAACGGAACTATTCTGCCAAACTTAAACATGCCATGGGCTACACGGCACATTGATACGGAAGTTCTGCAAACGTGGATTTCAAACCAAGTTATCTTATCCAAGCAATTATCAAACGGCTACACGGATTCGCTGTTCATCTTGACTCAATGAAAGTGTATGAATCATGATACCGAGTGACGATCGGATTAATTATCTCGACCATGCCGCTACAACACCGGTACGGCCTGAAGTGCTCGAGAAAATGTTGCCCTATTTCACCGAAATATTTGGAAATCCATCGAGCCTTTATGCGCTTGCGGGTGAAGCTCGGTACGGCGTCGATGAATCCCGAGAGCAAGTTGCAGCCGTTCTCGGCGCACGATCTAGCGAAATTGTTTTCACTGGCGGTGGCTCCGAATCCGACAATCTCGCAATCAAGGGATTGGCAGCGCTGCAAGCGCATGCGGGCGGGCACATCATCACCACCGCAATCGAGCACCATGCAGTGATTCACCCAGTTGAGCAACTCGAAAAACGGGGGTTTACCGCCACGTACGTGGGCGTCGACAGCACAGGCCGAGTCGATCCAGAAGAATTCGCCGCTGCAGTTCAACCCGATACATTTCTGGCAAGCGTGATGCTCGTTAACAACGAAGTGGGAACCATCCAAGACGTTGCCGCAATTTCAAGGCTGGTACGTGAATCTGCCGAACGTTCTGGCACTAAAGTGTTGATCCATTCCGACGCCGTGCAAGCCGCAGGGAAACTTTCCCTGAACGTAGATGAACTTGGTGTCGACCTGATGAGTCTGTCTGGTCATAAAATCTACGGCCCTAAGGGCGTTGGCGTGCTTTACGTACGGCGCGGTGTGGAGCTCGAACCGTTAATTGCCGGTGGTGGACAGGAGCGCCAACGTCGTTCTGGTACTGAAAACGTGGCACTGATAGTCGGCATGGCTGAGGCGTTGACGCTTTCTGAATCCGAACGACCTGCTTCGCGTGACCGATTCGACAGGCTTGCTACCCGGCTAATTGCGGGGGTTAACGAACGAATACCGAATGCGTCGTTCAACGGCAACGACAACCCAGACCAGTCTTCTGGCGGGCGTGTTCCCGAAGTGGTGAACTTCTCGTTCCCGGGTGTGGAGGGCGAACCCATCTTGCTGGGTCTCGATTTCAAAGGCATTGCTGCATCCAGCGGTAGTGCTTGCAGTTCGGCATCGCTCGAACCTTCACATGTGTTGCTGGCGATGGGTGTCGATCCCGAGCTGGCGGTCGGAAGTGTGAGGATATCTATGGGGCGCGATACAATCGAAGAGGATGTTGATGACGTAGTTCAAGCACTGGCAAGTGTGCTGGAACAGCTGGGCACGTTCCCTGCGGCCCAAGTGTGAATCCCAAGTGTGATTCGTAGTTAATTAGGGTGGAAAATAAAATTAGATTCGCTGAATCGCGAAGTCTTGGCAATAATTAGATATTAGAGATATCGAAATGGTGCGGCGATGTGCGCACATCGTGTACTCTCGCTTGTCGGTTCGGAATCGTCCGGGCCAATCGCTGCCGGAGCAATGGATGACTGAAGAAAATCAAAACGAACAGGTTGCTGACGAAAATTCTCAGGTAGCTGAGGATTCTCCAAGCGCGCATGTGGCCGATTTGAACAAAGAATCCGCGGGATTCGCGTTCGGCAATGATGCTGTAACAAAGTACCCAGATCACGTTCGAGCGGCTCTGGATTATGCGGCCGCCAACAGATATGCGTACGGCCCTCGTTTTCGCAACGCTGAAATTAATTGGAACGTGGTCTCGGTAGAGCCAATGTCGAACAACATTGCTCGAGTCCGAGTCGAATTTGTTCCAGCTTCAGGCTTCCGCGGCGATCCCGGAATCGAGTACATGGATGTCGACGCTGGCGGAGCTGTACTCGCCCGACGGCAGATCAGCATTCCTAAAGAAAACAGTCCAGTCATGCTCATGGGCATCACGGCGTTTTCTGTTGTGCTGGCAGTAGTGCTCATCAGCCTGATGACCGTGTTCAAACCCGAAAGTGGAGATCCTCTCTACGTGCGCGGACGAACCCTGTGGATTCGTGCGGAAGAACCGAAAGGGCAGGACTACATCGTTTATAACGGTGCCGATTCTGAAGGCACAATTCAAACATGGGCGATGAAACCTGTCGATGAAGTGCTCAACGAGCTCGTTTATGTGAAAGTTACGTTGATCAACCAGACATCAGGAACGGTGAATTTGGTGATCGACGAAAAGGCGGCCACACTGCTCGATGGAGACCTGAAAACCTACCTACCGGTGAACACCATTACCACTGCATACGCAGCCGAAAGCACTCTGCAGTACAACGTGCCGGGGTTCATTCCAATGTGGGGCTCGCTCAAGTTGAATGAGGGTCAACAGGTCGTCGGAATGATGGTCTTCGAGATGCCCAAAGGCAGTTCGTTTACGGAAATTCGCTGGATTGCATCCGATTCCGCATCGATTAAGTACCAGTAGAAGCTGATCAATCCCAAAAGCGGCTCGAATTCACGCTAGAATCGGGCAACGATGTCAGCTACTCCAAATTCCGCTCCCAACGAAACGGCGAATAGCAGCGGAGACGCGTCAAAAAAACGTCTAAAAAAAAGAGCTTCTTCTAAAGTGAAACCCAAGAAGCTCTCGCCAGGACGTCGGCAGTTTCTGGAGTTCAAGGCTAACTACCCCGATTCGCTGCTACTTATCCGAATGGGGGACTTCTACGAAGCCTTCGACGATGACGCTCACACCCTCTCGAAAGTGCTTGGCATAGCGCTAACTGCTCGTGAATCGGGTGCCGGCGGCAAGGCGCCTCTGGCTGGAATTCCACACCACTCGCTCGATAATCATCTCGGTACGCTGGTGGCTGCCGGGCTCAAAATTGCGATCGCAGAGCAGACAAGCGACCCGGCGAAATCTAAAGGACTTGTCGAACGTGCCGTAGTACGAGTTGTCACACCGGGAACTGTAATAGAACCAGCATTGCTCGATCAGGCAACAAACAACTATCTGGCGGCAGCCGTTAGCGACGGCGGGCGTACGGGACTCGCCTACGTTGATATATCGACAAGCGAATTTGTGACCGGGGAATTTCCCATATCCGATCTCAAAGACGAACTATTTCGCCTTTCTCCCGCCGAGCTAATAGCTGATTCAGCATCACTCGATATCGTTCAACCCGACCAAGACGCTGCCATGGTGGTTCGTCCGCTTGATGAAAATCGCCTCGACTTCGAGTTGTCACGAGCGAGACTCGCCGATCATTTCAAGGTGAAATCACTCGATGCGTTTGGCTGTGAAAACATGCCTCTGGCAGTGGTGGCAGCTGCGTCGGTTCTCGATTACGTTGCCGATACCCAGTTTGGGGCGATCCCGCAGCTAACGTCGCTGCGCACCGAATCGACCAATTCCTACATGAAGCTGGACCAGAAGGCGCTTCGCGATCTTGAAGTGTTCACATCGTCGACCGGCAAAAAGAACGGGCCAACGCTTTTCAGAACGATCGATTTTTCGAAAACGGCGATGGGCGCAAGATCACTGAAGTCGTGGCTCACTCGTCCGCTGATCGTTCCAGACGAAATTCAACGGCGACAGGATGTTATCGCTGAGTTCTTCGATGACCAGAGCGTGAGATCGAAGGTTCAGGGACTACTCGGCGGTGTTTCAGACCTCGAACGCCTCACTAATCGCATTCGAACAAACACCGCAACCCCTCGTGATCTGGCCTCGCTACGTACCGGGCTGGCGGTTATCCCTGAACTCATCGAGGCTCTTCCCAGCGGCGTAACACCTGGTGGGGCCGTGATAGGCAGGCTCCATTCGTCAAAAGAGGCCGTCGATCTTCTCAACGCAGCAATTTCCGATGACCCGTCGATCAGCGTCGGTGAAGGTTCTGCCATTCGAGAAGGCTTTCATCTGGAACTCGACGAGGTGCGGTCGCTTTCTGGCGATGCCCGATCGAGCATTGCTGCGCTTGAAGCAGACCACCGCGAATCAACCGGCATCAAGAATCTGAAAATCGGCTACAACCGTGTATTCGGCTACTACCTCGAAGTTTCAAAAGGCAACGTACATCTCGTTCCCGAACACTTTGAACGCCGCCAAACACTGGTGAATGGCGAGCGGTTTATCACGCCAGAACTGAAGGAATTTGAGTCGGAAATCCTCTCGGCGCGAGATCGAATTAGTGAGCTGGAACGAGAGATATTCAGACGTGTTTGTGCTGAGCTGACCGTACACGCCGATCGCATCATGGAAACTGCCAAAGCGCTCGGTGTTCTCGACGCACTGGTAGCGATGTCGCAAGCGGCGGCTGAGAACGGCTGGATTCGGCCAGTTATCGATGACGACACGGTTCTCGAAGTAGAAGCCGGGAGACATCCCGTCGTCGAAGCGTCGCTCGGGCCAGGACGGTTCGTGCCGAACGATCTGGATCTTTCTAACGACGAACGGCAGTTGACCATCATCACTGGTCCCAACATGTCCGGTAAATCGACCTACATTCGCCAGACGGCCGTTCTGGTGTTGATGGCCCAGGTCGGGAGCTATATCCCGGCGACTAGGGCTCGTATTGGCGTTGTGGATCGGATTTTCACTCGTGCTGGCCTTTCGGACGATATTTCAGGCGGTAAATCGACTTTCATGGTCGAAATGGTCGAAACGGCCTCGATTCTGAATCAGGCGACGAGTCGATCTCTCGCAGTTCTCGATGAGATCGGCCGAGGTACCTCAACTTATGACGGTCTGGCGATTGCCCGATCTGTTGCCGAGCATATTCACAATTCACCCCGGCTCGGTTGTAAAACACTGTTCGCCACCCACTATCACGAGATGACGGAGCTGGCAGACCAGCTACCACGTGCACACAACTTACGTGTTGCAGTTGCCGAAGAGGCCGGCGAAGTTGTGTTCCTGCACCAGATAGTGCCCGGAGGCGCAGATCGCTCGTACGGGGTGCATGTGGCACGCCTGGCTGGCATGCCCGGAGCGGTTATCAACAGGGCGTGGGATCTGCTGGACGAACTGGAAAACGGTGCCAAACAAACCGGCAGTTCCACCGGGTATCAGCTTCAAATGCCGTTCGGTGAACCTGAATCTCACAGCGAGGCAGTGGACGAGCTCCGTGAACTGGATATCGCCAATATGACGCCGCTCGAAGCCATGAATGCGCTGTTCAAACTTCAAGAACAGGTCAACCGCACATCCGAGTAGCCCGTAGCTCGACTCAAATGCGGCTTCGCTACGGATCAAACCGTTGTAGGATGCCCGAACATCTATGTGGTTCAAATTGAACTCTCGTGAATTGCTCGGAGGCTGGAATGGATCTCGGTTTGTTCACAATGCCCCTGCACCCGCCGGGGCCAATATCGCCGACACGCTTGAAGCTGATCTCAAGCAACTCATATATCTTGATCAACTCGGCTACTCCGAGGCGTGGATCGGCGAGCACTACACGGCGGAATGGGAGAACATTCCCGCTCCCGATCTCCTGATTGCCTAGGCTCTTGGCGTTACTTCCCAGATTCGTCTTGGCACTGGCGTTACGTGCATGCCCAATCACGATCCGTTCTCGATTGCGCACAGAATCGCCCAGCTCGATCAGATGTCACGAGGTCGGTTGATGTGGGGAGTCGGCTCGGGTGGGATTCCCCGGTGATCTGAACGAGCACGGCTTCGATCCTCGCAGTGGCGAGAATCGTGAGATGACTCGCCAGGCGATAGATCTGGTGCTGGAGATCTGGAAAGACCCCAAGCCCGGGAATTACAAGAGCAAGTGGTGGGAGGGATTGGCAGGAGCTGCAGTTGGATACGCTGTGTTCTACCCGTTCGCCTGGATCGGCGATCGTCTGAATCGGCCGATCATGGGCTGGGGCGACGTGAAGCTTTCGGCCGCACTTGGAACCTTTCTAGGACTAGCCCCGCTATTGCTTGGTCTGTATCTTGGAGTTCTGGTTGGTGGTTTCGTAGTGATAATCGTCTACGCCGCCAGACTGTTTGGCTTCAATCGAGTGTTGATACCGTATGGTCCCTATCTGGTTGCAGGCGGAATAATCTCAATTCTGTATTTCCGCGAGATCGCCGACTGGATATCGACCCAGCTTTAGGAAGCCGTTCGTAAATGGTCCAGATCGACGTCGTTCAGGTTGGAGTGCTCGCAACCAGCTGCTATGTGATTCACCTAGCGGGAAATTCGAACTGTGTAGTCGTAGATCCCGGCAGCGAACAGTTAAAAATCGTCGAGTTTCTTCGGGAGCGAAACCTCTCTCCAACAAGCATCATTTCGACACACGCCCATGCCGACCACACTGGTGCTGTTGCACCTCTGGTTGAGCAGTACGGTAGCAAGTTCATGATCGGTACTGCCGACGCCCAGTCGGCAGCAGACCAGCTTTCGTGGCTGAAGAGCATGCTTGGAGACTTTCAGGAACCGCCCGTGCCCGCACGGCTGCTCGATGACGGCGACGTAATCGACGCAGAAGGGTTTGAGATAAAAGTACTCGCAACTCCTGGTCACACAAGTGGCAGCATATCTCTACACGTCGATGGCCACGTTCTCACTGGCGACACCCTGTTCCGAGAGACGATTGGGCGATTCGACCTGTCCGACGGCGACGAGCAACTCGAAATCGCCAGCATCAAGAACGTCCTCTTCGACCTCGATGACGACACGATCGTACTTCCCGGCCACGGTGCCTCAACCACGATTGCTCACGAAAAAGCCAACAACAGGTTCGTTCGGTAGTTGCCTACTGTCGATCCAAATATTCCAGAACGCAAAAGCGCCCGGGCCATTACGACCAGGGCGCTTTTTTATCGAACTTTTTTCAGTTCAACTGAGTGAACGTCGACTAAACGCTCGTCTAGATGAACAGAGGACCGAAGATCAGCGAAACAATCGCCATGAGCTTCAGCAGAATGTTGATCGCGGGACCCGAGGTGTCCTTGAAGGGGTCACCAACCGTGTCACCAGTAACAGCTGCAGCGTGGGAGTCTGAACCCTTGCCGCCGAAGTTGCCAAGCTCAACGTACTTCTTTGCGTTGTCCCATGCTCCACCAGCGTTTGCCATGAAGATCGCAAGCAGGAATCCAGAAACGATCGAGCCGGCAAGCATGCCGCCCAATGCCTCTGCACCCATGAATCCGCCGACAACGATCGGAGCGACGATTGCGATCATTCCAGGAACAATCATTGCCTTCAGCGAACCCTCTGTGCTGATTGCAACAGCTCGGGCAGCGTCTGGCTTTACGCCAGGCAGGCCTTCACGCAGTCCGGGGATCTCTCTGAACTGACGTCGGACCTCTTCGATCATCTCACCAGCTGCCGTACCAACGGCCTGCATCGTGAGACCTGAGAACAGGAAGGGGAGAAGACCACCAATGATCGTTCCCATCAGAACCTTCGGCTCTAGCAGGTCGAGTGAATCGATGCCAGTTACGAACGCATACGCCACTAGAAGCGCCAGAGCGGTGAGCACAGCCGATCCGATGGCGAATCCCTTGCCTGTAGCGGCAGTGGTGTTACCGAGGGCGTCGAGAGCATCAGTGCGCTTACGTACCTCAGGATCAAGGTGAGCCTGCTCTGCGATACCACCAGCGTTATCGGCAACAGGGCCGTAAGCGTCGGTTGCGAGCGTGATACCAAGTGTCGACAGCATTCCGACAGCGGCGAGGCCGATGCCGTAGAGGCCTGCGAGTTCGTTAGCGAAGTAGATACCTACGACGATCGCAAGCGCCGGGATAACCGTGCTGTAGAGACCAATCGCCAGGCCAGCGATGATCACGGAAGGGTGACCCGTTTCCGACTGCGAAGCAATCCACCTCACCGGGTTGAACTCTTTGCCGAAGATCTTCAGACCTTCGTAAGAAGTAAACCATTCGGTCGAAGTGCCGATCACCTGTCCAACGACGATACCCACAACGACGACCCAGAATAGGTCCATGCTCAGGGTGTCGGAGGAACTGATGTACACAGCGGTACCAATCAGAGAAAGAGCACCGGCACTGAAGATTCCGTAACGGAGTGTCCAGAGCAGTTTGCCCATATCGGCATTGTCGCCAGTTCGTACAAGGAACATTCCAAGTACGGAAGCGATGATGCCGATGCCGGCGATAACGAGAGGCAGAACAGCCTTCTCGGCGTCGACATCGAACGGGATCGCGGTGACGCCGCTGGCGGTCACAGCGAAGAATGCCAGCGAAATCGTTGCGATGATCGATCCAACGTAAGACTCGAACAGGTCGGCACCCATGCCGGCTACGTCACCAACGTTGTCACCAACGTTATCGGCGATCACAGCAGGGTTGCGTGGGTCGTCTTCATCAAGACCAGCCTCGACCTTACCCACAAGGTCGGCTCCAACGTCGGCAGCCTTCGTGTAGATTCCGCCACCAACACGAGCAAACAGTGCGATTGACGATGCACCGAAACCGAAGCCAGCGATGACATTCGGGTTTTCAAAGATGATCCAGAGTGCAGATACACCGATGATGCCAATGCCGACTACTGTCAGACCCATTACTGCACCGGTGCGGAACGCAACCTGAAGTGCTTTGTTGAGTCCGGTCTGTGCTGCTGTCGCCGTTCGAGTGTTACCTCGTACCGCGATGCTCATGCCGATAAATCCAGCGAGAGCAGAACCGATTGCGCCAAAAATGTAGGCGATGGCGGTCCATGGGCCGTCGGCAGTGATTGCACCACCAGAACCGAGTTCGGTAATCGTGGCGTTGTCGAGAATGTTGTAATCGATGAACAGGGTCAGGATTACAAATATGATCAGAACGAATACAGCGAGGATCGAGTATTCCTTTTTGAGGAATGCTGCTGATCCTTCCTGAATAAGTTGACCAATCTCTCGGACTTCTTCATTGCCTTGAGGCTGTTTTAGTACCCGCATAGCTAGCAGGCCAGCGGTCACCAGACCAACGGCTCCCGCTGCAATTGCAAGCAAGATCGAATCCATTAGATATCTCCGCGAAAAACCTTCCACATGCAGCCGCCATTTCTATTGGCGCCATGGGAAGGTCTGTTTTAGAAGTTGGAATATCAGACCACCGATCATTTCCGAGTATCGGGCTCAATTCGGTGCCCCCAACTTAAGGTTGACCAATGAACGCTAGCATCGCCAAATATGTCAGTCAACGAACTGAGCTACGTATTCCGTTAATTGAAACCAGTGGTTTTACAGCAATCCAGCTACGCTCCAGTGTACTCGTTAGCGTGTTGGTCGCAGTACCAAGATATCTAAGATAGCCATCAGGCCTCTCGAGATAGACCTGCTGAGGGAATGAGGGAACTACCCGGTATATCGCGAGATGGGTAAGCGATCGGTGGCAGCTGAAATACTATCGCTTGGAGAGTCTCGCGCCCAGTCGATCGCGTATCAGACTTGGTGGTCTAGGGGATGGTCCGGATGCCAGGTACTCAGCTCCGAAATCTTCGGATTCTTCGGCTTCGGTAAGAAGAGCGTGTGAAGTTCCAATTATCTGTCGGTCGACTTTCGGGTTCACTCAATACGAATATGGATCGCTTCCACAGAATCCAGTTGTCTCGACTGTACTGGATGATGTCGAGTACGTTCTTGTGACGCGATCACAGCTACAGTTCAACTTCGACTTCCCGGCTTTCCTGGCGGCGAGTTTTTGCACTCACATCCGCTCGATTGATGTTTCCTATAAGCTTCGGCGATCTTTGTTTGGGTGCCAATTAGTAAAAACGCATTTGTAAACGTAATGGAGTGTTGGATAAATGACCGTTGTATGGCCTTCTCAGGACGATCTCCTGAACTGGATGCAATCTGATCTCAACAACTGGGGACGTTGGGGAAAGGACGATCAGAAAGGCACACTGAACCATCTTTCGGCCGAAAAAACACTCCAGGCGCTCAGTTTGGTTTCAGAAGGCGTCACGATGAGCTGCGCACAGCCGGTGGAGTTCTCAGCATCTGTCGATGTGCCTCGCCCTCCCCAGCACTTCATGGTTTCTGCCGGTGATACTTATAGAAAAGGCGAAACTGGCGATCGACAGGTTGCAATGGACTACTTTGGACTGATCTTTCACGGTCACACTGTGACCCATATCGACAGCCTCGCCCACTTCTTCTGGGATGGCCAAACGTACAACGGGCGGCCTTCGAGCGTTGTGTCCACTCAGGACGGTGCAACTGAGTTCGACGTGATGGCTGCCTCTGGTGGAATCGTGACCAAAGGTGTTCTTGTCGATGCCCCGTTACTGAGAGGTGTCGATTACATCGAGCGTGGAGATGGAGTTGGTGTCGCCGATATAGAGGCCGCGGAACGTGAACACGGCGTTCGTGTAGAGCAGGGTGACGTTCTACTGCTCAGAACGGGGCAACTGGGTCAACGGGCGATCTCAGGGCCTGTTGACGTGAACGTTGGTGGGTCTTCAGGTCCCTCGCCGGAAATACTGCCGTTCCTTCACGACAGGGGAGTGGCAGTAATGGGCTCCGATACAGGGAATGACGTCGGGCCAAACCCATACGAACGCTTCTCAAACCCTGTTCACCAAGTGGGGATAGTGGGATTAGGACTGTGGATCCTCGATAACGCCTGGCTGGACGACCTTGCAGAGGCCTGTAAGCAGCGTGGGAAGTGGGAGTTCATGATCTCGATACTCCCGTTGAAGCTCCCAACGGTTACGGGTTCTCCAGTGAACCCGATCGCAATCTTCTAAGAGGACAGTAGAGTCTACGGGATACTACTCTTGGTCTTCGATCGCGTATTGAACGTGTTCCACGTTTGATACGCGGCCTCGTCGATCCATCTCAATACTCAGCAAATCGATTCGGCATTCAGCGTTTTCGAGATCGTTTTGGGATAAATATCGCTGGGCAGTTGCCTGAAGACGTTGAGCCTTGCTGCTAGAGATCTGTTCGATCGCGGCACCGAACTTCTGATTCGTCCGGGTTTTGACCTCAATAAAGATGATCATCCCGTCATCGCGATCAACTATGTTGATCTCGCCTTCACGGTTGCGAAAATTGGTGTCCGTAATTTCGTAGCCCAATATTTCGACTACATACGACCGCACAACAGCTTCCCCAGCACGTCCAGTTCCGGGCGGTAAATTCAGTTTCCCGCTCGAAGATTCCACATTTCACCAATCTGTCGCACTAAAAAGATCATACTCAAATCAAACGCAGAGGCTCTTGAGATGTACTAACGCCCCAATATGTCCTTTACGGGCTTGAAGCTGCATCTGTGGATCGGTGAAACGCCCAATTTTTCCAACGCTGACAAATGAAAAGCGGTTCCATAACCCTTGTGCGACGCGAAACCGTAACCCGGATACTCCGACTCAAAGATGTTCGCCATCAACTTATCCCGCGTGACCTTCGCAATAATCGACGCCGCGGCCGCGCTCTGGCTTGTTGAATCGGCTCGGATGATCGACGTCTGCGGAATATCCACCCCGGCCAGCTCTACCGCGTCGATTAAAAGATGGTCAGGCTGAGGATCGAGCTCCGCAACCGCCCGTGACATAGCAAGGCGGGTAGCGGGAACAATTCCCATTGCATCGATCTCGTCGGCCGTGCAAGCGCCAACCCCGTAGCTCACACACCAATCGACAAGCCAATCACAGGCCCGCTGTCTTTGGGCAGCCGAAAGCAATTTGCTGTCATTAACGATTTTTTCGTACTCCGCAGGCACCGGCCCAGGCAGAATTGCGGCCGCAGCCACCACTGGGCCTGCGAGCGTTCCACGCCCAACCTCGTCAACGCCTGCCACCAGCAGTGCCGACCCGTTTGATATTTCGGTTTCGATCGAGAAGTCAGGAAGCGATCTGGTGGTTTTGGACAATAACTGAATCCACAAAAGCTAACGGGTGAACGGCACAGCGAGAAGCGCCATGTCAATTTCGAAAGGACGACGCGCGTCGGAATCCGAAGCATATAGCTACCGTGGGAAAAGTTAGACCGAGATGACCGATGAGCCAGCGAAGTCTTGAGACTTGGGAGTCGTGGGCTCGGGAAGCGATGTTTCGATTAAACCGCCCCCAATGACAACGTCATCGTTGTAGAACACAACCGCCTGACCGGGTGTGATCGCACGCACCGGCTGGTCGAACTCGATTTCTGCCCCATTTTTAGGCTCAAGCGCACGAACGGTGGCTGGAGAGTTTCCTCCGTTGTACCTGATTCGTGCCGAAACCTGGATCGGATCGACAGGCGCAACACCGGAAATCCAGTTCATACCCGAAGCGTAAAGCCGAGTCTTCATAAGATTTTCGGCAGGACCCACCGTAACGCGTCCCGAATCAGCGTTGATGTCGCTCACGTACAGCGGGCGCTTAGTGTTGTTCACGGCCGGAATGCGCTTGCGCTGACCGATCGTAAATCCGTGAATCCCATCGTGCTGGCCGAGAACCTTTCCTTCAGCATCGACAATTTCGCCCGACAACTTTCGCTTCAATCGCGGCTCGATGAACCGGTTGTAGTCGCCATCGGGAATAAAGCAAATATCCTGAGAATCGGGCTTGTCTGCAATAGAAAGTCCGAGTTCCCTGGCAACTTCCCTGATCTCGCTCTTCGAGTAGTCACCGATCGGCAGAGAGAGCTTCGCAAGCTGATCCTGCCTCAAGGTGTAAAGCACATACGACTGATCCTTCATCGAATCGATGCCAGCCAGCAGCTGGTACTCGCCGTCGTGCTCACGAATTCGCCCGTAGTGGCCTGTGGCGATTACATCGGCGTCCATCAACTCGGCTCGCTTGAACAGGAAATTGAACTTCAGGCGATCGTTACATGCAAGGCAGGGGTGGGGAGTGCGACCGCGTTCGTATTCGCTAACGAAGTAGTCAACAACATGCTTCTGGAAGTCTTCTTCGAAGTTCAGGAAATAGTGCTTGGCGCCAATCTTGCGGCAAACAGCTCGTGCGTCTTCAACGTCTTCTAACGAGCAGCACGACTTGTTCAGCTTGGCAATCTGTTCGTTCGGCGCGCTGAAAAGACGCATTGTGACACCCACAACGTCGTAGCCATCACGTGCCAGTAGGGCAGCGGCGACCGATGAGTCGACCCCGCCGCTCATCGCCACAACCGCCCGTTTCTTTTTGTTCTGTACTTGCGCCATTAGTTCAGAATACCAAAATCAGCCGATTTAGCAGCTAATCCAGTGTTAAACCATTTGGGCAAAATTGGTGAGTTCGGAATCGCGGTTCTGCATCTATAATTCTTAAGCAATGGAAGACACCGCACAAATAAAAATTACCGCCACAAACGAAGAGATCGCCCGGGCGGCGGTCGATGAGGCATCAGAGAAACTCGGATCCGATATCGTTTTACTCGACACTCAGGGCATCAGCACATTCGCTGACTACTTCGTAATTATCAGCGGTGAGACCGACCGCCACCTCGAATCGATGGCTGAAGACATCAGCCGGCGTTCACGCAAGATGGGCGTGCACGTCACTCATCGTGAAGGATCGGGCAAGGGCGGCTGGGTGCTGATCGACTTCACCGGCGTGGTCATCCACCTGTTCACCAGAGAGCAGCGAGAGCACTACGGCCTCGAGCAGCTCTGGGCACGAGCTAGAGAAATCGTACGAGCTCAGTAGTTCGTTAAGCGGTATCGAACAGCTCTACTCTACGATCCAGGGTTGAGTCGCCCTGCCGTAGGAAGTCAGTTCGGAATCGTTGAAGAACAACGCCACCTCTCGGGCAGCATCGTCGGCATTTGCTGATCCGTGGATCAGGTTTCGACCCATGTCCACCCCGAGGTCACCACGAACGGTACCCGGGTCTGCATCAGCAGGGTTTGTGGCGCCCATAATTTTTCGGGTAGTCGAAATAGCACTCGGGCCTTCAAGAGCAAGTGCAACAACCGGAGAAGACGTGATGAAACCCACGAGTCCAGCGTAGAACGGCTTGCCTTCGTGCTCGCCATAGTGCGTGGCAGCCAGCTCGTCTGAAATCTGCATCAGCTTCATGCCGATGATCTGCAGGCCCGTGCGCTCAAGCCGCCCAATAATCTCACCGGCAAGTCCGCGTTGTACGCCATCAGGCTTTACCAGTACGAGTGTTCGCTCCGTTGTCATTTCTTCTCCCTAGAGGATTTACAGGAATTGCGTCTGTTCATTGTGCCGTGAAATATCGAAATTGGGGCGTTTGGGAGATCGACTACTTTGCAGGTTTTGGCTTGGTAATTGAAGGTGGCCGAGCGTAGATGGGTCGTAATTCCTCGTAAGGAGTCGATAAACCCGATTCGAACTTACGGATGGCCATATCGAGAATCGAGTTTGAGTCTCGGGTGGGAGCTTCGTGACCGCGGAATCGTGAAGCTTCAACGAGGCCAGCCATCAGATCGCACGCCTCACCGCACAGTAATGCACCCGCCTCGAGTTGCTGTGCCAGTTGCTCAGGGGCGGCAATGCCGGTTTTCGATTCCGTTTGACCTCCGGTCGAGTGCCGTGTCCACGAAATCTCGTTGCGACCAGCCGGAATCAGCGAGTACAGCGGGGTATCCGCGCCTGCACTCGCCTCATGCGGTTCCGCCTCGATCTCGTGCGTTGAAATCCCCAGAACCGGCAAGTGATTGGCTATCACAAGACCCAGCGCAACACTAATTCCCACCCGAACGGCGCTGAACCCACCTGGGCCGAGGGCAACCGCTACGTGCGTTATATCCACCGGAGTCAGCGATAACTCGGCAAGTGATTCGACGATAGCCGGCATAAGCTCCCGACCATGATTCTGAGTCGAACGCCAGCTACGTGTCGCTCGGTCGCCCGCGTCGTTTGCCACGCTGACCCCGGCGAATCGGGTCGAGGTATCGATTACTACAAGATTCAATTTGTGTCGGATTCTGGAGAGTTTGAATGGGTAAGGCCAACCGTGGCATCGAGCGACTCGAACACCGCGGCTGAACGGCTAAGTAATCCGGCAGACCGAGGTCCGGTAGGTGTGAACGTAATTAGCCGTTGATCGTCGTGGCCGCCGTTGACGAATTGGAGAAATAGTACGTCTTCAGGTAGCGCCGCCGCACCGATTTCTGGCCATTCGACCACCAATGCTCCATCCACCAGTCGCTCATCGAGAGCCAGCTCTTCAACCTCGTCGACAGAGCCCAGCCTGTACAGATCACAGTGGCTCAGGCGCAGCCGACCCGGGTACTCGTTCACGATCACGAAGGTTGGGCTTCGAGCTGGGATGGGGCTCTCAATGGCTTCGGCCATGCCGTGAACCATGCGAGTTTTGCCGGCTCCGAGATCGCCAGAGAGTAGAACCGTGTCGCCAGTGCGCAGCGCAAGCCCGATGGACTTTCCGATTCGAACCGTGTCAGATTCCGAATCGGACACCAGTAATAGCGCCGGGCTCGGCCCCGCAGCGCTAGCTGAGATATTTTCAGCCATTCAGGTGATCCCAACCTTTGCGAATTGGTTCGTAGTCTTCGCCAGTGGCATCGACCAGACTCACTTTTCCGCCATCTACACCTTCTTCAGTGACCCGACCGATAACAGTAAATCTGGAATCGTTTTCTTCTTGTAGCGCTTTCACGATCGACTCTGGCGCGGTGAACGCAAGTTCGTAATCTTCTCCGCCGCTCAGCGCCAGCTCAATTGCACTGGTACCGAACATGAATATCAGTTCAGGTGGAATCGGAATATTTGTCATATCGATCCTGATTTGAACGTTACTTGCACTTGCCAATTTTTCAAGATCGCCAACCAGCCCATCGCTCACATCCATTGCGCAGCGGACGCCTGCCCGGACCAGCTGATTGCCCAGTTCGATACGCGGGGTAGGGTGGAAGTGCCTTTTGACCAGTGTCTGACCACTTGGGTTCGTTTCGCCACTGAGTAGTACTTCAAGTCCACCCGCCGATCCGCCGAGCGACCCTGTCACGCACACAAGATCGTCGACCTGTGCGGCACCTCGCTGTAGCCATGCTGGTTCGCCATCGTCGGTTGATACCGGATGTCCTGTCAGCGCCAGATTGACGAACATGGTTGGAGATGAAACGACATCGCCTCCAACAACCGCTCCACCGAACTTAGCGAACGCCTCGTTCATACCTGAGTAGAAGTCGACGTACGTATCCATCGATGCACCCTGAGGCACACCCAGAGTTACGAGTGCATGATCGGGAATTCCACCCATAGCGGCGATATCGCTGAGATTGGAAACCGCACACTTCCAGCCGATGTCGTACCAGCGTTCATCGACTGACCTGAAGTGGACTCCATCGACAATAGCGTCGGTGGTGAGAAGAAGCTTTCCGGAAGGGGTTGAGACCACCGCAGCGTCATCTCCGATACCCGTCAGGACGGATTCGGGGTTCTGCAGACTTTCAGCCACGCCGAACTCAGCGAGTCGGGCAATTAGCCCGAATTCGCTCATGCTGCTGCCATCGTTGTTCACTGAAGAATCTGCCATCGTAATCATTATATTGCGATAAACGTAAATCCTTTGGATAACGGCGACCAAATGAACATAATTCGGCGCGCACCCACCTATAATTTGGCCGGTTTGAGCGTCACCTATGTGGTTCCGCGACCTCAAAAAAACAGGCTAAACGCCAGATAAATGCCAGATAAACGAAAGTAGGAGCGAAAAATGCCGATTGTGAACGTAGCACTCTACGCTGGGCGAACTGACCAGCAAAAAGCTGATCTCGCAAAAGCGATAACGAAAGCAATATCTGAAACCGCCGGAGTTCCCGACTCCGCAACCACCATCATCTTCCAGGATGTTGAAAAGGCCAGCTGGTCGGTCGGTGGCGAGATGATGTCAGATAGCTAGATTACGGTGTTGCTGTAACCGCGTTTCTCGTTCTCGATTTCACGCTTCACAGTGGGCGCCTATACGTTGCCGGCGAGGCTGATTAATCGACAAAGAACTATTATTTGCCGTGCAGGAGTGCGGCAATGAGGAAGGCGAATTAGAAGTGATAAAAATTGAAGCTATCGTTCGACCCGATCCAATAAACATCGTCATTGAAGCCCTTAACGAAGTTGGCTGTCGCGGTTTCAATGTGCAAAACATAAACGGCAGAGGACAGCAAAAGGGCGTCGAGGTGTTCACAGGGCGAGGCACTACGACTGCCACACGAACGTCACTGCCAAAGGCGTTGATAACCACGGTGGAGGGAAAAAATCATCGAAGTCATTCTGAATTCAGCCAGAAGCTCTGAAGAAGGCGCTATTGGCGATGGAAAGATATTCGTCTCGCCCATTTCGGAAGTGGTTCGCGTGCGCACCGGTGAGCGAAACGAAGCTGCTCTTTAGCGGTTCATATCACCCGTTCAGGATTAGCAGCTAAGTCGGTCTGACAAAGCGTCAGACTGGCCTACGCTGTTGGCGCAAATGAATCAACGAAAGGTTGATCGCGCAGTCGCCTATCGAAGGAAATACCGTGGATTCAGACGCATTGGTGCAGAGCTGTGAGTTCGACACTTTGTGATACCGGCAATATTTGCCGTTGACACTGCATTGCGCCTCCGATTGAATTGTTAACAGAGACGGGCTAGCTCAATTGGCAGAGCAAGTGACTCTTAATCACTAGGTTCGGGGTTCGAGTCCCCGGCCCGTCACCAAACTGAATACCTTCTGAACAAGATCTCGGATTATTCCGGGGTCTTTTCGCGTGATGGTCACTAACTGGTCACTAGCACTGTTGGACTTCAGCAAAGTGGGCTGAATGGGAACGGCAAGAACAGCTGGCTTTGCTGGGCACGCGGCACAGGTCCACCTGGCGCGGGCCAAATGCCGCGTTCGATGGCATCAGTTCGAACTCGTTCCCGCTCTTCCAACGATGAGTACCCCCAGAGATGAGTCCACTTGTTCAGGGTTCCAAGTTCTGTGAACCAAGCGCCAATAAAGGGCGATAACTTCTTTCGCTCATCGATCGCGGTCGACCACGCATCGATCACTTTCGGGATGTCTCCGGTTGCGTATGTGTAGGTGCGTAGTTCGTAGTACGGTCCTTGATCGCCAGTAATCGACTCATCATTGAACGGGGCTGGGAAGTAGATCTCGGTATTTTGACCCGCCAGAAGTTCGCCGGTTGGCGGCGGCCATGAATCCAGTTTCATCACTTCGTCTCGTACGGACATCCGCTCCTGCAAATCCTGGTACGGCCAGATGTGAAGTGCCTGATTCAGACGCCCGAACTCGGAGTGGAAATAGCCAAACAGCGGCGATACATCGGGCCTTCCGCCAGCCAGCGACTTTGTCAGGATCTCCTCGTACTGTCCCAGGGTTCTTGGGTACAGGTCGTACGTCCGGAACTCGTAAATCATTATTTCTTCCTTGTTGCGTGCTTAACATTTCCATTGGCCTGTTGGCGTACTTCGAAGCGATGACCGTAGTTGGACTCATATGTATTCGACTCGCAGCGAGACGATATCACGCCCGGACAGGTGTCATACCCGTAAGATGCCACTTTCAACAGCATGATCTGTGTTCGTGAAGATGGCTATCCGTTGCTTCTCAGCCCGATTTCCAAGACCGAACAAAAGGAATTCATAAATGACCGAAAATCGTCTGCCTACCCGAGAAGACGTAGATTCGTACCTGAGGGATCGTCGCAACTGGGGTCGCTGGGGAAATGATGGAGCCGCAGGTGCAATGAATCTGATCGATGACGCCAAGCGGATAAAAGCTGCTGCTCTGGTAAAAACCGGTCGCACGGTTTCGCTCAGTCGGCCGTTTCCTGTCGAGCCTTCGGAAGAAAACCCTCGACCTGCAGTGAAATTCCTGATGAAAGGTGATCGGCCGCCCGGTGGTGGAGCCGCAACCGACTACTATGGCATTGCCTATCACGGAACCTCAACAACTCATATCGACGCTCTGTGCCATGTGTGGGACGAAAATGGCGGGTGGGATGGTCGTGATCCCGAAGAGAACATTCGGTTCGATGGTGTTCAGTACGGGACTATCGACGCGTGGTCGGATGGCATATTGACGCGAGGCGTTCTACTCGATGTGCCAAAATATCGAGGTGTATCGCACGTGACCATGGATACTCCGGTTCACGGCTGGGAATTGGAAGAAATCGCTGAAGCTCAGGGCCTGAAGATAGAACCGGGTGATGCGGTGTGTGTTTACAGCGGTAGAGAGAAGTTCGCGGCCAGCAATGGCGGCGTGTGGACTCGAGGGGCAGAACGTCCGGGTCTGCATGCGTCGTGCCTGCCGTTCGTTCGTGACAACGATATATCGATGTTGGTGTGGGACATGATGGATGCTGCTCCAAACGAGTACAACGTTCCCTGGCCTGTACACGGGGTTATCTTCGCTTACGGAGTCGCTCTTGTGGATAACTCGCTGCTTGAACCTCTGGCGGCTGTGTGCGCCGAAGAGGGGCGGTACGAATTCATGCTCACCGTCAATCCGTTGGTTGTGATGGGCGGCACGGGATCACCGGCCAATCCGATTGCGGTGTTTTAGGGATTTCGGTTGAGTGGATTCTTGGCACATTGGGTAATCAACTCCGTTCTTGTGCCGGTCAACGGTTAAACGAAACAGCCGCCAGTTTCACTGACGGCTGTTTCACAAGATCTGTCGAACCGAGGAATTACCTCAGGTCCATGACCGTGTCGAGCCTGCCTGGTGCTGTTCGCTGAATGGTCAACACCACGCCGCTCTCTGGTTTTACTTCTAGGGTGAACTGATCGTATGTAGTGAGCAGGGTGCCTGTGTACAGGATTCCCGATGAACCGTTTACGTCGACTGCGGCGTACTTTGCGACACCGTCGTCGGACTAACTTAGCGAGTGGTACAGGTTTATGGGGCAGGTCAACTCCATGAGATTGCCGCCCGAGCAGCCGGAGCACCGCCGCTGAATATAGTTCACATTCCTTCGGATTTGATCAACGCTATCAACCCTGAATGGGGCGTAGGTCTGCTTGGTGACAAGGCAGCCAGCATGATTTTCGACAACACAAAAATCAAGAGTTTCTCGCCCGAGTTCATGTGCACCGTTCCCTACGAAGTGGGCGCGAAAGAGATGGTGTGGTGGTACGACGCCGATCCATCTCGTCAGGTAATAGACGACGAATTCAACGATCTCACCGATCGCATCATCGCCACATACGAGCGAGCATGGGAAGGCCTTTAGACCTAGATCTTGACCGGAGTACCGCCATCGATGTTGATGATCTGGCTCGTGATGAACCGCGACTCGTCTGACACGAGAAACAGCACCAGATTCGCCACGTCGAGCGGGTAGCCGGGGCCTTCGAGCATCTGCATAAGCTCGAACATACCTTCGAACGCATGATGGCCCCCATCGGCGTCGGTAAGCGTCCCACGGGTCGCTCCCGGCGTCATAATTTGGCCCGGTCGAACGCCATTTACCCGGATTTTGTCGGCACCACCAATCCCGGCCATGTAGCGAGTCATGGCATCGACTCCAGCTTTCGCCGCCCAGTACGAAGCCGAAGTCGATCCGAACTTAGCGTGCATCTTCGGGCTTGTGCCACGTGTAGCAGCCACTGACGACATATTCACCACGGCACCGCCACCGGCCTTGATCATGTGCGGCCAAACGGCCTGGCTAACGTAGAGCGTGCCGTTCAGGTTTACGTTGATAACGCGACTGAACTCTTCGCTGGATTCGTTGGGGAAATTTTCGCGCCCGCCACCACCAGCGTTGTTGAACAAAATATCGATGCCACCGTACGTCCCAACAGCCTTCTCGACGGCTGCATTCACTGCCGCTTCATCGCCAACATCGCAGGCGATAAAAGTAGCCTCGCCCCCGGCCTGTCTGATCGACGCCTCAACAGCTTTGCCTTGATCATCTCGGCGAGCCATGATCACAACCTTCGCACCTTCTTGGGCGAACAGGTGAGCGGTGCCTTCGCCAATACCACTGTTTCCACCGGTAATTACGGCAACTTTGCCAGCCAGTCGATTTGCCACGTTCAGTTCCTCCGGATTATCAGGTTGCGAAACGGCTAATTTACGAATCAGCCGAATATCTAGGTGCGCCGGTCATTCTAGGCGCACTTCAGCCTGCCTGCGCAAATACCCACTCGCTTGCACAGTGCGCCATAAAGCGTGCCTCCAAATTTTTGGCACGAGTCCGTCTCGTCACGTAGGATGTGGCACGCCGATTCCACTGTGATGAGCGGCATATGAAGTTCGAGAGGAGCGACTAATGGTCGCCAATATTCCCGACGGCTCAGCCGTACCCGATTTTGAATTACGATCGGTCTCAGGAGAGTTAGTTCGACCATCCGACTATCTCGGCAAGCGCCTGGTGTTGTTCTTCTGGGCCTCCTGGTGAGCATGCCGCGAACAGCTGCCCGTGTGGCAGCAAATGTATGCGGACATGAAGTCGAAAAACGCCGACATCTTGTCGATCGCTGTTGACCTTCAGGGACCCGACAAATCACGTCCGTATCACGAAGAGGCTGGTGCCGAATTCACGACTGTTGTCGATGAAGAGAACGCACTCGCGAGAACCTTCGGGTATCGAGCAATTCCGAACGGAATACTGATCGACGAAGAGGGCAATATCCAGTTCCAGCAGTACGGTGGCTTCGACATCAAGAAAGACGAAACACAGGGACTTGTTTCGGCTTTCATTTCGTCAGGACAAGTAGCAGGTGAATCACCAGAATCCGTAGGAGGCCCGGCTTCCGATCATTTCGAGCGCGGGTTGGCTCTCTATCAAGAGGGTGATGATGAGGGTGCGCTCGCTATCTGGCGAGAAGGTATCGCTATCGATCCCGAAAACTGGAACATGCGAAAACAACTCTGGGCTGTCGAAAACCCAGACAAGTTTTACTCCGGCAAGGTCGATTACACATGGCAGCGCGAACAGGTTGAGCAGGGCAAGTAAGCCCCTCTCGTTCGTAGGAATGGAAGTGAATTATCGTTGATGTAACTCTGGTCGACATGGTCGCCAATCACACCATGGACGAACATATGGCAGCTCTCCTCTGGACCATCGCTGCTGAGAAAAAATCGTTCGTTTCGGGAGCGGGACCACAGCACGCCGGAAAAAGCACTGTGCTCTGGGCAGCTCTGGAATTCGCACCAGAAGGAACTCCAATTCACCCTATGACGGGGCAGATCGACGAAATTCGAGAGTTCGCTGGAGCCGGTAAAGGCGGCTACATGGAAATTGGGGAGATAAGCGACCACAATCCGGAGCGATACATCTGGCATGAGCCGGTTCGAGCGCTGTTTGAGACGCTGAAAACCGGCTATTCACTGTGTACTACCATGCACACGTCCGGCGTCGAAGATGTATTCGAGCAGATATGCGGTGTGAATGAAATATCCGATGCCGATGCCTCGATCATCGACTACGTGATTCACATCGCCCGGTTCGGTGAAGATAAAGAAAGCTACTGGCGTCGTATTGACGGTATCTACGAAATTCGAGGCGTTGAGGCCGGGAAGCCGAACGCTGTCGAGCTATTTTCGTGGCGAGAGAGCGACGATAGCTTCGTAGCGTCGAATCAACCGGACCGACTATCGACCAGCGCCAATGTACTCGCGGAGAGAGCCGCTCAGATTCGAAGCCAGACCCCAACTTCCTGATCGGTCGTCTGAACCGGTTGATCATCGGCATCCGAGCGCCAACTCTTAAATCTAAATCGTGATGGACCAACCGGTCGCATCGCGATTTACTTTGGAACAGCCAAACGAACTCGCTGAAAATCAGTGAATATTGATCGAGCCGTTGGATGTAGTCAGTTCAAGAAACGCTGAACCGGCGCCATATTTGCCTTCAAGGTGAGCGCGGTTGTTCAGAGAACTGCCATTAACTGTCGCCAGAATTGACCGGTCGGTCTTTACCGTTCCATTACTAGTTCGTGCGTCCAACTCGACATCTGGCTCATCATTGAAGGTGATACCAATCGAGCCATTCGACGTCGAAAATTCGTTGTCTCCGCCAGAAGTGAACGTACCTGAGTACAGAATTTTCCCATTCGAAGTCTTTGCGTCGAACTCACCAACAACGTTCAGCATTTGAACCGAGCCATTGCTGGTCGACGAATTGAACTGTCCGTTAACGTTCTTGATCGTAATTTTGCCGTTGCTCGTTTCAAGGTCACCGTTTCCAGTGATCCCAACGATAATGAGCGGGCCGTCGCTCGTATGTGCAGTAATAGTGGAACGGGCAGGGACAATCAGATGAATTTCGGCCTGAGGAGATCGACCTATAGTAATTCCGTTGCCGATTTTCTTTGCGATAACCGACACAGTGTTTCCGCTAACCGTAGCGCTGTATGACACCCGATCTGGAATCTTGAGTTCTGTTTCAGCTTCGACCACGCCGTCGGCACCAGCAAGTATCTCAACTTCACCGTTAAACCCACGAGCGTCGATCGTCGGATTCTCACCGACCTCAAAAGTGTGAAGATAGTTCTCTTATGAGGAGCCTTCTCCATGTTCGCCATCGGTTGATATCGACAGACATCCGACGAGGAACAGAGAAGAATTCAGAAGCGCGATTCCTGCAATCCGAGTAGCGGATCTTGAGTCCCAGAAATTATGTGTTGTGATCGTGGTCATTGCCAGTGTGTCCTGTTCGCCGCCCTGAATCGTTATCAACGCTGATACCGATGTTGGTACTGCGATTTCGTACCTACAGTTTCTGGCGCCCGAGCGCGAGGGGCGTCTCCCCGTGGGGGTATTTTTCGCCGAGAACTGAGTTGCTGGCAACTGCGAATAAGCGATTTCCGGATTTACAGCCGCCAAGATGAATCGCAGGGGCAGGCGAGCAACTCTCACGAACAAGAGAACCCGGCTAGCCGGCTGGCTAGCTAACTTCGATGTCGGTTACGTGCGGGGCGTGAATGCCGATAGACGCAGTGAGAAACTGGGTAACCATTTCGAGAGTGGGCACGCACTCCGGGCACTCTTCATTGACGCCGGGTGTGTATTCAACCTTCAGACTGGCACCATAGAGCGTGGGCTCGCCAAGCGTTCCGCCTTCAGAGGCCACCATGGTTTGGATCTGTTCAAGAACGAAATCTACGCTTGAGTCGGACGTACTCTGAACCATTCTTTTCGAATCCTTCTGGCTGGCATATTGAGCGGTCGAAGGCGCTGGCCACTCGAATGTATCGACTCATTCTATACACGCCCAACTGAGCCCCCGTTGATTATTCGAGATTCAGCGCTGCTAGTGCCGCATCGATTTCTGGCACATTAAACCCGGTCAACTCCCGATCCCCGATCACTGTGACCGGGGTCGAATCGTAGCCCATCGCAACCAACTCGACGCTCCCTTCAAGATCTGTCGAAACATTCTTCTCGACAAACTCGACCTTACGAAGTGAAAGGAACCCTTTCACCATTTCGCAAGATCCTCAGAAATTGGATGAATAGACCGTTATTTGGGTTGTTTGGATTTCTGTCATATTGAACTCACCGAACGTGAGCAGATACCAATATATCTACCGCCCAGAACACGAGACTAGCGAACTCCATCCTGCGGAGTATACCCGAGCACCTCTTTCGCGTGGGAATTGTCGCGGAATAACTTACGGTTGTCAGAAGTCGCCCAGAAGATATCGAATTTGAGATCGGCCGGAGCTTCGATGATTTTGATCGTGAGCTGTTGGGTGTCGCGGTGACTCGCCCAGTTGGCCTGAGCTCGACCCGGACCGGCTTTGTCGACCGGGCCGCAACTGCTGATTCGCAAGTTGATCACCGAAAGGGGAGTGGTCGCCGCATAATATCGCCCAAGATCTTCACCGAACAGCTTCGTCACGCCGTACAAACTAACCGGTTTTGGCTCGGAGAATTCGTTGACCATCTCCCACGACTCAGGAATCTCAACATCTTTAGTCGAAACCAGGCTCTTGTATGGCTCTTCCAGTTCGTAGCCGTTAGAAGTGGCTCCTGAGCTTGCAAGAATTACCCGTGATACGCCTGCCTGCCTGGCCACCTCAAGCACGTTGTAAGCACCAATAATGTTGTTATGCAGCATCGAGTCCCAACCGGCGTTCATACCTTCCTCGCTGCCCATGCCGCCATCGGCAGCCAAATTGAGCACCACGTCGATGCCCTCGAAAGCAGGGCGAAGCGACTCGATATCGGCGACATTTGCCTTGAACACCCGTTCAGGAGGCAGTCCGTCTACGCCGCTACGAGAAAGTGCGCTGATCGTGTATCGCTCCTCCAGCGCTGGTCGCAGTGCCTGCCCAACAACACCGTTCAGCCCGGTGATCAACAGCTTTAACTTTTCTGACAATTTAGCTCTCCAGTAATTTTCTTAAGGACAAGTGGGGCGTAACCATTGCAATTTAGACGAGGATTATCAGCCACACTGCGACTGCGGAAATAAGAGAAACAAGTACAGCAGCCGAACCAAGGTCTTTCGCTCGCTTTGAAAGTGGGTTTTGCTCAGGGCCAATACGGTCGATAGTCGCTTCTATCGCTGAATTGATCAGCTCGACAACGAGCACGATGGCCAGTGAACCGATCAACACCGCGCGTTCAACACTCTGGTCGGTGAGCATAATCGCAGCAACCACGCCGACGACCATGACGATCAACTCTTGCTGAAACGCTCGCTCAGATTTAACTGCAAGAGCAAGGCCATTCAGTGAATTGCCAAATGCTTTGATGAGCAATGCCGGGTTGAGTATTTTGAAAAAGTTATTCATTAGATCGAATCAAGGTAATCATCGGACGCTTAGTCCATCGGTCCGATCCACCCGGTTACACCACCGTCGGCAAGCAACTCGCTGCCCGTGACGTACTTCGCTTCGTCTGAGGCCAAAAATAGTATCGGCCCGGCGATATCGGATGCATCAGCGACCCTGCCGAGCGGAACTCGTTTAGCGAGCCGTTCCGACCATTCATCGTTGAATGCACTCGATGTGAACGGCGTGAGCGTCCATCCGGGCAGGACGCAATTGACCCGGATGTTGTCGGAGCCGTACTGCACTGCGGCCGACCGTGCGAAGTGGGTCATCCCAGCCCTCGACGTTGCGTAGGCATTGGCCTGATCGCGCACCACTCTTGCCATCATCGACGAGATCAACACTATCGACCCACCACCGCTGGCACGCATCGACTCCACGACCGAACGGGTACCAAGAAACATTCCCAAATTAGTCACATCCATGACGTTTCTCCACGCATCGACATCGGTCGATTCGATAGTTTCGCCACGATCTGGTATGCCTGCCGCCATAATCAATATGTCGAGTCGATTGTGCTTCGAAACAGTCATTTCCACCGCCGCGAACCAGTCCGATTCCGATGTCACGTTCAGGTGCACATAGTCAGCGGTCAACCCGGCGTCTCGCATTTTTCCAACCGAGCGTTCACCCGCTTCATCATCTATATCGGCGATGACGACTATTCCGCCATCCCGGGCGATCTCCAGTGCCGAAAGGCCTGCAAACCCAAGAAGCCGACTTTCATCAGCGTTCGCACCGCCAACGACCAGAGCCACTTTGCCTTCGAATCTTGTTTTCATATCGATTCCTGAATTAGTCCTAAAACTGCCTAAACAGGCGGATGTAAATTGTGAAAATCAGTTGCACTTTCGAATGCGTCACCGACGCCAACTAAAAGCGGTTCGGCCAGATGGTGCCCCGAAAACTGCAGCGAAACTGGCATGCCGTTGTCATCGAGTCCGCAAGGCAGGGCGATAGTCGGGAGTCCTGCGAAATCGAATGGCACAGTGAACCGACTATCCCATGGGACACGATCCGTAGGGATCGGGCCGTAAAGCGCATCACGAGTAACCGGATACGACGCTTTTGCCGTCGATGGCCCGGCGAGCACGTCGATGCCACGCATTGTATTTCTCAACCCGCCGTTCATAGCCAATCGCAAGCTGTGAGCCTTCGCATAATCGGTGGCTGAATGAGCACTGCCATTTTCGAGCCATTCTCTAAAGAACGGCCCGTACTCGGCAGATCGAGAAGGGAAGGTTGCAGAGTGCGCCATAGCGGCTTCGGTTGAACAAATTACCGGCCAAGCCTCCATTGCTTCGCGCATGATTTCGGGAAACTTCACTTCGACAATCTCCGCACCAAGCCCCTCCATCACCTTCACGCCCTGCTCTACGGCGCTTGCGAAACTTGGCTCCAAGCCGGAAGTTGCGTACTCGTGATCCCAGCCAATCTTCAGCCCACTAACCCCCTTGCCGATCTCATAGAGCATGTCGGGGACGTTTTGCGGTAGCGTGGTGGGATCGTTTGGGTCGATTCCCGATATCGCCTGAAGCATTATTCCTGCGTCGGCTGCAGACCGGGTTAGTGGCCCGACATGATCGAGTGATTCGGCAAGATCCATCACGCCGAATCGACTTACTCGCCCCCAGGTGGGCTTCAGCCCAACCGTGCCACAGACGGCTGCCGGGTGACGGATCGACCCGCCCGTGTCGCTGCCCAGAGTGCCATACGCCAGCCCGGCTGCTGTTGCCGACCCCGAGCCACTCGATGACGCACCCGCCCAGTGAGAAGGCCGCCACGGATTCTCTGGAATTTGGAGTTTCGGGTTGTAACCCCCCATCGCTCCTTCAGTCATGTTCAGCTTGCCCAGAGAAACGGCACCGGCCTCTCGCAGCTTGCGCACGACCGTCGCATCGTGATCGGGAATGTTGTCGGCGAACACTGCCGACCCCCCCATCGTTTTGATGCCCGCGGTATTGCACAGGTCTTTCACAGCGATCGGGATTCCGTGAAGTTTTCCTTGGTAGTTACCCCCGGCAATATCCTGTTCGGCCTGCCGGGCTTGTTCGAGTGCTAGATCAGCGGTCACGGTGGCGTATGTCTTCAGAGTGCCGTCGAGCTCGTCGATGCGATCCAGTTGCGATTGCGCCAATTCCACTGGCGATATATCACCCGTCTCAATTAGCGGCGCAAGTTCTGAAATCGTTTTGAAGTGCATAAAAAGCGGCGACCTGATTCTGAATTTATGTTTGAATTAACTTATCGTCAATCATCGTTTCGACGGGAGTTTACAGCGATTCAACTCTAAGGAACGCGAGTGAACTTCGCTCTGCCATGCGTTGTCGAGACTCACTCAAGCTGACGAACTGATCCCACATCCATACTGCCCATAGCAATACAACTACGCGGTTGGAATATCTCGCCTCGGACCCAGTCGAGCGGCTATCACGGGTCCACCACCGTGATTGTGGCGGGTTATCGTTCGTAAGCTCGGTCGAAGTGTAAATCCCGGATTCTCCCAGTCTTCAACCTCGCATCGCTCTGCCCACTCGTTGTAGAACCGGATCATCGCATTAACACGATCGCTCTCGCCGTCGATCAAGTCGTTCAACTCTGTCCTATCGGCTCGGATGTTGTATAGCTCCCACACGGCCTTCGAATCAGGATCCGATGGGTCGCCAATCTCACTGACTAACTTCCAATTGCCCATCCGCACCGCTCTATTGCCCTCGTGCTCCCACGCAATCGGCTTATCACGCTCCCAGTTGTTCCCGTTTAGAACGCTCGAAAACGACTCACCTTCAGCTGGCTTGATGTCGTTTCCCTTGAACGTCGTCGGGTATGTGGCTCCCGCAATGTCGAGCAGCGTGGCATTGATGTCGATGATGTGCGCCGGATTGTTGAAGACTGAGCCCTTATCAGCCAGCCTGTCTGGCCAGCTAATAATGAACGGGGTCGAAATACCACCTTCGTGCGTGTAGTGCTTGAACAGCCTGAACGGAGTGTTGTTTACGTTTGCCCAGGCGATATCGACGCTGGCAAAAGTGTCGGGTGGACCCGGGTCTATAGATGGGGAATTTCCTGTACGAACTACTCGCCCATCAACGGTCGGGTAGTTGTAGCGGGAAGGATCGGGCGTAGGTGAATCTTCAGCGAGAAACTCTGCGCATCCACCGTTGTCGGCGAGAAAAACGACCACCGTGTTATTGGCCTCACCAGTTTCTTCTAACTTGGCCATCAACTTGCCGATGCCTCGATCAACCTGCTCCACCTGCGCCGAGTAAACAGCCATCTGGAGATCTCGCCACTCCTTGTCGGGCGATTCCTCCCACGGCACCACTCCCGCATCACGTGGCGAAAGCTTCCAGTCAGGATCGACCACTCCGAGCCCACGCTGCGTTTCGTGGCGATTCAGACGGGTTTCATCCCACCCTTTCAAATATTTACCGCGGTACTTCTCAATGTCTTCAGGCCACGCATGCAAGGGCCAGTGAGGTGCGGTGAACGCCATGTAAAGGAAAAACGGCTCGTCACGATGCACAGCATCGTCAACGAATTGGGTGGCTTTCGATGCGATAGCGTCGGTGAAGTGATAGTCGGTTGTATCGACACTTATGCGAGTCACATCGTCCATCAGCATGTTCGGGTTGTAGTAGCTCCCCCCACCAGAAAGAATGCCGTAGAACCGATCGAACCCTCGGCCCTTTGGCGACGGATAGCCAACCATGTCGGGATGCCAGCCCTCAGGAAGGTTTCCCTGTTCGCCTCCAACATGCCACTTTCCTGCCATCAGAGTTCGATAGCCAGACGACTTCAGGACTTCGGCGATCGTGACGCAGTTGTCGTTCAGATAGCCCTGATACGCCGGAGTGCCCAGATCGTTGATCATGTGTCCAATACCGGCCTGTTGGGGGTTTAGGCCTGTGAGGAGGGCAGCACGGGAAGGGCAGCAGCGCGCCGAGTTGTACATCTGCGTAAAGCGAACACCCTGATTGGCGAGTTTATCGAGGTTCGGGGTGCGAATTTCCGATCCAAAACAGCCAAGATCGGACCACCCCAGATCATCAGCCATTATCAAAACAATGTTTGCCCGATTGTCGGTGCCATGCTGGCCCGTTGATGCAGGTTGAGTCATCTCTGGCTGAAATCCTTGTGTTGGGAATACGTTTACGTTAACGCACTGGTCGATGAACGGAAACTTTACTCTTGCCCGGCGTCGGAACGCATTCGAATTGCAAGATTGCTGTGCTAAGTTCGCCTCCAGATGAATTAGTTGGAAGTTGTACCAACTCGCTCGATATATGCCTGTGAGTGCGTAGAACGTTGGAGATTCACTGTTGGCTCAAAAAATTGATTGCATAGTTATCGGTGTTGGCGGAATGGGTAGCTCCGCCGTGTACAACCTCGCGAAACGTGGACAACGAGTTCTTGGGCTAGAGCAGTTCGACATCCCACACGCCGAAGGGTCGTCTCACGGCGTAAACCGAATAATCAGGCTCGCCTACTACGAAGATACTTCTTATGTGCCTTTGCTCCGGCGGGCCTACGAGATGTGGGCGGATATTGAAAAAATAGCAGGCGAGCAGCTTCTGTTTAAAACCGGATCGATCGATACTGCGCCATCTGGACACGAGGTGTTCGAAGGCTCACTCGAATCGTGCCTTGAACACGATATCCCGCACGAAGTACTGAATTATCAGCAGATCAACGATCGTTTCCCCGGCTACAACATGCCTGTCGGGCAGATGGGACTGCTGCAACAGGATGGCGGATTCGTACTTTCTGAACGATCGATCGTCGCTTATGTAAATGCCGCCGTTGCTGAAGGAGCGGAGATTCATGCCCGAGAATCAGTAGTGAAATGGGAACCTGAAGGCGACGGCGTTCGTGTGTTCACAGACAGGGCGGAGTACACGGCCGACCGACTCGTGGTCACCGCTGGCGCGTGGGCTGCCGGAATGATGCCCTCGCTTGAAGAACTCGCAGTGCCCGAACGACAGGTTCTGGCATGGCTGCAGCCTGAAGATCCCTCACTGTTCACTCCAGACGTCTTCCCTGTGTTCAACGCCTACTTCGAGGAAGGCCGGTACTACGGCTTCCCAGTTTTCGGCATACCCGGATTCAAGGTTGGCCGCTATCACCACCTCGAAGAAGTCGTAGATCCCGATCACCTGGAGCAAGGCGTAACTCGAGAAGACGAGGAAATACTGCGAACAGCGACAGCCAGATACTTTCCGAAAGCCAACGGAACGCTGATGACTTTAAAGACCTGCATGTTCACCAACACGCCCGACGAGCACTTCATCATCGATACGGTGCCGGGTCTGCCTCAGGTTGCCATCGCCGCAGGGTTCTCAGGACACGGCTTCAAGTTCGCCAGCGTAGTAGGCGAAATACTCGGCGATCTGGCGATTAACGGCGCGACGAATCACAACATCGACCTGCTTAGAATCGACCGGTTCTAGCCAAACGCCAAAGTAAATTAGCGTCCAACCTCAGCCAACACCCCAATCCAAAACGTGCCCCAGGCACCTACTCCCAGGGGACTTCTAGAAGCTCTTCGCCCCAGATGACCGGACCGTCATACACGCTCTTCACCTCGAACAACGCCTGCGACTTCCGCACCGGCTCTTCCATCTTGCCCTGCTGATGCACCAGTGCTAACCGCTTCACACCTGCGTCCTTGGCAGTCTGAGCAGCACCGAACGTACCCGTTTCAGTGTCGTAACTCGGCGACCCGGGGATCATGTCCTCATCGATCTTGATGCACTCCATAACCAGAAGATCAGCACCCGTTGCCAGATCGGTTAGCGACTTACATGGGCTCGTATCGCCAGAGAAAACAATCGACCCTTCATCGGAATCAATACGGTAGGCGAGAGAATCGAGATATGGCTGAACGTGATCAACCTCCACGGCAGTGATCTCCCAGTTCTTACCCGTAGCAACCGTTCCCGGCCCGATATCGCGAGCGTGAATCTTCGGTGGTTTGCGAGGTGGAATCCCTCCTCGCTCAACATAGGCCGCAACGCTAAGAGGGTGTTTTGTGCGAGCGACGATGTCGTGCCAGTAAGCACCGTTAGGTTCGCCAAGTAATCGCTCAGTCAATTGCTCGGTGAGCTTGGGGCCGTAAACCTCCAACTCACTTTCTTTCCCGATCGACATATCGAAGCGGGTGAGCAGAAACGACGGATAGTCGGCATCGTGATCAGAGTGGTGGTGAGTGAAGAACATCCGATCAACCTGAGTCGCTTGGAATCCGGCTTTGTGGAGCTTGTAGTTGGCCCCGTGTCCGCAATCGAACATGAGCCACTCGTCGCCGATACCCACCAAAAATGACGAGCCCCAATGCGCCATATCGGGCGCTGGCGTGCCGGTGCACAGCATTATCACTCTGGGAGCCATTCGATCCTCCTACAAACAATTCGACCCGTATCACTGAGCAGAATTTAGCTGATTCCCACTTGCTTGGCGGCGTGAATAATGCTGCAAAGACCTGCATGGCTTACAGAAAAGGAACACGAAACAATAGCAACATATCGAACCGGGAATCGAGATAATCGATTGAACGTATTTACTCGCCGATGGAACAATCACTGTCGTCAGTAGTGCCCGGGGCAACGTAAAACATCACTGATCAGATGAATGGATTGAAACCTTGACGGTACTGGTGCGCAAACTCGGTGTAGCGAAAATTATGAGAGTTGGGCAGTTGCTTGGCCTTTTAACCGTCTACTTCGAAGCACGCCTGCTTCATGATTCGTCGTGGGACACCGCGGCACCGGTGATCGTCATCCTGCTACTGGCACTTCTGGTTGTGAGCGAATTTGAGCGACTCGGCGATTTTCTGTCGATACGAGGACTCGTATGGGTTGCACATACTTTGCGTTCTGCAGGCCTTGGATGGGCAGCGACTGGGCTGATTGCACTCATCGTTGTCGCGTTTATACCCGATACCGCTGAAAACACCGTTGGGCAGTCTATTTTTTGGGCATCGGGCGCTATTGCACTCGCGGTGAGCACCTATGCGTTCACCCTTGGGCGCACTCGAATCAAGGTTCGCAATTACAAGTTAGGGAACACCGAAGCGGAAACCACCGTCCGCATAACAGCCCTGTCGGACCTGCATCAGGGCGAATTCGTTTCTGCCAATCATATTCGAAAGGCAGTCGAAATATCGAATGCTCAATCGCCAGATATCGTGCTTCTACTCGGCGACTATGTTGATCACGACGGTGGATTGGCTGATGAACTTCTGGCTGAAATCACCAACCTGAAAGCAAAGCACGGAGTATTCGCTGTGCTAGGAAATCACGACATAGGTGCGTCGGAATCCCATCGAATAGTCGAAGGATTTGAAGCCGATCAGTCCATAAACCTTCTGAGCAACAATTCGGTAGTCATCGAGTTCGAACCGTCTGGAAATGTCTTCTCACTCCAGATAACAGGCATTGAAAGCCCTGCGGAATGGTGGGATGCCCAGACCGGCCGCTTCGCAGAGCAGGTGCTCAAGTACGAAATTTCGCAGACCTCAGCCGATTTCAAACTGGTGGCGAGTCATCACCCGGACATCTTCGAACTTTGCGCCGAGTACGGAGCCGATCTGGTAGTTGCGGGCCATACTCACGGCGGGCAACTCGCTGTGCCGTTCACAGGCCGGTGGCTGAACGTAGGGCGGCTCGCAGCAAAGTATTTCCTGGGTAGATACGACCGTGCCAAAACGACGCTGATCGTCACCCCCGGCATCGGCGTTGGGATACTTCCAGCGCGACTTGGTGTCCCACCGGAAGTGACACTTATCGAACTGGGAATCGACTAGCCGTCTTTAGCCTCGTAAGCAGGCTCGTTCAGTACTGCAACTGCTTATCGACTATGTTAATCAGCGGTTGCCCCGATACGTACCGTCGCAGGTTCTCGGCGAAGATATCCACGGTTCGCTTGTCCAGCAACTCCTGCTCCGAGTTACCAGCGATGTGCGGTGTGATGATCACGTTCGGCAGGTCCCACAGTTCGTTATCTGCTGGCAACGGCTCAACAACAGTCGTGTCGAGACCCGCTCCGGCGATCTGCCCAGACTTCAACGCGGCAACCAGCGCGTTGTGCTCCACGAGCCGGCCCCGAGAAGTAACGACAAGCCTCGCCGTGGGCTTCATTAATGCCAACTCAGCTGCGCCGATCATGTTCTCGTTTCGAGGCGTGTAAGGCGCCGTCACCACTACGTAGTCCGACTGCTCAAGCAGGTCGTTGAGCCTCGAACGGCCCCACACGTCTTCGACGATCGGATCGCCATCAACCGGCTGTTCATCCACAGCGATTACGTTCATGCCGAGAGCCTTAGCCCTCCACCCGATCTCCCGACCCGACTTGCCAAGCCCAACGATCCCGCACGTCTTATTCCCGAGGTATTCAACGACTTGAAGCGCACCGTCCTGATCCCACTTGTGATCCGACTTGTCGGCCCAGAACTTCGGCAACTGCCGGGCGAGCGCCAACATCAACGCAACACCGTGCTCACCGATCATCGGCGCACCCGCACCACGAGCGTTGGTTACTTCAACATCGGTATCGACGATGCCCGGTACTGCGTTGAACAGACCCTCCATCCCGGCATCAAGCGTTTGAATCCACTTCAAGTTCTTCGCCGCTTCGAACTGTTCGGCAGTCAGGTAGCCGAACACGGCTTCGGCAGAGCCGACTTCGCTGAGAATGTCTTCGTTCGAGTACGCCTCAACCAGTTCAATAGCAGGGTGCTCGTCACGGAGAGCAGGGTAGTAGGGGGCACCGAAATCGGCGAGTAAAAGTGCTTTCATAGATTTCAGAAAATTTCGCTTCAGCTAGAGCTTGTTTAGGGCTTCGATCGCAGTTTTGACGAGTGCTTCACCGGCTTCAGGGGCGTACGGACTCGTCGTTGTTCCGTAGTAGCGTCGGTACTTTTTCATATCGACAATTTCAGTCACCGGAATCGCTTTGATTTCTTCGTGGGGCTGTCGGGTCGAGATATATCCGATGTAGTCGTCGCAATAACTGGCGACCCAGGGTCGATGTGCTGGGAAAGCATCTTTGATTTCGGTACCGAGCTCGTTGAAAAGCTCACCGGCGTGAGCAGAGATCAACGTATCGCCAATGCGGAATCCCCTGATAGAAATTGGAACGTCCGGTTGATTCTGGTTGCTGACCAAACCCACTTCGTTGTTGCCCCAACCGTAGAGTTCAGGGTGACGCTCGGCCGTGTTTGCCGTAGTGGTTCCGGGCAGCCACGTTTCGCCCGAGTACTTCCCAAGCGAACTCTCAAGACTCGACCGGTTCTCCAGCGCCTCGTCTAACGACCAGTTCACCTGGTGGCGCGGTAGTTTAGCCGGTCCGTTCACAACACCGAGCACCGCATCGGGCGATGCCTTCACCTCGCTCGCAATCATCAGCGCAGCGTTCGCCAGACTCTTACCAAGAAGTGCTGTGTCTTCATGCGAGTGAAGGTGCTCAGACGCATTGTTACCGAACCACCAGTCGAACGGATGAATATCTCCCGCTGCCCCCTGGACATAAACCGCCACAACGCCGGGTAGCTGATCCTCGATTTCAGCCGACATTTCGCCTGCGAAATCACCAGACCATTCGAGGTACTGACCACCATCGGCAACTCCGTGGCACGCAAAATTCACCAGTCGAGCGATCGGCACACCCTCATCGTCATCGACACACATCACACCGACTTCGGTATCGATTGGTTTTTCCGGATACTGCCGATTAACCGTCCACCCATCAAAAGACCCAAGCCCCGCGCCAATCGAAGCCGAAACCGCCTGATTCGCCGCATTAAACACAACTCCAGCTACCTGATCGGCAAGCCACGTAGTCCACGTCATCCACTCTCGCGGCAGCGTAACAATCGTGTCGGGTGACGTGTGATTGTGCGTGAAGTTCAGTAAAACGTTGTCGAGGGGTATCCCCGCCACCTGAAGTATTCGGGACTTGATCGCCTGAACTGTCTCTGAAGTAAGCCCGGCGATTTCCAGTGAAACGATCGCCAGTGAAAGACCATCCCGCTCGAACACTACTGCCCGTGCGTGGATGTCCCTGTAAATGCCCTTTGCAACACCCTGACGAAGCCCCCAGTTACCCATCGGGTAGCCAACCGGCGGTGTGATAACCGTTCTGGCAGCGCCGCTAAAAGTGCGCCTCCCAATTCGTACACTCGAATCAGCCATATCGATCTATTCCCAGTTCTTGTAGGTGCCGGTACCCGTTTGCCGAGCCATCTGAATCTGTACCCCATCCGGGTCGTAACTGTTTGATATCGTTCGTCCCGACTGCTGGTTCTCGAACGGCTCGAACAGGAAATCGACCCCGCCAAGGAACTCGATCTCTTTTTGCGCCTGGATGGGATCGTCAACATGGAAGGAAAGGTGATCGATTCCCAGTGTCTGACCTTCCTGCTGCTTGTGCAGTTCGATCCGCACTGGTCGATCATCGTCCCCATTCCACAGGAACACCGTCTCGCCGGCATCAACCGTGCCTTCGGGGTGCATACCGTACTTCCTGTAGTAAGCAATCGATTGTTCGAGATCGCTTACGATAATGTCGATGTGATCGACTCCTAGAAACTTCATTACAGGCTCCATGTGCATGGCAATAGCACCGACATTGATAATTGCGAACGAAAACGCGGTGCGAGTTTATGCCTGCTGCTCGTTGTGCGCCATCGGTGCTATCCTGCCGCCACACGGAAATTCCAACTCCTAAACAGGGCGCAACCCGCCACAAGGACGCGAAGATGCATCTACTCGAAGTAAGTAATCCGGTCGCTGTGCAGAGAGGCGTGCTTAACGCCATCAGCGCCAGCAATCGACCCGGCTCGCTCGACAACAAAACAGTTGGGCTGATCTGGAGCGGTACGCACGGGGGCGACATTGCGCTCAAACGTGCCGGCGAAATGCTTCAGGAACGCTACGACAACGTCAGCGTCAACTTCTACACAGGCGGTAACTATCCGACCCCGCCAGCAATAGTTCAGCAAGCAGGGGAGGAGTGTGACGTCATTATTGGCGCCACAGCCGACTGAGGGACCTGCGCGTCGTGGATGATCCACGACATGATTATGGTCGAGAAGATGGGCAAGCCTGGTGTTGCCATTGTTTCTGGTCGCTTTGAAAGCGACGCAGTAGCAAGTTCTCGAGCATTCGGAATGCCCGACCTCCAGTGGGTCGTCGTTCCACATATTTACAGAAACCTCGACCCAGAAACCTGTCGCGCCCAGACGGAAGACGCTATCGACGATCTGATCGGTTCACTCACGTCATCCATTGACGCACGAGAAGAGTCGGAAGCAGTCGACACTCGTCGATACGAGGGCGAAGACAGGTACGACTCGATCCTGAAGATGAACCAGGAGTTCATCAACGAGGACCTCGGCGACGGTCTGTTCCTGCAGCCCGCAACTCCCGAAGCGGTAGCCGAAATGCTGAAGGGCACTAACCTACCGTCCGATCACATCGTCTGCGATATGCCCCCGGGATTTGGAGTTGCAACAGTCGAGAAGATCGCCATCAACTCGGTAATGGCGGGAGCAAAACCCGAGCATCTGCCGGTGGTTATCGCGGCGGTGAAGGCGCTATCGAAGCTTGGAGGGCAGGGCGGAAAGTCACTGCTTATGTCGACAAGCCCCCAGGCACCGCTGCTTATCGTTAATGGCCCCGTAACCAAGCAACTCGGGCTCAACCCCGGATCTGCACTTGGTCCGGGGCGAGACAACCAGATCAACACCCTGATCGGCCGCGCGTTCGCATTGTGTTTCAGGAACATTGGGCACTGGTACTTGAACAAGATGGACATGGACACGATCGGGACTTCCCGAAAGTTCATCCAGTGCATCGCAGAAAACGAAGACGCCAGTCCATGGCAGCCGTTCCATGTCGATCAAGGATTCGCAGCCGGTGAAAGCACGGTTAGCATTTTTGTAACCGACGGTGAACTCGACGTTCAGGATCAGGGAAACCACACAGCTAAGGGGTTACTAAAGAACCTTGCGTACGGTTTGACCTTCGGAACCATGAGCTTGCAAAGCCCCAGAAGTGGACAGGAACGCCTGATACTCATGCCACCTGATGTGGCGAGACCCGTAGGTACTCAGGGCTTCTCGAAGCAAGAGGCAAAGGAGTACATCCATGAACATGCAAGGGGCAGTGTTGGGAAGCTGATGCAGTACATGCCGTTGGAAGGTGAAGCACGAGTTCACGATCACTGGAAGTGGCTTGAGAAACTCACGGAGCAGCAACTGCTGGAGATCACCGTGCCGATCATGAACGAGGCCGATGATTGCTACATCCTTGTTGTTGGCGCCGACAGAGCCAAGACGGCTGTGTTCCCGTCTGGTCCGGCACCCGTTACTGAAGGAATCGATCAGTACATGCCCTGATCGATCAACCTGAACTCGAAATGACGGCTAACTAAAGACCCGCTCTGCTTCTTTTAGCAGAACGGGTCTTTTGCGTGTGCAGAAATTATTTACGGCGACAGTGATTAGGTAAAACCGCAGTCCAACAGTGACGAATGCGCAACTCAAGTAATGAAATCACCGATTCGGAACTGGTTCGGATTGCTCAGAATTTATCTACCCACATCAGGCGAATGTGCTTCCACGCATTTTGATTGATGCTGAAGCAGTTCAATAGTTTGTGGTTGATCAACATCCACTGAATGAGACAAAGTGAACCTCGGATGAACCGAAACGATCGAAGGTCGGAATATGTGCCGATGAGGCTCCCCCATACTCGATCTGGCGATTTCGCCACGTTCGAATCAACTGGGGGCACCTAGCTTTCCATGTCACGAATTCGAGCCAGCATGGCCGCGTTCATCGATATCCTCTCGAGAAACCGTCTTGGCAACCTCGTTCCACGGCAGCTTGAACAGCTGGAAGTTTTGCGCCGAAACGGAAGTCACTTACACCTGTTGATCAACGATCTACTCGACCACTCAAGAGTGGTGCCGGGAACGTTCGAACTCCTCGAAATGAACTTCGACGCCTACTCTATGCTGAGAGCGCTCGGAGAAAGCTTTGAACCACTGGTTCAGCACGCAGGGCAGACCATTACCGTAGATGTGCCAGAGGGTGAACTGATCATTACTGCCGATCAGAACAGAATTTCGCAAACAATTTCAAACATGCTCAGCAACGCAACGAAGTACGCCGGCGAGGGCGCCAAAATTCGGCTCGAGACGAGCAGCGATAAATCGATGTTTGATGTGTTTGTTGTTGATGACGGAATTGGCATGGATAGTGAAGCCGCCGCGAACGCTTTCGAACTCTACTATCGAGGTGAAAACCCAACCACGCGAGCTGTATCCGGATTGGGACTCGGACTCAACATCGCCCAGACCATCATCACGATGCACGACGGGAAAATCTCGGTCGATAGCACGCCTGGCAAGGGGACTCGCATTGGGTTCGAAATACCCCGAATCGTGCGCAGATTGGATCAGGCCGCTTAATCCGAATTTCCCGGCCTAGAATTCGCAAGTTCTGATATACAGAATCGTAGAACGCTGCGCGGGCGTATACTCCCCGCGGTCAAAAGTAATTGGCAACAGTAGAAGTTGTTCGCCGTATGTTGGCGACGAGCAACCATAAGAGGCCGATCCTACGAGTTCATCAGTAACGAACCCCACTCCGATACAAACTGATCGTCAACGTCGAAGCACCCGACGTAGGCTAACGGACTCTGGTCCGACCGGAACAGATGTCCTCTGGCGGATAGCCAAACTCACATTTGGGTACAAGCTGCATTTAGCCGGTGGAATGATCTTTGCGGCAACGACAGCGGTCATGTCCTTGTTCATCCCGAAGCTGCTGGGTGAAGGTGTCGACCAGGCGTTTACGCTGTATGAACAGAGGTTAAACACTCCCACAGAGATCGAAGCACTCCTTCGTAATACCGCGGTTCTGGTGTTGATTGTCGCAGCCCTACGAGGCACCACGGGATTTGCCCAGATGTTCCTTGGTGAAACACTGAGCCAACGTGTTTCCAACCGGCTGCGCATGCTGTACTTCGACAAGCTCCAGATTCTTAGCTTCAGCTTCCATGATCGAGTGCACACCGGTCAGTTGATGTCGAGAGGATTGTCCGACATCGAAGGCGTCAGAATGTTCGTTCAGAACGGTCTGGTGCAGATAGTTCGAGTATTTGTCGTAATCATCGCAGCCGGAATATTCATGGCGCAGATCGATTGGCAGCTCATGCTGCTCAGTCTCAGCTTCGTTCCGTTTATGGTTTATCGAAGCGCTCGTATGAGACTGCAACTTCGTGAGATGTGGCGAAAAATTCAGGATGCACTTGGCGAGCTCACAACAACCATGCAGGAAAACCTTGCTGGCATAAGAGTTGTCAGAGCATTTTCAGCCCAAAAATATGAGGAAGCAAAGTTCGATGTAACTGCTGTTGAAGTGGTCGATCTCCGAATGGACGCGGCGCGCACGCAAGCGCGGGGCGGCGGATTCGTTTCGTTCGCATTCCTCGTGTCGTGGGCAATCGTGCTGTGGGTCGGCGGCGAAAAAGTAATCGATGGTCAGATAACCATTGGTCAACTCACTCAATTCTTCTTCTACCTGGCGCTTCTGCGGTTCCCGGTTCGGATGATCATCATGATCATAAACTCGACTGCCCGAGCGTCATCGGCGGGCGGAAGAATTTTTGAGATCCTCGATATCCCATCGGAAATCGCCGATTCTCCTAAATCGAAACCCATCGAGATCACCAATGGCGTTGTGAAGTTCGACAACGTTTCATTTTCATACGGTGATGCCCTCGCACTGCAGAATGTCAGCTTCGAAGCTCGCAAAGACCACACTATTGGAATCGTAGGTGCTCCGGGCAGCGGAAAAAGTTCGATCACCAATCTGATACCCAGATTCTACGATCCGACATCAGGCATCGTAACCATTGATGGAACCGATCTTAAAGAAGCCACTATGATCTCGATCCGGCAGGCCATTGGCCTGGTTGAGCAAGATCCGTTCCTGTTCGACGGGTCGATTCGAGACAACATTCGATACGGCGATGTGAACGCATCGGACGAACAGATTTATTCCGCTGCGAAAATCGCCCAGATTCACGATTTCATTGACAGCCTTCCCGATGGATATGACACAGAGCTTGGCGAGCGTGGAATCGGTCTCTCCGGCGGGCAACGACAACGTGTTGCTATTGCTCGAACGCTACTGACAAATTCGCCAATACTGATTCTCGATGATTCCACATCGTCGGTCGATGCCGGAACCGACGCACGTATACGCTCAGCTCTCGACGCACTCACGGGCGGCCAAACGACGATCATCATTGCTCACCGGTTGAGTTCACTCAGCCATGCCGATGAAATCATTGTTCTCGATTCCGGAAAAGTTATCGAACGTGGCAACCACGATGAACTGCTGGCACTCAATGGCCATTACAAGCAATTGTGGGATCTGCAACGTGGTCATGGCGAGGAGGTGCTCGACTAATGGTCAACACATCCGGAACCCAGGACAGCAAGCAAGATCCGAAGCGACGCCGGCCGGTATCGGCTGAAGAAGAGCACTCGAAGCTGAACGAGTCGGATGAGGAGATGTTCGCCCAGCTCGACAGCACGGTGTTCAAGCGCTTCTTCTACTACGCCAGCCCATACAAACGAGCAATGCTCACAGCGACGATCGCCGTAATCGGGTTCACGGCCGCTAACCTCTCCATCCCACTCCTCGTCAAATTCGGAATTGACGGAGCGATTCGCAAAGGCGACTCAAACCTGCTGACCATCATCGCCATGACGCTGGTCGGCGTTGCGGCACTGTACTGGTTCACTCACTTCCTCCAGCAGGTGCTCATCACACGAGTAGCGCTGAGAGTGTTGTACGACATCCGAGCCGACATGTTTTTACAGCTTCAACGGCTGGCTCTGTCGTTTTCCGACAAAACACCCATCGGGGCTTTAATGGCCAGGATGTTCGGTGATGTCGGTGCGTTGCAGGAAATGCTCGAATCTTCGATCGAGATCATCGGCGACATTCTGACCCTCTTTGGGATCGTCGTAATACTGTTAATTCTGGATTGGGAGTTGGCGCTGTTTACCCTCTCCATCGTTCCGTTCCTGATCCTCATCAGGTTGATATGGCAGCCCATCGCCCGACGTGCATTCCTTCGCATGCGGCGAAACTCGTCTGTTGTCGGTGTTTATCTCGACCAAAATGTCAGCGGTATTCGTGTTGTGCAGGCGTTGAACCGCCAGGAAGAAAACCACGGCATCATGGGCGGCAAGGTTCACACCTTCTTCTGGTCGACGGTGCGAGCTGCACGGCTCGGTGGCGTGTTGATGCCAACGGTGGAGTTGATGACCGGAACCGCTCTGGCGATTGTTCTGGTCTACGGTGGTGGACGAGTGCTGAACGGGACAACCGAAGTAGGCACGATGGTCGCCTTCCTTCTGTTCGTTCAGCGTTTCTTCGAGCCAATCCGTACTTTGACAATGCACTACGCACTTCTACAACGGGCGGTCGCTTCCGGTCACAGAATATTCGAACTGCTTGATATTCCACTCGATATTGAAGATAAGCCCGACGCACCACCAATTGGTGAAGTTAAGGGACACATCGAATTCAAAAACGTCACGTTTGGGTACGATCCTGCAAGGCCGATCCTCCGCAACATCAACTTCATGGCCGAGCCAGGCCAGACAATCGCCCTCGTTGGTCCTACCGGGTCAGGGAAGACGTCTATTACGGCACTTGCTCACCGCTTCTACGATGTGCAGGAAGGATCTATCACGATCGATGGCCAGGACATACGTGATGTAACGCAGGAATCGCTCGGTGATGTGATGGGTATGGTGCTGCAAGAGCCGTTCCTATTCTCGAAGACCGTTCTGGAAAATGTTCGTTACAACACGGTCGACGCTACCAGAAAAGACGTTGTGAGCGCCTGCAAAGTGATCGGCGCCCATGACTTCGTGATGCAGCTTGAAAACGGCTACGACACTACGCTCGAACAGCGTGGCTCAAACCTTTCAGTGGGGCAGCGACAGTTGCTCAGCTTTGCTCGTGCCCTGGTCGCCGATCCTAAAATTCTTGTGCTCGACGAAGCGACTGCGAATATCGATAGCTACACCGAGCGAATTATTCAGGACGCATTGAAGAAATTGCTCGAAGGTCGAACTGCACTGGTCATAGCCCACAGGCTTTCGACCATCAGGAATTCTGATCGAATTATTGTCGTCCGGGACGGAGAGATCATCGAGTCGGGTACTCACGACGCTCTCGTTGGAACCGGAGGGCTCTACGCACAGCTCTGGCAGACGAACTACACGTCGTTCGATGACATCGCAGGCAATGCCGACGACATCACGGGCGTTCCCGCTTCGAGCACCTAACGACTACTTTGTAGCGACTAGCGGCAGTAACAACAGCGACGGCATTTCCGAATTGTGGAACACGGTTTGCCGCGCTACTTTGAGCTCGGCATCGGTCCAGAAGTCTTTACCGGTGTTGTGGTTCCTGTCGAAATTCGGAAAGTCTGAGCTCGAAATGTCCAACCGCAACCGCTGCCCGGGCTGAATCTCTATCCCGACCGGGTTCAACTTGATGGTGTACATAACCGGGGAGTCATCGTCGAGCAGAACCTCCTGGTCGAACCCGGAACGATATCGTGCTCTCATGATTCCGTATGTCAGATTCACGGCTAAACCGGCTTCGGTAACAAGTACAAGCTTTGCGGTCCAATCGGTGTCGGGAGCATCCGAAGCCGCCCATAGCTCAAGCTCGACAGGGCCCACGAAGCGAGTAACCGCCTCGAATGGGGCGGTTTGGTAGGCGAGCACGTCCTGACGCCCATCCAGCGGTGCCTGGTCTCTGGGCATAGGCTGGGCATCGATGTCCATCACGCTCATTACCGGATCACGAGGGTCGTATGAATACGTGTCAGGTCGCTCCCCAGAGGGCTGATCGTGTGAAAGTGACCCATCACCAGCCGGAGTGTTTGCAGAACCTTCGCTGTGCAGATAGTACGGAACGGTCTCAGCGCGTTTTATCGGCCACTCGTCTTCGAACGTCCACTCGTTGGCTCCAAGGATGAACAGCTTCACTCCCGGTTCAGTGCCAATACCATCGTCGATTCCCTTGAATTGGTAGTCGTACCAGCGAAGGATCAAGTTCTCCCACGTCTCTTCGGCCTGTGGGCCGTAGTCGATAGGACCCAGATCGCGATTGAGAGTGGTCATCATGTGCGACCACGGTCCTACGACGAGTCTGTGTTGACCTCGTAGGTGCTCAGGGCCGTTTGTTTCTAGCCCGGAGAACTGGTTGACCGTACCGATCACCCGATCCCACCAACCTGTGAACATCGCTGCCGGTATGTTTACCTTCGGGTGAACCTTTTTGAAGTCCCACATTTCGACATTCTGTTCTCGGAAAAACGGCTTTAGCTGACCCGACAATGTCGAAAACGGATCTTCTGGAATATTTTCTAACGGCAAATACCATATCCACTTGCCACGCTCGATCGCCCGCCACTGATTTACGGCGTCGACAGGTGAGTGGGGGCCATGCTTCACGCCGGCGCGCCGTCTCATATCGGCGGCCATCATGTAGGTCCATTCGAGCCTGCGACCCGTTTCGAAAATACCAAAGTTCATCTCCAGCGAATCGGTGCCCATGCCGCTGGCGTGAATGGCCTTTAGCGAAGGCGGTTGTAGCTCTGCCATACGCCACGATGTCCAGCCGTCGTAGGAATGGCCCCACGTTCCAACCTGTCCATCGGAGGATGCAAGGTTTGCTGCCCACTCGACGGTGTCATAGCCATCTTCAGCGTCTCCTGTCAGCGAGTTGTCCATGAACTGCCACAGGAACTCGCCTTCGGAGTCGTATCGGCCCCGCATGTCCTGGCAAATAACCGTGTAACCGCGCTCAGCGAGGTTCCTTGCAGTTTTGATGTAGCGAGGGTTTAGTTTCCAGTAGGGGGTTCGGAGAATGAGTACAGGGTGACGACCGCCATCGTCCGGTCGATATATATCGGCCTTCAGGATGGTTCCGTCTCTCATTTCTGCCGATACGTTTTCTTCGGATTTGATTGACGGCAAATTTCGTCTCCTGACGACGATCTTAGTGGGTTTCTACAGAACTTAGCGAAAATATTGACTGAGTAGAGAATCTACAGCTGCCCTACTATTCGATGAAGCGATTTACAAGCGATAGCGACTGAGTTGCGAGAAGCCCGCCATCGACGGGGAGGGTGACACCGGTGATCCAGCGAGCATCATCGCTGGCTAGAAATGCCGCGGCATTTGCAACATCCCAGGCATTACCTTCAACTCCAAGAGGTGCACCTCTGCGGCGCAAATCTCTGACCTCGTCCGATATGTGCGGAGCAATCATTGGCGTATACATCATCCCCGGAGCAATGCAGTTCACACGAACATTGTCTTTACCGTGCTGCACAGCCATCGATGCAGTCAGCGTGATTGCTGCACCTTTAGAAGTTGAATATGCGACAACGGGGAGCCAGTCCTGTCCACGCAGGCCTTCATTCGATGAAAAGTTGATTATTGAACCGCCACCCGCTTTGATCATTTCCGGAATGCAATACTTGCTCATTAGCATCATTGACTTGACGTTCACGGCGAAAACTTTGTCCCAGTCCTCCTCCGTTACGTCGACAACCGTTCCTGGAGCGATAATGGCAACGTTGTTCACCAGAACATGCACACCGCCGAACTGCTCAACGGCAGTTTTTACTGCTTTTTCGCAGTCGGATGCGATTGTCACGTCGCCCTCGAAAATGACGGCCTTACCGCCTTCGCTCTCAATGGCGTCGAGTGTGCGCTGCGCCTTGACCGCGTCGATGTCGAAAAGAACTACGCTCGCACCTTGCCGGGCATAAAGAATGGAAATCGCATCGCCGGCACCAGCACCACTGTCTACCGATCCTGCACCTGTGACTATCGCAACTTTTCCTTCGAGATTCCCCATCCGTACGGCTCCTAGATTTGGTACGTATTTTGTGATCTGACTTCTCGAACAAATGATGCTCTGACGAGAAGACGCCATGCTACATGAAGCTTGTGACAAATCCTGAACCGTACCTTCGACACCACAGACGGATTAAAACAGCAAATGCCCTTCTCGCCGGAGGAGAAGGGCATTTGAATCTTCGGGGCACCCGCTCAGTACCTACTGAGTGGGGAAAGCCTGATGCGCTGTACGGCTGGCCTGAAGATGGCCTGTGGTCTTGGAGAGATCCGGCCGGGACACTCCTAGATGCACTACATAAGAGCTTCTGTAACGTTCCTGAAGGTTTTTAGTTCAGGTTCATTACGTTCCGAAGGGCAGGCGGAATCGCACGCTGAACTGTCAACGGCGCACCGAGCTGTGGCGTCAGTTCCAGTACGAATCTGGTGTTTTTTACTACGAGGTTGTCTGTTGCAGTCAAACCCGAAGCACTACCACCGTTACCGGAGTTGCCTCTGTGTAGTCAATTGAATCGTCTGAACCGACAGCTGTGGCTGTCGCACGATCCATTAGCCAAACTGTAATTTCAGTTTTTTCACCATCTTCGAGCAAAGAATCACCGTTGTTCGTGCCGATGAAAGTCTGTGACCATGCAATATCGGACATACGCTGGTTCTCATCTGCATACGAAATGATCGTTGCAGTGCTTGCGCCAGGTACGACGTCAGGGTCAGTTCCAGAATCATCGGTGGAGTAAGGCGCAGTCAGGTCGACTGGCTCACCAGC